>NZ_CP042912.1:657084-1314168 GCF_008087665.1 Mariniblastus fucicola
GACGCGTCTTTCTCGTAGTCCACTTTGACATCCGGATCATCACAATCTTCAACTTCATCGATGACGTCTTCAACATCGATTGGTTTTTCAAGCACCAGTTCAAGGATGTTGAACTGTTTGCCAAACGTTTTTTCAAACTCGGGACAGGTCACCACGTCGGCATCCGCGATTCGGGAGATCGCACGACGCCAGAGAACATTCGCAGGTTCGTCTTCGATCGTCGAAACGGAAACTTCGTAAGTAAATCCTGGCGTCGCGACTTCGCCAAAATTGCCGATCGGTTCCGTCGCAGTAAGCTGCTTTCGTTTGAAACCGAAGCCTGACCGGAGGCTCGAGAACATGTTGTCGAGGTCTTCATTGAGATCCGCTTCCGCCAGATCGGCAAGGAACTTTTCCGAAACGGTGTCGCCCTTGGC
Source organism: Mariniblastus fucicola (assembly GCF_008087665.1). GTDB lineage: Bacteria > Planctomycetota > Planctomycetia > Pirellulales > Pirellulaceae > Mariniblastus > Mariniblastus fucicola. Next base: position 657,501 of record NZ_CP042912.1, read on the forward strand.
GGGCACGCGGAAATGTTTGCGGTAGCCGCTGAGTGTTTTCAGGCTGATCTTGCGCTCGCTCAGCAGTCTGATTTCTGACTCGTTGATCATGATTTATTTATCGAGGGGGTTCGTTGCGGGGTATCCATTATGCGGAATCGTAACGCGACGCACAGTGGCGTGAGACCTTTCGGGATCCGCTAGGTTGCGAATGGCGGTCTGGCAAATCGAATTTTGAAAAAAGTGTTCAAAATGAATCTGATGCTCGACGGTTGCGACGGTGCCTGACCGCTGTTTTTTTCGGCAGCGGTGAGAAATGAGCGGCAAACTACAGGTGCCGACTTATCCTTTTTCGAGCTTTGTAGATTCCGCAGGGCGAGTTTCAAAAGGATACCCTCCATGACAATGTCCACCATTTTGGTCGTAGATGACTGTCAGACAATCCGTCTGGCCGTCAAGCGAATACTTACCGAGGCCGGTTATTCCGTGATCGTCGCGCGTGACGGAGAAGAAGCGCTGACGAAGTTGGCGGAAAACCCTGCTTTGATTGTATTGGACGTCAACATGCCAGGCCTGGACGGCTACGGATTCTGTGAGCGAATGTCGCGGGAAGATCCAGTCTACCAGGACATACCGATTGTGTTTCTCACAACTGAAAACTCAAGAGCACTCGAGATGCTGGGGCGTGAAATGGGTGCCTATCTTCAAAAGCCAGTCAATGACAACGACCTGTTGAGCGTCGTTGAAACCCAGTTGTCCTAGACTCTCGGACAATACCAGGCGGTACCACCATGAACAATTCAATCCTCGACGACAAAGGACGCTGCTGTGTTTTTCGCAGCGGTGAAAACTGGTTCGGCATCAACGCGCTGGCCGTGCGAAGCATCGTGCCACGACCGGACATCGCGACTCTTCCGCACGCGGACGCGAGTTTGAAAGGCGTTTGCCACCTGCAGAACGAATTCCTGCCCGTCGTCAGCCTACGAGCGCTTTCGAGCATCCAGTACGACACCTCCGCCGATGCCGAACAGCAACTTGCGATTTTGCTCAGCCCACAAGGCCCTTGGGGTTTGCTGATTGACGAAGCCGCGACCCTTGCCGAGCTGGAGATTTCGATCTCCACGTATTCCGATCAGAGTGATCCGTGGTCGAGAGTCATCCATGGATCAGCATCGTGGAACAATCGCGTTTTACAAATCCTCGATCCGGTCGCGACTCAACAGTATGCGTCGCGACTGCTGGAAATGTACTGGCAATCAAGCGACCAAAACCAGCCGCAACTTACCTGTAACTGGATGTAGCAGACATGCGTTTAACTGTCATACAAATTGTTAACACGATCGTTTCCGTCATCGCGGGAGTGCTTCTTGCGTCCGCGTTCAGTCAAACCTCGCTGGTCATGACCGCGGTTTTTGCAGCCAGCGGAGTGTTGGTGTTCTTTGGCTCGTCAGTCTTTTCGTGGATGACGGTCCAGACCAGCTTTGACTCGGTCGTCAGGCAGGCCAGAGATCCGCAGCGGGATCATTTTGAAAAAACGATGATCCATGAGTTCAACGCGCTGGGCAGAAAGATGGGCGACTTGCGTCGTGAGAACGCGACGCGTGAACGTCAGCATGAAATTGAGATCGCAGAAGCCGTTTCTGTTGCTCGCGCTGAAATTCGCAAGGAATACGAAGCCGCACCTTCGATCGAAGCACAATTCAGAGCCATCCAAGGGTTTCTGGCCGGCATGGACGGGCACTCGTCGGTTGGTCCCGACGGCCAGCCGCTAACCTGCCTGCAACAGCTCAAACGCGTTTTCCGCCGATTTCAGTCTGACGTTGGTTCGGAGCTTGGCGTGATTCTGGGCTGTGGGCTCGAGATCTCTCGCACGACGGAGGAACTGGTTACCGGTTCTGAATCGCAGTCCGAAGCATTTGAGAAAACGAACACGCTTGCCGAGCAACTTGCCGATCGCGTTGGATCGATTTGTGGCCATGCGATTCGCACGCAAGAGGCTTGCAAGGCTACCCGGACGGCCGCCGAAATGGGGCTGAGTCAGGTCGCCACGCTGGCGGACGAAGTTCAGGAAGTCAAAAAACAATCTTCGCTTCGTGAACGGAAACTACAGGCTCTGGGCCAGCATGCCCGTGAGGTCGAGTCCATCTTGCAGACGATTGGAAACCTGTCATCGCGAACTGACTTGTTGGCGTTGAACGCTTCGATCGAGTCCGTCAGAGCGGGAGAACATGGCCGCGGTTTTGCATTGGTCGCGGAGGAAGTTCGTGCCCTCTCGGAACAGTCGGCTCAGGCTGTCTCCGATATTACGGCTCGGCTGGAACTGATTCAACTGGAAACTGCTCAGTCGTTGACGATGACCACCGGAGAGCAAACTCAGCTTGGCCAGGTCTTCGACCGCGTGACTCGATCCCTTGAGGTGTTGGAAAACATCTGCAAGGCATCAACCGCATCGAACAGCGGACTCAATGAGATCACGTTGAACTCCGATGAGCAAATGAAGCTGACTCAGGATATTGTCGAAACGTTGCAGCGAACTGCTGAAACGGCACGCATCAATCGCAGTCGGGCTCAGGGAGCGAATTGGAAAGCGAAATCGTTCGGAGATCTTAGCGCGAAAATTGAATCGACGTTTACTCGCTTTGGTGGCGAACCAGTATCCAACGCTCACAGTGTGCAGTAAGGATGAAATCGATGAACAACGTCGCTGAACAACTTGAAAACGCCTGGGCGCCGATCCGGGAATCGATGACGACTGCAATCGTTCGCGATGAAAATGCGCTGGAAAAACTTGCGTTGGAACTGACGGAATTTGCCCACGTCAGCAGGACTGTCGGCAAAGAAGAACTGTCGAGAGGTGCGGATCAACTGGCACGTCTGGCAGACGTTTCCGCGGTGTGGCTGAACCGCTATCCGGACGACACTGAAATCGTTGACGAGATGATGGACTTTGTCGAAAGTCATCTTGGCGAACTTGAAAATGGCATCGCAACTCAGGAAACAAACCCAAAAATTGATCATATGATCGAGCTTGCGAACGAAGCCTGGTCAGACTACTTCATCATGACCGAAGGTTCTTGGGGCACAGGTTTGTCGCTGGAAAGTGAGCCTGCTCCAACGTTTTCCGTCGAATCGCCTTACGAAACTGAACTGCCATCGGCACTGACTGCGGATGAAGGCGACGAAATTCAAACTTCGGCTCTGTTGGAAAATGAGATCGGGATGCTGTTGGGCGCCATGACGGGTGCTTCAAAACAGCCAGTCAGTCCGGAACCAAATCCAAACCCGATTGTGGAAACAGTTTCCGAGTCCGAACCAACAGCTGTGGAAAACGAGCCGGTTGCACCTGTCGAATCAGATTCTGAACCGGCACAAGAGACAGATGTCGACGAAGCAGCAAGAGAAGAGCTTCGCGCCGACCGTGAGATGCTTGACGCCTATCTGGATGACTCGCTTCGATGCGTCGCCGCGATGGAAGCTGCCGCGCTGAGCCTGGATGCGTCGCCGAGCGACAAGGAATCGATTCGCGCTTTCTGCCGCGAACTTCATACGCTCAAAGGAGCGTCCGCGACGGTTGGACTGGCGGGACTTGCGTCTCATCTACACAACCTCGAGAACTCACTCGAAGAGATTTTCTCCGGAAACGCCCACGTGAACCCGGAAACTCTGTTCGAAGCGATCGACTTTGTCCGCAAAGAAATGGACTTGCTAAACCCGGAGTCCGAGCCTGTTTCCGCGAAGCTTGCCGCGACCCAGCAGCAAACTCAAATCCATCGAACACCTGACCCACAGCCTGCTCAGTTCGCTACCGTACCCAACGCAAGTATGGTCTCGCCGGTATCCGCGTCGAATTCCGAAACGCCTTCGCCAACCAGCTTTGCTTCCAACGACAACTCGTCGATTCGCATTCGCGCCGCGCAGTTGGATCGACTGATGGACATGCTCGCCGAGTTGGTTGTCCTCCGCAATCGACGTGAAAACAACGCTTCGGAATTCGACCTTTTGTACAGCGAATTGTCACGTTGTTCGACACGTTTAAGCATTGTCGAAGAACAGGCTGAGCACCACTCGAACAATTCGGTCGTGGGCGAGGTTTCCAAAGACATCGAAGCCGTTGGCCGCGGATTTCGAGCCCTGCAAAAACCTGTTGCCAATGACAACGCAGCCATCACGCGTTTCATTCGTGACTTCCGCCAGGAACTGATGCACCTCAGACGCGTCCCGGTTTCGGGGCTGTTCGGTCGTTTGCAACGAGCTGCTCGCGATGCCGCGAAAAAGGAAAAAAAGCAGGTCCGCGTGAAAGTTGCTGGAGAGAACACGGGGCTGGAGCAGGAAGTCCAGGAACGGCTTTACGAATCCTTGTTGCACGTCGTACGTAACAGCGTTTCACATGGAATTCAGTCGCCTTACGATCGTGCTGCTGCCGGAAAAGACGAAGCCGGAACGATTACGTTGGAAGCTTCCGCAAGCGCCCAACTGCTGGTAATCGAAGTTCGCGACGATGGAAACGGCGTCAACTACGAAGCCATTCGCCAACGCGGAATCGAGAAAGGGCTGATCGCTGCCAATCATCAGACAACCAACGCTGAGCTTGCCAATTTGATCTTTCATCCCGGATTTTCAACGAAGCAAACCGCCAGTGAAATTTCTGGTCGCGGCGTCGGTATGGATGTTGTCGCGACGACCCTTGAACAGATGCGAGGTCGAATCGAAGTCGAATCTGTGACAGGAAAAGGCACCACGATTCGGTTGCTGATTCCGCGCCGAACCGGAATTGAGCATGTGATGGTGTTCCGCTCTCACGAACAGCTCTACGCATTGCCGATGCAGTCTGTCGTTGCGGCGAAAAAGTCCCGCGACGGATTTGATTCGCTTGCCAAACTGGCATTTTCAAACAAGCGTGACCGGCAATCCAACAACGTGTTGGTCGTCAAGTGCTCCGGTTTGTCGGGAGACTCCAAGGAATCACGAATCGCGATCTCAGTCGACGAATTGCTGGGTCCGGAAGAAGTCGTCGTTCGCGGACTGCCGCCGATGCTTCGCAATCACCCACTTTTTTGCGGCATCACGCTGTCCGGTTCTGGCGAGAAAGTCCTGTTGCTCGAAACTGAAAGCGTGGCGGACTATTGCATCGCCGAGTCCGACGTCGATGCACGCACTGACGCCACCGATGACAGCCGGCTCAAAGCACTGGTGGTCGACGATTCGATCACGGCACGAAAACACATTTCAAAACTTCTCAAGTCCAACGGTTTCGCTGTAGTCGAAGCCGGCGATGGGCTGGACGCAATCGAAACACTTCACCGTTCCAATTTCGAACTTGTGGTGACCGACCTCGACATGCCGCGACTGGGCGGACTGGAGTTGTTGGCCGACATTCGAAACGGCAGCTACTGCAGTGCTCCTGTCATCGTGGTTAGCAGCCGCGACGACGCTGGCTTTCGTCAGCAGGCACTGGAGTACGGAGCTCGTGGATTTATCAACAAGCCTGTTTCGAAACAGCAGTTTCAACAACAGCTTGAAAAACTTGGACTCACTTTGGCAACTTGTCAGGAATAGATATGTCAGAAAAAACAGTACTGGTTATCGACGACAGCACGACCATCCGTCGGCTGTGCGACAAAGAACTCAGCGCGCACGGCTATCGCGTGCTGGTCGCACCGACCGCTGAAGAAGGCGTCGAAACGGCAATCTTGGATCGTCCTGATCTGATTATTCTCGATCACCAATTGCCTGGGAAGACCGGCTACGAAGTCGCTTGCGAGCTTCTCTCGAATCCGGAAACCGCAACGATTCCCGTCGTCGCGAGTTCGACGCTGAGAAAGAAAGCCTATGTCGAGTACGTCGATTGCGACAACGTTGTCGACATGCTTCCCAAACCGTACACGCCCGAAGCACTGATCGCGACGATCGAAAACGCCATCGATACCGGCGTCATGGTGGTGCAGTCGCAGTCCGACGGCAGTTCCGTTCCGGAAGTCATCGATGAGCTGGGTGAAAGCGATTTGACGGGCACGTTTGGCTGTTTCGGGTTGCGTGAAATCATTGACTTGCTCAACAACGGCAGCAAGTGCGGAATGCTGACAGTTGAAAACGAAAGTTGCCGCGTATGCGTCTACGTCGACCGCGGCCGAATCCAGGCGGTTACCGCGTCAGGGCTCGATCCCGATTTTGTGTCCAGCAAAATGCCAGAGTCGCTTGCCGAATTGGCTCCTGTTATCAAGTTCACGATTGCCGGAAGGCGCGGAAGTGAGATCGACGGACTGCTCGGATTACTGGACAGCAAAGTACTGGATCCGAGACTGCTGAAAAAACTGCTGCGACTTCAAGCCGCGATTCTGCTGCGAATTTGCTTTACCACGCAAGTCAACCAGTTTCGGTTTGACCGCGAAGTGAGTCCACCACATCTGTTCAAGAAACTGCCGCTCGACTCAAGTTTGCTTTCGCTGCTGGTTGAGAGTGCACTGATTTGTGAATCTGGCCAGTTGCCAGAATGTGCGGCTAGCGAGGGCTATGCTCGAAAAGCAATTCGCGGCCAGAACCTTGATCGTGCCGGCCTTTCGGGTCGCCACATGAAGCTGATGAATCTGGTTTCTGAACCAGTCAGCGTTGCTCAAATCGCGAAAGGGCTTGGGTGGTCCGAAGAAGAAGCGATACGCGTTGCTCATGGGTTCGAAATGGCAGAGCTGATAGAGAAAGTCTCGCTGGATGTGAAAACCAAAGTCTTTGGCGTGATTGCCGATGGAGAGCAGGCGTTAAAAGTGCGTTCTTTCTATCAACAGTCGCCTGAACATGTGGCCGGAAAGCTGGTCCGTGATTCGGCCGGTTTGAAGTTGTTGCTTCGCCGAACGCGGCCCGATGTTTTGCTTGTTGAAGTCGGTGACGAGTCGCAAGCTTTACTCGAAGAATTTGCAGAACTATTGAGTCAGGTCCGCGTTGTCGGGATTCACACGGGTGAAGGCGATGCGACCCACGAAAAAATTGCTTCGATGCTGAGCGGTGACTGCACCGTTGAAAGCATCCGCGAAGCTGTCCTTGAAGGATCCACATCGACGGTGGAGGTCTAATCATGAATCAACAGGGTAACACACCACCCCCATTTCCCTATTTGTCAGTCAAGTCGCGTGGCGAAACGATTTGGTTCAGCCTGGATTCAAGCTCCAATGCTTTGATCGGTTCTGGCGGCCATTGCAAAGTTCAATTGGACGGCGAGGGCGTTCGGTCACTGCACTGTATTCTTGAGATCAAGGATGACGGTCGGCTGGAAGTTCGCGATTGGAACACTGGTTGTACGTTTGTGAACGGTCAAGCGATCAACGAGCCGACGGAGTTGCGGGAACGCGATCTGATGAAAATCGGCCAGCATGAGATTACTGCCGTGCTTTCACAAGAAGGCGCGCAAGCTGCTCTCGCGCCGGAACCGGAGGCCGAAGTCGAAGTCAAAACGGAACCAGTTGCCGAGCCGCAAATTGTCGCCCAATCTGAGCCACAAGGTCAGCCCGAGGTGTTCGAGCCTCCGCAGGCTGAGTTACCGACGGAGACATCGGAGGCGGTGGAACCTGCTGATCCAGTTTCGTTCGAACCTCCCGTGGCAAACGGCGCTGAGCCAGAGCTTTCCGGCGAACCTTTGCTGACCGAAGAAGAAGCACAAGCTCCAAGCGAAAACGCGATCGGTCCAGTGCCTGTCGAATGGGTTGACGCCAACGCAACGCCAACGGTTCCCACGGTTTCGGTTGAGCCAGAAGTTCCCGCCGAACCTGTCTTCGATGAACCTGCACCCGTCGAGCCGGTCGCAGAGGTTCCCTCCGAACCTGCATCAGCAATAACGGAAGACAACCTGACTCCTCCCGTTGAGGCCAGCGAGGAATCGTCACCAGTTGCAGCTTCTGAAACGGATGTCGCAGCTCCCGAGAATACTTCAATCGACTTCGTCTACGATATTGACGCCGACTTTGAAGACGAAACTGGGGATGTTCCGTATGGTTTCGCAGCACCAGAGTTTAACGACGAATTCGTCTCTGCGGATGAAGTTCGTGCGCTGCGAATGGAGAACGAACAGCTTCGATTCGAGCTGGCCAAGCGAAGCACCAGTCCGTCATCGCAAGACGCCGAAGTACTAAGTCGTGAGCAGACCGTGAAGCTGGTTTCGAGACTCGAGGAACTGCTGCAGGAACTGAAGCGATCTGACGTTCGAGCTCGGGACATGGAAGAGTTGCTTCGCAGTGCCGACCAGGCAACGCAGGACGAGCAGGAGGAGCGAAAGCAAATCGAAAAATGGGTCTCGGAACTCGAAAGCCGCGTCACGCAGCGTGAATCGGAAACAGAAGCCGAAGTTCAACAGCTGAGGAAACTGCTGGACGAAGCCCGTGCCTCACAGCAAGAATCCAACGCCGCTCTTCAGCGAGTGATCGATGCGAAAACCAGCGAAGGCGAAACGGTTCCTGTCGCGGTCGTCGAAGATTTACGCAACCAAATTGGGTCTCTGCAAACTCAACTCAATTCGGCTCAGGCGGACGCTGCGTCGCTACGTGAGCAGCAAAACCGACCGTCCGCGGGTTCACTAACCGAAGCGGAACAGCAGCAGTCCGAACGGAAGCTTGCTGAAATGCAGCTGGAGACTTCGCGCGAACGGGCTGAGATATCACGTCAACGAGTGGAACTTAAACGTCTCAAAGCGGACCTCGAAGAGCGACTTGGAGAACCGCGAGAAGCCAACGTGGCTGACACGCGAATCCGTGCCATGCGTGAACACCTCAAGGAGCTGCACGACAAAGAGGAGCAGGAAAAAGCCAACCGACGGGAAAGCGGCGGACTGGCGAATCGAATCGCAAGTCTGCTCCACCGAGTCACCGGCGAGTAAGAGGGGATGGTCAGCCGACATGCGGCTGACTACTTTTTTGCTTCCTGTTTCTTTGCCCAATCGACGGCCCGCTGATAGGAGACCAGTTTGTCATCCGGCAGCGGAACGTACGAGGGCACATGGATCGACATGCAGTGCAACGCGCCCTGCAATTTGGCCATCGTCGTGATGTCCACTGTCGCAATGCGGTGGTTCGGAAACGTGTTCCGATAGACTTCAATGGCGTCACGCATCGTGGCTCGATCATCAGTTTGCATCACCGGCATCATGATCAACCTGTTGGCGACGATCACGTTGGTATAGGGGCTCCATGACGTCCCGCGACGAACGGGAATTGGAATTCGATGCACGGTCAAAGGCTTGCCGTCGATTTGAATCCGTTGAAGCTTCTTCGCGTTGTAGTCCAGAATTCGAGCGTTGACCGGATCGAGTCGCGGGTCGACCTTGGCAACTAGCACTTCTTTGCTGTTGACGAAAGTCGCGAACATGTCGACGTGTTTTGTTTTCTCGTTCTGCAGCGGAAGCAGCACCTCGATATGTTTCAAGTTGGTGTACTGTTTGAATTCGTTGAGTACGAATTTCTGCTGTTCCTGCTCGATGTTTACGCCCGGACGACGTTTGAAAATGACTTTGTTGTCGTCAAAGATTCTCGTCGTGGTGAGTGCCAGGCCGATGCCGTTGCACAGCAAGTTGCCGCCCTGAATGGTCCAGGGAACCGAGTTGTGTTCTGCCGCAGTCAGTTTCGCCCAATCGCGAGGAAAATGGTCATCGGTGGGTCGCTGGCCGTTGTAGAAAAAGTCGATCGACATCACGCCGTTTTCTTTTTCAGCCAACACCGGTCCGAAATCACGCAGCCAAACAGTATCAAGCTTGAAGTGCAGAAAGCTGATATGTGAAAGGCTCTGCTTCGAGTCTCTCAATACCTTGACCGCCTCCAGCACCTGTTTCGAATCGTTGAACAGAATTACGAGAGGCACATGATTCTCGGTCAGCTCTGCGATTCGTTTTAGCACACCGCCGTGCTGCGGCAGAAGTTCGCTCACGCTGATCAGAATCGCGTTCTGCTCTTCAAACTCACCTGCAATTCTGGGCCACTTACTTTTGGGATCGAACTTCGGCGGCGGGTTTGTCTTTGGGCGATTGTAAAGCCGCTGGGCTTCCTCAGGCGTAACAGCTTCCTTCGATGCAGCGTCGTCGTTAGCGAGCTTGGCTGGCTTCGGTGGATAGCTTTGCCCCGAACTGATGTAAAGTTGGCCGAACACCGTGCAGGAAAGGCTTAACGCTAAAACCAACGCACCAGTGAAGCGTGCAAGGCAACAAACAGGGCTCCCGGTTTTCACCCGTATTGAATTGTTCGTAGCCATATTCATGGCGCAACATCTTCCAGGAAAGTAGTTAGAAGAGAGATGACCGTCCGACGCGAAATTGTGATTTCACATCCGAAAAATGGTAGTGGGCATCAGGACTTGTTAGGCTTTTTGCGGCGGCGCTTCTTTTTCTTTTTCGCAGCGTCGTCGGACGTTTGGCCCACAGACTCTTCGTCGCTTTTGGCCTCTTTTTCTTTATCGGATTCTGGTGGCTCGATCTCCAACCATGAATCGATTCGTTGCTTTTGTTCATCTGAAGGGCTCGAAACCCAACCAATCGACCAGCTTTTTCTAACCCGTCGTTCCAAAGTGACCGTTTCGGAAAACAGTCGCTCGTCACGTGAAATCAACAGCTCGATACGGTCTCCGATTTCATATTGTCGAAGCCGTTCTGTGAAAGAACCCGCGAGGCGGAAGCCATTGATTGCCAGCACTTCATCGCCGGAAGCCAGACCCAATTGCCAGGCTTGAGAATCCGGATCGACGCGCGAAATCTGGTTGCCAGAGAACGATGCTCCGATCGTCGGCGTCCCGCCGCTTGACGGATTGGGCTGGGGTTTTTCGTCCGATTCGATCGCTGATTCCGGGATCTTGATGCCCATGAAAGTCAGGCTGGAGTCATATTCCAACTCGTTCGTCGAATCGATCGCGTTGGCGAACCAGTCGTCAAGTTTTTCGCCGGCGACCTGGCTGGCAACACTGCGAAAGTTTTTCGCCGTGAAGCCTTTCTTCGAGTAGCGTCGATACATCTTTCGCATCACATCATCGAGGCTTTTCTTGTTCTCGGTCAGCGAACGAATTTTCATGTCCAGCAAAAACGCAACCACAGCGCCCTTCGCGTAATAGCTGATCCGCGTATTGCGAGAATTCTCATCCGGTCGGTAAAACTTGATCCACGTATCGAACGAACTGTCTCGCAGCGACTGAAACTTGCGGCCGTCGGTTCGCTGCACCGATTCGATCTCGCTGCTGAGCCCGGACATGAACTTGCTCTTTGAAATGATGCCGGCGCGAACCAGTGCCAGGTCCTGGTAGTAGCTGGTGATTCCTTCAGCAATCCACAAACCATCGGTGTAAACTTCATTCTCGTAGTCGTACTTCATCAACGGTTTGGGACGCAGGCGACGAACGTTCCAGGTGTGAAAGAACTCATGGCTGCAAAGGCTCAGCCAACTCTTGTAGCGGCTCGTTTCGCGGTACGACCAACGACTGGAGATCACCAGAGTGCTGTTGTTGTGCTCCAAGCCTCCTCCGCCACCGCTTAGTACGTTCAGGAAAAGGTATCGATCGTATGGCACGGTTCCCCACATCTTCTGATGAGCCTCAACGACCTTTGTCAGATCAGAAGCCGCTGTCGCTCCGTCCCACATTCCCTGTTCGCCAATGTTGACCAACTGATGTTGGATACCGCCGACTTCGAAGGGATAAACCTGGATGTTTCCAGCCACGATGGGACTGTCGACCAACTCGTCGAAATTTTCCGCGACGTAGACATGCGGAGATTCTCCACGAGTCAAACTTGTGGCCGAACGTTTCCAGTCAGAGGCCAGTTTGAGCGAAACGATATGCTCCTGATCGAGTCGATCCGGAAGCGTAATAAACGTCGGAGCACCATTGAGCACCGCGTAGTCATGATTGACGAAGTTCGTCCGGACGGACTCCTCGTTGCAGTACAGCCGATAGCTGACTTTGACGCTGCCACCGCCTTCTGTTTCAACCATCCAGCGATTCTTTCGCGTCTTCCGAAACGGCAACGGCTGATCGTCCTGGTCGGTTACGGTCATGCTGTCGATATGACGAGCATACTCGCGGACCAGGTACGAGCCGGGCGTCCAGACGGCCATCATCAATTCCGTCTGGTCGTCTTCGGCTTCGAATTCCAAAGTGACGTGAATGTATCGATGAGCGGTTTCGTCCAGATTGACCTTGTAGTTCAATTGGGCGACGGCTTCGTGTTCGTAGGCTGAGTTGAAAGCGAACAGGGCGATTGCGATTGCAAATGTGAGGAAACGTTTCATGAAATCCTGTGTGTTGGCGTCAGTCGATGTCCGGACAACGGTGGTATTCCAATTTTAACTTGAAAAATCAATGCTGCGCGGTCTTGCCCTGGGAATTGCGATGAATCAAAATCGAAGCTCGTTTGCCGTGTTGGTTATACCGATTTGGCATCGACCACCCCCTTCCGCCAGCCTGCCATGCCCCAGTCGGATTTTTCCATGAAATTTCGTTCCGTGCTTCTGTTTGGTCCTCCAGGGGTCGGGAAAGGCACGCAAGGCGCGATCCTTGGTTCGGTGCCCGGGTTCTTTCACCTTTCCGTTGGTGATGTGTTCCGCTCAATCGACATCGGCAGCGACGATGGCCGCGAAGTCTATCAGTACAGCTCGCAAGGCAAGCTGGTTCCCGATGAGCTCACGGTGAAGATCTGGAAGAAAGCTCTGAACGCTTACGAGGCACTCTCCCGTTACAAACCGCGTGAAGATATCTTGATTCTTGACGGTATACCAAGAAACGTGGCTCAGACAGAATTGGTGCAAGATCATCTCGACATCCTGCAAGTCATCCACCTGCAATGCTCCGATGAGGAGGAGATGATTCACCGGATGCGCCGCCGGGCGATTCGGGAGAACCGTGCTGACGACGCGAACGAAGACGTCATTCGAAAACGATTCGAGGTCTACCGGCAAAAGTCCGCGGCGGTTCTGGAATGCTATCCCCAGGAAATTATTGCGACGATAAACGCAAACGGGTCTCCCGCCGAAGTCCTGTCCAGAATCCTTGAGGCCGTGGTTCCAGTTCAAAACCGTCACTTTCTTGAGCACACCGGCTAGAAAGCGAGCCAGCTGAGTCAACTGTTCAGGCAATCATGTAGTTACTTTTTCGAAACTCAACTCAACTCAACTCAACTCAACTCAAAAAAGGGAAACCATGTTTACGACTTTCGTCAGCGTTGACGAACTAATCGCGAATCGAAAACCGGACTGGGTAATTGTTGACGCCAGTTACGATCTGAAAGACAAAGCAGCCGGCTATGAAATGTATCAGGCCGCTCACATTCCCGGCGCAGTGTACGCTCATCCGTTCAAACATCTCAGCGGCCCGCCGCTAACGGACCAGGGGCGCCATCCATTGCCATCGGCCGATCAGCTGGAAATGGTTTTCTGCCGACTCGGTATTTCTCCCGGCACGCAAGTCATCGCTTATGACAACCGTGGAATTACGGCGCCGCGGTTGTGGTGGTTGTTGAACTACATGGGGCATGACAAAGTCGCCGTACTTGATGGCGGAATCAAAGCGTGGGTCGACGCCGGCCACGAAACAGTTGCGGGCATCGAAACGAACGAACCTGGCGACTTCGAAGGCACTGCCAATCGCGACATGCTGGTTGTGCTCGAAGAAGTACTGGACCAGCGACTGCTGATCGATTCGCGCGATGCCGAACGCTATCGAGGCGATTCCAGCGGTTCAGATCCAGCTGCCGGCCACATTCCGGGAGCAAAGAATCGCCACCACGCGCTTAACAAGGACGAAGACCTTAAACTGCGCGACGTGGAGACGCTCAAGGCCGAGTTTGCCGATCTGTTGGGCGACGTTCCAAGTGAATCGACGACTTTCTACTGTGGTTCGGGCGTTAGCGCCTGTCACAACCTGTTGACGATGGCTCATTTGGGAATGAAGCCCGGAAAGCTGTACGTTGGTTCGTGGAGCGAGTGGAGTCAGTTCGAAGATTTGCCAAAGATTTCTGGCGACTGACTGGTTGGTGCGGTCACTGATTGATTATCTGATCGGCGAGCGGCCTCATCTTTTCCCGGAAGATTTTTGAATTGTGTCGAATGTCCACGGGAAGTTTGTCGTGGATCGCAAAATGTTTGATCGCGTCGGTTTGCCAATGCTGGCCCGCGAGGTCTTTCAACTCCTGAATCAGGGCTGCCTTTTCAGTTTCGTTCGACGGATTTTTTTCTGGCCACAGTTCAGCAAAAATGACGGGGACTTGTTGGCCCGTTTTTCCGCTGCCGACCAAAGCGCTTCGGTACACGGACGGGTGAGAGTTAATGATGGATTCGCACGGAACCGTAAACATCGGCCCGGTTTCCGTTTCAAGTCGATGTGACTTGCGACCGCAAAACCAGAATCTTCCTTCGGCATCGAAGTAACCGACATCGCCCATACGGTGCCAGAATTTTTCTCCGTCAGCAACCTTGTGGTCCGCGTTGGCATCGCCGCGAGTCAGATACTTGTCCGTCACGACGGCGCCTTGCACGATCAGTTCGCCGATCTCGCCTTGAGGAAGGAAAGTGGTTTGGTCGATCGAAGGGATTGGATCGTCAGAGATTGGAATCAGATTCCAGGTCATGTCAGGAAACTTTTGACCGACGCACGTGCCAGCGCCTTGAGCTGACTGTTCGGCTGTTTCGTTGAGCACTTCTGTCGCGCTGATACAGGCTACCGGCAGTGATTCGGTCGCGCCGTAAGGAGTCCACGCGTCGCCATCGTCAGCAATCACACTTTTGATTCGTTTGAGAACGTGTGGCGGCACCGGAGCACCTGCCGAAAGAATACGTTTGATTGTCGGAAGTTTGCGGTCGTTGTCCGCGCAGTATCGCGACACCGTATTCCATAGCGCTGGCGAACCAAAGCTCTGGTCAGCGCCGAACGTTTCGACGGCATGAATCAGATTGGGAGGAAAGATGTCGGCGGGACGAGTCGGATCCATGTCCGGAAAGACCGTCGCGGATCCCATAGCCGAATTAAAAAGCGCAAACAGCGGAAATCCGGAAACGTCGACCGTCCCGGGGCGCACGTCGAACCAGTCGCGAATCTGGCGTGACTGTTCCAGGAAAATGCGATGCCGATAGTGGACTCCTTTCGGCGGTCCCGTGCTGCCGGTCGTGAAAATGATCGCTGCAGAATCTTCGCGATCCATTTCGATTGGTGCAAACTCTTTGTCGGCTGATTTCTCAAACTTGCTCATCGACTTGCAACCGGGAAACGATCCACCGACAACAAAGTTCTTTTTGCAATTCGGAAACCAGCGACGATAAATCATCCGCGCCGAATGTGCCAAACGGGAACCGACGACGCCTTCTGGATTTGCTTCTGAAAGACATTTCACCAGGTTGTCGCGTCCCATGCCCGGATCGATCAGGATGATCGTGGCTCCAGTCTTGAACAATGCGAACACGCAAGCCACGAACTGAATTCCGGGCGGAACCATCAACGCGATACGGTTCCCTTTCTCGACTCCGGAATCGCGAAGACCATTCGCGTAGGCGTTGCTCAATTTTTCGAGCGCACCGAACGTGATCGTGTCGAACGGCAACGGTTGGGCAGTCTGTGATTGATTCTTTCCCGTCAAACGTCGCAGGATTCTGGCTGCTGCACTGCCCGGCAACCTCGGCGCAGCAACGGCCAGGTAATCCGGCATTCGCTCGGCCGTTTCGGTAAGTGTATGCCCGACGTTGTGCAGCGAGGAAAAGTCCCACGGCTCGATCCGTTGGTCAAAACCCGTTTTGTAGTTCGAGTGATTCATCAATGTCTCTGAAGGAAAACGGTCAAACCTTGCATTTCGCCACGTCAAGGGTTTCTTGCGAGTCTTGATTGCTTTAAATTTTATGAAAACCAATCCGCTGGATTGTGACACGAGCGTGCGAACGCAAAACGGCTACTCAGGCCAACAACTCGGAACATTATATGTCGATTGATATCTACCAGCAGTGCCCTTGTCACGAAGAGAAGAAGATCAAGTTCTGCTGTGGCAAAGCTGTCATCGAAGACCTCAACGATGCTTTGGCAAAGCACCACTCCGGCCAGTCGCAGGCGGCACTGGAGCAGCTTGAGCGTGCGATGGACACGATGGGGCCCAAGGACTGTTTGACGACGTTTAAAACGTTCGTGCAAATTTCGACCCAGGACGTTGACGGCGCCGAAGCCACCAACGAAGCGTTTTTGAAACGTTGCCCTGATCATCCGACAGGATTGCAGCATCGGGCGTTGATCGAAATTATGCGAGGCGAAGTCGATCAGGCGACGTTGACGCTGCAAGACGCGATGGACGCGATCACCGGGACAGAGCTTCCTGTTTCGCTGGCTCGGGCTTTCGAAAGTCTCGGTATGGCGTTGGTGGCCAAGCAAAACATTCTCGCAGCCAGAGCCCATCTTTCGTTCGCCCTGTTTCTCAAGGAAGAGGATCCTCGCCTGACGCAGCTGCTGCATGAGCTGTTCAATCCGTCCGGTGCCGTGATGTTCCTCAAAGCCAATCACCAGCTCGAACCGCCGGTCGAAGGTTCGGAGTGGGAGAAATCTTTCACCAATGTGCATCGCGCTGTCGGCCGCGGCCAGTTTCGACGTGCGTTGGGGATGTTGTTGCAGCTTAATGAACAATATCCGAATCAGCCACAAATCACTCAGGGAATCGCGGTAGTAACTTCGATGTTCGCGCCGTTGAGCGCCCAAATTGCTGCATGGCGAAACGTGGCGTCGATGGAGACCACCAAGCCAAAGGATGCGATCGAGTTTCACGGGCTGGCCGAAGCGATCGCCGCGATGTCGGGAAGCGAAGGATACGTGCCTGTCAATCGTTCCAGTTGGGAGGTGGAGAACTTCGAAGCCATCAGCGAAGCATGTATCTCCAGTGATTCGATGATCCCGATGAATCCGGGCCCAGACCATGATCCGTTTGATGAAGGTCCGGCGCCGCGAGCCGGATTCTTGATTCTCGATAAACCCAAATTGGCGTCGGCTGATAATCTTTCCCTGGACAACATTCCGTTTTCACTCGGCGAAGTTTTGCTGTACGGCAAACAGACTGACAGATCGACGCGCGTCGAAATGGTTTGCGTTGAGAACGCACGATTCAATGAGGCGATTGGCCAGCTCAAGAAGATCACCGGGATTTCAACCGATCCGACGACGGTTGCTTTCGACAAAGTGAACCAGGGTTCCGATGCGATTACGTGGAACTGGAATCTTCCCGACGACACAAGTCGCGAACAGCATAAAGAACTGCTGGGCGAGATGAAGAAAGTCGCCTTGGGTCGTTGGTTGGATCTCAAGCACGAGTTTATCGATGGCAAATCTATTCGTGAGGTTGCTGGTGACGCATCGCTGGAGCCTTGGGTGCAGGCGAAGCTGTTGCACTTGCAGCAAACGGCCAACGGCGAAGCGTTTACTCCAGAGGCAATTGACGAGCTGCGAACCGAGCTTGGGATTCCGAAGTTGGAATTGTTGGCTCCGTCTGAGGACGAATTCCTGACGCCGATGCAGATTTGTCGTATCGATGCAGAGAAGCTCAGCGACGATCAGCTGTTGGGCTATTTTCAGATCGCGACCATGACTCAAAACTTCACGGGGCTGAAACAGCTGACGCCTGAGTTGCTCAAGCGAGAGCACATTGAGGGTGCCAGACGTGATATTTGCCACGTGAATATGGCTCGTTTCAGTGAGTCTCATGAAGAGGCGCTCGATCATTTCGCCAAATCGCGTGCGGAAGCTGCGAAGCTTGGTGCACCGCTTGGGATTTTGCTCGTGGCCGAGTTCGAATATCGATTGAGAAACGGTCTTGAGGACAAACTGGATTCGCTGCTGCAAACGATCGAGTCCCGTCACATGAACGAGCAGGGTGTCGAACAGGAGTTGGCTCGACTGTTTCAGTCGCTTGGAATTCATCCCGGCGCGTTGCCTTCAAGCGATGGTGAGCCGGTCGAAGCAGCGGCGACCGAGAGTGAGCCTGGCGGATCAGAAACATCTTCCGGACTGTGGATTCCAGATTAAGATCGTAGACATGTGACTGGTCGCGGTTCCAGCGATTTTGCGTTCAGTCCCTGTGTCTGGAACCTCCTTCCTTTCAAACTTCCATCGTCCCGCCGAGTCCACCATGCCCAAATGGTTTCAATCCAAAGTCCTGGCAAAAAAAGTTTGGACTGAAGGACTGTTTACTTTGTCGATCGATGGCACCGGTGTTGAGCCGTTTGAGCCCGGCCAGTTTCTGCACCTTGCTGTGTTTCCGGACGGAATCGATGCCGATGCTGACGACGACACGCGGGAAAAGCAACGAGTGAATCGGCCTTACTCGGTCGCATCGCCGTACGGAGAAAGTCTGGAGTTCTTCATCATTCGCGTTGACGACGGCGAGTTGACGCCGCATCTTTGGAAGCTTGAACCGGGAGACGATATTGAGGTCTCCCAGAAAGCCGCCGGAAGATTCACGCTGGAGAAAACGCCTGACGCGGAGAATCTTTGGCTGATCGCGACGGGAACCGGTTTGGCGCCGTACATTGCAATGCTGCGCACCGAAGAACCGTGGCAGCGATACAAAAAAATTGTCGTCGTGCACGGCGTTCGACACGCGAATGATCTGGCTTATACCGACGAGTTGCAGGCGATTGAAAACGTGCGGTTGGGTGCGTTCAGGTTTGTCCAGGCGTTGACTCGCGAAACGGCTGACGGCACGCTCAATGGGCGCATTCCGGCGCTTGTTGAGAGCGGTGAACTGGAATCTGCTGCAGATTGCCGAATGACAAAAGAGGATTCATCGGTAATGCTCTGTGGCAACCCGGCGATGCTCGATTCGATGGAAGAGATCCTGGGGAAACGGTCGATGACGCGACACCGTAGCAAGTCGCCTGGCCAAATCGTGTTGGAGCGATATTGGTAGTTTTTACTGCCGATCAATCGCCGATCTGTTCTGTTGTCGGCGCAGACACCGACATTGTCCATCGGCGAACCGGGGCTGAAATCATCAGTTTGATCAATGATGAAACGGGAAGTCTCGATTTTCGACCGGATGCGCCGACAATCGCCGTCGAGCGAATCTGCAGGATTTCGACGCAACGAACAAAGGGCCTTCACAAGTTCAATTCGCAGCAACGCGAATACGCAGGGCGTCGCGTTTTGACGTCGAAGCCAACGTTGGTGCAGCCACCAAAATGGGTGCCTCGGTTGATCAAAACCGCTATACTTCGTCACACAAAATCACTTCACCGAAATTGCTATTAGAGGAAAACGAATGTCTGTAAACATTATGGATCTGGTCAAAGGCGCCGTGTCTGATCAGGTCATGGGCCAAATTGGAGGACTTCTCGGAACGGACGCTAAAAAGACACCCTCTCTGTTTGAAACTGCTGCCGGTTCGATTCTGGGCGGCTTGATGAAGAAAGCCTCTACACCACAAGGTGCTCAGGATATCTTTGGCGCTGCTCAAAAACAGGATGATTCCGTACTGGACAAGCTTGGCGATTTGCTCGGTGGCGGAGATTCGACAGACGAGTTCGAAAAGCAGGGTTCAGGTATTCTCGACATGGTTCTTGGCGGAGGGCAGCAAACCAACGGCATGATTGGAATGATCGCCAAGTCGCTTGGTTTGGACAAAGGCGTCGTCGGCAAGCTCTTGATGATGGCTGCTCCGATCATCATGGGCGTGATCGGCAAACACATCAAGAACAAGGCTCTCGACGCAGTTGGTCTGGGCAATCTTTTGGGCGAGCAAAAATCCCATCTCGGAAAATACATGCCCGCATCGCTGACCAACGATCTTGGTTTCAGCAATATGCTCGGTTCAGCTTCCGACGCAGTCGGCACTGCCGGTGGTGCGGCTCGTGACGCAGTTGGAAATGCTGCCGGCGCTGCTTCCAGTTCGGGCGGAAGTTTGTTGAAGTACATCATTCCGATTGGCCTGTTGGGGATTCTTGCAGTCTTTGGCGTTCCATGGATCATGGACATGATGAGCCGCAGTGGCGGCGCGGCGTTGGATCAAGCTGAGATTTCCGTAACTCCTCTTCCTGGCGCTGGCATCGATGGTTTGGATTTTGCCTCAGTTCCGTTCAGGGATTCGTTGGGTGAAACGGGTCCCAAGCTCATGAACAGTTTTGCTGATATCGCATCAGGATTGGAAAGCGTTGCTGACGAAGACGGCGCCAAGTCGCTGGCGGACAAGATCAGCAGTTTCACCGGAAACTTTGACAGCTTCGGACTGGACAAGCTCGACGGCAATCCCAAGGCGGCGACCATCGGACTGGTCAGTACGTTTGTAGAAACGGTCAACGACCTGTTGTCGGACAAGTCAGAAGGAGTTCGCGGAATCCTCAAGCCGGTCATCGACCTCATGATGGAAAAGCTGGCTCCATTCATCGGCGCACAGAACGCCCTGTAGGGATTCGTTCAGCGGCGATTTGCCGCAAGAATAGTCGTCGACATGCGACGCTCGATTTCGATTGAGCGTCGCTTTTTTTACCACGAAGGATATTCGTAGTCTGGATTGGTGATGTCGAAGTCGACGTCTTTCAGGTCGCAATTCAAATCAAGGTCCAGATAAAAATACTTTTCCAGTAGCGGAGGTTCTTCACCTTTGGCTGTCGGCCACAAGTACCCTTCATAGCCCGTTGGAATTTCATACTCGTCGTCGATGTAGATTTTCGCGATGTGATACTCGAAGTGCTCACGCGGTACCGGGTGCGTGATCGTCAACATCGTGCAGGGGCGGCCGTCGACTTTAATGTTTCGATCGATCTGGACATCGCATTCGTCATACTTGCGATCGTTCTCGCCGAACTCTTTCATTTTAATAATCAGGTTGCGAAAGCCGATTTGGTAGATCGGGTATCGGTTACCAGTCATGGCAAACGAGCCCATTGGGTCAAGGCGGACAGTCTTGAAGTTGAGCAATCCCGTTCCGTGCCCCAGAATCAGATCCTTGTTCTGTCCTCGAACCCAGATTGCTTCCTGACCGACTTTCGATTTCGGCTTTAGAAAACGAGTGTAGATGCTGAAGGGGATTTCGACTTGCTCGTCATCCACTGACAGCGTTTGGTCGTGGCGGACTTTGACAAACATCAAGTTTTCTTCGTGCAGCGTGTTGCCGGTGCGGACTTGAGTCAGCATCTTGGCTGAATAGCCAGCGTAGCGTGTGTCGATAAGTTCCAACCCGCGATTGGCCATCGCCATCAAAGGATCCAGCGGATGTTCAGCCGTCTCGACTTGCTGCATGGAAATCGTGTCAGTCAGTCGCTTTGGACTATCCGCTTCGTCCGGCAGTGTGCTATCACTGGCAGCGTGATCTGAGTCGTCGCCATCTGTTTGCGGGACATCCGAGCCAGCGTCATCGTTGGAAGTCTGAATCTCGACAGTTGAGTCGTCTTCGACATCAGGGACCAGCATTGACTGGACGACGACCAGTCCGGCTGCAAGCACTAACAGCGCAATGACAGCAATGGCGATGCAGCCCACCCAGTTTGGACGTTTAGGCGTTTGTGATTCACCCGGGCTACTCGAATCAGTTTTTAATTCGGAATCTGTCATGGCACTCGAAAAAGCTGGTTCCTCAAAATGTCATCAATGGCCGTGGATTAGACAATAGACATTCCTTCAATGCAGCAAAACTTCTTTTGTAATTGTGCAATCCGTGAATACTAAGTTGGTACAGCCCCTAGACCAATCTTACGACGATTTTTACGATGGAAGCTCTACCGGCGCCATTGAATGATGCGTCGCGATTCTGGCGAACTTCGAATGCATTGGAAAACGGACAACGATGGGACGAGCGAACCCTGAACATCCGAGCGATGCGTTGATTGATAAAATCCTGGGCTACCTGAATTTCTCATCGGGTAATCATGACGCAAACTTCTTTCGAAATCTCGATGAAGTTTTCAGCCAGCACTCCAATCCGGAACAGCTACTTGGCGAGCTGTTGAACAGCGCGGACCATCGCGTTGCTCGCAGTAATAAACGGTCCAACGAAGAAACGTCCATCGAGCAGTTGTTGGACAAGAACGATCCGTTCGAAGTTTCAGCCGCTGATCAGTCGGAAAGCGATTGTCCGGCGTGGCGCAAAGTTGCCAACGTACTTACGCAGCGGCTTGACGCGCTGGAGCAGGACAACGAGACGTTCCGCGATCCAGTGCAAGCAAGGACTGCATTGAGTTTCGTCTTCGACAAGTTCCTGATTGCGTGGTTGAGCTTTCACCGGGACCTGCTGTTTCACCAGCGAACCGAGTTTACGTTCAATTCGTTTTTTGTCGCTCGAGCATTTGAGTTGACGCTCCGGCTGATCGATTTGCCGGACGAACAGCGTCTGGCCAAAGCCCTCGCACAGTTCAATGACTTCCTCGGTCACCGACCGATTGCCACGCTCGAATCGCAACAGATCGAAGCTTATCCTAACGAGTGGATTCGACCGATTCCCGTTTACGTTGCTGGCGTTGGTGCGGCTACCGGGCCTTACAAAACAATCGTGGGAATGGCGGTCGAGCTGATTCGTGGCACGCACGAAGATATTCTGCACGCGGCGAAGTTTAATCCGGAGTTTCTGAACGAGCTGGCGATCGATCCGCGGGCATTTGATTTTGATCATCCCATCAACAAGCGACCGAATCATCATTTTGGAACCTGGGACGAGCAGCAAGTCGGGCCGGACGGATACTATCGACGATTCATTATTCATCAGGTGACGCTCGACGGTTTGTTGACTCGGGTGCGGGATGAAGTTGCCAAAGGCGAGATCGCTCGCGATGAACTGGAGTCCGAAGCTGCCGCGGTGCTGGCCTGCACGATGTTGATGGCTTCCGCCATTTCCGGTGACTGTATTGGAGCCTGGGATTCAGAAGTAACACTCGGCACGTTGCTGCCTGTGGTGGCTGACTATCGGGACCGATTTTATGAGATGTTGCTTGAGCGGCTTCCCGAGAAACATCGCCAACGACTGAATCAGGAGTCACTGGAACGACATCAGCCGTTTGGTGCCGCGAGGCAGGCCTTGAACTCGAATCTGTCCGCGCGACGCGCGTCGCAGTTGGTCAATTGTCGGCTGGCTTCCATTTTCGCAAGGATGGGGTTTCCGGTCGCTGCCCAGATGCAATTGGAAACCGTTCCGGTGGCGTCGGCGCGAATCGTTTGCCGAATCGACTGTTTGTTGGCGGCCTCGTTTCAGGCAATTGAGCAACGTAATCTTGGCGGCGCGTTGAAAGCTGCCAGTCGAATGGTGGAGCTTTTGAAACGCGGCATCGGCTGCGGAGCAATTGTGGATCCCTGGAACATCATTGGCTTCGACGCGAACTACAGCTTGTTTCCGGCGCTGCAGGATTCGGTGCGGGATCATCGAGCATTCGAACTGGTCGATATTGTCGAAAGCATCTTTGCACTCTACTCACGATTGTGGAGTCAGGCGGCGGCTCAGGATGCGAACGAGATGGTTGACCTGATTCGCGCCGAGTTTCAATCGGTGGTGACGTGGTGGCGAAAGTATGCGGCTCATGAAGTCATGTCGGTCGATGCGGTTGATCCAAACGAAGTCTTCGACGCGGCCAAGCTCGTTTCGACGGCTCTGAATCTGTGGCAAAAAGGTGGCGCGGAAGCGGGTGATATTCGCTTTTGGGCTCAGCATGCAGAACTGTTCGATTCACCGAAAGCTTACAAGCTGGTGATCGACGCGTTGTTGCAGCGAGAAGATTACACGACGACGACAGCGTTGCTGATTCACTGGCTGGGACAATCGTCGACGGTTGGTCTGCAACAGGGAGCCAGTTCGTTCCACGATCTGATGTACCTCTGGATCGCCGAACAGAAACGTCTGCTGCTCGAGCGGTGCAACGACGCAGAGAATTTTGTCGATTGCGAATCCGTTCAGGATACCTGGTCGCAGATCAGCAAATTTTATGACTTCCTCGAAGCGAACGCTGACCAATACTGGAGCGTGCCGCACTTCGAGATTGATCGCCGAGTTGATACGAGAGGGATGGAAGCCCTGGGCGTTGAGGACGAGGATCAGGACGACTCGGGCGATATTTTCGAGGACCTCTGGAAGGACGTCGTATACAAAGATTCCACCAACGATGGGATCGAAGGCGAGATTCACGACGGAGGCGGCGGTGGCGACGACATCGAGAGCGATGAGGCTCTCAATGCGGAAATCGATCGTGTTCTTGATCGTTTGGAGTTCCTGGGCAACCTCGCAAGCTATTGGCGGATCGCATCGACGATACCGCTGGCGGGCCAGGCCAACCGACTCCGACAGGGCGAGGTGCCATCTGATCACGCGATGCGACTTGCGGCTCGCCGCGATACGATTCTCAGTTGGGTTCGCCAGGCAGACATTAACCGCGGACGGTTGCTGGAACTTCTCGATTCCATCAACGCTTACAAGCTTCCGTCGACCGACGGCGATCAGGTGTCGATGGTCATCTACGATCAACATCGACTGTTCAAAGAGTCGCTGTTGGAGCAAACGATCAACTGCTGTGTGGAAACAGAGAACGCCGTTCGGGCGCTGCGAGCCGTCGTCGTTTCGATCGACTACTTGCTCAAGGATCGTAGTGAAACGCCAGACTTTTCATCGCACAACGGTTTGACACCGCTGATCGATACGCTGTCCGGTTTTGTGATGCAGAATCCGCGACACGTTGCCGATCGGTTCGACGAACTGGTTGAGTATTTCGAGAACCAGCCGATTCTGTATGTGCCGCTGACGCGAGGCGGTGATCCACGGTCCATCGTTGACGTTCGTTTGGTTCAGTCGAATATGCTGGAGATGCTCCAGACGTTGCCGCGCATCGGCATGTTCGAGGAGACTTGCGTGTTGACGGAAACCGTTTTGAAGATGGAGCAAAAACATCCGGTCGCGATGGGAGCCGTCACCGAGTTTGACGAATTGTTCAAAGTCGCCTACACCGCGATGGTGGAAGCCCTGGCTGATGCGAGTGCCGTTGATACGGAGACCGAAGATCGCGAATCGCGGGAAAAGAATCTTTTTGCATGCCTCAAATTGCTGACCGAATCGTTGCTGCAGTTGTGGCTTGAACACAGCAAGACGCTGCGGTTGAGCGTCCTGGAGAAAGTACACGACCAGCAGCTATGGATGGCGCTGGTCAAATTCATCGAGACCTATGGTGACGGGCTGCTGACCCAATATTTTCTGCACCTGGGTAACGTGCGTGCGATTCTTCACCAGGGAGTCGGGAACTGGATCGAGCAGGTCGAGAACGCCGGCGACACGATGGGGCTCAAGCTGTTTGAGGACCTTAACAACGGCAAAATTTCCAAGCCTGCGGTCGTGGCACATCTGACGATGGTGCTCGAATCGGTGATGGAGAATTTCACTGAGTATCGTGACTACAACACGACGACGACTCAGTCAGATCATGGCGACAAGATTTTTATTCTGCTCGATTTCTTGAGGCTTCGCAGTAGTTACGATCGAGTGCGTTGGAAAATGAAGCCTGTTATTTGGGCTCATAAAATTCTTGTCGACAAGAAACAGAATAACGTCGCCCGGATGTGGCGTCGTGAGCTCAACGAGAAGATTTCACCCAAGGCGACTCGCTACATCGAAGAACTGGAAGAGCTGCGAAAACGATATTCGATTCAGCTCCAATCGGTTGGCCGTCGAATTGAAGGCCGCTTCGAATCGCAGATTCAAATTGACCGCCTGATTGCGTTGGTCAAACCTGCCGTTGCCAAACCGAGAACACGGGATTCGCTGAAGGCATTTGATCTGTTGCAGCATGAAGCCCAAGCTTTCTGCCGGACAACAACGGGCGTCGGAATTGAGCTTCCTCCCTGGTTGGCCGCACTCGAACAGGAGGTTGAGCAGATTCATTTGCCGGCTCGTTTGCGGCTCAAGTCCACGGCGGCTGACTGGCGCTGTGACGCGTTGCCAGACTTTGGCAGCCTTCGACGACAGTTGGAAGAGTTTCCGGGCAACCAGAGTGATTCTGATTAACAGGTTGTTGTAACGATGCAGGTCAGTGCGAAATCTCTGGGGTCGAAAAAGCCGCTCTTTGCTGATTTCTCAGTGCCTCTCCCGCCTGACTGGTATGACGATGGTGATTCCGGTCGAACGCTGCGCGATTTGATCGAGCAGGTTGTCCGGCTCGAAGTGCGGGCATTTCTCAAACGCCAATCGGATCGGCAGTTTGTCCGCGCGCTAACCGCGCGAGAAATTGATGACTCGGTCAAAAAAGGCAAAGTCGAAATGGGTGCCAGCGAAGTGGAAATCCGGGACGTCGACGAAGATGCGGCCGTGAGTGCTGCCTGGGTTGCCTTCGAGGACGGAATTTACTTGGTCATCGTCGATGAGAAACGGTATAAAGACTTGGACGAGGCAGTGTTCGTGACGAAGGATAGCCGATTGACGTTCGTTCGGCTGACGATGCTGTCAGGAGCGTGAAGCACAGGAGCTTGCGGTGGGAAAACTGGTCGATTTGCAGCAACAGGTCCAGAGTTGGCACACCGGCTCGAACGAACTTCGCGATGAGAAACGTTTTCTCGCGGGAGTCAAAAAGCTTCCCGCAAAGTTGCGACCGATTGCCCTCGCGGCGTTCGGGTTTGACGAGTCGGAAAAGCAGAACCGTGGCTATTCGTGGTACCACAATGAGTCGGCGAAAAAACGCGAAGACCGGGAGGAGTGGTTTGCCAAATGGGAACCAAAAATCGATTCGATATCCGGGGCTGATCGCAAAAAGATCTTTGGCTTGCTCGGCAAGCAACTGGCTCCGTGGGTTGAGTTAGCTTGGCAACAACTCAAAAAATCTCCGTACTCCATAGGCTATAGCCAGACCGCGTTTCGGGCGCACCGGAATCCTGAGGTAACGCTCAAGTCGCGATTGAACTGGCTGCAGAGAATCCTCAGCCTGACTGGGCCGTTTCAATTGGAAGTGTTGACGCCAGCTTGGATGGCAGCGTGGGCCGCCCATGCGTTTGACTACCAGTCCGGGGACGTCTCGCCGATTCTGATTGCTGCGATGGACGCCGGCGGAAAAGTTGGCGACGAAGTCTTTGACATTTTGCATGCGACAGTGACTCGCGATCATCCCGTTGGTGTCATGGCCGACTTTGTTATCGCGTCACTGCTCGGCGCGAATCGCCCCAAAGGTTGGGGGCTTGTGGAGAAAACGCTCCTGGCAGCACAGCGTCAGGAAGGGCTCCGTCAGTCGATCATCGAGTCCATTGATCTGGCTCACCCGGACGCGTTTGAGCGAATGTTGAAATTGATCGTTGATGAAAACCTGATTCGATTCAGCAGCGTTGCCCGCGCGGTCGATGTCTGGCTGCGGTTGCTCTGGGACTCGTCGAGCACAAAAACGCTCGTCGAGAACGTCGAAGCAGTTTTGGCAATGAAGCAGTCAGCGGCTCAGCATAAAAAAGCACTTGCCGACGACGACGCCGAGACCGTTTACCGCGCATTGTGGGTCCTGGCCACGAGCGATGCGATTTCGGCCATGAAGCAGGCCAGGAAACTTCTGAAGCACGAAAGCGACGAAGTCCGCTATGTCGCGGTTTGGATTCTGCATCAGTTAGGATTCGACGAAGCCAGACGAACGAAGTCTGTTGCCATCAGTGATGAAAATCTTCAGGTTGCCGTACTGGCAGCAAGCGGATTACAGGGGTTGGAGGCAGAAAATGATGTGCTCGAACGAATTCCACTCGCAGATCACGGTGATGTCTCGAGCAAGGATGTTTTTGAACGAATTGAATCGCTGTATCAACGTCTCCCTGAGAAATCGAAGAAACTTGAGGCTATCGTCTGGCCGTGGACCGAACGCAAGGTCAAGCGATCGCAGTTGTCCGGCAGTCTGTTGTCCACGCTCGGTAGTCGTCCACCAACGAGAATGTTGCCTTACTTGAAGGGCCTGGGCAGCTGGGAAAAAGCCCGAGTGATCAGCTTGTTGTCTGCCCAAAAGAAATGGGACAAACTCACTCGTTCATCGTTGCTGGAACTGACGGGAAACCCATCGGCTGACGTCCGTGGCGCCGCCTTCGATGCGATCAAAGGCAAAAAGCTGACTGATGACGAGTATCATATTTTTGAGGGATACCTGAGCCGCACCGCGATGGACCTGCGCTCGAAAGTTGTTGAGCTATTGCTGAAGCAACCAGACGCCAAAGTTCTGGGGAGCGCGGACCGATTGCTGGGAGGCGACGTGAAGAAGCGGCTCGCCGGTTTGGAAATTCTACGGCAGATGGCCGAAGCAGACCGATCACGTACCGCTTGTGTTGAAGCGGCGAATGAGTATCGAGCCGGCCGCAAGAAAGTCTCCAAAGAGGAAGAGATTCAGCTGGGCGAAATTGCGAACTCGGATCGTCCGGTTTGGACGCTCGAAAACGGGCTTGGGCTGTTAGATCAGGATGGAAGAAGCAAAGTGGTTCCGCCCAAAAAGAAAAAGGTGGTACTGATTTCCAAGGCTGCGATTGCCTGCCTGAAATCACTGGACGAGCTGGTTCATGAAAATCGTCATGAATCAGTGCGCTACAAAACCTGGCGAGGCTGGGACGAAGGTCTGCTGGGCGAGCTCGATTATGGCCTGCCTCACATCAATCCGGCAAAACCGCTGGCAAAGCAGATCGCAGATTTTCCTCTCTGGGAAACGTGGGTGGATTGGCGCGACAATCGATCTGCAAAGCTGCAAGACAAGGACGGATTGGAGTTGCTTCGGGCAATGACCGCAGGTTCATTTATGGAATCGTGGGACTATGGTGCAATCACTCGTTTTGCCAAGAAGCCGGATCAGAAAAAAGTCGCGCAAGCAGTGCTGGGCGAGTACCAGCGACCCAAGCTCAGATATTTAAGCGTTGTGACCCGGATTTTGAATTGGCTGTTCTACAGCCGAATTCCCAAGGGCTGTCTCGAATATTTGATGGACTGCAAGGAGAACACTGGTGCTCACGCCACTGCGGCAATGTCCGGGAAATTGGTCCAGGCCAGTCGGTCTGAAAAATCGCGATGGGAATTGAGGTCCATGGATTGGCGGTGCGAGGACGTTATGTCCGTGTGGCCCAACGCGTTTGATTCCTTTGTTTCGACGACGCGAATCAAGCTTTCCGTTGCGCAGCGGCGTCGCATGTTCGAGCTGGATCGATTTTGGGACGAGCCCGTTCCTGAGGCACCACGAAACAGAGTCGACCTCGACGATCTGGCTTTCGCCTGGCGGAAAAAGTTTGCTTCCCGGGACGACATGGTTGATGTTCTCATCGGTCCAAATCGCGAAGAGTACGGTGGGTTTTCGCAGTTGTCGACGCTGACCGAGCATGCACCCAAGAAGCCAACGCGACAGATTCTCGAAGAAACGAAGGGGCTTGCTGAACTGGTCGACGAAGTCAGGTCGCGACTGTTGGAGGTCGAGCTGAGTCGTGGGGAGAAAGCTACCGCCGCCACCGAGGCAGCTCTCGCGGTCAAGAGTTTCTACGGGATTGAAACGCTGTTTCGAATTCAGGAAGCTCTCAACGGCGACTATAAAGTGATTCACAGTTGGAGCGCCCGCACGGAGGATTCGCGACCCGCTACGCTCACCAAGTTGATTAAATCTACCTACCCTGCTCCGGGCGAGACGGCCAAAGATTTCGCCAAACATGCCAAAGCAGCGATCAAGGAAGGCTTCTTCTCAGAAGACCTAATGTTGCAACTCGCATTTCTCGCGCCGCAGTGGAGCAAATTTGTTGGCGAGTATCTCAAGTGGAAAGGTTTCAGCGAAGGTCTCTACTGGTTCCTCGCCCACATGAGCACCTGGCGAAACGACGCCACCCTCGCAGCGGCGTCTGCCGAAGGAATCGAGGATGACGACGTCGACAACGAGAGCGTGGATGATGACGACGATGACAGCGGCATTTACCAACGGCCCGAAAAACTCTCACCGTGGCAGCGTCTGATCGTGGAGCGTACGCCACTGTCACCGGCCGAACGCGAAGAAGGCGCAGTCGACGTCGAATGGTTTCACCGCACGTTCAAAATGCTCGGCGAAGAACGCTGGACCGAAATGGCCAAGTGCGCGAAGCTGGCGGCCAACAGTGCTCAGGCCAAGAAAGCCCAGTTTCTTGCAGACGCGTTGCTGGGGAATACGCCGCGACAGAAACTCGTTGACGGGATTCAAAAACGCAACCTGAAAGAAAACGTTCGACTGATCGGACTGCTGCCGCTGGCCAAAGGCGCGAAACGAAACAAGGACGTCGTCGAACGCTACGAAGTCCTGTTGGCTTACCAAAAGTACGCACGCAAGCTTTCTTCATTGACCAAACCGGAAGCCTTTCGTGCGCTTGAAATCGGCATGAGTAACCTGGCTCGGACGGCTGGCTATCCCGATCCACTGCGGCTTGAATGGGCGTTGGAAGCCGAGTCGACTCGTGACCTCGCCAAGGGGCCTGTTTCGGTCACGAAGGACGGCGTCACGGTCACTCTGCAGTTGGATGAAGATGCCAAGCCTGAGATTCTGATTCGCCGCGGCGAGAAATCGCTTAAGTCTGTGCCGGCAAAGGTTAGGAAGAGCCACGCTGCGATCTCTGATCTTGTCGATCGCGCCAAAGATCTGAGAAAGAAATCCAGCCGCATCAAACAGTCGCTCGAAGCCGCCATGTGTCGCGGCGACAGCATCGAGGCGGCTGAACTGGTCAAGCTGATGAAGCATGCGATACTTGCTCCCAACCTCAAACGGATTGTGCTGATCGGCGACGGAATCGCGGGCTACCCGGACAAAGGCGGCAAAGTCCTCCGCGACCACCGCGGAAAACTCGAACCGATCAAGAAGAAAGAACAACTCAAAATCGCCCATCCGGCTGACCTGTTGGCGCTTGGGAGTTGGGATAAATGGCAGCGCGAGTGCTTTCAGTCCGAACGGGTTCAGCCGTTCAAGCAGGTCTTTCGCGAGCTATACGTTCCAACGAACAAAGAGAAAACAAAAACGATCTCCAGCCGATTCTCCGGTCAGCAAATTGGTCCCAAACAGGCAATGGCGTTGTGGGGTTCGCGAGGTTGGAATACTCAGGACGAAGTTTTCAAAATCTTTCACGACTGTTCGATCATTGCCAGCGTCTCGTTTCAGTACAGCTTTGGAACCGCTGCGGAAATCGAAGGCCTGACCATGGAGACGGTCCAGTTTCAGGACCGCGACACCTACAAAATGCTGAAGCTGAGCGACGTGCCAGGAAACGTGTTCAGCGAAGTCATGCGTGACGTGGATCTGGTTGTCAGCGTCGCCCATCGCGGCGAAGTCGATCCGGAAGCCAGTGAGTCCACTGTTGAAATGCGATCGACGCTGATCCGGGAAACCTGTCAGTTGCTCTCATTGAAAAATGTGAAATTCAAACCTTCGCATGTGATTATCAAAGGTCACTACGGCGAGTACTCGCTGCATCTGGGCAGCGGCAATGTGCATCGATTGCCCGGAGGTGCTCTGGCGATTCTGCCGGTACATGCTCAGCATCGAGGCCGCCTGTTCCTGCCGTTCGCGGACAACGATCCCAAGACGGCGGAGATCGTTTCCAAAGTGTTGCTGCTCGCCAAAGACGAAGAGATCATGGATCCAACAATTCTTGATCAACTCGGAGCGCCAATGAACTTGAGGGCTGACTTCGATGCGGAAGGACCCGCTTTGAAGAAGAAATCCAAAGCCGGGGGCAAAGGCAAATCCAGTCCGCGGAAAGGCAAGGTCGCCAAATCCAAACGCCATTTTGAATTCGCGGAAGGCAAGTCAAACAAGTTCTGGGAAATCGAACTGACCGGAGAATCGGTAGTGACGACTTGGGGCCGCATTGGCAGCAAAGGCCAAACCAAAACGAAATCTTTTGCCAGTGAGGACAAGGCGAAAGAAGCCTTTGAGAAGATGATCAAGGACAAGACCGGCAAGGGCTACACTGAAAGCTGAGGCGTCGCTATCGACGATGGGTGTATGCGTCGATGCTGAAACGGTTCCAGCATCGATGCCACGCGGACATTCTCTGGTCTGGCTACCCTTTGGTGTCGCGAGGTTCAGCCAAAGAGCTGTCAATTTCAGCCCGAATCTCTTCGTCAACATCGTCAACAAAACGGACCATGGCATTAAAAATGGCTTCGTTGTAGGCTTCTCCGCTGTCACGAAGTCGCTTGCCAGCGGCGCTCATGTCGGAACGGGCTTGGTGGGCCTGTATCGAAAGCCGCTCGTAGATTTTCAATCGTTCCGAATGGTCGTCAGCCTTCCGTCTTTGGTCGTCGAACGCTTCGATCGTCGCCAGTGAACGGGCGACAATCTCGTTCAGCGCCAGTACCGTTTTCTTTGAAAATGGCGAAGACAGTTGCTCTAGTTCCTGAAACTCAAACTCGGGCACCGCGTCCTTCGATTTGTCTTGAGACAAAACTGCTGGGCTCGATGTGTCCGTTCCGGAGTGTACCTCGTCAGATTTGGAAACGGGCTGAGGGTCAATTCCAGATTCGCTTTGATGGCAACCGATCGATCCGGTGAGGAAAGCGAAGAGCAGGCCTGACACGATTGGTTTGAGCAACATTGGCTTGATAAACTTTGGAGGATTCGAATGGTTCTGATGCTTCAACATGACCTACCTCCTTCCCTTTTCGTCTCTGTTTCCGCGACGGACTGGCTGAAACGCCTGCTCTTCAAAGACGATATGGCGACCGATGTTCTCTCCCAGTTCCTGGCCCCCGAGATTGTCCCACTGCCAGTGCACGCCGTTGAAGATTCGGCTAATACCGTTTGACCACTGGGCTTCATCGAGTGACTGGAATCGAATGGGCACCAGCGGACGCGGAACGCCCAACGGGTCAACACCTTCGCCATTGTATTCGTCCGAGATGAACGTGAATCGTGTTCGGTTGCCGAAAAACTGACGCATGATCTCAAATGTCGACGAACCGAACGTCGCGTGTCCGGACGGATAGGCTGGAAACGGCGGAGTCGGCGTGATCGCAAGCTCCGTGTTGATGACACTGATACCAACGGGCTTCCAGGTCGGGTCGCTGATCGTCATGAGAACATCGTCCGATTTTCTTGTGCCAGTAACTGGCCGCCAGTAGTTGTAGTAGAACTTGCTGTCCCACGCCGCGATTCCTGAATCGGCCAGACCCGTGTTGATCATTGCCAGGTAGCGTGCCATGGCAACTGGATCGTCGATACCTTCGTCGACAGCGACTTGCGCTGCGATCTGGTTGTACAGCCTCGGCGGCGTTCCCAGTAACGGTGTGGCGTCGTAGCCCCAGTAGTTGCCGATGAATCTTGTGTACAGGTTCGACATACTTCCGCTGGTGTCGGGCGATGCCCCGAGTATCTTGACAAGGTAGTAGCCGCTCAGGTATTCACGCGAACCGGGTTCGGGCGGCGGCGGAAGCCGATATTGGTCACCGCTGGCAAGTGAAAACGGAGTGACGGCTCCCCAGTACGCACCAAGCGCCAAATTGAAATCGCCGCTGGTGGAGGGAGTCAGTGGATCCGGTTCCCATTCGTACGTTTCCGATGTTCCTCCATTGACCAGGTTGCCATTGGCGGTTGTGACGCCGTCGGCAACTCGTCCACCTTCGCCCCAGTCAGGCTCGGCGTCATCCGAGTTGTCGTCGATGCGGGAAATCCACATCGCGTTGGCAGCTGATTCGCCGACGATTTGTCCGGCTGCGATACTTTCCTCAGTGGCATCGATTTGTTCCAGGTCTGATTCGAGCAACATTTGCAATCGATCAGCCTGGTCCGGGAAAAGATTTAGCTGGATCGTAAACGAAGCGTACGCAATGGCCGCGTCGAGCGACGCATTTTGCGGGGCCTCCTCGATTTCGTTGTAGGCGTTGTAGGCATTCCTGAAAGCGTTGGCCGCGTCGAAAACCGTGATCTGAGTCATCGCCAACGCACGGCTGGTTCGCGTTGGGCCACCGTTCACAAAGTCGACTTCTCCGGTGTCGGGGTCGGGAGTGTGGTCGATCGCAATTGAATCCAAAAGGATTTCGTGCCACAACAACACGCGATCAGCTTGACCTTCGACGCCTCGTGCTCTGCTCCTGTTCTTCAGACGATTCAGGACGTTGCGGGCCATCGCAGAACGACTGGTTTGGCCGAGGTATCCCGTCTTTTGGTTTTCAGTAAATGGGCCTTTCTGGTTTTGAGCCAGAATCGGTCCGGGCGTCAATGAAGCAAGCGTCAAAATGCCAGCTATGGCCCAGGCCGTTTTGCGAAGCGGCATTCTCCGCACTCGAATTGAAAAACGTCTAAAGTTGTCGCTACTCATGTTGGCTGCTCCGTATCAAATTGAGGATTGAATGCGACATCGCCCAAGAGCTGACAACTGCTCGCACATCGGGGCAGCGTTCCACTTCCTGTGATGTTCTGGTTCAACAAAATCCGATACGCCGGATTCCCGCACGAGTCCACAGATTGCGTTTGACTTGTTAAACTTTTGGATTCCCGAGCCAAATCACAGCGAAGCTCAAAGCCTGGATTGGTCCGTCAGTGAGGGGATTCGAATACGGCATTTCGGTTTCGTTAACTCTCTTTCTCCAATTGGTTTGAAATCGATTTCGAGTACCATTTTTCACGAGACCACTATGCGGAGTGAACGTGACTGAATCAAAACAACATTTGTCAAGAAAACGCCGAACCGAGCTGGTTGCGGTAGGTGCCTTCATCGTGGTCAACTTGCTTGCGCCGGTTGTTGTGGGTGAGATGTATCCGTTCACAATTTCGCCGATGTTTTGCGATCAGCCAAAGCAATACTGCACCTATCAACTATTTGATCAGGATGGAAAAGAGCTTGATCTTGAAGCATTCGGGCTGCATCTTGTTTACGACGGAAACCCGCCAGGGCTGGGGATGGGAATCGAGGCCGCGCCGCAACTGCACGGTTTTGGAGAAGTGCCTGAACTTGATGAAGTGGTGGCTCATGTTCGCAAGATCGCCGACGAAGACGGAAAGTCATTCAGGCTGATTCGCGTTTGCCAGTCAGTCGTCGGTTGCAACGGAACTTGCCCGGAAGCCAAGGTTCGCGAAGCCATCATCGAGCCCACTGCAAATCAGCAGCCGACGGAGTGAAACCTGTGCAGCGATTCGTTGATTGGCTTCAGGAAGAAGCAACGCCGAAGTATGGCCAGATCGCGACGTGGCTGTTGCTTCTGTTCGCTGTCGTGGTGGCTCTTTCTCCGATCGAATTTGCCGTCGGGCCACGGCGAGCAGTTTCGGCAACCATTTTTTCGTGGTTGCCCGATGCCGTCGTTCGCAGCCCTGAACTGTTCTTTGCAGTCCGTGTCGTGTTGCTTGGAAGTGCGATTGCGTGGGCGCTGCGAATTTCCATTCCCTATAGCTGTTGGCTGACTGTGGCTGCATTCACCATGTCTTGGGCACTGCGAATGGAGAACTTGACCAATGGAGCCCATATTTTCAATGTGACCAATTGGCTTCTGATCATCCATGCAATGTGGTTTCATTTTCGCCACCGAGAGATTCACAGCGCATTGGTGGCTGGCAAATTTTGGCAGACGAAGCTGTATCCTCGTTGGGTGTTCTGGCTGTGCATATTTTACCTGGGCTGGTTCCACACGCTGGCTGGACTGTCGAAGATCTGTGCCAGCGGATTCGACTGGGGTGATGGCGTTTCACTGCAGTTGTGGACAGAACTTTTTGGCTGGGATTCGTCTCCCTTCGGAAAGCTGCTGCGGTGGGACGTACGGCTCACCGCGTGGATGCAGACCGGAGCGTTGATCATTGAATGCTTGAGCATCCTGTGCATCTTCAATCGATGGTTCCGATACGCAATCGGATTGGCACTGTTTGGATTTTATCTGGGAGTCCTGACGACGTTTATCGATTTCGGATTTCACTTCAACGCCATTCTGGTTGCCTATTTTCTATTGCCTGTTGATCAGCTATTAGGGTTGAAGTTTCTTCCTGCAAGGTCAGCCAGCGGTTAGAATGGGGTCCCCCTCTGATCCCACCTGAAGATCTGCAATGAATCGAATTTTCGCCTGCCTGTCTATTCTTCTGTCGGCTTTTCTCCCGCTTGTCGCCGCCGAAAGCACATTCGGCGACGTTACCGCCAGCGACATTTTGGGCAATCCGGACTGCCTCGCGTTTTCCTACGGTGGCTATCGAGGGTCGACTCGCGATACCGTTCCTTCGGTCGACGATCTCAAGGAGGACTTGCGAATTCTTTCAGCGATGGGTGTGAAGTTGGTTCGGACTTACAACACCCAGCAGTTCAAGCAGGCAGAGAATCTGCTCGAAGCGATCGATCAACTGCAGAAAGAAGATCGGGACTTTGAGGTGTACGTGATGCTGGGCGCGTGGATCGATTGCCAGAACGCGTGGACTGAGAAAGCTGATCATGACCGCGGGGATGTCACGAACAATCAGGCCGAGATCGACGCCGCAGTGGCACTTGCCAATCGCTATCCACGATCCGTCAAGATGATCGCGGTCGGCAACGAAGCAATGGTTCACTGGGCAACGAACTATTTCGTAAGGCCCGCGGTGATTCTGAAATGGGTTAACCATCTGCAGCAGTTAAAGCAGAACGGCAAACTTCCGCCCGGTGTTTGGATCACCAGTTCAGACAACTTCGCCGCGTGGGGCGGAGATTCCGCCGACTATCATACGCCGGATTTGGAGAAGCTGATCCGAGCCGTTGACTTTGTTTCAATGCACACCTATCCCTTTCATGACACGCACTACGATTCTGATTTTTGGATCTCGCCGGAAACTGAAGCAGGCCTTTCTGCGAGAGCCAAAGCGGACGCGGCTGTCGACCGGGCGATTCAGCGAGCCCAATCGCAGTACCAAAATGTCAGTGCGTATATAAAAACTTTGGGCGTCGACAAACCGGTGCACATAGGCGAAACAGGATGGGCTTCTCTTTGTGGCGAACTGTATGGCGCCAAGGGTTCGCAAGCGGCCGACGAGTACAAAGCCAAACGGTTCTATGACCAGATGCGGGCTTGGACGAACGACAACGGCATCAGCTGTTTTTACTTTGAAGCCTTCGATGAAAAATGGAAAGACCTCGGCAACGCTGAGGGGTCTGAAAATCATTTTGGCATGATCGATCTCGATGGCCGAGTCAAGTACGCGATGTGGGATCTTGTTGCATCCGGCGCCTTTGATGGGCTGACGCGTGGCGGAAAACCAATCACCCAAACGTTCGGCGGCGACGAGAGCAAGCTTCTCGATAGCCTGCTTCCGGTTCCTGCCGACGGCAACTGGGATGGGACCGTTTTGACGAACGTAAACTCGAATCGTCGAATTGGAGATGTTGTCAGCGAGAAAAACTACATCGTTCTTCACTCGTCGATGACGCCCGAAACCGTTGCCGATTCGACTCTCCCCAGCCAGCCGGTAAAGCTGAACGTTTGGGAGGGGACCTGCGAGGTCGAGCCCGTTGATTCCGAGATGCACATTCGCACCGGGACCGGAGCATGGTGGGGTTGCGCGATTGAGATTCAATCTGAAAACAAAGGAGAGAATCTGAGCCGTTTTCGTGACGGGAAACTGCATTTCGATATCAAAGGCGATACGAAATCAACTTTCGCGAGTGGTTTTCAAACAGGTCGCTATGCGGCTGGCAATCAAACCGACAACGCGATCACATTTGGCCCCAACGAAAAATATCAGCTTACGAAAGAGTGGAAGTCGTGGTCGATTCCGCTCAGCGAATTAACCGAATCCAGCCCCGATGCAAACTTCGAAAATGTAACTTCTTTGCTCTTCCTGAAAGGCAAAGGAGAGTTTGACGGAAAACAAATTCAGCTTCGAAACGTCCGCTATTCAACTGAGTAATTTTGCCTTCCTGTTTAGTTCTGTGGCCACCACCATGCGCACTCATTCTGTCGTCCTGATCTTCGCTGTCGGAACTTTGCTTACCGTGTGCCTGTATGCAAACGTTGCTGTCGCAGCACCGCAGCCTGATTTGGTTGCTTTTCACATTCCCGGCGATGACGCCAGCGACACAATCACAAGTTTTGCATCGCGGGTTGGGCCGGAAGCGGGGGCGCAGGGATTCGTTTCTGTGAAGAACGGAAAGTTTTCTCTCGCCGGAAAACGTCAGAGGTTCTGGGGAGTGAACCTGTGCTTCAGCGCCAACTTTCCTACGCATGAGAAAGCCACAAAGATTGCAGCCCACTTTAGAAAGCTCGGGCTGAACATCGTTCGCTTTCATCACATGGATATGCAGGACGCGCCGGGAGGCATCTGGCGCACCAAAGCCGACGGGACTCGTGAGCTTGATCCGGAACAGATTGATCGGCTGGATTTCTTCCTGAACGAACTGCACAAAAATGGTATCTA
This sequence comes from Mariniblastus fucicola, assembly GCF_008087665.1. Taxonomy (GTDB): domain Bacteria; phylum Planctomycetota; class Planctomycetia; order Pirellulales; family Pirellulaceae; genus Mariniblastus; species Mariniblastus fucicola. The sequence continues at coordinate 695,702 of NZ_CP042912.1, forward strand.
CGCGAACTTGAATATGCATGTTTCGCGAACGCTCACCAAAGGCGAAGGTTTTCCGGAGTACGAAAGTGGTCTTTGGTGGACCGGATCGAACAAGTGGGTGATGTACTACGACCCGGATGTGCAACAGGAGTTGAAGAAGTACTGTCGCGATTTGTTGACGCATGAAAATCCCTATCGAAAACTCCGCCGGGTGGACGATCCCGGTTTGGCGATGGTCGAAATGCTTAACGAGAATTACTTTTCGGTTAAAGGCGTTGAGTTGTTACGCCGGTTGCCGAAGAGGTTTCAGGATTCATTCCGGGTGAAGTGGAGCGCGTGGTTGAAGCAAAAGTACAACGATGAAGCGTCGATGTTTGCGGCCTGGGAAAGCCGACAGCAGCCCATGGGATCGGTTTTGGCGGAGTCCAATACATGGGCGAAGGATTTGGGGCCCTGGTCGCTCGCGGAGACCAACGTTTCGGTGAAAAAAACGTTCGGCGGTGAAAGTCCGGATGCCAACATTCCGTCGGTGCGATTCGTTCCGTCTGGCCGTTCAGATATGGCGCATCACATGCAGTTGCGGCAGACCAATCTTTCCGTTACCGAAAAACAGGCCTACACCTTGAAGCTGTGGGTGCGAGCAGATCAGCCGAGAGATCTGAAGCTTGAATTGGCGACGTCTGCGGGCGGCGAGTGGCGAGATCTTGGATTGTTTGAGACGGTTCAGATTAATGAAAACTGGCAAAAGATTCAGCGGACCATTTTGCCTCGCGAGTCGATCCACGCTGAGGTCACGTTGGCGCTCAACTTCGGACTCGATGCGACACCGATTGAGTTCGCGGGCGTGCAGTTGCAGGAGGGCGCCGAAATGATCGAACTCGACAATCGTCAAAGGTTTGACGACCATTCGGTGGCAGTTCCAGATACGGGTTGGCCATCGGCTTCGCACGAGGATTTGCAAGAATTCATGGTCGACACAGAGCGTGCCTGGATCGTCGAGTTGAAGGACTATCTTACGGACGAGTTGGGCGTAAAGGTTCCCATCACAGCATCGCAGGAGAACTATCACGCGCCCGGCGTGCTGGCCGAAACATGTGACTTCATCGACTTTCACAACTACTGGCACCATCCATTGTTTCCAGGCGATGCAGAATGGAGCCAGTCTCGCTGGACGGTCGATCAGCAGGCCATCGAATCGGCGCCAACGCGCAGCGACTGGCCAGCGAACTCTTTGCTGATGCGTTGCGGATGGCGCTACCACGACATGCCGTTCACGCTCAGCGAGTGGAATCAGGGCGAGCCAAATGTAACCGGTTCGGGAGCGATCATGATGGCGGCGACGATTGGCGCAATTCAGGATTGGGACGGAATCATGTTCTTTAGCTACACCGAAAATGGAGACCGCTTTTTCGCAGATCGTTTCGAAGGCTGGTTCGACTTTGCCGGGCATCCGGTGAAGCAGGCTGTAATCGCTGCCGCCGGGGATATCTATTTGCGCGGTGATCTGGATCCGCTCAAGCGACGCAAGTCAGGCACCTACGCCAATCGAGTTGACGGAAGGACTGCTTTTGAGTTTCAGATTGGAGTCGATGTCAATGCGAAGAAACCGGACGACGTTGTCGTACCGGAACAAAATCGTTTTCAGACACCAGACCAAAAACTGCTGTGGGACGCGACCGATCCGCAACAGGCTTTCATGCAGTTGAACACGGATCGGTCGAAGGGAGTCTGGGGCTTGATCGCGAACCAGAGTTTTCAGGTTGGCGACATGACTTTCGACGTTGGCGATGTCCGTCACAACTACGCAACGATTCTGCTGACGTCAAAGGATGATCAGCCAATCTCCCAAAGCCATTCAATGTTGTTGTTGGCGTCAAGCAGTGCCGAAAATACGGGTATGAAGTGGAATGAGTCGCGGAATTCGATTGGTGAAAACTGGGGAACGGGCCCGACGCTTATCAATCCCGTGAACGCCGAAGTGCGGTTGCCGAAAAGCGGACTTGCGGGCATCCCGTCCGTCTGGTCGCTCGACGGAACCGGTCAGCGGACTGGCCAGATCGAAACGGCGGTCGAGGGCGATCAGTTTGTGTTTGAGATCGGTGCTGACCACAAAACGCTGTGGTACGAAGTGGAAATAAAATAGCCGCCGACAAATCGCTAACAGGTAGCGTTGCCGACGGCCAATTTTCTTTCGGTGCTGCAGATCAAAATCCAACAGCCGACTTCTTCAAGTAACGTTGACGATTTAAAGTCCCGCGTTGCCGACGATGGGAAGCGTCAAGCTGGTGGCGTCAAGATCAACGGTTAGCTTTGTTCCCGGATCAGGCCACAAAGTGAAATCGCGATCGCTGGAGAATATCATCAAGCCAATTTGCTGACCGGCTGGAATGATCTGGTCGTCCGGTTGGAGGTCAAATTCCAGATCGTAAAACTTTCCCGGTTCCAGCGGTTCGCCTTTGGTGAGCGAACTGTGGTTTTGAGGATCTGCCCAGCCACGTGTAATCAAGTTCGCGTTGATCGAATCGGCTTTCTTGTCCCATGGCAGTGACACGATCCAGACCGAAAGGTTGGCGGCTGGTTTGTCACAGCTGAGGCGAATTTTGAGTTTCGAAGTGCCGGAAATATGAACCGCTTCGCTCAGTGGAGCCGTTGCAAACAACAGACGATTTTCGGATTCCGTTTTCGCAGCCAGTTTGTCGCCTCCGATCGAAACGTCGTCCGTCAGCGTCTCGCTGCCCTGCCCTTCTGCTTTTGTCTGACTCAAGCCGCCGACTTTCAAGCCGCCTTTGCTGGGGTAGAGCGTCACCATTTTGGCGTCCGGATTCGGGTAGTCCGGATAGGCCGTTGGGTCTTCACGTTCGGCGCCTTCGCGAACGATAAACGCACGTGGATCATCTTCGACACCGTTTTCAATATCGTAGAGATATCGACTGAACCAGCGATTCATCATTGAACGCGTCGGGGTGCCACCATGCCCACCTTGATGCAGATAGATCTGAGCCGGCGTGCCTTGCTTTTTGAGTGCTTCGTAAACGCGGATCGAATGAGCCGGCATCACGTTCCAGTCATTGAGTCCGTGAGCGATCAGCGTCGCGGCTTTCACTTTCCCAAGCTTGTTCACGTAGTCACGGCCCGCCCACCAATCGCTGTAGTCGCCTGATTCGCGATCAATATTCTCAAGGATCTCCTCGTCACGAACCTCGCAATCACAATGTTCTCGCATTTCGGGAGGACCGCTGTTGACGAAGTCGTAAAGCACGTCCACGTCCTCGCCCATGTAACCGCCAGGATGTCGCACCAGTCCGTTGCTGCGATAGTAGTGGTAGTAAGAAGTGTTCGGAGCTACCGGAATGATGCACTCAAGCCCTTCGACTCCGGTCGTTGCCGCAGCGATTGGAAGGGTTCCGTTGTAGCTGGTTCCCGTCATGCCGACTTTTCCGGTGCACCAGCTTGCTACAACCTCTTCACCACCAACCGGTTCGGTGAATCCTTTGGCACGTCCGTTAAGCCAGTCAATCACGGCTTTGGGAGCCAAGCACTCATTGTCGCCACCGATCGTCACGCAACCCTGCGAAAGTCCGGTGCCCGGCGAACAGGAGTGGACGACAGCGAAACCGCGGGACACCCAGTAGTTGGTCAACCGGTTGGAGATGACGGGTCGTCTGCTTTGGTGTTTGATATCGACGGGGTGTTTGTGCTCTGGAGGCGTTTCACCGATCTCGTGTTTCGGGTCCCAAAACGTTCCTTTTGCGTTGCCGGCCGTCCCTGCAAAATAGGGGCTGGTGTTGTAAATGACCGGGACTTTCAGGCCTTCGGTGTCGGTTTGGATCGGCCGCGCGACATCGACATGCATGCGATCCATCGTGCCGTTTCCGTCCGAATCGAACTCGGTTTCGACCCACAGATCATGCAACACACGATTTGCTTTGCCTTTAAAAGCGTCGACTTCCTGGGCTTCGCCATCGACGAAAACAGGCTTGGCTGCTTCTTGGGCAAACGAACTGGAAACCAGCAAGGTGCTGAGTAACAAACACACGTGAAGAGTTTTGAATCGCGACATAAGAGCCTCGGGCTGTCAATTTGTTGTTAGCATTCCATTATGCTTAAACTGGCACAGGTCTGCCAGACTCGATCAACAGCTTCAACAGAATCAGGAATTCTTATGTTTTCGGGAAACGTGTTCAGGCAGCGACAGTTTTGCCTGGTCGTTGGACTGGTTGTGTTCGCCATCGCACTTTCGAACCGCCACGTTTCGATCGCATGGTCGCAGGAAACGATCGTCAATCCGAACATCGTTTTGATTAACGCTGACGATCTTGGCTGGATGGATTTGAAGTGCCAGGGCAGCAAGTACTATCAGACTCCGAACGTCGATCGACTTGCCAGTGAGGGAATGCGGTTCACTAATGCGTATGCATCGGCTTCGAATTGTGCGCCAAGCCGCGCCTGCATGATGACAGGCCAATACGGGCCAAGGCATGGAGTTTTCACTGTGCAGAATTCTGATCGTGGTCCGGCAAAGGCTCGAAAGCTGATCCCTGTTCGCAACAAGACGTCGATCTCCGAAGACCACTTCACGATTGCCGATCTGCTCAATTCGGTTGGTTATCAAACGATTTCGATCGGCAAGTGGCATATTGGCAAGGATCCGTTGCTCAATGGCTTTGATCAGAATGTGGCGGGTGAACACATTGGTCATCCGGGGGCAAAACAGGGGGGATATCACAGCCCGTTCAGTTATGTGAACTGCGTATCGGAATCGAAGGGCGAGTACTTGACCGATCGGCTGACCGACGAAGCGATAAAGTTTGTGAACGACAACCAGAGCAAACCTTTCTTTCTGTATCTGCCGTTTTATGCCGTTCATACTCCGCTACAACCAAGGGCGGACAAGAAGAAACGCTGGAAGTCGATCGAAGCTCAGCCCGGACAAAGCAATGCTTCTTACGCCGCGATGGTGGAGAGCATGGATGAGAACGTAGGTCGATTGCTCGAAAGCCTTGACAAGCTTGGGCTAAGCGAACGAACGATCGTAATTTTCACTTCGGATAACGGAGGCCACTGGGCCATCAGCCGTCAGGCTCCGCTGCGGGCTGGCAAGGGATCCTATTTTGAAGGCGGCATTCGAGTTCCGATGATCGTTCGCTGGCCGGGCCGAATCAAACCGGGAACGACGTGCGATGAGCCGGTGATCAACGTCGACTTCATGCCAACGTTTGCGGAGATTTCTGGCGCGAAAATTCCCGCGAAGCAAACAATCGATGGAGTCAGCCTGCTGCCTGTTTTGATGGACAGCAAAGCCGGCTTGAAGGAGCGGTCATTGTTTTGGCATTTTCCTGTTTATCTGCAATCCGTTTCGCGAGCCAGCGGAGAATTCGAGACTCACGATTCGAGGTTTCGAACTCGTCCCGGATCAGCAATTCGATCTGGCAAATGGAAGTTGCACGAGTATTTCGAAGACGGCAGGCTTGAGTTGTACGATCTTGAGTCGGACATCGGCGAAACCGAAAACGTTGCCTCCGTCCGACCAGAAATTGCCAATCGGCTGCATGCTGAACTTGAAAAATGGCGAGACGATGCAGGGGCTCCGGTGCCCACAGACTTGAACCCGAAGTACTCGCCTGCGAAATAACTTTGCCCGGTCGCTTTCCGCCATCAAAAGATTGACTGGCACACAGGCTGTCATGCTACTTCGGCGTCAGCCTCGTGCCGATCAGATAGTCCTGCAGTCCGCGTCTTGGGCTGATCAGCGTAGTCAAAACACCGCAAGCCATCGACAGGAAGCATAGCAATCCCAACCCCATCGCGTAGAGCGCCGTGAGGGGATTTTCCATGATGTACTCCGCGACCGATCCGGCCTCTGGTTCGACGCCAGAGGATTGGCTATTGCCAAGGATGACTATAATCATCCACACGCCTGTTGTCGCAAAAGCTGGCAGCCACGAAAGAAACGAGCGGACAACGAGTTTCAAATACCCGACCTGTTTGCCTTTTTGGTTGGTGACCGAAATTCCCATCAGATGAAAAATCGGGCCGCCGTGAAAAATGACTCCCAGCACGACCGGCACGATAAGGCTAAGCGACAGGCCGATAAAGAAACGCGATGCGTGAGGGGCCGGGATTACGAAAAAGGCCAGCAGATACATGAACGCGCTGATCGTCGAATAAAGCAGGTATTCAATCCCGACCGTGATCCCCAAAACTCCGACTCGTGTCTCCCAGTCGATTCGATTGAGTTTCCCTTTGAGTGATCTGAGTTTGTCCGTTGTCCAGTTGAGCGTCGATGCTGAATCGGGTTGCTTGCGAAGCTCCGCCAGAAAAGACTGTGCTGAGAGCGGCAAGTTTTCCGTTTTCGAAATGGCTTTGCCAACAGTTTTGACCAACCGGCTGGCAAACTGTTCGGGGCTGCGATGTGCGTCCGACAACGACTGTTCCGACCAGCTGTCAACGATCGAACTCAAACGAGGATCCTTGTCGTCAGGTGCGATGTTGTCCACCACGTCGACCAGGCTGCGGTCAATGATTTTTGCATTGCCATTTCGATCCAGCCAGACTTGAGGTAGCGAAAGCGTCTCTGGCATGGTGCCGTCCTTGATCGCGATCTTTAGTTCATCCGAAACGTCCTGAATCAGCTTTTTGTACTCCGGCCAATCCGCCTCGTATCGCGATGCAATCACCGTTTGCAGCGGCAAACCTTCTACGGCTTCAAACGCATCCCATCGCTTGCCCTCATCGTTAACGCCACCGTCAAGCCACCGTTGGCGAGTCGTTCGAGACAGCAAAATTCGCTGTTCAGACGGAGCACAATCAGAATCGTTGCACAGGTGGACCCACACATTTCGATTTAATTGAGTGTCGACTCCGAGGTACACGGTCGTGTCGTCGGTGCGATGCAAAATCTGTCCGACGTTGTACGGACCCAGCATAAACGTTTCGCCGTCGCACTTCGGTTTGGGGTCGGGAATCAACAACTGGCGCGTCGCCGGGCGTCCGTCGGTGATGACTTGAGTGCCGCTGAGGATCTCGTGCCAGCCTTCGTTTCCGGTCCGTCGAATGATAGGGCTGAGAATAATCAGCAATGGGACCACCGAGATCAGCGAGTTGACCGCGGTGCGCAATGTCGTGTCCACAGGAGAAGTTGTCATTGGCCAAATCGCAACCAGGATCAAGCCGACCACCAGCGGAACAGCGGCGCCGCCGGGGATGAAAAATGCTCGGAGCAACGCCCTGCTCCACGAAGGTTTCGCGCCTTCATGATCGATGACCTTCAGCCCCAGCAATCGCTTGCCAATCGTCTTTCCGGTGAACGCTTCCAGCAGAAAGAAATACATCAACGGAACGATGAATCCAAAAATCGGCCCAATCCAGGAAATTGGCCCCAGCATGTCCTCCACCGGGATGTCTTTCACTTTGGACATGACACCGGCGTAAGCCCCGAATCCTCCCAGGCAAACTCCGATTGCCACCGCGACCAATACGATGTCGATCATGTAAGCCGAAACGCGCCGACCAATCGCGGCGAGCGAATCCTGGCTTTGGGCAAATGGCAAAAGTGCGTTTCTCAATTCCTGCAACGACTGATACCGCTTCGAACGGTTCTTTTCCAGGCAGCTTTGGAGGATGCGTATCAGTTCGCGCGGCAAATCGTTGTCGATCTTTGGCGAATCCGTAATGATTTGAGCGGTCACCGTCATCGCGTCGCCGACAAATGGTGGCCGGCCCGTGAGCAAGCAACAGAGCGTTGCACCTACGGCGTAGATGTCCGTTCGGTTGTCCAGTTTCTCGCCCCGAATCTGTTCGGGGGCCGCATAAGCCGGCGTGCCCATAAAAGTGCCGGTTCGAGTCAGTTCGACGTCGGTTGAAATCACCGATTTGGACAGCCCGAAATCGCCGATCTTGACCCGCTCATCAGAATCGATGAAACAGTTCGAAGGCTTCACATCACGATGGATCAGCCCCATGCCGTGAGCCGCGTCCAGACCATCGATCACGTCCAGAATTTTGTCGACGGCTTCTCCGACAGGCAGCGGCCCGTCCTGTTTGACGCGGTCATCAAGGGTTTCGCCAGGCATTAATTCCATGGCAATGAAGGGCTGGTCATCGAGTCGTCCGGCGCTGTAGACGAAGGTGACTCGTGGATGTGAAATCCTCGACGCGAGTTGAGCTTCGCGCTTAAACCGGGTGACTGAATCCTGATCCGAGAGATGGTTGCTCGAAAGACGCTTCAATGCCACTTGGCGGCCATTGTTCGTATCAACAGCTTTCCAGACGACTCCCATGCCGCCGGATCCGAGAATGCTAATCAGTTCGTAGTTCTCGATCCGTTCACCAGCGTGAAGCCCGCGGCCCGGTTTGGTGACCGAAGTCGTCGGTGCGATGGTGACGTCAGAAAACTCGGTCGGGTTGGCCAGTTCGCCGGCATGCGTTTGTTCATCCTTGAGGCTGCAGCCGCATTCCTGGCAGAACTTGGGAGGTTCTGAATCGAAAGTGAATGTGGTTTTGCAACCGGAGCAGCGTATGATCAACGCGATTCCTCGCCTGAAATTGTGGCTTGAAAGTGGCTTTGGCAGAAGCCGGTGCTGGTGATCCAGCGTGAACTCCAAGTTCCTGATTTTAGTCGCCAGCGATGACCCCGTCGACACGAATCACATCGGTAAAACGCGAGTACTGCCTTCAATCTGCGGTGTTGCGGTGTTACAGTATGAACAGGACTATTGCCTCCGCTTCGTTCCGCTTTGAGAACCCCGACAGCTAATGAAACTCAGCCTCACCGTCATCGCAGGCCCCGACCAAGGGCAAACATACGAACTCCCTGCGGGTAAGACCCTCGTTCTCGGGCGCGGCGACAAAGCCGACATTCGGGTCAATGATCCCGCCGTTTCGCGAACGCATTTCGAAGCTTCCAATCAGGGAGACGGCCTGCTGGTTGCCGATCGTGGCAGTCGATCCGGTTTGTTCGTTGATGGTTCGAAAGTTGAAACCGCGAACGTTTCGGTGGGAGCAGTCATCCAGGTCGGCGATACCCGGATGCGAGTTTCGGTCGTAGGTGAACCGACAATGGCCAGTTCGGCTCCGCAAGTCGAAGAAAAGCCGCTGCCGCAAATGGTCGGCGAAAAACTTGGTCCCTATCTGCTGCAAAACGTGATTGGACAGGGCGCCTCGGGCGTTGTCTTCAAGGCAACCGACGAAGAAAACAATCGCATCGCAGCGGTAAAGGTGCTCTCGCCAACCTTCACTTCGTCTGACGAGCAACGGCAGCGTTTTGTTCGAGCGATGAAGACCATGTTGCCGATTCGCAGCCCCCGGATTCTCCGGCTGTACAACGCTGGCAAGAACGGTCCATATTGTTGGGCAGCGATGGAATACGTTGACGGAGACAATCTCGCGGACTTGATTCAACGCATCGGCATCGAGGGAATGTTGGACTGGAAAGAAGTCTGGCGAGTCGCAGTGGATGTCGCTCACGCTCTCAATACGGGCTACGAAAACAAGATCGTGCACCGAAATGTGACGCCCAAGAACATCCTCAGACGCTCCAGCGACAAAGCCTGTTTGCTTGGCGATTTTATGCTCGCCAAAGCACTCGAAGGCACACTGGCGCAGGACGTTACGTCGCCCGGTCAAATTCTCGGTGAGCTTTCCTATCTGGCTCCGGAACGAACTCGTGGCGATGCCGAAATCGACACGCGAAGCGATTTGTACGGATTGGGAGCGACCTGCTACGCTCTGCTCACCGGACGTCCGCCAGTCAGCGGAACTTCAATGGTCGACATCATCAAAAACGTTCGCGATGAAAAGCCCGATCCACCAAAGAACTACCAGCTTTCGGTGAACGATCTGTTTCAGGATTTGATCATGACATTGATCGAAAAAGATCCTGCCGATCGTGTTCAGACGCCTGCAAAGCTGATCAGCGAATTGCTGCGAATAGGCAAGTTCAACAATCTGGATGCGAAGATTTAGCCCTGCGACCTGCGACGGTCGGGACATCGCTATTCGTATCGCAACGCATCGATAGGGTCCAGTTTGCTCGCGCGGCGTGCCGGATAGAATCCGAAGAATGCGCCGACGGCTGCTGCGAACAGAAACGCGACGATGGCAGCGGGAATCGAAACGATGATCGGCCAGTCCGTTCCCGTCGAAAACGAGTTGATCAGCGTTGTAATCCCGATCGAGGCGCTAATGCCAAGTGCGAATCCGATCAGGCCGCCCACACAGGAAAGCAGGATCGATTCCACCAGAAACTGCATCAGAATGTCGCGAGAACGTGCGCCCACCGCCATGCGGATTCCAATTTCGCGAGTCCGCTCGGTAACCGAGACCAGCATGATGTTCATGATGCCAACGCCTCCGACGAGCAGCGAAATGCCGGCAATCGAAGCCAGCATGAGAGTCATCGTTCCCGTGATCATGCCCAGCATGTCTGCGATTTCATTGGTCGTCTTGATATCGAAGTCTGCGTCGACTTCTTTGTCAATGCTGTGACGATCGAGCAACAGTTGAGTTACCTCGGCTTTGGCGGCTTCGACTTGAGCACTCGATTTTGCGGACGCGAAAACAACATGCACGTCGTCAAAGCTGGATCCATTAAGAGTTCGGCGCACCGAAGTGTATGGCATCAGAATCACGCTGTCCTGGTCTTCGCCCATCATGTTGGCGCCTTTCTTCTCCAGAATGCCGACAACGCGGAAAGGCTTGTTGTTGATACGCACGGTTTGGTCCAGCGGATCCGACGTTTGAAACAGCTTGTTGACCAACGTGTGTCCAATGACGCAAACTTTGTCTGCTTTGTCGATTTGTGACTGGTCAAAAAATGAACCGTATTCAACGGGCCAGTTACGGACTTTCAGATAGTCCGGTCCGACGCCGAACATTTCGTTGGGGCTGATGTTCAGATTTCCGTAGACGACCTGGCCACCGGTTCCGACCAGCGGAGACGAGGCCTGGATCAAACTGCACTCGTCGGAAATGGCCCGAGCATCATCGGAAGTCAGCGTGTTGACTCGGCCGGAACGAACGCCACCCTTTTTGCTTTCGCCCGGGAAGATGATCATCACATTGGTGCCGAAACTTTCCAGCTCGCCCTGAACGAGCGCACTTGCGCTCTGTCCGATCGAAACCATTGTGGTCACCGCGGCGATTCCGATCACCACGCCAAGTACCGTTAGTGCCGCTCGCATTTTGTTCTTGGCGAGTGCCTTGGTGGCGATGGCCAGCGTTTTAAGGGGTCCCATGCTACTCTTCGCCTCGAGCTTTCTGACCGATCACCAGTTCCATGCCTTTTTCAACATCACCAGAGACCAATTCCCAAAACCGACTGTCGCTGATGCCGACTTTGACCTCGATGGCCTTGAGTCGTTCGCCTTCCACGACCCACACGTGGCGGATCTTCTTGTCTTTCTTTTTTCCGTTCGTCGATTCGTCATCCGCCAGTTCGGTCGAAAGCTGATCCTCGTTTGAGTCGTCGGCGTCAGAATTCGAATTTGCGGAATCGGAATCGTCTTTGTCAGGGCTCTCGTTGGATTCGTCGTCGACATTTTCGTCGCCCCCTTCGTCAGCCTCTTCATCGGAGTCAGATTTGCCAATGTCGAGAAGGTGCTGATCCTGTTCGCGAACATGTTCCTTGTTTGTCGGGAAGAATCGAATCGCGCCTTTGGGGATCTTGACGACGTTCTCGCGTTTGCGAATCTGGAACGAAAGATCAGCAGTCATTCCAGGTAGCAACTTCAAATCCGGGTTGGGGCATCCAACAACAACCGGATAGGTGACAACGTTCTGAAGCTCGGCAGAGCTAAATCGAACTTCCTCGATAAAACCTTCAAACTCCGAATCCGGATAGGCCGTCACGGTAAAAGTAACCGGTTGTTCGGAGTCCGCAGCTTCACGGATCAGCCCGATTTCCGATTCGTCAACGTCAGCAAAGATGTGCATTTTCTCGCGCATCCCAACGCCGACCACAAACAGTTCCGGGGTCTGAAATTGGGCCGCGAGAGTTTGGCCAGGTTCGACTTTCCGGTCGATAATCATGCCGTCTTCCGGCGAACGAATCTCACAATAATCCAGATTCGTCTGGGAGTTCGTAAGCGTAGCCTTGGATCGTTCTACCGCAGCCTCGGCGATGACCAGTTGTGCTTCCTGGGACAATCGACTGAAGCGAACGCGGTCGAGTTCCGACTGTGCGATGAAGTCCTTGTTCTTCTCTCTCAGTTTCATCGCGCGACGCTCGTCGTTTCGAGCTTGCTGCAGAAGCGCCTTGACGCGCTGCACGTCAGCCATCGCGGTCGCCAGAGTCGCTTTGTCGCGAGCCACATTGGCTGCGAAAAGTTTCGGGTCGATTCGGGCAAGAACCTCGTTCTGTTTGACTTCCTGATTGAACTCAACGAACAAGTCCACGATAGGACCGGAAACGAACGAGCCAATTTGGACTTTCTTGACCGGCCGAACCGTACCGGTCGCGCTGACTTGCTGCTTCAAGGTGCCGACGTTGGTTTTGACGGTACGCCAGCGAGGCTTGTTGCTCTCCTCGATTTTTTTCGCAATCGGGCCGTAGGCGAAGTAGCCGATCGCGCCAAGAACGGCGAGCGCAATGGTGGTTTTGATCGGGAATTTCAAAAAATCACCTGGAGAGTGGGCAAGGAGGTTACCCCTTTATAGTTGGATCACGCGACATGGCAACGGTTGCAAAGCGATGCACTTTGGCTGTACACCATTCGGGCCGGCAAGGTTTCGCCAAGTTCAAAACTGGGCCTAGAACGCGATTCCAGACCGGATCATGAACGAATCCTGGATCGGGATATCAGCCAGCGGAGCCGTGCGATAAACCAGTTCGCGCTCAAACACGTATCCTACGTCAAAGAAACCGGTGACGCGCCGCGGTCCCATCCACTCCAGCCCCATAAATGCGCGGACATCGTTGATGTCGACCTGATCTTCGAATCCCGCAGCACGATCGATTGCCCAGCTGCCTCCGCCATATTCGGCGCCGACGTACGCCCAGCCTTCAAAGTTGTTGAAATTCGGGATGCGATGTGAGACCTTGCTACGCGGGAACGTCAGGTCGATCTTCATGTCAGGATTTGGGTTGGCGTAGATCCCGAAAACCGGAAGCATCTTCAATCGAATTCGATCGAGGTACTCGACACCGATCTTGCCGACCATGTACTCGTTGATTCGACGCCAACCGACCAGCCGACCAGTCATGCGAAGTGAGTCCGAAGACAAGTTGTCAAAATCGCTGTACACGCCAATCGTAAAATTGTTGTCAAATCCAAACCCGCGAGCCGGATCGGTGGTGTGATCGAAGGCCAGATACGCGCTGTACGCGCGAGGCGGTAGGTCGACTCCGGTTTCGACCGTGTCCGGGCCGTGCCACCAGTGAGCCGCGAAACCCGGGGAAATCCGCAGCGGTTGCGGACCGCCAAAGAACCTTGGCCACGTTGCTGTCGTCGCGACTTCCAGATCGTTGATGCCAAGCTCGTTTCCGATTGAGCTGTTCCCTCCGCTCCCGTAAATCCATGTTTGACGGGCACGAGGTCTTTCGAGAACGCGTGGCAAGAAGTTGTTGCGAAAGTTTGACCAGGCCTGGTTCGCCCAGGTCCAGTCGATCGATGGAAGCCAGTCAGTCCCGGTGCCCTGATAGGGCCACTGGTTCTGTGGAAGGTAGCCCTGGCCTTGCGGCAAGTTGTAATTGAAAGCCGGCTGATTCCCCGTCACGTCACGAAACGATTGAACAGGCGGAGGTGATACCGGAGCAACCTGCGGCTGGAAGACCTGGGGTTGAATGTTGGGTGGCTGCAAGTTCTGCGGCAATTGAAAATTCGGGTTGCCGTTGCCAATGAACGCTGGCTGTTGAACGGTGGGAAAAACCGGAAATGGCTGATTGCCAGATGAAAACGGGTCGAAGCCTGGCAGCGACGGCGTTCCAAACTGGGGAGCCGTCTGAATCGCAGTCGGTTGGCTGAACGTTGGCGGTTGGAAAGTGGGCTGTCCAAGGGAAACGCCGCCTTGTGGGAACGCGGTCGGCGAAGTTGCGGCCAATCCAGGGAAATTCAGCTGTTGCGGCGGCGGAGGAAGCGTGGCTGGTTGCGGCTGCGTTTGCAACGAGAAAAAGTCATCGATTCCGGTTCCTTCGAAGCGCGCACGCTGCGAGTACGCTTTGCCCACAAACAAAAAAGTGCAAGCAAAAAGTGATAGCAGGATTTTTTGAACCATCTTTTTGTTTTGGCTCAAGATTGGGGCTCCGAAAAGCGACAACGGTCGGTTTTGTTTCTAGTTACAGTTCCGAAGATATTGGGTCAAGGCATCTTGGACTAAACTACCTTTCTGCGGTAAAGCTGAAACAGAGAAGGGAGCCATCTTCAATGTCATCAACATTGAGATTGACCAAAATTTTTCCAGCGGTAAGAATTCCCGCTGATTCGAAATCGTGAACTCAATACTCTCGTGATCAACTTCCATGGAAGGAAGACTATGTTCAGGCAAATCACAACCATCCTGTTAGCTCTTATATTGACGACGGCTTTTATTGGCTGTTCGGAACCCGCTGCAACGACGGAAAGCGGTGAGAGCGAAGATACTGTTTCCCAAACACGTGAATCTGCGATTCCAGAAACTGATGTCGCCACACAACCCGATACGCTGCCGGGCAGCGATGCAACTGCGAAGGTTGTATGCGAACGGTTCCTGGCTTTGCTTTCCAAAAACGAACGCAATCTCGCGGAGCAACTGCTGACTCGCCAGGCTTTCAAAGCCACCGTCGACGCAGGACTGGAACTCGAAGCACTCGGCGGTCCCGGTTCAAAGGTTAAAGTCGGCGAAGCTTCCTACGCGACGAGCCGCGCCAAAGTTGCTCAGGTGCCTTGCACTGTGGTCGAGAAAGACGGCTCAAAACAGTCGCTTTTGTGGATGATGCGTCGGGGCGATTCGGGCTGGCGTATTGCAGGTTTGATCGTCGAAACCGGCGAGTCCCAGGAGTTCTTGAGCTTGGAAAACAGAGCCGATGTTGCCGCAATTATGGCGTCTCAGGGTGGCAGTTCGTCAGAAGGCAATATTCGTCAGGTCTCCGCGACAGACGACGAATAGTAGCCGATTCGCTGCGACGGCGAAGCGGTGTCAACGATTGGGGCACGCGGCTGTCGCCTTTGCCGAGGTTTCCGTATGGAAATACGGCCAGAAAATGAAAATCTGGAAGAAAGGCTACACCGCGGGCTTGATTTTGCCGAACTAGCAACGGAATTGGGAGTCTTTCCCGAAACGCCAAACGAGCGTCTTTACGCGGCTCGCGTTATCGATATACTTTGACGCTCTCAAGCACAAAAATGCACCCGTAGTTCAACTGGATAGAACGCCGGTCTACGGAACCGGAGGTTGCAGGTTCGAATCCTGCCGGGTGTACTTTCTTGCGTCTCTACGCACGCTAAATGAGACTGATCCGAGCTGCGGTATCTCGTATTTTCGCCTGAAGTCCGGCCGTTCAGGCGCTCATTCGTCGATTTGAATCGACCTCAACAGGTTTTGCTTTCAGCGCAGAACTACGCCTACTATATTGCGAACTCTGTATGTTTTTTTCTAACGAGTGAAGTGATGAATCGATTGAGAACACGGCGAGGCGATCGGCAGACGGCCTCCGGTTCATGGTGAAAGAATTGGCATCCGGGCAAGCTTCAGCCAACGGTTATGGATGGTGACGAACTGGATGTTATGCCGACGGGAACCTACAAAGCGTGACGGTGATTGCAGACGTCCTTGTTCAAGTCGCCGAACCGGATGAATCTGACAACACCATGAGTTTTTCGTTTCAATCATCCAGCCCGGTGGACTTGCCACATAAAATGACTTGGCCGCTCGACGGTGCTCAGTGCAGTGAGCAGTGAAGCGAAAATCGCGAACTGATACGACCATTGGAATTAGCGACTACTCCGTGCCAAGCACTTACAACAGCCACATCGCATTTGACACGGGGCCAGTTAGGTTCGATATGGAAACGTCAACGTGTTCGACCTGCTCGCCTTCCGACAACGGTATGGAACCAGTATCTAGTTGAGGCAGAAAGTATCAGCTTCCTGCTTGATCAAACCAACGAAAGAACCGCATTGATCAGGAGACTGACCAATGCGGTTCTTTTTTATCGTTGAATCTTCTTCGCCGTCTAGCGACGTGAAATTCAGTTTCGCTTTCTGCGGACAAAGCCCACTGCGCCGATCAGGCCAGCGATCGCCAGACTCGACGGTTCCGGAACGGCGGCGAACAGATTGCCACGAAGCTCGCCACCCGCGTTGTCGGCGGTATGCACATTGATGTACGTTTCGCCATCAAGCAGGATGTCAGCTTGAACTGAACTGAGTGTTACAACTCCATTGATCCCGCCGTCAGTCGCCGAGTTGTCGAGGATCGAGGAAAAATTGATCAACACACCTCCGTTGCTATTGATGTCGGCTGGACCGTGCAGGTGAGCCGCGGTCGCGTCACCAGTCAGGTCGCCAAATCCGTTCCCGGAACCCCATGCAACGTTCACGGTCAACTCATTGGTGGATGTATCCAGCACCAGACCAATGGCGTCACCAAAACCAGAGCCAGATGCTCCGCCGACTTCGTTTCCAGTCTGCAGACCGGATCCGGCTTGCCCAAAGAGGTCGAAATTGACCAACTGTGCGTCTGCCTGAGTGCTCATAAACATCAGTGCAAATGCAAATGCCAAAACTGTACTTTTCATCGTGTAAATCCAAATCAAATGGGGAGTGGAGACGGTTTAGCGGGGTCACTGCAGTGGTGAACGTGATTTAGCGAAAACAGGCGCGCCGTATTTGCTCCGCAACGTAACCGCTACGGTGTGATCCGCAATCTGATACGACGCGACCATAACTCTGTGACTTGGAAACCGTAGAAAAGACAAAAAGCTTTAAATGCCGACGGGCAGATTCGTGAAGTTCGAGGTTGAGTGCTGCTGGTTCGCCGTTTTTACGCTTCGAGAGGCTCAAGGCTGAAAGAAAAGTCTCTTCCTTCGACGCGGGAATTGGCGTTCAATTCGCCTTCCATTTCGATGGGGCTTCCGTCGATTGAGAAATCGGCGAACGAGCGACAGAACCATTGTCCGTCTCGACGCAGCAGAATCACTTCATGCTCCCAACGTGTGCAGCGAATGTGCGACTGTGCATTCGGTCCCAGGATGATCGTGTTGCCCGCGATCAGTACGGCGTCAGACCAGGGATAGGTGCGATTGCGGGACTCAAAACGAATGACCGCCGTTGTGCTCCATGGGTGTGGCTTGCAATATCGCAGCGACACCGAGTCTCCCATCTCAAATGTGCGATTGTCAGTCAGCAGTTGGGGATCGTGAACTGATTGCTGATCAACGAAAACGGGGCCGACTGGGTGAAGCAAGTGGCCCGAATCCGCAGACTGAATTTTTGCGTGGACCTGATGAATGTCTCCGGAAATCGGAATGGAGACTTCGTTCTGTTGAGTCGCCTGTCCGATCGAATTGACCGTGTCGGCACACACCATGTAACCACCAACGCCGTCGACCCAGATCATGAATCGGGATCGCGCATCAGTGGGATGAGTTGACTCCTTCGATTCCATGCTGGATGCATTCATGTTGTTGCGACGCTTGCTGTCTCAAATCATATCCGGCTGGCGGATCGTTGAATAGAATTCGACGGCAATTTAACATTCTTGGCATGATTCAACAGGAAATCCAAATTTGCTAGCCGCCCTGTCGCCAGCAATTCGCTCCGCTCAGGAACGATCTTCAGAAATCAGTTCGCCTTCTGAATCGTATCGCATCAAACCGAAATAGATGAACGCAAACGCGCTGATCGGGATCGCCGAGAAGAAGATCGGCAAGAAGATTCCGCCGATAATTCCTCCGCCAACGAAGACCAGCCACACCCACCAGGTATCGCGAATCAGTCCTTTGTACCGCTTCATTGAAGACTCTCTGGAAACAAAATGGGCGGAATTGGTCGCTCCCGCCGAATCTCAGTCAGAACTATCCTAGCGTTTCACGCGGGCGCTGTCGCCAGCCATCAACGCTTCCACTTCACTCACAACCGCCATCGTCGTGTCGCCGGCGGTCGTCATCGCGAGAGCACCGTGAGCTGCGCCGTACTGAACGGCCTGTTGGGCGTCGCCGGTCTTCATGAATCCGTAGATCAAGCCGCTGGCAAAGCTGTCGCCGCCGCCGACGCGATCGTAGATTTCAAGTCTTTCACGATGAGTCGCCTCGTACAGCGTGCCGTCGTGCCAGCACAACGCGCCCCAGTCATTCACGGTCGCGGTGCGAACGGTTCGCAGTGTTGTGGCAATCGCCTTGAAGTTCGGGAACTGGCTGGTCGCCTGATCGATCATCTTGCGATAGCCTTCGATCGGCAGCTCTTTCATCTGATCGCCCAGACCTTCAACGTGCAGTCCAAGACAGGCCGTAAAGTCTTCTTCGTTTCCGATCATCACGTCGACATAGGGAGCCAGTTCGCGATTGACTTTCTGGCATTCTTCCTGGCCGCCGAAGTCTTTCCACAGCGAACTGCGAAAATTCAAATCGTACGAAGTGATCGTACCGTGCTTCTGAGCTGACTGAAGCGCTTCTGCGATCACGCCAGGCGTCGTGTCCGACAGTGCCGCGTAGATTCCGCCCGTGTGGAACCAGCGAACGCCAAGTTCGCCAAAGATGTGATCCCAGTCGATATCACCGGCTTTGAGTTGCGACGCCGCGGTGTAGCCGCGATCCGAAGTGCCCAGAGCCGCGCGGACGCCAAAGCCTTTTTCCGTAAAGTTCAAACCATTGCGACAGGCTCGACCGACTCCATCAAACGGCATCCATTTGCAGTGAGTCATGTCGACTCCGCCAGTGAGAATCAGGTTTTCGAGCAAGCGTCCGACTTCGTTGTCTGCAAAGGCCGAAACAAGTGCGGCCCGCTGTCCGAAGCAACGTCGCAAGCCACGAGCCACGTTGTATTCGCCGCCGCCTTCCCAGACTTCGAAGCGTCGGGCAGTCCGCACCCGACCTTCGCCAGGATCGAGCCGAACCATGACTTCGCCGAGAGACAGGATATCGAACTGACAGGATTCAGGTGATTTAAGTTGCATGGTCAAGCGTCTGCTGTATTGAGAAGGTGTGGTTGGCTAAATCGACGATTCTAGTTCAATTTCGAATCGTTAAAAGATTGCGTGGTCAGGTATTTGGTGAACTGTCCAGCCGGCCAATAACTACAGTCGATTCAGCTTAACATTGGCGTGCCGAATAGCGCGATTAGTCGCGATCTACCTGTTCCGAAGACTTCGACCACGGAATCCCGGATTCTGAATAAACGTGAAACTGACGACGAAGAGTAGTCCTGAGGCCTGTGACACAAGGACAGGCCGGATGATGGTGGCATTGTCCACGCATACGTTCGTGAAACTCAAGGATGAGTGATGAAATTTTGCCTGAAATCCGTATTGGTTCTGTTTGCTTTGGTTTTCGCTCTGGGCACGGTCCCGGCTGAAGACGCTTCGGCACAAGGTCCGATTATCCGCCGGATGCGAGAGCGGCTCAACGGCGGCAAGCCACTGCTTCCATTCGTCCCGGAGTCCGAACCAGAAAAGTCCGGCGCATCAAAGAGCTCCAAAACCCCGACGCCGGCTACGAAAAAATCCGGGGCCAAGAAAGAAGCGAACGCAAAGACTCCGACTCTGGCAAAGCGACCTACGCCAGCCAGCAAGGAAGGCCAGAAGAACCCCAAGATCAAACTGGAATCTCCTGGCGGTTCATCAAGCCGATTGTCTGTCTCCGACAAACAGCGTGAAGGTGCAAAAGGTTTCGGCATGATGTTGCAACCGGTTGGAGAGACGTTTGTGATCAGCAAGATTGACCAGCGTGGAAATGCAGCCGAAGCTGGTCTGCGTCGTGGCGACGTGATCGAAGAAATCGGTGGAGCACCGATTCAGGTGATCGAAGAGTTTGAGGCGATCGCCAAAGCCATGAGTGGAGGAGATCGCGTTGAGTTTTCCGTTTCCCGTCGCGGCAACAAGCCAGAGAAAATCACGGTTCAGTACGGTCAGCCTGACCCTGATGAGGAAATCGATTCTGACGATCTCAAAATCGCGCCACGAGCATTGGAGCCAAAGCCGACGGCAACACGTCGCCGAATCTCGGATCGCTATGAGCCATCTGTGGGCAGTGGATTGAAGTCCATCTACGAAGGTGCCGGTGATGCAAACAAGCCTTCATCGATCCTGACTCCGGCTCCGGCACCTGCCAACCGTGTGCAGTCTCTTGAGGAGCTGGATTTTCCAGCACTTGAGTCCGGCAAGTAGTTTGCCGGCCTGATCGGACGGAACTGATTGGCTTGATCGGATGAAGCCGTTGGACTACTTTTTCGTCGCGGTTTGTCGGGTTCCGTTTTGATTTAGCGTCAACGCCGAGCAGTTGCCTTCATCATCAACGGTGAACTCGATTTCTGCATCCACGAATTTCAGATACCAAAGCGTTTCCGTTTCGGCAAAGATCGGAAACGCGTTCTGACCCGTCAACTGAACGGTTAACTCGGTCTGGTTTTTGTTTGCGAACGCAACGTCGATGTTCACCAGGCCGTTCAGTTGGTACCGACCGACGTAACGTTGGCAAATCTCAGTCGGCATATCGATTGACTTGCGGAACTCGCGCGGTTTCACGTCCTGTCCGCCAAGCAGTGCCATAATTTCAGACGCAAGTTTGTCGACCTCGCGCGTCGCGGTATTGCACAGCACCACGACAGCCTGTTTCTTCTTTCGGCTCACGAACAACATCGTGTGATAGCCGCCGGTACCGCCGTTGTGCCACCGGGTTTCGCTTCGGTTGATCATCCAGCCAAACCCCATCGGCAGGCTACCAAGGCCTTTCGGTTTGCGTTGCTGCGCGAACGCCAATTCGATCGCTTTTCCGGTTTCGCTGTCAGGTGGATTCAGCGTCGCATTGGCGAACTTCAGCATGTCGTTGACGGTGCTGCGTATTCCGCCCGCGCCAGCCAACGCGTCAAACTCCCAGGTGGAAGACGGTTGGCCGGAGGCAGAATGTGGAGGTGCCATTCGCTTTCGCTGGTCCTCGTTGAGAGCCAGAGAAGTGCTGGTCATCCCTAGTGGGCCGCTGATTCGTTTCTTCAACAGGTCTTCGTATCCGGTTTTCTGCTGTTGTGAAAGCAGTTCCCCCAAAAGCCCCGTACCGAGGTTCGAATATTCTTCTGCGATCCCCGGTTTGCGAGAAAGCTCATGTGAGTCGAGGAATTCAAACAGCTTCTCCGCCGTGTAGTCGACGTAAGGGTTCGCAGAATTGACTCCCTCCAGATTGTTCGGCAGTCTTGGCAATCCCGAAACGTGAGTCGACAGTTGCATTAAGGTAATCTGCCGGTCGGGATTCTTCTTCGAGACTGGCATCGTGACGCCTTCGGGCAACAGGTCGCCGGCCGCCTGGTCGGCAGTCACCAGTCCCCGTTCAATCGCGTCGGCCAACAGGATTCCGGTGAAGACTTTGCTGATCGAGCCAATCTCGTAGACGGTGTCTCCGTTGGGAGCTTGCGGATCATCTTTGCTCAACTGGCCCGCGCCGATCGTAAAGCTCGCGTCACCATCGATCACGCCAATCGCGACCGAATTGACGACTTCAGCATCCACGTAGGCTTGCGCCAACGCCAGAATTCTATTCTCAACCTTCGCGTCGTCTTCCTGTGCGGAAGCCGAGCAGGTGAAAATGGCGGCGAGAAAAAGCGAGGAATAGAAAAGCGTTTTCATGGCGTAAAACGACAGGGTTGCCGTGTGATAGAGTTGAGATTCCCAAGGATCGGCAGGCTATTTCGATTCCTCGGCTGCCTTTTCTTTCTTCTTGTACGTCATCACAAACAGCTTCATTTTCTGATCGTCGCCAGAACCTTTTGGCTGCATGTGCATCGTCATGATTCGTTTGCCGTCTTTGTAGTTGGCCGTTGTGGTGTACGTGAAAATTGTGACGCCGTCCGGTCCCGGGCTGTCGCCGACCATCGTTAGCGTTTCAGTTTCTTTGTCGTACGTGCCTTCGGTGTGCATCATGTAGGGTCCCAGTGAATCGATCCACGTGCCGACGTACTTTTTCTTTCGCGTGTCGTAGCCGTAGGTGCCGTGGCCTTTGAATGGGAATCCCATCATGTTGCCTTCGAAGTTGGTGATCGTCCAGAAATCGCCAAACATGCGGGTCGACTCAGAGCCTTTGGTGATCACAGGTTCTGCACCCGGTCCTGACCAGGCTTTAATCTCGCAAGTCCACTCACCGACTTCTTTCCTCAGTACCTCCGTTTCCGGTCCCGGGGTCGGCATCTGGGCAACAGCATCCAAAGAGAATGTCAGTGCGACGAGTAGCGAGAAGATCAGTTTCAGTTTCGTAGCGGATGAAAAATCGAAGTTCATGGCAAGCGCCTTTGAAGGGATGTGGCAAAACGGTTCAGCCGGAATTGTCCGTGATCCGAACGCCGAACGCAAACAAAAATGACGCCGACAAAACTGAGCAGAGTTTTCGGCGCGCCACAATAGCGAGACTGCTGTCACGAAAACGCAATCTCGTCAGCCCTCCGTTCACCGTCCCGTCAGAAGTGGGGACAGCGAACAGCAAGCGAAGCTTGCTGGCTGAGGCTATACTTCTAGGCAGACGCCGACTCGCGGGCAGCCCGAGGCTCGAATACAGCGAAGGTAAGAAAGCCGTAGATTGCGATCACGACAAAGCAGGCTAACGGCAACCAGAATGAAAATCGGACGCCGTAGTCGTCGATCATTCCGCCCTGCAGTTTCGTCAGAACGGCTCCTCCGACAATGGACATGATCAGATAGGCCGACCCGAGTTTGGCTTCCTCTTCTTCCATGCCGTTCAGTGCGATGCCGTAAATCGTTGGGAACATCAGCGACATGCAGGCTGAAATCATGACCAGCGACATCAAACCGGTGTACCCTGGCAGGTAGATTGCGCCCAACGTAAAGACGATTCCACCGATCGCGAATCCACACAACATGCGTCCGGGACTAAAAATGCGAAGCAGGAACGTGCAGATCCAACGACTGAGCAGGAAAATGACCATCGCGACGATGTTGTAGCTCTGGGCTTCCGCCAGCGTCAGGCCGACATACTCCATGCCATAGTGCACGACGAAAGTCCAGCACATGATCTGCGCTCCGACATAAAACAATTGCGCGATCACACCGCCGAAGAAGCGGGGCTGTGCAAAGATTCGTGCGGTGATTTCGAGGAACGGCGCGTCTGCCTGTTCGGACTTGAAAACAGGCATTTTGCTGAACGCGAAAATTCCGAGGAACGCCAACACGACGCCGGCGACAACAACGTAAGGAGTTCTAACGTATCCAAGGTCCGCCTGTTGAAACTCTGCAAACGCTTCAGGCTCGGTTTCGCGAAACACTTTCATCGCGTTGGTGGTAGCCGCACCAAGAGCGCCGACCTCGGTGTCATAGTCAGGCAAACCTTCGGAGTACAAATTGACTTCTGTGTTCAGGTCGTCTTTTAGGACAAAGGATTTTCCATCGTCGGCGAGAGTCGCGCCCGGCGGCAAGTTGGCTTCGTCTTGAATCAGATACTTGACAACTTCCGGGTTGCCTTCCTTGATGTCTTTCTGAAAATCGGTTACCAGGAGATTGGGGGCCAGCAGCTGACTGGCGACAAACATTCCGATCAACGAGCCAATTGGATTGAAAGCCTGCGCGAGGTTCAAACGTTGCGTCGCGGTCTCTTTAGGGCCCATCGACAGGATGTACGGATTGCAAGCCGTTTCCAAAAACGCCAAGCCGTAGGTCAGTACATAGGACCCGAGCAGGAACAAGCCGAACGTGGCAGTCATGCTGGCCGGAATCGCCAACAAGGCGCCAATCGCGTAAAACAAAAAGCCGACCATGATGGCGCCTTTGTAGGTGAACTTCCGAATGAAGAACGCGGCCGGAAGTGCCATGCAAAAGTAGCCGGTGTAAAACGCGAACTGCAACCACGACGCTTGCGAAGTCGTAATGATGAAGACTTGCTCGAACACTTTTACCAGTGGGTTGGTAAAGTCGTTGGCAAATCCCCACAGGGAAAAGCAGCATGTCGTCAGAATGAATGGAAGCAGATACTTCTTGGGAACAATGCCAGTTCCCTTATCGATATCTTTGACCTTGGGAGTGCCTGTGCTGACACCCGGTTTGTAAGGATCGAACTGGTCCGTAGTTTCGTTTCCGTCTGACATGAAAAGCCCTATGTGGAGTGATTGCTTCGCACAAATCTAATTGTCCGATTCAGAAAACGAAAGCCAATACGCTGCGCACATGGAAAGAAACTGCACCTCTAGGTGTACATGTAAAGTCATCTTGATCGCCTTGAGCGAGGTTGAGCAGCTTGGCAAAGCTTTGAGGATACAGGCCCGATGGGTCGCTCGTGTCGGCATTGGGCTTCGAAGCTATCGCGAGAGCCAGATTTCAGCTGTTTTCTCGATTCGCGAGGCAGAATCGGGTTTCTGAGGCCCTCGTTTGCCGTGATTTGCCGCTTTTACTGGCCTGAACCAAATCTTTCCTGTTTTTTCCAAAGATCCAAAAGCCCGCGGCGAATTACTCACCAGACGCGATTCGTTCCCGAGATGCGAGGCCAAAGTGAGCCTTGCGGGTCAACGTCGCACGGTACCCATCGGTTTACAAGCGGAGCTAAAAAGAATGAAAAAATGTATCCTTGGTGCTACGGGTTTGATGTTGATTGCCGGATTGTTGTTCGGCGGCAAACTGATTCCTTACGCACAAACAGCTTATGACAAGGCCAGTCGCTCGATCGAGCAACAAGTGCCAATTTCTTTCCAGATCGATGCTGCGAAAAAGCAGCTTGAAAACATCGGTCCGGAAATTGATGACATGAACCTGCAGATCGCCAAAGAGAAAGTTTCGATCAAGAAGCTTGAGTCTTCTCTTGAGCGGCAGCAAGAGTCGCTCGAAAAAAGCCGTCGCGAGATGATGACGTTGCGTTCGCATGTCGATTCGGGCGATGAGTTCTACGTCGCGGCTAACTCAAAGGCTTACACGACGACGCGAGTCAAGGAAGAGTTGCGGACTCGATTGTCGATCCACAAAACGGCCACGGCAACGCTTGAGAAGGACCAGAAAGTTCTGGAGCTTCGCGAGAAAGCGCTCAACGCCGCAATGGAACGACTTGCTGAAGCACGTTCGCAGAAAACCGAACTGGCTCTGCAGATCGAGCACCTGACGGCTCAGAACCGCATGAACGAAGTTGTTAAAACTGCCAGCAAACTGGATCAGTTCGACAACAGCCAACTGGCTCGTACTCGCGGCATGATCGAAGACATCAGTGCCCGCCTGGAGACAGAGCAGGAAATGATGAGCATGATGCCAAGTCACTACGGTCAGATTCCAGTCAGCGGCGATTCTTCAATCGCAGACACTGACGTGTTGGAAGAGATGGACGTTTTCTTCGACCAGCAGGATGCGAAGAAAGCTGAGCAGCAAGATGATTCTGGCGAAGAGCTTGTTTCTTTCGAAAGCTAGACACAGGCTACGGAGCGTCTGCGAATGCGGAAGGCTCTGAAGTCATCGCAAAATATCGCGAACCAACCGAATTGTAACCGTGTGGTTTCGAGGGCCTCTGTTTCGGCAGAGGCCCTTTTTGCGTTGGGCGCAGCGTGATACAAATCGCGAGCCAGTAGCTGAACCAGACAGAGAAAGCACGATTCATCCTTCGCGATATCCGGCTGGACCGTGAGCGTTGTTGCTGGAGCGTTTGTTGCTGAGCGCTTGTTGCTGAGCGCTTGGCCTTGGTCAAGGCGAACATGAAATCATCAGCCTCGTTTCGCCTGACCCCTTCAAACCCAGCCTGAAACGCTGCATCCAATCGAAGGGGATGCTATCTCCGCCTGAAGGAACTTTACCAACGCCAACGGATCGCTCTGTCCGTTTGTGTTCTAGTCCAGCGGGAAATATTCAACTGGAATTCGCTCGCGAACTCGTTCCAAATGCTTTTCGAAAGCAGCGTTGATTTTGTCGTTCTTGATCCGCTTTTGAATTTCAATCTGCGCCTCGGTAAACGGCGTGTGCGTCGCGTCGGTACGTTCGAGAACGCGGACGATGTGATATCCGTCGCGGCTTTCGATAATGTCGCTAAGCTCGCCGATCGGCAGCTCGAAGATGGCGGCGTCGATCTCTTTCAGAACCAGAGCCCCTTTACCGGTCCAGTCGTGCTGCCCGCCTTTGGATGCTCGGAATCCGTCGGAGTGTTTTTTTGCAATCTCGGAAAAGCTGGCTCCGTAGATAATCTGGTTGCCGAGTTCAGCAATCTTTCGCTTGGCTGCCGTCCGTGATTCGTGTTTGTCGAAACGAACCATCACCTGTTCCCATTTGGAACGAGCTCGCACAGCGTACTTTTCCTTGTTCGCGAGGTAGTCATCAAGCATTTCCTGATGAGTCACCGTTTGGTCGACCTTCATGTCCTGTTGCACAAACTGACGCGCCAGCTGATCTTTCGCCCACGCCGTTCGCACCTGACGAAGTGAAGAACCTTGTGCTCGCAAGTTTCCATCAAACTCGGAAATGTTTTTAACACCGCTGCTTTCCATCATTTGTGGCAACACCTGTTCGTTGAAAACATTCGATGCCTGTTTCACGAGGTCGTCGATGTTGGCTTCCGCCGGTAATTTTCCCATCGCGTCAACGAACAGCATTTTCTGGTCGACGAACTTTTTCGTTAGCATCGTCAGCAGTTTTTGCCGCTGCACCTGCTTTGCCGATTCGGGAGCCTGAGGGATCTTGGATTCGATGATCTGGTTGACTTCAAACAGCATGTCGCCAACAAAGATCGGCTCTCCACCAACAATCGCAACCACGCGGCCTGGCTCGAAAGTCTTTAGAGGTTCAATTTTCTTTTTTGTTGGTAACTCCGCAACGCGAATGCCTTCCTGTTTTGCAACGGGTTCGGTTCCCGACACCAATTGAATTTTTCCAGGTGGATCAACGACCCCAGATTTTGGCTTGAAGCCGTTGTCGTCCGATGCCTGATCGCGGACGATCGATCGCTCGTGACTCCACGGAACAGAAAGGCTGCTCGATGGCGATCCGATTTTCTGCGGAAGTCGCTTTCCGATCGAGCCCGGTGAAAATGTCGGAGGGACGTAGCTATTCTGGAAGTCAGGCTTTTTAGCCGTCGGCTTGAAGTACGGATCCGGTGTGGGTTCGACGGACTGGCCGCTGCTTGATGAAGCAAACAGGCTCGCGGCAATCAGACAGGCAAAACCAAAATTGTGAGGAGTCAGTTTGCAGACTTTTGGCGAAGCCATGGATCCATCCTGATAGCAAAAAACCGTAAAAATACCGCGCGACCGTACAGAGATCGGAAAGCTTACGCAATAGAAGCTGGACGGTTCGCCAAGATTTTGCCGCCAGTTGGGACGCGTGTGGCTATACGTGATCAACGGGGCGGTTTGGGAAGTTTGAGGGTCTCGCAAATCAGGGCTGCCAACAATTCACGCAGCGTTGCGAAGGCATTGCATAGAACGTTTGGCAAGCGACTGGCCTGGCTCAAACCAGCGATCAAACTTCAACGTTTTCCAGCAAAGATTTCACAAGTGCCAGCAGTTTCCCCGGCGCGATCTTCCCGCTCTTCAACGTCACCATCGCGGTGTGATCATCAATGATTCGAATCATCGGACGCTCCTTCGAAAGCCGCTCCATCCGCGGGCGAACCGAATACTCGAACACCAGATACTTGTCGCGCAACTGAATCGCATCGATCTGCCACGAAGCCGCCAGCAATTTCACTTCCGATGCCGCCAACAAACGCTCTACCGGTTTTGGAATCGGCCCGAAGCGATCGGCCAGCTCCTCCCGAACTTCAGCAATGTGATCGAACTTCTCCAGACGAGTCAACCGCCGATAGAGATCCAGCTTCTGCCTTCGGTCCGGCACGTACTTGTCAGGGATGTAAGCCGATATCGGCAAATCCACATCGACTTGAATCGAAATCCTCGCCGGCATCGACTTCAGCCGCCGCACGGCTTTCTCCAGCAACTGACAGTACATTTCATAACCAACGGTCGCGATGTGCCCGGACTGTTGAGTCCCCAGCAAATTTCCCGCACCGCGAATTTCCAGGTCCCGCATCGAAATCTGAAAGCCAGCTCCCATCTGCGAAAACGTCTCGATGGCTTGCAGTCGTTTCGCCGCCGTCGGGTTCAGGTGCTTGTGCGGTTGCAGCAGCAAATAGCAATAAGCCTGATGGTGGTACCGACCGACGCGGCCGCGAAGCTGATGTAAATCCGAAAGCCCGTACCGATCGGCCTCGTCGATGAAAATCGTGTTCGCATTCGGAATGTCCAAACCACTTTCGACGATCGTCGTCGCAATCAGGACATCAAACTTGCCAGCGATGAAGTCAGACATCACGCATTCGAGTTCCAGTTCGTCCATTTGACCGTGGCCGACGTTGAACGATGCTTCCGGCACAAGGTCTTCGAGTTTCTGCCTCAGGACATGAATGTCTTTGACACGGTTGTGCACAAAGAACACCTGTCCTCCGCGGGCCAGTTCACGCAAGATCGCGGCGCGAACGACTTCGTTGTTAAAACGCATGACTTTCGTTTCGACTGGCATCCGATCTTCCGGAGCCGTTTCCAGGTTGGCGATGTCACGGACGCCGACCAGCGACATATGCAGCGTCCTCGGAATCGGAGTCGCCGACATGGAAAGGATGTTCACCGTCGATCGAAAATTCTTCAGTTTTTCCTTTACCGCCACGCCGAACTTTTGCTCTTCGTCGATCACGACCAGCCCAAGGTTGGCGAATTTGACGTCTTTGGAAACGATGCGATGAGTCCCGATGGCGATGTCGGC
This sequence comes from Mariniblastus fucicola, assembly GCF_008087665.1. Taxonomy (GTDB): domain Bacteria; phylum Planctomycetota; class Planctomycetia; order Pirellulales; family Pirellulaceae; genus Mariniblastus; species Mariniblastus fucicola. The sequence continues at coordinate 724,520 of NZ_CP042912.1, forward strand.
TTCGCCAGATTTCAGTTTCGCCACATTCTCCTTCATCTGCTTCGTCGTGCAGAAGCGAGACAGCTTCACGATCTTCAGCGGGAACTCAGCCATCCGGGCGCTAAACGATTTGTAGTGCTGTTCCGCGAGTACGGTCGTCGGCACCAGCACCGCGACCTGGTATCCGTTTTCAACCGCTTTGAAGGCAGCCCGCATGGCGACTTCGGTTTTTCCGTAGCCGACATCGCCGCACAGCAACCGTTCCATCGGCTGTGAGTTTTCCAGGTCTTCCTTGATCGAGGCGATCGCGGTGAGTTGGTCGGGCGTTTCGTGATAGGGAAAGCTCTGTTCGAACTCGTGCTGCCATTGCGTTTCCATCCGCATCGAAATTCCGGATCGGCCTTGCCGTTGAGCCTGGATGTCGATCATCTCAGAAGCCATGTCCGTGATCGCGGACTCGACGGAAGCCTTGCGTTTCTGCCAACCCGTTCCGCCGATCTTTGCCAGACGGGGCGTCGTTTTCGAACCGCCGATGTACTTTTGAACCAGATCGATTTTCGCGGCCGGAACATAAATCCGCGTTCCGCCAGCGAATTCAAGCTCCATGTGCTCGGTGTGCTGGCCGTCTTTTTCCAGCATCTTCAAGCCACGATAACGACCGATGCCGTGCGAAAGATGCACGATCAGGTTGCCGTCTTTAAGATCCAGAAAGCTGTCAATGGCTTTGCCAAGCCGCCGACGTCCTTTGCGGCGCAGGTCGGAGCGATTGAAAATTTGGTCGCAGCTGACGATCACGGTTTTGGAATCGCGAATTCGAAATCCATCGTGCACGCTGCCGACGCCCAACGCGATTCGGCCTTCTTTCCAAGCTCCGGTCGGCGAAAGGATTTCGGTGACTCGGGTTGTTTCGCCCTCCACCGAGGCCACGATTAGCACCTGATATTCCTGACCGGTCGCGTCGCGGGAAAGCCGTTCGACTTGTAGGCGAATTTCGCCAATCTCACCGCTGAACTTTTCTACGGACTCGATCGGCAACTGCCACTGCTGACCGATGGATCCGCTGGTGACCGAGCTCGCGGAAGCCAACCCTCTTCCTGCCATTTTTTGACGGCTTTCGTCCCACGTGAACAGCTTGATTGAATCGGAAGTTCGTTCCGCGAACCGCTCGGCTTCGGCCTGCAGAGCATCGGGTTCGACCAGCAAAACCGCAGTGGATTCCGGGACGTGATCGAAGAAGTGGCCGTCGAAAACCTGACTGTCCTGATCGGTCAGGACGGTGATTTCAAACTGTTGCAACGAAGAAACGCTACGCTGCGTCGATGTGTCGAACTGGCGCAGCGATTCGATCTCGTCGTCGAAAAGCTCGATGCGGACCGGGCTGGAAAAGTCCGGCGCGAACACGTCCAGGATCCCGCCGCGGTTGGAGAACTCGCCCGGCAAGTCGACAGCACTGGTGTTGTGGAATCCGTGTTCCAGCAGCCAGGCCTGGAAGGCTTCGACATCGAGTTGATCGCCAACGGCCAGACGACGAGTGTTTCCGCCAAGCGATTTCGTTGAGGGAACCGGTTGCAGCAATGAGGCTACGGTCGTCACGATGATCGGATTCTGCTCGCCGGCGTTGAGCGATTTAATTAGCCGCAGCCGTTCGCCGTAGTCGAGATCGACGACGTTGGAGTTGTCCGCACGGATCATGCAGGACGGAAACCGTTCGGCTCGCGCGTCACCGAAGGTTGGCAGGTCATCGAGCAACCGGTCTTGCGTTTTGGTGTCTCCGACGACGACTACGATTTGGTCGATGTGAGCGGCGATGCTTTGAGTCAGCAGCGCGCAGGACGAACCCCACACTGAATCGAAGGTTGCTGGCTTTTTCTGCTTCAGCGCTTCAATGCAGGCGATCAGTTGCGGTCGCTGAGCGAACTCGACGGCGAGTTTTTCGATAGCGACCGCGGAATCGATAGAAGATGCCACTTCGGACATGGCGGGATTTTACTCGATTTGGTGGTTTTTGACAGGCGGCGGAATCTCACGCAAAGACGCAACGTACTTGCATGGATTCTTTGCGCCTCTGCGCCTTTGCGTGATGCCAATCAGCATGGACTGAATTTGGACGACGTTTACCCGGAGCCTCGACCTCCCATCTGGGCAGGACGATCCTTCGCCAGTTTTCGGACAGGCGGTCGAACCTCACGCAAAGGCGCCAAGTTCTTGCACGGACTCTTTAGCCTTCGCGCCTTTGCGTGAGGCCAATTTGCATGGATTGAATTTGAATCACGTTTTGGATGGAGCCTGAACCTCCCGACTCCATACGTTAATTATTCGTTAACCCGGAACCTCAAACGCCCTCGCGTTGCTAAACTGTCCACTGGGAACTATTTGAGGACAACAATGAGTGGAGACCGCGAAATGCTTCGAACGTTAACCTGTTTTATAATGCTGCTAGTTGGTGCTTTTCCTGCCGTGGCGCAGGAGAGTGAGTCAAATTCTGAGCCTGAAAAGGCTGCCAAATCTTCTCAGGCCGATGCCGGCGACGTCGAAATCGTCCGCGTCGATCAGAAGATTTTCACGACTCGATCCAAACCGATGTCGTTGGCATTGGCTCCGGAAACCGAAGCCTTCCAGATTGCGATCTACGGCGACCGAACCGGTGGCGATCCGAGCGGACTGAAGTTCCTTCGCCAGGCCGTCGACGATACCAACCTGATCGATCCGGACTTCGTGATGACCGTTGGCGATTTGATCCAGGGCTACAACCGTCCCGACGAATGGATAGTCGAAATGAAAGAATTTCGCGACATCATGGACGGGCTCGATATGGAATGGTTTCCCGTCGCCGGCAACCACGACATCTACTGGGACTTTCGCGATCCCAACCGCCCGCAGAAGCACCATGAAGCCAACTACGAGAAAAACTTCGGCCCGCTGTGGTACTCGTTCCAACACAAAAACAATGGCTTTATCGTTCTGTTCTCCGACGAAGGCGATCTGGAAAACGGCGACAAGGGATTTCGCGAAGGTCGCATGCAAAACATGAGCGACCAGCAGCTTGAGTTTTTGGAAAAGGCTCTCGCAAAGCTCTCCGATTGCGATCACGTTTTCTGTTTCCTGCACCATCCACGCTGGCTCGGCGGTGGCTACGAAGGCAGCAACTGGCCGGAAGTCCACAAGCGAATGGTCGCTGCGAAAAACGTTGCGGCGGTTTTCGCTGGCCACATTCACCACATGACTTATCACGGCCCCGTCGACGGCATCGAGTACTACTCGCTGGCGACAACCGGCGGACACCTTTCGATGGAGTCCGTAGAGTTGGGCTACTTGCATCACTTCAATCTTGTCACGATCCGCCCGGACGGATTTTCGGTTTCTGCAATTCCTGTCGGCGGCGTGCTCGACCCGAAGGATTTCGACAAAGCCATGTTGGATGACGTCAACGTTGTCCGCGGGGCACGACCGAAACGAAACGGCGAGAAACTGCTCGTCAAACCCGACGCCTCCGTTAGCCAGGCTTACGCGATGACCGTCACCAACCCCGGAGCCTATCCGCTGGAGGCAACTTTCTCTCCGACCGTCCCAGCGGGTTGGCAAGCGATCCCGGATCACCAACACGTGGTGATTGGGCCAGGTAAAACGGAAGAAGCCAGATTCTTTCTCGTGCACGCCGACGACATGCAGGCCAGAGGTGGCTGGAGCAATCAGGCCGTTCCATCGGTCCGTTATCAGTATGAGTATTTGCATCCGAAAGGACGTATCAAGCTTCCGGAGCAAACCGTCGCGATCGATATGGGCCTTGCCGAAATTCCCGCGGATGCTTTCGCGACCGATGCGAGTCGAAGTCTTCATCTGCGCGGCAGAACCAGTGCACAGACTCGTCGACGACGAGCCACCAACAGCACCGATTCAGCTGTGATCCAAAGCTCCGAAATCGATTTGCCGCAGGGACCATTCACGCTTGAGGCCTGGGTGTGCGCGACGAAGATCGATGGTAGCCGTGGCGTTGTTTGTAAGACTCAGTCATCCGAATACGCGATCTTTTTGCACAACGGAATCCCTTCGTTTGATGTTCATCTAAGCGGAACCTACGTCAGCCCGAAAGCAAGCAAGAAAGTCGAACTCGACAAGTGGACTCATCTTGCCGGCGTGTTCGACGGCAAGGAATGTCACATGTTCGTCGACGGCAAGAAAGTTCAATCGCTCAAAGGCAGCGGCACGCGAAGGCTCAATCAGCTTCCGCTGTTCGTCGGTGCTGATCCTGACGGCAACGGCAATCCTACCCGTGAGTTCGCCGGCGAGATCGACGAAGTGCGGCTGTCGACGGGCGTTCGCTACACGGAAGATTTTGTTCCGTCGCGGCGCCATGAAACGGATTCTGAGACGAAGATGCTGTTGCACTTTGACCAGCAAGTTGGCCCGTTCGTGATTGACGATTCGGCGAACCGGACGGGCGTCATGTTGCTTGGCGATGCGAACGTCGCTCCGGTTACCGAAGGTTCGGACAAATAGTCGAACTTGAAAACATCATGGCACGGTGGTCTCCACCGTGCTTTTTGCCTGTTTTCACCACGACGGACGATCGGGCCGCGATTTTCAAAACATCAACGCTCGGGGCTCAACACAATTTCGCACTGCACCGAGCAGCGATATGCCTTAAAATTTCGATCCCTTCCCCACAAGAGATCAAAATGGAATCCAACTCCTCCGCGCAAGCCGAACGACATACCAGCGGTATGCTGGCCAAGCTCAAGACATTCTCGATGCTTGGCATCAACGCGATGCCGGTTGAAGTTGAGGTCGACGTTTCCGCACGAGCGATGCCGAAAACGATTTTGGTTGGACTGCCCGAGGCCGCGGTTCGCGAAAGCACGCATCGTGTCGAACGAGCCATGATTAACTCGGGCTTTGTACGTCCGGCCGATCGCATCGTGATCAATCTGGCTCCGGCGGAGCTTCCCAAACAGGCGGCGACTTTTGATCTGCCAATCTCGCTGGGCATTCTGATCGGCAGCGGGCAGATGTCGTCGGATTTGCTTAAAGAGTATGCCGTCGTCGGTGAGTTGGCGTTGGAAGGCCACACGCGTCCGGCCAAGGGCATTCTCTCGATGGCGATCGAAGCCAGGAACAGTGGCCTTCGTGGGATTGTCGTTCCAACCGAAAACGCTGGCGAAGCGGCCGTCGTCGAAGGCCTTGATGTGATCGCGGTTGGGTCGCTGACCGAGGCCGTGGGCTTCTTTTGCGGACAGCTCGAGATCGAGCCGACGCCATCGCGCGTTGATGAACTGTTCCAGGAATTTTCAACTTACGAGATCGATTTCTCCGACGTCCGCGGTCAGGAAACTGCCAAGCGTGCGATCACGATCGCCGCCGCTGGAAGCCACAATATTTTGATGCTCGGTCCGCCCGGTAGCGGCAAAACCATGTTGGCCAAACGGATTCCAACCGTGTTGCCGCCGCTGTTGCCATCGGAGTCGATTGAGACGACTCGGATTTACAGCGCCGTTGGACGACTGGAGAAAGGCCAACCGCTGCTCGCGACACGGCCGTTTCGGTCTCCGCATCACACGATCAGCGAAGCCGGTTTGGTGGGAGGCGGCAGCACGCCGATGCCGGGCGAGATCAGTATGGCGCATCACGGAATTCTGTTCCTCGATGAGCTTCCTGAGTTCAACCGTCGCACGCTGGAGGTCATGCGTCAGCCCCTGGAGGATCGCGTCGTGACCATTTCTCGTGCGATGGCATCGACGACTTTCCCGTGTCACTTCATGTTGGTTGCAGCGCTCAACCCTTGCCCGTGTGGCTATCGGAATGATCCACGCCGACAGTGCAATTGCACGCCACCACAAATCGAAAAGTACATGGGCAAGATCTCTGGGCCGTTGCTTGATCGCATCGACATTCATGTCGAAGTTCCAGCGGCTCAGTTTTCGGAGCTTTCTTCGTCCAAACCCGGAACCTCCAGTGAAAAAATTCGTGAGGACGTGATTCGCGCGCGGCAAGCCCAGGCGGCTCGGTTCGCTGGAACGAAGATCATGTATAACGCTCAGATGAGCAGTCGGCAGATTCGCGAGTATTGTCCGCTGCCGCAGGATTGCATCGAGCTGTTAAAGCACGCCGTAAACGAAATGGGGCTCTCTGCCCGTGCTCACGACAAGGTCTTACGTCTGGCCCGAACCGTCGCCGATCTCGAAGGCGCCGCAGGGATCGAATTCGCTCATCTCAGCGAATCCATCCAATATCGAATGCTCGATAGAGATATCTGGAAATGAGCGAAAGTTACTCCGGAATGTTTGCCACTGTGGGCAGGATTTCTGATTCCTTACGCCATAGCCATTTTCCGAACTCAATAAGGCTCTTGTGATACAGCAACCATGACACTGCCAGCGACAGCAGAGCCAACGCCACGTAGAGCAGGCTCATGGGAAAACCGGAGATCGTTTCGGCCAGCTGGGCGATCGAAAGCGCCATCCAGGTTGGCGTCATCGCCAGAAACGGACCTGCCAGAATTCCAACGTACAACGCCACTACCGGGATGACTCGCGCGTTGACGGGCTGCATCGAACCTCGCTTCAGTCCAACGGCGAAGAAAATCGAAATCGCGTTGCCGACAATGCACAGCAACAAATAACTGGCCGGCAAACTGATCAGGCTGCCGAGAAACCAGAACGTGCCGACCGGTATAAAACACTGCAAAACGACCATGGTAATCCAGCCCAACAAAACGGTCGGAATGCCGATCGCAATATTCTTGCCCAGCAAAATGTCTTTGCGTTCAACTGGCGATAAAATGAAAGAACGAAACCCGTCGCGATCGTAGCTGAACGAGCTAAACAGAAAGGCTGGAAAGCCCAGCAAGGCAACCGCGATCAATCCGGGTTGGAGGAAACTCGCGATCCAGTCCGGGATCACATACCCCTCCCAGCCCATCAGATATGGCGAACCGAAAACCGCCAGTACGACTACGGGCACGACAGCGGCAAATACTTCAGGGGCCCGTCGTAGATTTTGCATCGTGCCCATTGCGATCACCGAAACCGGATCGGAGACGTAGGGCAGCGACGTAAACATCTTGCTGTCGAGCCAGTTGCGATTCGACACCGAGGCTTGTTTTCGTGCCGAACCGGATTCTTCGCCGGTAAACTTTCGCAGGCTTGAGCGGTAGGCAAAGAACAGGCTCGCGCAGCCGATCGCGGACATCGCCAGCGTGCCTAGCAAGCCGGAAAACCAGTTGCCGGATTCGGCATTCACGATTCCGGAAGGTACCCAACCCAGAGGAACGCTTTTCAGCGTGCCGAGAAAAGATCTTGATTCGGTAAGCTGGACTCCGCCGATGAAAATTCCGATACACGCCAGCGGCAGCACGGCCATCAAAATTCCGCTCGTCCGTTTGTTCTCCATCTTTTCGGCCAGCCAGCTTCTCAGCTGATACGTGATCGCCGTCACCATAAACAGAAACGCCAACGTTAGCGGAATCGCGATCGCCGACGTCCAGCCACGTGCGATTGGCATTGCGATTGCCAGCCCAAGCATGACCGGCGCTATCGCCAACAAAGTGAAATTTGCAAACGTGCTGAGGTAGTTCAGCAAAAACGCTCCCTGGAACGTCATCGGCAGATGCAACAGTTTGTCGATCGAGATCACGTCGTTTTGCTGAAGCCGGTTCAGTACATAAAAGCACCACATCACCAGGAATCCCAGCACGATCGCGTTCCAGATCACCAGAATGCTGCTCACCTCCCGACCGCTCATCCAGGACGCGCCGATTCCGATCGCGCTGACGAACGAAGTCACCGCAAACAGCAAGATTCCAACCGAGGCGATAGAATACAGAATGGAGTTTACGCGACCGCCTTTGCGGATCTGATTCAGCGACAGTTGGAATCGAAGCCGCATCAGTGCGAGGAACTGACTCAAATTCATTCGCTCGTTTCCCCGGCAACCGTCGACTCAGAAACTTCAGAGGAAAACGCACTCGCTTTGTTGCCTCCATCGAGCCAACCAAGATTCGGTGTCTCATCTTCGGTCGTGCCGACGAGTTCGATGAAGCGATTCTCCAGAGAAGTCTTTGCCCTCAATTCCTCCAGCGAACATTGCTCCACCAGTTGTCCGTTGGCGATGATCCCAACGTGAGTGCAGATGCGTTCGACAATTTCCATCACGTGCGTCGTCACAAAAACCGTCGAACCGTTGGCAACGTAGTCCATCAACAGATCGCGGATCGATCTCGCAGTCACCACGTCGACTCCTTCAAACGGTTCGTCCAGGAACAAGAGCGACGGATTCGGCAGCAGTGCCGCGGCAAGAGCCAGCTTCTTTTTCATGCCGTGTGAATACTCGACGGTCAGCTTCTTCTCCACGCCTTCAAGTTTCAGCAGTGTCAGTAGTTCTTCTCCGCGACTGACGATCGTGGCTTTGTCCAGCGAGTGCATCCGGCCGACAAACGCCAGGTATTCTCTTGCCGTGAGATTGTCAAAGAGAGCCAGATCTTCCGGCACGACGCCGATCCGTTTCTTGATCTCAATGCCTTGAGCCGCGTCCCACGGGTCGCCGCCGAGCAGTTCGACCGCACCGGAAGTTGGCTTGAGGATGCCGGTCAGCATTTTGATCGTCGTCGATTTTCCGGCTCCGTTGGGCCCTAAAAAACCGTACAGGCTCCCGGGTTCGACGTAAAGGTTCACGTTGTTGACGGCCTGAAAATCGTTGTAGTATTTCGTCAGTTCGCGAGTTTGTATGGCAGGAGTCATGCAGAGGGTACCCGGAATGCGGCGTATTTGTTTCGCCGATTGTTTTATCTTGCATCGTCGCGTGTGGCTATCGCGGGCCTTTGAGTTTTCGGTAGCCGCGGATGAAGCACAGCATCGCTGCTTGTAGAAAGAACCACCCGGCCGTCGCCACGGCGAAACGGAGCCCTCCAACCGCGTTACTGATTGCGAACGCGACTGCGATCCAGGCGGTCGCGATCATCATGCTCAGGATGGAAAGCTGAAACCTGGGCCGCTCCGTCGTGACCAGATAATCTCCATTGGCAAACTTGCCAGAAGTGCGAGCGGCTCCGAAAGCTCCGAGCGACATCGCGAGAACCGGCCCGAGGATGCCGATCGCAATCAACTGTTCAACGTCGACTCCGAGATCCAATGAGAACAAAACCCACACGGTCGGGATGTAGCCCGCGAGACTTCCAGCAGAGACGGCGGCAGATTTTGCATCCAGCGGATAGCCCAGCGACCAATTCATGACGATGATCAACGCAATGGAAAACATGCCTGTGAAAGCGCTTATGATCACGCCGAAGGCTGCTCCAACGATTGAAACCATCCCCATCAACATCAAAGCTTCCGACGGGGCTGGAGAGAACGATCCGAAAAACAGCACTGAGAAAACGGTGGCGACAACGCAAAGGCAAAACGGATAGAAGCTTCCTGCTGCGATGATGCCAAACAGCCCTCCTGCAACATAGCTGGCCTGTTCTTCATTCTGGATGTAGACCGGAGTGGCCAATGGTTTGGAGGAATCTTTCACAGTTGCGAACCGCGTAGAAGACGAGCAATGCACATCAATTCTACGCAGGGTGGTTCGGAACTGTTTCGGGAAATCGCACGCGTCGCCAGTTATCGGCCCTTAAAGTTCAAAACGGGCCTTCGTTTTTCGACGATTCGAACAAGGTCCCTCTGAGACTTCATGACTTCGCGGATATTCTTGTATGCCGACGGCGCCTCATCAATCAGCCTGGCCGAATTGCGTTTGTCGAACCAGACGCCGTTCATCTCGCGGCGAAACGTCTTGCTGGGAATTCGTTTCGCGGCCTCCTTTCGGCTCATCGATCGCCCTGCCCCGTGAGAGCAGGAATTCAGGGCGTCCTCGTTTTCGCGACCGGCGACGGCATAGGTTGTCGTGCCCATCGAGCCCGGAATGATGCTCTGTTGATCTGTTAGCAAACGTTGGGCTCCTTTTCGGTGAACCCAAAACTGTCGTTCGCCAAACGATTCTCTTTGGACGTGGTTGTGATCCAAATGAATCATCGTGTTGCGATGCACGTCGAAGTCCAATTTCGAAAGCACGTCCCGTTCGATGGCATCAAGCATCGCCAGTCGATTCGCGGCGGCGTATTGCCGAGCCCATTGAAGGTCATTCAAAAGATGTTCTCCGGCGATGGAATCAGCGTCAAGAAATTTAAGTCCTGAAGCGGAATCCGTTTCGGCATCTCGAAGATGGAAAGCCGATATGGCTTGACCGATCGCCCGAGAACCACTGTGAATCAGCAACCATAGCTGCTCCTCCTGGTCACGCTGCAGTTCGACAAAATGATTGCCCCTTCCCAACGTTCCCAATTGCCAGCGACCTTCTCGAGAGAAAACCTTCTGTAGCGGCGCCGCAGAAAGTTCAATGTCGAATTCCGGGGTGACTGCCACTGAGCGTTTGCAGTTGGGTACGGCGCGATAGAGTCCAGCGAGCAACCTGGCGGCGATGGTTTCGTCGATGTGTTGCTCGCGCAAACGGACCGTCAGATATCCGCAGCCAATGTCTCTGCCGATGCACTGTGGGTAGATCAATCGCTCGGACGCGACGACCACTCCGTTGCAAACATCGCCCGCAAGATGAACATCCGGCATTACGGCGATGCGGGCAACGCCTTCTGCTTTCGCCAGCCGCTGAAGCCGTTGTTCAATCGCGGCGTCCAGTTTGTGAGGCCCCCATTTTCTGATCGAAGCTTGACTACTCATTGCCTGGTCCTCCCGAGTTTGCCTGAGAAACAGAGAACGTCAGGTTAGGCACACGTTTGCGATGAATCGCTCGTGAAATTTCGAACTGCAGCCGTGCAGTTTGGTTCCGGATCGCGATGAGTGCGGTGTCTGGATCGAAATCTGTGAGGTCGCATTCGACGTGGATCAGCAGGCAGGAGCTGTCCGGCGCTGGCACGACCCCGACCAGAAACATTGACTGCACGATTGAGTCGTCGCAGTCGTTGAGGCACAGGTTGAGCGTGCGTGCGACTTGTTGGCAAAGCTGTTTGGTCTTTCGGTTTTCCTTTCGGTTGCGTTTGGATTTGAAGTACGTTCGTGGATCGATTCCATCGTCTTCGTTAATTTCTCCGCACAGTTCCAACATGGATGCGCGCAGTTTCTCCGTCTTAATTTTTCGTTTCATCGTATACCTGAAAAAAAGAGTCGCTGGTTTGGCAGCGAGAGTGCGATTGGAAAGAAGGGCGGCGCGAACCGCGGCACTCAGTGAACAGGCGCAGGAGATGGGTCGCTCGCGAAATGGAGCTTCGGCGAACGGCTACAAGTCGCGAACTGCGTCAAAGAGCACGGCAGGTTCGCGGGTTGCAATTTTTGGCTGGTATTTCACGGGACTGTCCTCAAAGATGAAATATGGGGCACGGTCTCCACTGTGGATTTGTCCACAAATCGGAGCCACTGAACCGCGTAGGACCAGACCCGTTCGCTGAGCAAAGGTTCGCGCGCAAGAGCATATGGACAGAATTAATAAGCGAACGGAACTTGGCCACTGGCTGGATGCCAATGCCGCACGCGGTCAAACTACGCCGGCTGAACCAGACTGCCGTAATCGTCTTGTGCCGCAAGGACTTCAAACCGTCGACGCGTCGAATCGGCTTGTTCAAAAACAGACGCCAGGCTGATGCGGTCAACAAATCCGCCAGGGTTGAGCAATGTCAGTGCTTCGACTCGCTTTTCCGGATCGTTCATGTCCGTGATGCGAATTCCGTCGCCGTTGACATTGAAACGACCATCAAGTTCAAGGCGAATCAACAGGTCATTGCCCAATCGCGCGAACGTCATGTCTTCCTGGATCGAATCGTAGTCGTACATCCCCTCGATGCGAATCACATCCAGCCCGCCCGACGGCAAACTTCCGCCATCGGCGGTCGGAGTCGCCTCCCGAATCACGTCCTGATGACTCGCGGGTCGGAAAATGTAGTAGTCATCGCCACGTCCCCCTTCCAACCTGTCGTTGCCCGGTCCGCCGCGGAGAACATCGTTGCCACCATAGCCTGCAAGTCGATTGTTTTCCTCGTTCCCGACAATTCCATCGTCGCCGAAACCACCCAGGCCATCCAGCAGAATTGCATCGGGTCCGTTTTCAACGACGCGATAAACATTTCCTTGCACCGAACTTGCAGAGCCTTGCCGTAGATCAATTTCCACCGGATCCACAGAACCGGTTGCGGAAATGTTGTAGCGTTTTGAACTGCTGTAATGAGTTGCAAGCAGAGCCTGGGCCAATGGTTCGTCTCCGTTGAGCCGAACGGTGTAGATCGAACCTGAGTTCGTTTGAGAAGTGTTCGTCACCGCGCCCTGAAAGATCGTCGCTCTATCGGCCGCAAGCGGCGTCGTCGGATAAACGTCTTCGAATCCCGGTTCCACCATTGTGCCCATCACCGAAGTCAGTCGGTCGACCGAATCAGAGACCTGCATGCCGATTCCTGTGCCGACGGCCTGAAGAAGTTGATACATGCTTTGGGCCGAACCATCAAACAGGTCGGAAGTCGAATTAATGATCACATCGTGCCCGCGTCCTTCTCCCGGAGCGTAAGCAATCAAGGGTTGGTCCGGGCCAAGGTCAGCTTTGAAGACGTGCATGGCAATCGCCGAACCGCCTCGGCTCACGTTGATTCTGGACATGTCATTCCAGCGAAAAACAGCCCTGCTGAAACTCGTCCGTTCTTCTTGTGTCAGTTCTTCAAAGCTTTCAAACTGGGGGTCGTCGGCGTATTCAGCCGGAAGCGTGTCAGCGAACTGATACTGAAGGTAGGTGCTGTATGGATCGGCCGCCAGCTCTTCCGATATGATCTCTGGAATCACTTCAACGTCGGCAACCCGGATGTGCCCCCAGTCCTGCTTGACCCCGGTTCCGTAGATTCCTCGAAGGTAAAGGTCGCCCGGCGTTTCAGACGATTCTGCGACAGAAATTTCAGCCCATTGATCGGGCGTGACTTGAGTCAAAGTGTTTGGCTCAATCGTCAGATCACCAGCTTGCAGCCGAACTTCCGAGTAAACTTCCAGCGGCAGCCCTCGGAATCGGTAGGCCACGTTGCTGGTGTTGAACCACTGGGAAATCTCCGACATGGTCAGTGTCTTGTAGGCCGCATTTTGGCGGATCGAAAAGGAATATCCGCGCGGCTTTGGCACATCGGAGGTAGGGTCGCGAGCGACGAAATAGTGATCGCCCGTCTCCGTCGCGTAAAAGTAGGACTTCTCGCCGTTGCTCACCAGGTCATTGAAGTCAACCTCCGCCCCGCCGGGCCGACGCATCGTATACTTCGCGTTGAAATAGTTGCTGTCAACTTCATACCACGAATCGGCACGCAAGTGGATTCGATGAAAGTCAGCGTCGCCATCGAAGTCGATTGCGTTGCGAACATGGCCTCTGCCGGCGATGAACTGAACATTCCAACCCGTTGATGTATTTCCTCCTGCCCGGTCTTGCAGAGACTGTGTTAACTGCCAGGCACCGATGTTGTCGTCCTCACTGTTAACCAGAACGTAGGCCGCGTCGCTGGCATTACCGAAGGCTCGCAAGTTGACTGTCGTTCCTGCCGGATAGGTTTGCAGCAGGTTGCCGTTGGTGTCGTAAGTCGATAGCTGAGCATCGTCGAGCGGGCGATTGCCATACGATTCCAGATTGAGCTGATAGAACGCGTAGGGCTGAAGGTCAATTCGGAAGATGTCGAAGTCATCGGCGTCTTCGATCGCTCCGACCAGTGATCCGACGCCGAACGAATTTGCCGCACCAAAAGTTGTCGCAGGATAGTCGTCCCGATAGATCGGTGCGGCCTGCCAGTCACCGTATCCTTCGACCGACACGAAAACATCCCCGGCGGAATCGGCCTGGAATCTGTACGCGTCGTCGTCGATCAGGTTCCCGTCCAGGTCGTAAATCTGAATGCGTCGAATCTTGTCCGTTTTGTCGAATGTATACGTGAACCCGCGATCCATGTGGAAGCGGAACCAATCCTCATCGCCTTCCCAGTCATTTCGCCCGAAAGCGACCTGGCGAAGATGCATTCTGGCTGTCGTTGCCGTCGAGCTAATATAGTCGTCGAGATTGGGAATCCCCAGCAAGTACGTTCCTTGCGTTCCCTTACCCGATGCGCTCAGATAATAAGTCCCCGTGTCCGTCGGTGTGAAAGAGATGCGGGCATTGCTGCCTTCGCCCGAGTTGTCGTCTTCTGCAAGTAACTCGATCGAGTTGTAAAGTTTCAAATGCGGATCGACCAGCGTGGAACCCTGCGCTCCGTTGCTGGCGTAACCGAGTAAGTCGATCTGGTACGTCGTGCCGGCGCGCAAGCGAACGCGAAACATGTCCGCATCACTATCGGTCGTGATGCTGCCGGCGTGTCGCTGCCCGAAGTTCGGCTGGAAGTCACGCGATGTCTGTCGCGTATCACCGGTGATGTCGGCGACCAGAACCTGGCTGCGATAGTAGCCCGTGTTCCTTGCCGTGATGCCAAGGAAACGTTGCCCGCTGTTTTGGACGTGAGTGTAATCGTGTTGCGTGCGAAATTGCTGATACGTTTCACTCAACGCATTTTCATTCGCGTCGAAAATTCCTACGCGAACATAGCCATAAATCGGTTCGAGGTCTCCCGGGGGAAGGAAGACGGTGATTCGGTAGTCCATGAACTTCTGAAATCCCGACACCAGAAACCAGTCCGAGTCGTCGCGAAAATCACTGCTAACGAGCAAAGGATTCCCCGAAACCTGATAGCGTCCCGTGGTTGTTATGTCGCCGGCGAAGTCATCATTCATTTTGCTGTCTCGTCTCAACTCGGTAGGTGGAAGTGGTCCGTTTCGGGACCAGAACTATCCTATTTAAACCTTGTCGGCGAAGTCACTGCAGTTTTGGCTGATTTGTCGTGGGCGTCCGCGAAATTTGCCAGATTCTCCTTGAAATGAGCTCCGTTTGGACGAACAGCCAGGCCTGCTCACGCCAGCTTGCTTTGATTTCCGTCTTGGCTTGGCGTCGCAATTGGTCCGCTACAAATACAAGCAGAAAGCACGAAGCGCGAGTGGTTAAGACAGTCGGCGAGTCAGCGAATCTTCGCTGCACTTACTCGTCCGATCTCACCGCCGCCAGTTTTTGCTCCATCGCTTTCACGAACTGAGCATCGGATTCTTTCAGGTCGCCATCGAAAGGAGCGTCCAGCACAATCCGGATGTGTGAAAGCCCTTTTTCGAAACAGCTCGCCGCTGCTGCGCGGTCCTCGCGTTGCAAATGTCGCGCACCGACGGTGTCGTACACGTGCGCGATTCGGCGTCGCAAGCCGATCTCTTCAGAGTCCGTTTTCAGGCACAGTTCGAATGCTGTCAGAGCTTCGTCGAATCGATTCATCGCGTCTTCGTTTGGTGACTCGCTCCATTCAATATTGGCGATGACCAGCAAGGCTTCAGCAAGATCCGCACGAAACTGAACCACGCGAGGGTAGGCTCCAGCGAGATTTGCAAGCCGATCGATTGCTTCGAGGATCGTCGGCTTGGCCAATGTCGCGTTGGCAGTTCGCAACAGACCCAGCCCGATGAAAAAGTCGTTTACCGCAATACTGCGGTCGTACCAAAACGTCTCCTCGCCGCGGCGTTCGAGTTTCGCAACATACTCCTTGAGGACTTGAGCTCGTTCGATTCGATAGTCGACACTTTCCTGCCCCTGATGTCGTTTGGCAATGCTTGCCAGCATCCTTTGGTGCAACATCATCCACTTCGCCGACAGCTCCGGGTTATCCTGACGCAGACTTTTGACTCGCTGCAACAAGCCGAACAGTTTGGCGACCTGCGTAGATTTATGTTCCTGATCGCTGACCCCTTCGGCTGGAGTTTCGAGGAAAATCAAACGCCAGTCGGCATATAGTCTTTCAAATGCAATGTCCGAATCCGGTTCGGCATCCACGTCAGCGAACTCAATCGCTTTCCTGTAGGCTTCGGCGGCCTGCAAATTCGGAACATTTTTGGCTTTCCAAATCGCGGTGCCTTGCTTGTTGGCTTCGCGATTCGGCTGATACTCATTCAACCAGTCGCCATACTGGTTGTAGACCTTCGCCGCCAGCACGCGATCTTCCAGTTGGAATCCGTTTACCACCACCAATTGTTCGGCCGGATTGAGGCTGATTTGCAACAGATCGGCGACGCGACCATAGTTCGACAATTCCAAATTCACTTCCGTCGCGTCGGCAATGTCGCCGATCAGTTCCCGCATCAAGTCAGAGTCGTATTGTGTCTGACCGTCGATGATCGCCTGGTAGATTTCGCTAATCTGGGATACGGCTTTCTCGCGGTCCTGACCTGACAACGCGAGATAGGCTGACTTTCGAGTAAAGACCGTGGAAACCATCTTCTTCACGGACTGGATAAGCTGGTCGCGGCTCTGAGCCAGTTCGGCTGCGCTTTGCTCGGCAGCGATCGCGTTGGCTTTGGCTTCGATTGCATTTTGTTCTGATCGTTTCGCGTGAAAGTCGCTGCTCAGCCAGAGTGTCGTGCTGATGATGGATCCCGCCAGCAAGCTCAGAAACAAAAGCGAGACCGTGTTTGCCAACGCCCGATTTCGTTTTGCCCAACGGATCAGTTTGCCCGGTCCGGAAAGCGGCCGCGTCTGAATCGGCCGACCCTCCATCGCGGCCGCCAGATCTTCCGCCATTGATGCAGCGCTGGCGTATCTGCGCTGCGGTTCTTTTTCCAGGGCCTTGAGGCAGATCGTTTCCAGGTCGGCCGATACGTTTTCGTTCAGTTGCCGCGGCGGCAACGGCAGTTGCTCGGTCACCTGTTTCAAAATCGCTACCGATGATCCGCGAAACGGAGGTTGGCCAGTAAGCGTTTGGTACAGCGTCGCGCCGAGCGCGTACACATCCGACGTCGCGTCCAGATCCGCGTTGGGCACAGTTTGTTCGGGACTCATATAAGCCGGTGTTCCCGCGAGCTCCGCGGCCCGAGTCAACGTCACGGTGTCATCGTCCAGGAAACGAATCAACCCAAAGTCTCCCAGTTTCGCGGTGGAAGACGTCGCGTCCACGAAAATGTTTCCGGGTTTGATATCGCGGTGCAGCAAACTGGCGTCGTGAACCGCCTGCAGGCCGCGGCAAATTTGGATCAGCAGCCTGATGCCCTGTTTGATCGATTCTGAGTCCAGCGATCTGGTCCGTTTGGAAATCCATTGAGCCAGCGTTTCTCCCTCGACCAATTCCATCGCAATGTAGGGCTGACCGTTGTTGGCTTCGCCGCTGCTCAGGACCTGAACAACGTGCGGCGACTGCACCGAACTGGCGGCTTTGGCTTCACGTATAAAGCGATGGCGATTGCGAGCGTCGACGCGATTTTTGTCCAGCAGTTTGATCGCGACAGGCCGAGCCAACTCCGTTTCCCAGGCTTTGTAGACGTGAGCGAAACCTCCGCTACCGATATGTTTTTCCAGCAGAAAGCCATCGATTCGAATAGCATCAGTAGACAGCGTTTGTTGCTCGGCAACGTTGCCAGGTTCGCTATTGTGCGTCGACGCCGGGCTGGCCTCGACGGTCTTTTGTTCGACTGGATCGACTGCGACGGCAAGCATGTTCTTCAGCGATCCGTTTTGTCCATTTTCCGGACCGTTGGCATCGGCGTCCGGATTCGGAGCATCGGATTTTAGCCAACCAACATTTCGCGAAAGCCGTTCTCGCATCGAACGAAAATGTGGCTCGTTGGTAAACGTTTCGTTACTGCCAAGCACATCGTCCGGATTCGACGGAGGTTGCAGCGCTGCGTCATCGGTCAGGCTCAGCAACCTTTCATGGCACTCGCTGCAGGACTCGATGTGCGATTCGATTTCGGCAGACTGCTCAGACGGTAGCGCCCCGTTGAGCCACTGGATCAGGACTCTGATTTCAGGACAGTTTTCCATGGCCCATCCCCGCCTCATCGGCTAGTTGTTCGACTTCCAGGCGTAATCGTTTCAGCACACGACTTTTTGAGAGGTAAACGAATTCGAGCGGCCGATCGAGTTTTCGGGCCACCGTGATCGGTGACTCATTGCGTAACCAAACCATCGTGAAAGCTTCCCACGTGTTGACTTCGAACCGTGGCCTGATTCGATCAAGCGCAGTACGCAAGATGTGGGAGTGAAAATGTTCGTTCCATACACGATCGACTTTCACTGCGAACTCCTGGTCGCTGCCATTCAAAACGTTCGTATTCTTTCGCTCTGCCATTCGACAAATTTCGCGAAACACGATCCGATACAGCCAGTCGCGAAACCGGCCTCGTTGCGGATCGTATTCGAATTTTAAAATGCCCTTCGCGACACGTAACAGCACCTCCTGGACAACGTCGGCGGCGTCGGACGACTGAAGTCCACGCTTGCGGCAATAGTCATACAGCAGCGGGCTGTAAACATCACAAAAGGTCTCCCACGCGGTTGTGTCGTCGTGGTCTCGAATACGATCGAGAAGACTCGGGGTAGTCGTTTGACTGGTAGGTTTGTGTGGCGGCACGTAGAGAAACTTTGCTGATTCGCGCGTTACGACCAACCATCCCATCGATTCGTCGAAGTGCGTTCATTTTACCACAGCCCGTGTCGCGATTCGAGAAAACAGTCCGCTAAAAGTCGGCATTAATCCTCGACAGAAATGTCATTTTGTGTGACAGGAATTGGACTTCGAGAGGTATGCAGAGGTCGCACCGAATACCTCGCCGGCACAACTCGAAAGCCGAACTTGTTTTGCGATTGTTCCAGTCGCCGAACGCGTCAACCAGTGCAGGTGCTCGTCACAGCGATCGTAACCACCCTGAATAAGGGTGAAATGTTGCACGAAAAGCCCATCGGATACGTATAGATCCGCTAGCTAAAGTTTGTTTTTTGGCCAATTTCCGGTCATCTCAACGGTTTGATGAAAGTTGGACCAGATGTGTCACGTCGCATGCGAATAGTACTGATGAAGAGGTTGGACGCGAGTCGCAACCTGGCATCCCCCAGAATTATCAAGGAAGAAAACATGTTGGTACTCTCAAGAAAGAAAAACGAATCGATTGTTATTGGCGAAAACGTTCGAATCGAAATCCTCAAGGTCAGCGGCAACACAGTCCGGATCGGAATCCAAGCTCCTCGCGACGTCAAAGTCCTCCGCGGCGAGTTGGCTCCTTACGGCATCAGCGACGAAGGTTCTTCGTCTGATTCCATTGCTGACAAACGCGTGAACCTTTGCCGGGAAAGCGCGGACGACTACTCGTTCGAAGTAACGTTGCCACTGGAATCGGAAGAATCCGAAAGCCTACCCAACCCTTTCGTTGTTCAGACGATGTAAGTCTCCGGCTTGGGGATTTTACCGCTTCGCAAGCCTGGAACACGTCGTTACATTTTGGCAATCGTTTCCAATAGTCAACATTCGGCGTGTCGTTTGAGCACCTCCCACAGCAAAACTCAAATCCCGTTGAAGCTTCATGAAGTTTCCGTGCTCTACGGAAAGCATGTTGCGATCGACGGCAGGCTTGGCAGCATGAGCCGTCGCGATTTCGGTAGCCTCGTGGACTCCAAAGGAGGAACGCTGGTTGAGCTTTCGAGTTCCCAGTTGGACCTCATTGTTGACGGCGCGGAAACGGAGCCGAAGGGCAAGTTTCTTGCATCGGTCAACGTGGATCGAATTCCGGAAACGGAGCTTTGGGAGTCATTGGGCTTCATTGAATCCGAAGCAGAAATCGGCCGGCTCTATACTCCCGCAATGCTGGCTGAACTGCTGAACGTGCCGCTATCCACGGTTCGTCGTTGGCACCGCCGTGGTCTGATCAAGCCGCTGCGGCAAGTCAAAAAGTTGCCCTACTTTGATTTCGAGGAAGTCGCATCGGCGCGGCGAATCGCAAGGCTGATCGCGGCGGGAAACACTCCAGCGGATATTGAAGCCAAGCTTTCCCGAATTGCCAAAGCTGAAAACTTGAATCAGCGCTCACTTTCGCAGCTTTCGGTCATCGTCGAAGGCAAGGACGTTCTGCTGCGACAGGGCGACGGTTTGATTGAACCGGGAGGACAGCAGGTTTTGCCTTTCGATTCGTTTGGTGATTCAGAAGAACAGACTGCGTCGCTCATTCCAATCGAGTTGGGACATCGAGCCAGTTTCAGTTCGGAAAACGATGCTTTTGCATTCAAGCTGGGCGATGAAGAAGATCTCTCTGTGCTTGCTCCTGACGAGTTGATCGAACTGGCGATCGAGCTTGAGGATGAAGGGGAGCTCTTCGGTGCGATTGATTGTTATCGATCGATTTTGATGTCGACCGGGCCGTCTGCTGATATTTCGTTTCGCATTGCCGAGTTGCTGTATCAGGCCGGCGATCTGTCGGCGGCCCGCGAGCGATACTACGGTGCGGTTGAGCTTGAGCCGTCGTACGTTGAGGCACGAGCGAGCTTGGGTTGTGTGCTGATGGAGCTGGGTGAAACGGAAATGGCAATTTCCTGCTTCGAAGGAACGCTGGATCAGCATCCGGATTACCCCGACGTGCACTTTCATTTGGCAAAACTGCTGACCGAATCCGGTCGGGCCGACGAAGCCAAAAATCACTGGGAGGCGTTTCTGCAACTGGCTCCCAAAAGCCCTTGGGCCGAAGAAGCCCGTTCGCAGCTTGGCGAAGAGTCGTCGCGCGGGTAGGTTGTGCAGCTGCCAACCGTTCGTTCGACGCCACGCCGCAGGCGAGTGCGCCGCATTGCTGCCGCCACTATCGCCCACTGCGTGCTGTTAAGCATTCCTGAATTCCAGACCGTTATGAAAATTCACGCAACTACCATTCTCACCGTTGAAAAAGACGGCCAGGTCGCCATGGGCGGCGACGGACAGGTCACTCTCGGCAGCGCCGTGATGAAGTCGGACGCGATGAAAATCCGCAAATTGCTTGATGGCACAGTCCTCGTCGGATTCGCTGGTAGCAGCGCCGATGCGTTTGCCTTGATGGAGCGATTCGAATCGTTTCTAAAGGATTCACCGAAGAATATCACGCGTGCGGCTACGGAATTGGCGAAGCAATGGCGGATGGACAAGGCCCTGCGTCAACTGGAGGCGCTGCTGATCACCACGGATGGCAAAACGATCCTGCTGGTTAGCGGAACGGGCGACGTCATTTCACCCACCGACGGAATCGCCGGAATCGGATCCGGAGGAAACTTTGCAATCGCCGCAGCACGTGCACTCAAGCAGCACAGCGAACTGTCGGCGGAAGAGATCGTAAAAGAGAGTCTTACCATCGCTGGCGGCATCGATATCTATACCAACACGAACATCGTCGTCGAGAAAATCGACGACTGAATTACAAGCCCGAAGCGCAAGCGAGTGAGTCGACCGCGATATTCACTGGCTTGTATTGGCAAACCCAAACCAACTACTTCACACTGCACACTGCCAACTTCAAACTAAAATGAAAACCCAACTCAAACCTCGCGAAACCGTAGAGCAACTTGACCGCTACATCGTCGGCCAGGCTGATGCCAAACGCGCTGTCGCCGTCGCGATGCGAAACCGTTGGCGCCGCCAGCAACTATCCGCAGAGATGCGCCACGAAGTCTCGCCCAAAAATATTCTGATGATCGGCTCTACCGGTGTCGGGAAAACGGAAATCGCGCGGCGTTTGGCAAAGTTGACCGGTTCGCCGTTTATAAAAGTAGAAGCCTCCAAGTACACCGAAGTCGGCTACTACGGTCGTGATGTCGAGAGCATGGTCCGTGAACTGGTCGACAACGCGATCACGATCGTAAGAACTTCGGAGCAGGAGCGGCTTAAACCGCAAGCCGATCAGAAAACGGAAGACCGGTTGGTAGAATTGCTCTGCCCGTCTCCCGGCAGCACACCATTTGGCGGGAGTCTGTCGGACGCGATGAAGCCGGAGCCTGATGAGTCTTTCGAACGCACTCGCGAAAAGATGCGAAAAATGCTGGTCGACGGCGACCTCGAAGACCGCCTGGTCGAAGTCCGTGTCGAGCAGAAATCGGCGCCGATGATGATCGGCGGCATGGGCATGGATCAGATGGACGGCGACTTCCAGGGCATGCTGGAAAAGATTATGCCGAAGTCGCAGTCGAAGCGGGAAGTGAAAGTCAGCGACGCGCGAAAGATCATTTTCGAGCAACAGTGCGATGCAATGATGGATGAAGAGGCCGTCAATGCGACTGCGATCGCGCTGGCGGAAAACGAAGGCATGATCTTTCTGGACGAAATCGACAAAGTCATTGCTTCTGAATCCAAGTCCGCCGACGTTTCACGCCAGGGGGTTCAGCGTGACTTGTTGCCGATCGTCGAAGGAACATCGGTCAAGACTCGCCACGGCTACATCCAGACGGATCACATTCTGTTCATCGCTGCCGGAGCCTTTCACAAAAACCAACCCAGCGACTTGATGCCGGAGCTACAGGGACGATTTCCGATTCGTGTCGAGCTAAGCGATTTGACTGAAGGCGATTTCGTTCGCATCCTCACCGAACCGAAAAACAGCCTGACGCGTCAGTATGCGGCGCTGCTGGATACCGAAGGCGTGAAGCTGGAGTTCGCTGACGATGGCGTTTTGGAACTTGCCCGAATCGCGACGCGAGTCAACGAGACGACGGTGAACATCGGTGCTCGTCGGCTGTACACGATTCTGGAACACTTGCTGGAGGAGCTCAGTTTTGAGGCTCCGGA
Source organism: Mariniblastus fucicola (assembly GCF_008087665.1). Classification (GTDB taxonomy): domain Bacteria; phylum Planctomycetota; class Planctomycetia; order Pirellulales; family Pirellulaceae; genus Mariniblastus; species Mariniblastus fucicola. Next base: position 747,117 of record NZ_CP042912.1, read on the forward strand.
CATGTCGACAGGAGAGATTACGATTAACGCGGCCTACGTCCAGGAACGGCTCGGGAAAATCGTGGAGGACGAAGACTTGAGCCGCTACATTCTCTAGTGGCCCGTCAAACCTGCGTTGACAGGCCCATCGTTTCCGCATCGTCCGCGGTTCAAAATCCGAGGGTGGATGCGACGCTCTTAATCGATTAAATTTCCTCTCTCCAGAAACTCCTAAACACAGAAACACCATGGCCAAACAAACCATTGCCAACGTCGATGTCGCTTCAAAAACTGTACTCATGCGAGTCGATTTCAATGTGCCGCTCGATGATGACCTGAAAATCACTGACGACCGTCGCATCGAAATGGCTTTGCCCAGCATCAAATCCGTCATCGAACGCGGTGGCAAGCTGATTCTCATGAGCCACCTCGGCCGTCCGAAGGGCGAAGCCAATCCGAAGATGAGCCTCAAGCCTGCGGCCGATCGCTTGGCAGAGATTCTTGGATCGCCGGTGTACTTCGCCAGCGATACGGTTGGTCCGGATGCGAGTGCGAAAGTCGAAGCCCTCGCCGATGGAGAAATTCTGGTTCTCGAGAACCTGCGTTTTGATGAGCGCGAGAAGAATGGCGATGAAGGGTTTTCGGCACAACTGGCTGCTTTCGCTGACATCTATTGCAACAACGCGTTCGGAACGTGCCATCGCGAGCACGCATCCATGTTCGGCGTTCCCAAAGCGATGGGCGACAAGCCAAAGGTTGTCGGTTCGCTTGTTGAGAAAGAAATCAAATATCTCAGCGACGTGATCGCGAATCCGGAACGGCCCTTCGTCGCCATTCTCGGCGGCGCGAAAGTCAGCGACAAAATCAAAGTCATCGAAAACCTGTTAGGCATCTGCGATCACGTTATCATTGGCGGAGCGATGGCCTATACGTTTTCGCTCGCTCAAGGCGGCAAGGTCGGAGGCAGTTTGGTCGAGCCGGACTATGTTGAGCTTGCGAAATCGCTGATCGAAAAAGGTGGCGACAAGTTGGTGCTTCCTGTCGATACCCATTGCGGCGACGACTTCAGTGCCGACTGCAACAAGCAGGTTGTTGCCGCAGGCGAAATTCCGGACGGCTGGGAAGGATTCGACATCGGCCCTGAATCGGCGAAGAAGTTTGCCGAGATCATCAAGTCAGCGAAAACAGTGGTTTGGAACGGGCCGATGGGCGTGTTTGAGATGGCTCCGTTTGCCGAAGGCACTAAAACCGTTGCACAGGCGATTGCCGATGGCGACGCGGTTTCCATTATCGGCGGTGGCGACAGCGCCGCAGCCGTGGCGCAGCTTGGCTTCGAAGATTCGGTGACGCACGTCAGCACCGGCGGCGGGGCAAGCCTGGCGATGCTTGAGGGTAAAAGCTTCGCCGCAGTCGAAGCACTGGACGAAGCCTAGGTTTCCGGCGCGCGACTGCCAAAAGAAAACGGGCGATGTGCTCGCTCTAAATTGCCAATCTGGCATTGGGAAGTTTCAATTCTGACGGACGCTGCACCAGCGGTCCAGCGTCTGCAGAAACTGAGCTCGGTTGATCGGCTTGGTCACCAAGTCGTTGGCACCTGCCGAAAGAGCACTTTCGCGAATCCCGCCAATCGCGTCAGCAGTAAGAATGACAATCGGAATTTTCACATCTTGCGATCGCAGTCGGCGGGTGACTTCCAGACCATCGACTTGTGGCATTTGAATATCGGTCACGATTACGTCGGCTGCAGCGTTGTTTGAGCCAACAAAATCCAGAAGCTGTTGGCCATCTTCGACAACGATCACCTTCCCACCAGCGCTTTCAATAAACTTTGTAATGACAAAACGGGTGGCCCGCATGTCTTCCGCGACCAGAATTTTTCGCCCGCGAAGATTCTCGTTTTCGGCGGTTTCCCTCGCGACCGATTGATCTGAGACGATGGTTGGTTGAGTGAGTTCGCGAATTGGAATGATGACCGTAAAGCAGCTTCCTTTTCCGGGCTGGCTCTCCGCGTGAATCGTTCCATTCATCGCGGTGGCCAGTCGGCGACAGATCGCCAGGCCTAAACCGGTTCCTTTGACCTGCTCCGTTTTGTCCTGTCCGACCTGAACGAACGGCCTAAAAACGTTTTCCAGGTCTTGTGCATTTATGCCCCGACCGGTGTCGCGAATCTCAAACTTTAGCTTTGACTGATTTCCGTCACGATCCAGATCGACATTGACCGCGACCTCACCCGAAGGCGAAAACTTGATCGCGTTGCCAATCAGATTCACCAAAATTTGACGCAGCCGGATCGGATCAAGCTCGGCAGCGACGGGAATCGAATCCGAAGCGTTGAGCGTCATCGAGATATCGTTGTCTTTGGCGCGCACCGCCATCATTTGAGTCGTGTCTTCGAGAAACGGCAGCAAGTCAGTGGGCTGAGGATTAATCTCCAGCATTCCGGCTTCCATTTTGGTCAGGTCCAGCAGGTCGTTGACGATTTCGATCAGATAGTTGCCATTGTCGCGAATCATTTCCGCCATGTGATGCTGTTCGTCGCCTAGTGACTGGCCGAGCAACAGTTCCGCCAGTCCAACAACAGCCGTCATCGGCGTGCGGATCTCGTGGCTAATGTTCCCGATCAAAGTCGATTTTGCGCGGTTGGCTGCGTCGGCAGCACGCTGGCTCTCGCGCAGCTTGAGCATCATCTTGTGGCGTTCGATCGCGTTGTCGACCGTCCGATGCAAGACCTCCGGATAGATCGAATCCTTCCCGATATAGTCCTGTGCTCCGTTCTGCAGCGCGATCTTCGCGTTGTCAGCGTCCCGGTTTCCCGTCAGGACAATGACGGGCAAGGAAGTCGTCGAGTTTTCATCCGTTGAAAGGTTCTCTAGAAACTCCAGACCGCTCATGATCGGCATGTCGAGATCCACGATCACACAATCGGGTTCCCAGTCATCGTCTGCGTGGCACAGTTCAAGACCATCGCGACCGTTGTTCGCTTCACGAAACGAATACCGCCGCAGCGGTGCGCCGCGAATCAGCGCCGAGCGGACGCGTGCGCGGTCTTCTTGCGAGTCGTCGATCAAAATGATTCTCTGGTTGCCACCGTTGCTATTCGGCATGGGTCTCGCTCCTCGCCGGTTCGGCCAGATCCGCTTCTTCAAGCCAGTAATTCAGAATCGTCTTCAGCCGCGCAATCATCGTGGGCGTCTCCACCAGCTTTTCGTGAAACGCGTTGGCACCCAGCCGATAGCATTCGGCGACTTCGATCGGATTCGTTGACGTCGACAATACAACACAGGGCACCGTGCACAATCGCGCGTCTGATTTGAAGGCTTCCAAAGCTTCCATTCCGCCGACTCCCGGCATTCGCAAATCGAACAGCGCCAGAGAAGGATAATCAATCGTCGCGTCCCCAACCTGTTCGATCAGCGGTTCGGCTCGGTTGAAACGGGTCACCCGAATCGCTCGATCCGAATCTTCGCATGCGATTTCGAGAGCCTGGAAGTCCTCGTCGTTGTCTTCGAGCACCAGCAATTTCGCCACGCCAATTTTGGTCATTCGGTTTCGCCCAGAGTAAAGTAAAACGAAGTTCCGTTGCCGACAGACTCTATCGCAATCGTGCCGCCATGTCGTTCGACCATTCTTCGGACGATCGTCAATCCAGCACCTGATCCTCCTCCGTAAACGTCGCGATCGTGCAGCCGTCGAAAGATCTCGAATACCTGCTCGTGATGTTCCGGCGCGATCCCAATGCCATTGTCCTTGACCTGAACCGTCTTGACGCCTGTTTCGGGGAGATGACTGAGCGGAGTTTCTGCAGTCGGGAGCACCGCAATTTCGATGCGTTTTGGATTGGAGTCGTTGTATTTTATGGCGTTAGTCACGAGGTTGCCAATAATTTCCCGGACACAGGCGAAATCACCACGAAGCTGCCCGCCGGTCACGATTTTGATCTCGACGTCGTCCGGTTGCCGACCCGCAAACAGGATGTCTTTCGCTTGATCAATGACTTCCTCCACCGGGAACGTTTCAAGGTTCAGGTCCGCCCGGCCTGCCCTCGAAAATCGAAGCAATCCGTCGAGCAAATCGTTCATCCGTTTCACGATCCGCTTCAGGCCTTCCATTGACGACTGATAGTTGTCGTCCGACAGCGTTGCGGCGCGCTCCAGCAGATAAACGTAATGATGGATTCCACGCAGCGGTTCTTTCAGGTCGTGTGAAGCGGCATAGGCGAACGCGTCGAGGTCCGTGTTCAGACGCCGCAACTCATCGTTGGCCTGACGCAACCGCTCGGCCTTTTCGACAACCATTCTCTGTAGACCGGTCGCCAGTGAATTCGCTGTCTCACGATCCGCTTCGGTCCAGGGGTTGCTTTTGTTTTCGCTTAATTTCTGCCAGGCCGCAAACGACTTCCGTGGAGTCAGGCGACCGGATTCGTTCGTGACCGATTTTTCCGGGTTGCCAGCCCAGAGGATGGTTTCCTGGACCGGTTTGCGGAAAAACAGCAGCATGCCGCCAAGATGGTTGCCCAGTCGAATTGCCAACATGCCTGCGAGCCGATCGTGGTAGTCGTCCGCGGTCGGCAACCAACGCCTCAGCTCTTCGGTGTAAGCAACTGTTTCTTCCGGTCGCCGCGATAGCTCGGTCGCAATCTCCTCCACCGCTGTCAGGTTCGGAACTTCGCCCCAGAAAAAATTCTGCTCTTCTGAAAACCAAACCAGCCCGTCCGCGTCAAGCAATCCACAAATCGGCTCTGCAGATCGCTCGAGGCCTTTGGCGAGATCATCAAAGTTGGTCAGCACGACCAGATGCTCGCCAATCGTATCTGAAATCATGACCTGTCGACGCAAGTATTCCTGCTGCCGACGGCTGGTCAGGTAGGCCGACAGCACAGAGCCGCACAACTCGCAGGCGTCTCGCAGTTCTGGCGACACGATCTTCGCCGAATTGTGATGACAGGCGATAAGTCCCCAGAGTTGATTGCCTTTCATAACCGAGATCGACATGCTCGCGCCGACGCCCATGTTCGTCAGGTATTCGATATGAATCGGCGAGATCGCTCGCAAGCTCGAAAACGTCATGTTGAGCCGTGGCTGGTCTGGCGTCGCGTGTAGAATTGGCACGGGCATCGCACTGGTGTCGGCGATCGTGCGAATCCAGTTCAGCTCGTACAACCGCCGTGCGGGAAGAGGAATATCGGTCGCCGGGTAGTGCAGTCCCAGATAGGCTTCCTGGTTTTCGTTTTTCGATTCTGCAATCACGTTGCCATGGCCGTCAGGCAAAAACTGATACAACATCACTCGGTCAAACCCGGTGAAATTACGGACTCGATCGACGACGGTGCGATAGGCGTCCTCGAGCGGTTGGCGTTCGATTTCGATGAATAGCTGCCCTACCAAGTCGGCAACTTTCGCGGGCTCCTTGCCGATGGCTTCAAATTCAAAAATCGCCAAGCCATCACATCGATGTGCTGAAACAATCCAGCTACCTTTTTCGTTGCCGAAAGGTTGTCGCTTCGCATGATCGCCGGAGTTCAGCGTGGAGACGGCGGCAAGCTGTGAAGCGAGATCAGGAAATGCCTTGACGAAGGTAAATCCCATCAGGTCTCCATCAGGCATCGCGGCAACTTCGCCACAATGTTCGCTGGCAGAGGCAATCGTTCGCGTAGACAGGTCGACCGCAATCAGATGGCCGTGTGGCTGGATCGTTTCGGGAACATGAATTGGTTCACGGTCGCAATTGGTGAGTTCGGTTTCGCCTTGCAGCGGCGTGTCTGGGAGTCTGGAATCACGCATGGAGAGACGGATCCTCAAGCAGGCTTAACTCGGTGCGATTCCAACTTGAAAACTCACGCTCGAACTGGGCAAAGGCAAATCTGGCGGCCTGCACAACGTCGTCTTGGGACGCGTCGATTTGTCCGATCCACGCAGTGAATCGTTTCCACATCTGCGGCGTCTCCGAGCCGTAGGCAGCAAAGAAGTTCGCTCCGTCGCTGGCTGAAAGTCCGAGTGAACGTTCGAAGCGCGGTAGCATCCCGGTGGCGCCGAGCGTCATGCCTTCCATTACGTAAGCGTATCCAGCAGCAGTCGCCAGCGAAATGGAATCGCGTCGCGGTACCGCGTGGAGTTCATCGGGGACGGATTCGCCAAGACTGATCAAATCACTACCGAGCCAGTTTGATTTTTGCAGTCGATCTTTGTAGTCCGGCATCGCGATGGACGGATTGCAGGATGAAAAGAACGCGACGGCTGCTTCGCATGGCCTTATGGCTCGTAGATAGGCCACCAAGGCGGTGATGTAGGTTCGCCTGGAGCCAAGCATGATCTTCAAGTCAATGAGCTCATGCAATCGCATATGTTGGTCCCGCGTTTTGGCGCGGAGCAGTTCCCGAATCCCGTTTGGCACACTGTGCCCTTTCTCGTTTCAGCCTTTAATAAGCGACAATTATATACTGGTCGGGAAGTTCGAACATAGGATCAATATGCCGTATCAAGTCGAAATGCCGTCGGTCAGCATGGTCACGTTAGCCAATGAAATAATTGCTTGCCGCCCGGGTGAGTTCTGTCAAATGGGCCCAAGGGCGTCTCTCGCTTCGACTTATGCAGCCGTCGAAATTCCGCTCGGTATCTGGTGATGCTGTCCTCGGAACTTTAAACGTGAAAGCCACCACACGAAAAAACGCCGCAACGAAAGCTCGTTGCGGCGGTAAAAAGTTTATGGATTACTCGTGGTCGTCAAACCGTGGCCAGTTCGTCAACTTCGCGAGCCAGACGCTTACGCGCTGTGTGCAGACGACGCTTGATGGTTCCAAGTGGAGCCTCAAACGAGTCAGCCATTTCCAGCAAGGACTGTCCGTTGACATAGAACGCGACCAGGGTGTCACGATCCATCTCGCCAAGTCGGTCCAGACCAGCGCGGACTTCGTCCTTACGCTCAGCTTCGAGAGCGAAGTCCAGTGGCGACGAGTCGTCTGTCACAGTTGCTTCAAGCATTTCTGGCTCAACTGCAACCGAGTTCTTGCGTCGAACAGAACGGTTGATTGCCATGCGGACGGTGATCTGACGAAGCCATCCGATGAACGCTTCCGGTGTACGAAGTTGTTCAATCTTCAGCATCGCCTGAACGAAAACGTCCTGGCAAAGTTCTTGAGCATCGGCGTGGTCGCGCAGGCGACGCATGGCGATGGCGTAAACCGTAGGCTGGAATCGCTCGAACAGTTCGCCGAAAGCATCTCGGTCACCAGCTTGTGCAGCTCGAACCAGATCCGCTGTAGTCAGGATTTGAGTGTATGTGTTGATAGCGTTCATCTTCTTGTTCTCTTGTTTGATTCATCAGCATGTAGCGGTTGGCATGAGAACGCGAGCAAGGCACGAGCGTTCATGCGCGAGCAGCGTCAGAGGCTTTCGAGAGAAAATCAGATCGATGTACGAATGCACAAATCGAACTGGCTTTCAGCGAAAGCAGCGATTCAGGAGGTGGAGTAAAGTTGTTCCGCCGCGGAGGCGGGCTCTGGAATGAGCTAACTAACTCGGGTGCTACCTGAACTGCCCGTCATCGAGGGGCACTGCTGACAACTGCTGCCGGTCGTCTCCACAAATAGCCGTTCAATGGCCGGTTTGAGGAGCTTTGCCATGGACTGGGAAAGCGATTTGCCTATCCCATTACCACCATTGGTGGCGTTGCCGTTGGCATTGACGACGGAGGTCAGTAACCCGCCGTGACGTCTCTGGTGAGAGTCACCTGCCGGTTGGACCGCGGCGCAAAGCTGGATGTGCCATTGAGATGACGCGGAGTCACTGACAATGCGCAACATGTCCACGGCTGTGACGCGATAACGACGGATGACGTTTGCGATTGAGCTGTTGATGTATTGACGCATTTCAAAACTCCCACGTGCAAGGCACGGAAAAGAGAACGTTGCGAGGGAAACGATTTCGCTCGCTGTATCCTTGGCGAGCAGGCTCGCCGTATCAAAGTATTGTCGGCTCAAAAGAAGAATCCAATGAGCCTTCCCAACTCTATCACAATAAAGCGTTTAGAGCCGGCGTGAAAATCCATTCACGCCAATCAGACGCGATCGGACAGTAAAGGTTCGCCTAAATCTTTGGCTTTTCTTTCGCTGGCTGAAAGCTGCACGCTGCTGGCACTTTTCTGTGTTGAAAGTTCGCTTCAGTCCGCGTTTAGGGATTTGCAGCCAACGAAGAGTCGCATCAGACACTTTCTGAATTAATATGGACCTTCTTCCATTGCCAAAACCGCCAGAAAGCGCACAATCTGGGAGTGAATCCAGGACATCGCCACCAATTGATTGTGGTTTTGGTTGCCATTAGAGGCGTTTACGGGAATAATTTAGCAACGAAAACCCGCTGTACATAATTCTAAAAGTGGTTTCGTCGGGCATCGATCCGATATAGAGTGGGATGAGAACCACTAACCGCCGATGGGAATTTGGGATAGAAGAATTTAGGAGCAAGGGCGTATGCAGGTTGTTTTGAGAGTTGTCGGGGGCAAGCACAATGGTCGGGAAATAAAACTAGCCGTCCCCAAGTTCATTATCGGTCGCGGTGAAGGTGCCCATCTCCGACCTTCGAGTGATTTGGTCAGCCGCCACCATTGCGGCATCTCCGTCACCGACGGACAGGTAATCGTTGAAGACCTTGGAAGTCGAAACGGAACCTTCGTCAACGGCGAGCAATTGAGTGGTCCGCACAACGCTCGTTCCGGCGACACGATCCGTATCGGCCGCCTCCAGTTCGAACTGGTGATGGATCCAGCGCGGTCTGCGAAGAAGGCGAAAGTCACCAACGTCGTCGAAGCCGCCGCGCGAACTGCAACCGCTTCCAAAGAAGGCATCGAAGACAGCATCTCCGATTGGCTGGAAAACGAAGTTGCGCCACCAACTGAATCTCGCGCCGAAACCGTTCAATTCAGCATGGAAGAAACGCAAACGATCTTTGGACCGGGAGCGGAAGGCAGAGAGCAATCGTCCGGGGAGATCGTCGTTGATCAAGTAGAGCAGGACTCACAAGAGCTCAAGAAAAAGGGAAAAGGCAAACTCCCGCCGATTCCAAAAGTCGTTCATGAAAACTCAAAAATTGCAGCGGACGAAGCTCTGAAGAAATTCTTCAACCGCCGCTAGGACGTCGGTTCAATCAATTCAGCCAATTATGGCAGCAACACGAATCGTGTTGCCGCCATTTTTTGTGCGCCGATTGCCGATCAGCTAAAAGCGTAACCCCAAGGCAATCTGCGGTAAGTCCGCGGTCAAAGCGTCAACACCTGCCTTGGACCTCCTAATCCAAATGGCTTCAGGCCGCTGGCTCAATACATACAGGTTAAGGGGGGCGTTTCAGATTCCATGCGATTTGATGAATAATTCACCAATATCCGGTCCAGTCCGACGAAATACTGGCTCAAACGAATGACAAAGCTGAAACCCGGGGCTCGAACCTGGAGTAGGCTTTCCGTGTGACAGTGGCGAATTGCAGCTATAATCAGGCAAAATCGCCGCACATTGGAGAGGGGTGAGACCGTGTCAGAAGACTTTCCTATTTTGGTAACCAGATGCATCGCAGGGAATCAGCCTGCGATTGGAGAGCTTGTAAATCAGTTCCGTGGCCAGGTCTTTGGGCTTTGCTACCGAATGTTGGGCCAACGTGAAGACGCAGAAGACGCGACTCAGGAAACCTTTGTCCGGGTCGTCAACAATTTGCACCGTTGGGATCCCACGCGAGCTTTCGAACCCTGGTTGCTGACGATTGCAGGAAATCGCTGCCGTACCAGACTTGCAAAGCGCAAGCGGCGTCCGACAGTTCTGACACTTGACTATCCCGTCCCGGATGCGACTGTTGAGAAACGAAAGGCCGAACTGTTGGCCGAAGAAGTTTCACTGGGACTGGTTGGAATCCGCGACGAATATCGCAAGGCATTTCTGTTGTTTCATCAGAAAGAAATGTCGTATCTTGAAATCGCCGAAGTCATGGAAGTTCCGTTGGGAACGGTCAAGACTTGGGTGCATCGGGCTCGTCGCGAGTTGATCAATCGTTTGAGAAAAAGGGGCGTACTTGGTGAAGGATCCACAGGACAAAAAATTTAGCTCGGAAACGGGTGCGTCTGACTGTACATCAAGTTGTGAATGCGTTGAGGACCGGATTCATGAGTTGATGGACCTTCGACAGCCACTGCTTTCTGACGAATTGGTTCGCAATCACATTTCCGGGTGCGATCGATGTGCCGAGTTGGTGATCGACTTTGGTGCGCTCAACGATTCGCTTTCACAGATCCCATTGTCTACGCTGCAACGGCTTTCTGGATTGCAGGAGTCCGAGTTCGAAACGGTTGAGCCGCGTTCTCGTATGCATCCGTTTTCTTTCATCGGATCGATTGCTTGCGTGCTGTTGGTCATGCTCACTTCAGGCATCTGGTTCTCAGGTCAGGCTGAACAATCGGCACACGAAAGCCCAGTAGCGCAGAACGTTGAATTGGCCAGCGAGCAGATTGCGTCGGAAGAGTCTTTGGGCGCTGAATCGTTTCATTCCGGCGACGACAGAGAGCCGTACGCTTCGCAAGTGCTGCACCAGCTTGCTTTTGTTTCTAATCATAGTGCTCCGTCGCCAGCAGAGTTTATCAACACCGCCAGTCTGGAACAGATCAGTGGCCGTGTGGAACCTTTTCAGGGCTATCTCGGGATGACAGCAGACCTTCCGGGAATCGGTCCGGTTAGTAATTCGTTCAACGCGACGCTACAGCTATTTAAATCCATTTCGGAGAAGCAATCAGCGCCTAAGAAACGCAAGAATGATGATGCACCTGATGTGGGCTGGAATGATGATGCCGCTCTGCAAATCTGTTGTGCCTAGTGGTCTGTCAGAGCTGAATTGATGGGTAAAGCTTCTTTAGTTTTATTCTTGCATCGTCAGTTTTGAATTGCCAATCAACGGTTGCTTCCGACTCGTTTCTTCCACGGTTCCAGGCTGCAACCTGTTTTTCGAGTGTCTTTTTGGTTGGGATTCGCCTGTTGAGACATTGCTTTGCCAGCGAAGCCAGTTCGGTTTCGGCCATGTTGAGCCAGCTGCCGTGTTTGGGCGTATAGTGGATTTCCAACTTCTCGATCAACCGACGAGCCTCCTGCGGTTCAAAGGCCTCGTACAGTGAGCCAGGCTTGTGGGTGTTGAGGTTATCCATGACCAAGACAATTTTCTCCGCGTCAGGATCAAGCTCGTCAACAAGTTTCTTGACGACATGGGCGAAGTCAACTTTCGTTCGTCGATCGGTCACCTCGACGTGGCGCCACCCTGCCAGTGGCTCAAAAAGCATAAACAGGTTCGCAACACCGTTGCGTTTGTATTCGTAGTCCTCTCGAGCTGGAGTGCCCGGCTTGGCGGGGATTGGAGTTCGAGTTTCGCCAACGAGTTGCTTGCTCGTTTCGTCAAGACACACAACAGGACGTTTGGCGTCGTAGGGGCGTTGATACACCTCAAGGACATCTTCCATGGCAGCTACGAATTCAGCGTTCTTCTCGGGAGGGATCACCCACTGCTCCTTCAAGTGAGGCTTGAGTTCGTTTTTTTCAGCGTCTCGCGGACACACTCGTGGCTGACCGAGTCGACAACTTCCAAAGCGATCAGACGATCAGCAAGCAAACGCAATGTCCACCGACTTCTGCCCTCGGGAGCTTCACTACATGCAGTTGCAATCAACGTCGCCTCAGCTTTACCGTCAAGCTTACGATAAATTCGCTTGCCAGTGTTCTTGCGAAACACTGCCGACTCCAACCCCTCTTCGACGAACCGCCGACGAATGCGAAATACCGTCGAAAGGCTCACTCCGGAAAACTCTGCGTTCTCCTGATCAGTCTTTCCCTGGTCGGCTTTGAGCAGAACGCGAGCTCGACCAAGAACAGAAACCGACTTACCGCCTTTGCGAATCAAGTCTTTGAGTAAATGACGTTCGCTATCAGTCAAATCAACAACAAAACGTTCTGACTTCGTTTTCATCTCGCCCTCCGTGGCAAAAAAGAAGACAATGAACGATAGCCAAAAACTAGTCAACTCAACTTTGACAGACTACTAGAATTTGCCGGGTAGTTTGCTGGTGCAGGCTGGACTCGGGCGCGAGCTTACCCATCCGTTCTTCGATGGGCGTGCTTATTGGGCGTTACTGCATCAATTGCTATCGCTCCGTGATTCTGCTGGCACTCGTCGATTGAGACATTTACGAAACGTGAATCCTACGAAACGTGAATCCTTATTGAGCTTGAGCTCGAATTGTCGATTCGCTATCGTCCGCCAAAAGCCCAGTTTCAAAACGTGGTAATTTTGGCGATGTCTGCAACTAAACCCAACACCAGTATGCCTTGGCAGGCATTGGCGATTCTCGCATTGTGCGTATCAGCTGTGGGTTGCAACCTCGGCGCCCAGCAGAGCAATATTGTTGGCCAGCAAGCGTATCAAAACGGAAACTACATGCAGGCGTTGGGCCGATTTCAGCAGGCCCTGTCGCAGAATCCGAACAATCCTGACGCGAACTACAACCTCGCGGCAACGTTCTATTCAATGGGAAAAAATCAGGGCAACGCGCAGTACCTGAGCCAGGCGGAACAGCTGTATCGAAAAGCAATCAGCCTCAACGGGCAACACTCCGAAGCACACCGGGGGCTCGCAGCGTTGCTGATCGAAACCGGTCGCGAACAATATGCTTTCGACTTACTTGACGGTTGGAAACAGCGGGTGCCAAACTCGGCCGAACCTCTGATCGAACTGGCCCGACTGTACCAGGAATATGGCGACAACCAGCACGCAACCGATTTGCTGGCGGATGCACTCAAGGTCGATGGAAACAACCTTCGCGCTCTCAAGGCGATGGGTCGCGTGCGGGAAACGCAGGGACAATCATTGCTGGCGCTCGACAACTACATGCGCGTGTTGCAGCTCGATGGAAGCCAGACAGACGTTGCTCAACGGGTTGCGTCGCTGCAGCAGCAGTTTTCCCAGTCGGGTGGCCTGCAACAAAATCAGAACTACTCGCCTCGCTACGGTTCGACCAACCCATGGCAAACGCGTTAGTTCGCGAGCCGTCGTCCCGTCGATTACGTGTCCAGCAATTCTTCTTGTGACTCTGAACTGCTGCTCGCTTCAAGCACCATTCGAATCGGGACTTCGCCGAAATCCAGCGTGTCGCGGAACACGCCCAGCAAATACCGGCGATACGTTTTCGAAAACGAATCCGGATTGTTGCACTTGAGCATGATCGTCGGAGGCGAGACTCCGATCTGCGAGGCGTAATAGATCTTTGGGCGGCGTCGGTTCGAAGCGATCGGCGGCGGGTGTCGCACCAGGGCTTCTTTCACGATCCTGTTCAGCCGCGGGGTCGGAACGCGATAGAGGCTTTGCTTGAACAGCATTTGCGCGTGGTTCATCAGCCGCTTACAGTTCTGTCCTGTCAGCCCGGTTACGAATGCTACGGGGCAGCAGGCCATCGACGGAAAGTTGTCATGGATGTAGTCCGCCCAACGTTGCGTCTCCATGTGCTCCGCCATCTTGTCCCACTTGTTGACGACGAACACGCAAGGCTTGTAGTTCTGCTCGATGTAATTGCACAGCTTGCGATCGACTTTGCTGATCCGTTGGGTGCAATCGAACATCATCAGCGCGACGTCCGCGTGGCGAATCGAACGATGTGCCCGATGCGTTCCATAGAAATCGATGTCAGTTCGGCTTTTGCCGCGCCGCAACCCCGGCGTGTCGATCGCAACCATGGTTTTGCCGTCCATCTCGAAACGAACGTCGACGCTGTCTCGAGTGGTCCCGGCGACTTCGCTGACGATCATCCGGTCGGCTTCGGAAAGCGTATTGATGAACGTGCTCTTGCCAACGTTCCGCCTTCCAACGATGACGAACTTCATATCCGGATCTTCGATCTCCTTGGCATCCGGCTGAGACTCTGGCGGTAGCGATTCATGCAACGCTTCGGTAAGCATTGATTTGCGACGGTTGTTTTTTGCACTGACAAGGATCGGTTGGCCGAAACCAAGTGCGAAAAATTCGCTGGCCTGAGTTTCCCAGTTGTCACCATCACACTTGTTCGCCACCAGCAGAACCGGTTTTTCAAGTTTGCGAAGTCGCTTCGCAACCGATCGGTCCAGCGGTGTGATTCCGTCACGAGCATCGACGACAAACATCAGTACGTCAGCGCCCTGAATGCCGAGCTCAATTTGATGTTCGATTTCCTCATCGAGTTCGTCGACATCGTTGATTCCGATTCCGCCGGTGTCCACAATTTCGAAGTAACGGTCCTTTTCGTTGATCAGAAACGTCATGCGATCCCGCGTCACTCCAGCCATATCGTCAACGATCGCCAGCCGACGTCCGGCTAACCAGTTGAAGATGCTAGATTTACCGACGTTGGGTCGACCAACGATCGAAACTTGTGGCAGAGACATGAGAATTTTACGAACAGCGCGAAAGGGATGCGGAATTCGGAATCCGCCCGTTCAAAATGTTAGCTATTTCCGATAATTTAACAGGGTGAAAAAACGGTTTCGACGCAGGAACCTCAATCAAAGGCGTACATTGTGGACCCAGAGCAGACCGAAATCGACCTCCAGAAGCTACTGCAGCAACAGCTACACTCGCTCGCTCAATTTGGAGTTCGCGAAATCGCTGCTGGAAATGGTGACGTGGCGTTTCAGTTCGTGTCGGCCGCAACCGAGTCGCAGCCCGACTCTGATACTGATCCAGCGGAAGGCTCTGAAGCAAAAACGCTGCCCCATGCGACGACCAGCGCGACGGCGGCGATGACCGTCAAAGAGTCTCGCCCGGTCGCAGTTTCCCCGGCCGCTGTTCCGAAACAGAAAGTCGTGAGCGAGAATTGGGGGCCAGCAACAGATGTCGCAGACCGACCGGCGGCGCTGGAGGTCATCAATGCCGAAGTTCGCGGATGCACGCAATGCGAAGAACTTTGTGCCCATAGGACTCAAACGGTCTTCGGTGTTGGCAATCCAGCAGCTCGCCTTGTGTTCGTGGGTGAGGGGCCGGGGGCCGACGAGGATCGGCAGGGAGAACCTTTCGTCGGAGCGGCCGGCAAGCTGCTCAACAAGATCCTGGCCGCTTCAAAGCTGAAACGGGAAGACGTCTACATCCTCAATACCGTCAAATGTCGCCCGCCCCGAAATCGCAACCCGACCGAAACGGAGATTCGCAGTTGCTGGGGATATGCGGATCGCCAGCTGGAGGTCATTCAGCCGGAGTTTATTTGTTGTCTGGGCTCAGTTGCCGCGAAAACAATGCTGCAGACGACTCAATCGCTTGGCCGGCTGCGCGGTAGATTTCACCCGTGGAAGGGAGCAAAGCTGATGGTGACCTATCACCCCGCTTATTTGCTTCGCAACGAAGGCGCGAAACGTCACGTTTGGGAAGACATGAAAATGCTGGTCAAAGAGATGGGCATCGAGCTGTCGAACTAGCAATAGGGCCACTGCCTTTCCCTTTGAGCCATTGGTCTTTTGACGCTAATTCAGGCGGCGAAACAGGAAAAATCCGTAATTCCCCGCGTCGTTGGGGAAATTCAGCGACTAAGCTTGAAAACTCGGGAATTTCTTGCTTGTTCGTTTAGCGGTAACTAATATTCAAGAAGGGATTTTCTGCATTATATCCATCGCTCCGGCCCGTGTCGGTTTGGCGACCGGAGTATTCTCCGCAGAATCGAATCGACAAGAAAACACAAACAATCGCGTCGTGATTTCGACGTCGGATAAACACGCAACTGGAGACTTCAATGCGGGCTCATTCAAACAGGTTTTTTGCTTTTGCCATCGCTGCTCTGCTGATGTTCGGAGCGGCCTCGGCTTACGGGCAAACTGATGGCGGTACTGACGATGGCGGCGACGGAGATCCAGTGACCGGTGGTGTTCAAATCGACGCCAACAACGTCCTGACTCGACGAAGAGTCGTCGCCAATTCGGATGCCCTCTCGCGTGAGCGATGGAAGCAGGCTCAAGTCAAACTGAACAAGGAGATCCAGAAGGTCAGCGACCTTCGCAAGGTTTCACTGGTTCGCCTTGAGAAAGAAGTCGCACGCCTCAAAGCCGCAGGAAAGCCTGTCAACGACGACATCCGCTACCTCGCAGGGCTGACTCGAATCACTCACGTTTTCTTCTACCCTGAAGAGAACGATATCGTAATCGCAGGACCAGCCGAAGGATTCTTCCTCAACGGTCAGCATCGCGTCGTTGGCATGGACAGCGGCAAAGCGACCTTGCATCTTGAAGACTTTGTTGCTGCGTTGCGAGCATTTGGTCCGGACGGAAAACGAGCTTCTCTGATCTCTTGCTCGATCGATCCGACTCAGGAAGGCCTGCAGCGTTTCCAGGAAGCACAACGCTACGTACAAGCTAACTACCGCGGTCTGCATCAGGCACGCGAAGTCGCCCAAACTTTTTACAAAGCGATCGGGCATCAAACGATTACCATCAACGGCGTTTCTAACGAAACACGTTTCGCTCAGGTTCTTGCCGAAGCCGACTATCGCATGAAGCTATATGGAATCGGCGTTGAGCAGCCTCCTGTTCGAATGACAACGTTCATCGAAGCTGCTTCTCCCGCGACCGGCGGTGCTGGAAAGCTTCAACGTTGGTATTTCCAGCCAGACTACGAATGCGTCAAAGTAAGCGAAGATCGCAACTCGATGGCTCTGGAAGGCACCGGAGTCAAACTGGTTTGCGAAGACGAGAGCGTTTCGGCTGATGGCAAACGGACTCGTAAGAGTGGAGCCAATGGAGCGAGCAGAAAGTTCTGTGCTTCGTTCACCAAGAATTACGACAAGGTCGCTCAGCGAGCAACCGTTTTCGGCGAACTGCGTAACCTGATCGACATGAGCATCACGGCGGCGTACATTCAAAAATCAGATCTGTATCGCAAAGCCAACTGGGACATGACCACGTTCGGCAGCGAAGACAATTTTGCGATTGAAGTTTATCCGGCACCAGAAAAGGTTGCTCCGGTAATCAACGCTGTCGTCAAACAGGGACGGCTGATGACTCCAATCGGAGGCGGCGTCAACATTCAGCCGCGAATCGCACTCAACAGTGATAAAGCGTCAGTCGACGCCGATGGGAAGGTCGAGTCCGTTCGTGACTCGATCAAGTTTGAGAACTTGGCCGATGGCCAATGGTGGTGGGACTAATCCTCGAACGCTTAGTTTCCAAAGAGCCGTGAATCACCTGATTCACGGCTTTTTTTGTGGCTGTCACCAAGCTAGCACCAACTGAAATTGCTCCCTGAGCCATTCGTCTCTACCATCGCGCGGAATTTTGAACGCGGCGCCGATTTCGTACAACCGCACAACCTTCGATGGTGGGAGTTCCCTTGGTGAGTGGACGAACTTACTTTTGCATTCGTGGATACATGAAGTCCGGTACCAACTGGGTCTGTCGGTTGCTGAATTTGCATCCCGACATTCACAGTTCGGGCGAGTTTCATTGGTGGAAATATTTCGAAACTTACAATGAAAACAACCGCGTCTTCCAGAACCTCGCCAACCAGGAAAAAGAGGACGCGATCGTCCGCCGCGGTCTGGAGAAAATGACGCTGGAAACGCTCGACTATCTGGCTCCGGCACACGCCAAATTTGTCGGCGATCGAACGCCACACACGCTTCACCCGATCGTCATCCGCAACGCGCCCCATATCTCAATCGTACGCGACTGCCGCGACATCATTGTCAGCCGCATGTTTCACTACTTCAACTTTCCGAACATCTCGAACTACTTCCGACGCTATCCGGCTCGTGAAAATATTCGTAAGCAGTTCGTGAAAGATCCCTGGTTCTTCCATCAGTCCCCGGACCTGCTGCTGGCCGATGAATCCTTCGTGCGCCAAACCGCACGGCAGTGGAAACAATATCTGGTCGCTGACCGGAACACGATGAAATGCCATCCAAAGCTGCCGGTCAAACTGGTGAAGTACGAAAACCTTCACGAAGACCTACAGGGTAAAGCGGAGGCGCTGGTCAGTTTTCTCGGTGCCGATCCGTCGAAACTGCCGCAGATCCCCAGCCATTTGATGCCCGGGCATCGCGAAGAAAAACCCAACAGCTTCAATCGAAAAGGCGTCGTGGGCGACTGGATGAACTACATCAATCCGGAAGTCGCCGGATGGATTCATGACGAAGCCGGCGATGAATTGATACATCAGGGCTACGTTGAATCCAAGGCATGGATCACCCGAGTTACTCCGGCGCAACCCGAGCAGGTGCGTGCAAATCGCGCAGCCTAATCGTTGCGTGGTTTAATTCTGACCGCAGCAGCTCTCGGCAATCGTTTGCCAGAACAGGGCTCAGTTTCCGCTCGCTCGATCACTCCGTATCAGCAAGACAAACGTTCGCTTTCGTCGCAAACTAATCCTCGGACAGGATCTTGCGAATCTCCGTTTGAATGCCGCCGGTGACGTGTACTTTGGACTCACCGTCGACGAATACGTTGATCTCGCTACGGATACCGAAGGGCTTCATGTAGATTCCTGGTTCGATAGAGAAGCAGGTTTTGGTCATCACCAAACGCTCTTCTTTCGTTTCCAGGTTGTCCATGTGAGCACCGTTGCCGTGCGTTTCACGACCGATGTTGTGCCCTGTTCTGTGGATGAAGTATTCGCCATAGCCCGCTTCATCAATCACGTCCCGTGAAGCCTTGTCGACTTCCCAGCCCTGAAGTTCCCGACCCGCTGCAAACGCATCTTTCGCGCATTTGATTCCCGCGTCCCGCGACGCTGCCACGATGTCGAAAATCTCTTTGTATTCGTTCGGTACAGAATCGCCAACATAGCCGACCTTGGTCAAGTCGCTGTACACGCCCAGCGGCACGTCCATCTTGGCCCACATATCCAGTAGCAGGAAATCACCCTCTTTGATTTCAGCGTCCGATCCCGGTTGCGGCGTGTAGTGTGGGTCTCCACTGTGCGGCCCGACGGCGACAATCGGCGGATGATAGGTCGTCATGTTGTTCGCGGCATAGTAAGACATAACGTGGTTCTGCAGATCTGTTTCACGGAGCGTTTGACCGCTTTCGATACTGTCGCGAACCATTGACCAGGCCATCTCGAACGCGGCTTGATTCAGTCGGTCGGCTTCAAGGTGAAGCTCCCATTGTTCGCTCGACCAGCGAGCTTCGAAATACTGAACGAGATTTCCGGAACTGGCAACATCGGGCCCCAGCGATCGAATCAACTCTACGGTTCCACCATCAACGCGTGAAACGTATGGATTGGCGTTGTTAGGCGAGTATTCCATCGCGATTTTTCCGGCGGAGCCCAAAATCGACTTGAGTTCTTCGTGAAGTTCCTGCCAGCGAAGGTAAATTCGCTTCTGCCCCGGCAAGTGGTCGAGGGCTTCCGTTTCGATGCGATGGACCAGTTTTTGTGGATCGCCTTCCGCCGGAACGTAGAAAAAGTATCTTCTTGAACCGACGTCATCGGGCTCGATTCCCAGAACTCGCTGAGCCAAAACATTGAGCCCGCGAAAGTCATACAACAACCAGCCATCAAATCCAAATTCCTTGATGGCGTTCTGAATCGCTGGAAGGTCAAAATTGATCATGATCTTGCGCTCGAGAGTACACAGGTAACTGCAACCATTTTAGTCAGTTCGTCTGCACGTCGGAACCAGTGCGTAGTTCTACGGAACCGGTATCAGTGTCTTTCGCGGACAGATTTCCAAGGAACGCTTTCACCTCAACCGCTCGTTGGCGAACCGCGGAGTCCTCGTCAGTGGTTAACGTTTCCAGCAGCGACATGTATCGCGGCAGCGGCCGAGCCTGGATCAATCTGGCGACGGTGCTACGATGTAGCGGGTTATCGCTACGAGCCAACGCTTCGATTCGATCTTCTTTCCAACTCCGTCGCTCAGGGATGTACTTGTGCGGCGCGTCGGCGAAAACAAATTTGGATCTCCGCCAAACTTCATAGTCATCCTCGATCGCTGCGATTTTCTCGAACCATTGAGATCTTAGCTTCAAGAACATCTCGGCGCCTTGTTTGCAATCAAGATTCGCAATCGCATAGTCAATCGACTCCAGTTCATCGGCTGATTCCCTGTCGCCAGGAAACAGACGAACTCCATCGGCTACGCCGTCCGGGCTCTGTTTAACTTCATCCTTCAGTTTCGACAGGATTTCCAGTTGAACTTCCGCGGGAATGGTTTGAGGAATCCCGACGCTGTTTTCATAAATGCCTAGCAAGCATCTTTGGCGGACGTCGGGCGGCGAATCCAGATAGCAGTCGACGAACATTTGAGGCGTCGATTCAGGCCACAGGCGAGCAAGATAGTTCAATCGCAACTGAAGCCGAACTGTCAGATGCATCGTTTCGATTTTATCGATGCCGGAATCAAGTTCAGGCCAGAACTCCATCGCTATCGAAGGACGAGGTTCGTTCGCATGATCCAGAAACAGGAACTCAAGGTGTGGAGCGATTGGCCATGGATCGGTCGGAGTCTTAAGTGAAAGTAAATTCGCGATTGCAGCCATTGCGGTATCGGCGTCTTGATCTTTACTTTTAGCCAGCAACGGGTTCGGTGCGATGCTTTGCTGAGCCAAATCAAGAACGTACTTCCGGTTCGACTTTCGCCATTGGGCTCCGCCTTTGGAATCGAGAAACAACATTTCGTATTCGGATAGCTTTACCTTCGTGCTGCCAAAAGGTTGTTGCGGTCCCATTGACCACAACCAGCGACGCCGTAGAAACTCGTCTGACTCATGTCCACCGCAAATCGGCTCGCGATATTTTTCGAGATGAAGCATCCCGGTTTCCAAGAGCGATGCCAGCTCCCGAGTGTCTGAATTCGAGAAACTCAAGGCGTGACGCTGGTACATCCGCCACGCACTCGACGTTGGCTTGGGCGGAGCAAGCCGGAAGCGATGCCGGCCGATTTTGCGTTCCAGCTCGTTGTATTGATCCGGGTTTTCGAGATTGAGTTTTTCGTCGAGATACCACGCTGCATAGATCCATGGCTTCAGGTGATCGATTTCCGGGACAGATTCCCATTGGAAAATTTCTCGCGATGAGCCTTCATAAAATTTTGGCCATCGCTCCCAGTGGCTATCGGTTAGCCGTGTGATCAGCTGCTCTTTGTCCAGGCTTTGGGCAACCAGTTCCGCTAATCGTATGGTTTCCATCGCCGTCTGATTGTCGATTACTCGATTTCCCAATCGGTCCAGCGTGCGGGCGGCCAGTTCAGCAGTGATTTCCGTTTCAAGCCCATACTTCTTCAACAGGAAACGATCGATTGCATTCTGGAGCAAAGGTTCGGTCAGCGTAAATCGATGGACCGCAAACCATGACCGATCCTGACTCAAAAACTCAGCCAAGGATTGATGCCATGCATCGGATGGCTCGAATTCGCTGACGCAGGCCGTACGGAACAGCTCCCAGAGTTCCGCTTCTTGGCGATCTCGTTGCGCATAGTCGATAGGCTTCGCTTCGGTTTGCGCACGCGAAGGCTCGGTTGTGACAGCGACGGCAGCTAATTTCAGCAACGGAAAAAAGTAAACGAGAAGAGCGAGTGGGATCAGCCACAGGGAAACCAGAATGAACAGCTTGCTCCGCTGTGGCTCGTGTCGGTTCGCTGCAATCAGCAGGCTGAGGAACACTGGCAAAAAGATCATGAACCAGAACAGCGGCATCCATAACTCAGCCCACAGCGGTGCGAGAAAGTACGGGTTGAGGAACAGGTCCTGAACGGTGCTGCGAATTTGCAACGCCATCATTAGCCAACACGCTCCGTACACCAGCATTCCGGAATAAAACGCTGCTCGAATCACGGGCCGATCACCGCGTATCTTGGTAAGCTTCCACGCAAGACTCGTCGCATGGATCAGTACCAGAGTGACGGAAATGAAATCTGGTTCCAGAAACGGACGCGGCGACAAAATTACGTAGAGGCCGAACACGATCATCCAGCGTCGGTTAAATGGTCGCAGTGCACAATGCAACGCTTCAAGTGAAGAATCGCCCTCGCGGGATTGGATGGCCGAAGCGTCGAGAGTGTCGACTTGTAAGCTGCTGCCGGCCATTGTTGCACACCAAAAAAGCGAGATCGTTCAATGTCATCCTAACAGCTGGCTGTTCCTGCTGCGAACTTTCAGCGGATACATACATGCACGAGGCGCGAACGCGACGTGCTGCAGCGAGCAACATTGAGGATCACAACCGGCTTCAGTCGCGGATGCTGATGGGCGGAGGCGTGGGAGGCATGTCCTCGGGATCAGGTTCGGCCTTTTCAGTTTGTGTGAACTGGGCCGGGCTGGACAGCGTGCGACGCCAAAACTGGTGGGCTTTCTCAACGGCCATCCCAAGCATCGAGTCGTCTGGATAGTTTCCTTCCTCGTCCAGCGCTCCAATTTCGTGGCCCGTCATCAACGCGAGAGCCTCGTGAATCGTTTCGACCGCGTAAACATGAAAGGCACCTTTGCTGCAGGCTTCGACCACATCATCGCGAAGCATCAAATCGCCAGCGTTGGACTTGGGGATTACGACGCCCTGGTCACCTGTCAAAGTTGAAAAGTTGCACGCGTCGAAGAATCCTTCGATCTTTTCGTTCACGCCGCCGATGGCTTCGATGTTCCCGTGTTGGTCGATCGCTCCTGTCATCGCCATCGATTGCTTGACGGGAATATCAGTCAACGCACTTAGCAGGCAAACCATTTCAGCACCGGATGCCGAATCGCCATCGATTCCGCCGTAGGATTGCTCGAACGCCAACGAAGCGCTGAACGCCAGCGGATGTTTCGTGCGAATCAGATGACGCAGCAACCCGCCAAGGATGTGAAAGCCCTTGGTGTGAATGGTGCCGGACATCTGTGCGCGACCTTCGATGTTGATCAGCCCTGCCGTTCCCGGTCCAATCGTCGCGGTGATGCGAGCCGGGAATCCATAAGTTAGCGGCCCCGAATGCATGACAGCCAAGCCGTTGATCTGTCCGACAATCGCGCCGGAAGTTTCCACCATGATCGTGCGGTTGTTAACCATCTCCTGAAACTTTCGCGACGGAAGACTGGCCCGTCGCTTGGTCCGCCGCACGGCTTCGACAATGTCGGATTGCTGTACCAGTTCGCCGTCTGCCAGGAACGCGGCTTCGCGAGCAATGTCAGCGATGCGTCCAAACTTTGCGGTCAGTCGATCAGGCCTGGCAACGATCCGGGCACCGTGCTCAGCCAGTTCCGCAACGGCGGATTTGTGAAAGTGAGGCAGCGACTCTTCTTCGCAAAGATTGGCAATCACCTGCCCGTAAGCGGCGATGCCGAGGCTGTCTCGCAGGATCTCGCTATCGAAATCCGCGAGGACTTTAAACAGCTCGCGAAAGTCAGGGTCGACATGGTCCAACTGATACCACGTCCGCGCGTCGCCAATCAAAATGACACGCACGCGGATTTGAATTGGTTCCGGTTGGGTGACGACTGTCTGTCGCATCCAGCTTGCTTCTGGTGGCACGATTTCCAGCATGCCAGTTCTCAGCGTACGCATCAACGCTCGCCAAGCGCCGGGTTCCGACAACAGATCGTAGACATCCAGAATCAGATAGCCTTCATCCGCTCGAAGAATCGCACCGGCATGCACGCCGCGATAATCTGAAACTGCAACGCCGTTGGGACCAAAGTCCGGTTCGACGGTTCCCAGCAGGTTCATCAGATTCGGCATCGACTCCTCAACTACCGGTCGGGATTTAGCGTCCGCCTGAGTCAGCACGACATTGACGCCGTAGAGAATTTTAAGCGGCGGGTCTTCTTCGGAATCAATTCGAAACTCAATGATGTCTTTGACGACATCGGCAAGAAACTCACGGACGCTCTTCAGGTCCCAAGTGTTCGAAATCCGCGTGACCCAGGGTTCGATCAGTTCGTTCGCCGCAGTTTCGTTGATGGATTTGATCTGTAGTGAGGCCTCGCGGATGTGCTCATTGATTTCTCGACCAATGTCCTTGAGTTGTTTTTGATAGCCGTTAATTGCCGTCTCGATCTTTTCGACAGCTTCGCTCGTAAGTTGGCCCTGCGCGACGAGCGCACCAAGCCGATCGGTCGGCACGGGCTGACCCTCAATGACAGGAAAGATTCCGGCCTGTCCGGGCCCCTGCCCCTGAACCAAAGCGAGCCCGTCGCCCTGAAGCGCGTCCTCCAGCGGTTTCATTTTCGCTTTGATCTCTTGTTGAACGGACTCCTGGATCTCGTGTCGTTGCGAGGACCACGGTTCGCCTTCGAGCGATTTGACCAGATCCGATTCTGCGAACTCGGCCAGCTCAATCATCTGCTTGCGAAACTTTGGGCCGTCGCCAGGCGGAAGCTCAATTAACCGAGGGTGCTCGGGCCGTGAGAAGTTGTGCACATAGCAGAAATCGCGTTTGGATTCTGAAGTCGGCGCCAGTTCAGACAGCAGGTGCCGAACCATGCGGATGCGACCCGTGCCTCGCGCGCCTCGCACATAGATGTTCTGGCCGGGAGCCAGACAGGTGATCCCGAACTCGATGGCTTCGCGAGCGGTTTGCTGTCCTTCGACATCGCGCGAGCCAACCAGTTCAGCTGTGGTTTCGAATCCTACGTCGCCTGAACAGCAGGACCAACGAAGATCTTCAACAGGTACCAGGGTCTTCAGTTTCACGGGAGAGTCGTGTTGCTTGTCGCTCATCTTGTTCGGTCGTAGAGGTCGTGGTGGGTTATTTGCGCGGATTCGGATAGGGATAGCGTATCCGACGGCCTGGATTCCAAATTCTTTGTTCTTCCAGCACAAGGTGGGCGAACCTTCGATGCGTCGCCAGAGGATAGAGTTGCCGTGTCTGTCGAATTCCATATTCGGTCGTGCAGCCGTGCTTGAGCATTTCCTCAAGAGCCGCGATCGCTTTTTCGGATTCGTCCTCATATTTCAACTTGGCGAACCGCATCGAATGTAGGCAGGCAACACGTTCGTAGCATCGCCGTCGATACCTCGCGTTGTCAAACAATCGGCTCCACGCAAGGATCACTTGATTGAAAAGGACCTCTTCTTCAGCAAGGATCGTTTCCATCGCTTCGTTCTCCACGCTCGAAACATCAGATACTTTCTCGCATTCTTTCCATTTCTCAAGTAGCTCGTTGTGGCGTGCTTTTGCAATTTTCAGAATGACAAACCCATTGTCAGGGTCGTCTTTGAGCATCTGGTTATAAACTGAGACGGCCTTGTCCCAATCGCTATCTTCAAAGTGCGAATCGGCGATCTGGTTTCTGGACTCAGTGATCGGAGTAGCAACAGAGGCAGGAAGAAACGGAGCCACCACGAGCCATATCAAATAGCCCAGGCCGCCAAGCAACAACAGCGCCAACAGGCCTGATGAAAGCCGGTGCTCGTCAATTGAGAACAGACTGAAACCGGATTTAATTTCCGCGGAGTTTTTCAAAGTATTCCTTCGCGTGGTCGCGTTGCGATTTCGGCAACACCTGATTTTCCAATGGGTCCGCTTTATCGCTCATGCTTTGCCGAACGATTTCCCGAACTTCGCTCGTCGAGCGACCGGAGATGTTGTTGCCGTCCGCGTCGCCCGTGACCACGGTTTGCCCTTTTTGCAGCTGGCCTTTGACACGAGATTTATACTTGCCGGTTTTGTCCTCTTCTCGCTCACGTTCACCGGCGCCTTTACCTTTGCCCTTGGCGTTCTTGGACCATTGCGGCTTGTCGCTTTCCTTACCGTTCATGCCGCCCTTGGCTTCGCCGATCGCCTTTTCGAGATCTTCCAACGCCTCCATCTCTTTAAGCTCTTCTTCCATCTGCTCCATTTCCTTGGCCAGGTCTTCCAAACCTTTCGCCGCGTCTTCAAGGTCTTGCTGTTGTTGAGCCTGACCCTGTTCGCCTTTCTTGCCGTTCTGCGGTTGGCCATTTTTCTGCTGCTTCTTGCCGCCGCCCTGCTTCATGCAGTTGGCACAGTCTTGCATCTTCTGAGCCATTTTTTTCATCTTGTCCATCTGACGCTGCTGCTTTTCCATCTCGTCAAGCTTTGCCTGAAGCTTCGCGGCCTTGTTCGGGTCGCCCTGCTCCATCGCTTTCTTAATGTCTTTTTTGAGCTGCTCTTTTTTCGCTTTGTGTTGCTGTTGAATTTTCTGGAACTCTTTGGCCAGCTGTTTGATATCGTTAGCCAACTTTTTCTTTTCAGCCTCCGACATTTTTCCGGACTTGAGTTTCTCAGCCAATTCCTTGACCGCCTTGGCCGCCATCTTCATGTCGCCCTTGGACATCGCTTCAGCAACCTTCTTGGCCGGACCATTGCCGACGTCTTTCAGTTTGTTGAGCGACTCTCTCAGGTCCTTGCTGCCGCCAAGCTCTTTCTGGCGTTCTTCGATTTCTTTCTTGATGTCGTTGAGTTCCACCAGAGCCTGTTTCTTGTCAGGCATGTTTTCCGGTTCGAGGCCATCGAATTTTCGTTTCAGCGAATCGAGTTTCGCCAGAGCATCCTTCAGCCCAGCGGCCTCGAGTGACTTGCGTTGTTTCTCGATCTTCTTTTGCATCTCCTTGACCGCTTTTTTGACGTTCTCAACCTCGACCGTTGCGTCCGAAGCAGCGGCTTCTTTATCAAACACCGCGTTGGGCAAGAATGTGATCGCGAACAGGATTGCAATCGGGATCAGTGGAAGCGCCAAATCCTTCAGTCGCTCGAATCTGAATTTGTCGCGAACGTCGATGACTTCGGCACTGCGGTCAGCGTCCTTGAGCAAAGCTTGACCCACTTCGGTTTCGGCAGTGCCATCGTCAATCGATAGCGCGCTCGACAGCCGCTCTTTCAAACCGAATCTTTTGTCGACTTCGATGGCTGCTGTGCTCGTGTCCACAAACTTTCGGATGGAAAGCAATCCAGCCACGATCAGCGAAAGTGCACACCCACCGATCAGCCAACCCGCTGTCCACGCGTCATGATGGTCCTGCGTTTCGAGAAATGAGAGGTACCAGACCTTCGGCACCAACAATCCGATCGCGGCCACGATCAGCCCGGCGAACAAGGCCCACGACAGGACGTGCATGAAGCTGTATAGGTTCAAGCGGCGTCGCGCTTGAGTTACCTGGCGATTGACATCGTTCATTGGATTCTGCCTTGGTAAGAAACAGCCGGGAATTCGCGTCCTAAATTATAGGACGATCGTCGCCCTGTTCAAAATCGGAAAACGAACCCGTTATTGCGGAATTCGGCTTTTCCGAACTTGATTGTACAATTTTTGCGATAAACGTACCGGTTTGACGGTTAATACCCCGAATCAGGACGGTACGATTCAAAAGAAGTACGAATTGTGACATCGAGATGGCATAGGCATCCAGTTAACGTCGTCTGAATCACAGTAGGGTGGCATAGGCTCCCAGCCTGTGATTGCATCCGCCGGCTCTGTCGCCTGTCCCCTTTCGATGCCGCCGCGAACTTCAACCGTCGTCAAACCCTCACTCCCAGCAACAATGTCGGTAGACACAAAACCTCAAACCAAACCGACCGACGAAAGCCCGTCCAACGATGCGGCCATGGCCAGAGATCCGAACCTCAAGTCGCCCGCGGATTTGCCTGACGCCGATGTGGTGATCTATGACGGCAAATGCGTTTTTTGCAAGAAGTCCGTCAAACTGTTGAACTGGTGGGTCGCGAAAGACCAGTTGGCTTACGTTTCGTTGCACGATGATTGGGTCGCCCAGCACGTTCCAGATTTGACTTACGATCAAATGATGAAGCAGATCTATTTGATCGATCGCGAAGACGGCTCGAAACATGGCGGCGTCGAAGCGATTCGCTATTTGAGCACGCGTTCGTGGAAGCTCTGGTTGGCGGCTCCGTTTCTGTACTTCCCTGGCAGCATGCCGCTGTGGCAATGGATCTACCAGCAGATCGCAAAACGCCGCTACCTGATCGCCGGCAAAGATGATGATTGCGACGAAGACGGCACCTGCAAAATTCACTTTGATAAGTGATCGTCAGTGTGATCCTCTGAGCGGCAACGTCAGCTTTTTTCTTTTTCTGCACCATTCGCGGCGGCTAAGGCTGAGCTAGTTGCCGTTGGGCGAATGGTCGTGAGCACTTTTCGGTAAGCCTCCTCTTAATTCGATAGACTCGGAGCCACGCACACGCTCGTGTCCGAAGCCATTGAACGAGAGGATCGAAATGCCACTGCACCAAAACCCGTCGGAACAGGAACTGGAACGTAGCCTTGGATGGAGTCGCAAGATTCACACCAACGCCAAGGAACGAAAACAACTTCGACGCTACATCAGTTTGCAGCTTTCGGCGATGGGAGTCACGCCGCCAGAAAAGCATCAATCGCAAGCGGACTTTTCGCAAGGCTTCCTTGAAAGCCTGCGCGAGCGCAGCCGACTGCTCGCTGGCTTTCGTGCTCCGATCGATCAGCGTATCGAATCATTCCTGGCGGATTACTTCGCTGATCAGAATCTCGAATCGCCGCTGAGCCTCCCCGACGCCACCTTGGTCCTCGACCGTCACGGAATGGCTCGCGAACTGAGCCTTCCCGCGGACGAAGATCAGTTCACCAACGAGCTGGTCGATTCGCGCCGGCTGGAAAACGGTATCCTCAACAATCCCGTTCACGATCGCCGAACGACCAAAGGTACCTTTCACGTTGTCGACGGTGGATTGCCGATCCCGGGAGACAAGCTGATCGTCCCCAAAGTCACCTTCGTCAGGCTGATGCAAGCTGCGTTACAGCCGCCAAAAGAGTCGCTGCAGCTTCCGTATTCGAGCCAGTGGGACGAGCAAGCCAGCACATGGGTTTCGCTGCTGCTGCGTCCGCTCGTTTGCCCGCCGGTCGATGGCGTCTGCTGCTCCCGATCGATGGAGACCCGTTTTTTCGTTCCCGGAAGTTTGGTCAGCAATCTGGATTTCGTCGAATCCATCTTCGGCAACGCTGGCGATCCGCAAATCCCCAACAACGATGCTGCGCTCGATGTCGAACGTTGGAGCGGCCACACCGGTTGCGTGATTCTCGCGCCGCACTTGACTTCGATTCCAAAGAAAGACCTTGGCCTGCCGCACATCGATGATGCCACTGATCGTCAGAAGCGTGACGGGATGTGCTGGAGCGAACCCGACGAACCGTACAACAACGGCACCGCGTTCAAACTGACCTGTCGCAATGAAAGGGGCGTTGTCGTGACGCTGATTGCGGATAACTACTACGGCTACTGCAAAAAAGAAGTCAAAACTCAGATCAGCTACGCGACGAACCTGATGGGCGGCGTCGAAGAAGAACACGCCGGCGGCGCGCTCGCGTTTGCATCGTACTCGCTCGGTGATGAATTTCGCGTCAACAGCCGGCGTTACAACGGTCGCACTTTTGAAGATGTGGCTCGTGATTATGAATCGTTCGTTGACGTCAAATCCGAAGGCTACGGCATTGATCGGAACTGGTCGTCGATCATTTACATCCCGGAAAACTCGCTCGTTTCGCTGGCCAGTCGTAGCGTTTCCTGGACCACGACCGGCGGCGATCAGCAACAGATTCCGCTGTCACCCGAACAGATCTATATCGCGCCCAGCGGCTATCAAATCCGTCTGGAGAAGCACCCGTCGGCTCCGTCGTGGCGCCTGGTCGGAACGGTCGGAGAAGGCATCTTTTGTCACAAACCCTGCACCGTTAGCGGCGGCGGCAAGAGCGAAATTAGTAAGAGCTTGCGAGACTATATGCTCTACGGCCCGATCTTTGTCGTCGATCAGGATGCGGATTTCGCGAAGCTCGATGAGATCTTCGAGTACGACTATCAAACTCGATGGAGTGATGGTTTTGAGAATCGGCCGCCCGAGGAGAAAGCAGCTCGGACGTTCCTCGATCCGGCACGTTCGCTCGGGAGTTGCATCAAGATGCTGTCGCAATCGCCCGACTTCAACGATCAGTACAACCAGTGGCTGGCCAGCATTCCGGACCACATTTATGGTCTGGCTCTGATCATCAAACGCTTCACCCGTCCCGGCATGGAAGATTCCTGGCGCGAGCATTTCCGTGTCGATATCGTTAACGGATCGCCCGGCCATGAGTTGAAAATGGACGAACGATCTCTGGTCGGGACCTATCTTCGTGTTGGGCTGAGCGAAGGTCGTTGGCGAACTTTCAAGGTGCGGCAGGACTTCATCGCGGCGTCCAAAGTTCAGATGGAAGATGACATCAGCGCCAGCACTGTCGTCCCCGGTGAGCTGATTCCCAACCCCGGTCCGGCGGTGAAGGACGAGTTCAGCTACAAATTTGTTCGCAACTGTGAGTTCCGTTTGTTCCAACGTCCCGACGACGCCGTGCATCGCGGGCTGGACAAGCAAACCGAAATCGATCTCGCGCGGCCGGGCAACTTTATCAGCAACTTCGAACCGCTGACAACGGAACAGAGCAAAGAGATCGTCAGCGATGTGATCGACTTCGATCAGTACTCAGCGCCGATGCAAAAGATGCTCAAGTCGGCCAGCAAGAATGATGGCTTCGTCGTCAGCAGCGCTCACCCGCGGATCGTCAACGGAGCTCCGACGAAAAACCCAAGGTACCTTCAAGATCGCCCCGACATGGTGCGGGCTCGTGACACTTACATCGCCAACGTCGGCATGAAACTATTCCGGGCGCTTTCCGATTCCGATCCGCTGCACGTTCCTGTCGGCGCGGTGCTGAGTGGTCGTCGCAATAATCCGCCGTCGCGCGAGGAAGGCATTCGCTCGCTCGCGGTCTACAGTCCGTTGCACTATCAGGAACTGCCTGAGCTAATGATGGACTACATCGCATCGCTGACTGGAAAAAGTCCCAGTACAACCGGCGCGGGCAGCGAAGGCGCTTTGACAAAAGGCCCGTTCAACATGCTGACCACGACCGCCGACCTCAACGCGACCTTGGTTTCGGCGATCCTGACCGGAATGGGCGGCTTCAGTACTCCCGCCGGCCACGTCGGTCCCGATTTCGAAGTCGGCCACGATATCAGCTTGTTGATCCCGGAAGTTTGGTGCCGCATGGGGCCTCACGAACGCGATCCCGACAACCTGATCGCCAACGGAATGATGGAGAAAATCGATGACTTTGAATACGAAGGCCAAACGGTGAAAGCCAGTCGTCTTGGCTATCGCATCACGGAAAAATTCCTCAGCAATTATCTGTCCCGAGTCTTCGACAATCCGACGCGCGTGTTTACCGAAGACGTTTTGCGGCCTGAGCTCCAGGATCATGAATCGTTCGCCGACGGAATTCTGCACATCACCGAAGCCCAACAGCGCGTCGCGAATCAGTACCTCGACGACGGCAGTCTGCTTTCGGCTTGTCCTCCGCTGCAGGCGTTGATCACGATCATGGCGACCGGAATCTGGCAAGGCCACGATATCAACAGTCCTGAAATCCGCAAAATGTTTACGCGAGATTACTTGCTGACGAGCGATTGGTATCGTGATCGTTTGCGACAGAAGCAGGAGAACGACATTCGGCTTTGGCAACGAAAAGTCGACTCGTTGAATGCGTTCATGAGCCAGCCTTCGAATCGACCGCTGATCGCGGAGATGGATTTGGAGTCCCGTTTCGAGTTCGCCAAGTCGGAGCTGGAGAAAGTCTCCTCGCCGGACTACGTCAACGAACTCACCGGCACCCTTGGCGCTGATCCCATGCGAGCGATCAACCTCAAAGGACCGCTTGAGCAGGAACTGGCAACGTCGTCGGCGTAAGTTGGTGGGGCACGATCGAATGCGTTCCCATTGTTGGAAATTACTGGATGCCAGGTCGTGCTGCGGGTGAGCGCGGCCCTGGCGGTTTCGTGCTGTCTCGAAACGTAAATTCTTTCTCGGAATCTTTTTCAGTTTCCTTGTCGGGCAGCCGGAAAATAAAGCGGGTGTCAGGGTAGAGGGCTGATACCCGAGCACGTCGTTCGGGCAGTACTCGATGGTTGAAGATCGCTTTTGATCCAAAGCCAATCCACCGAAAGGCCGTTTCACCGAGGAAATCATGAACAATACCACAGCAGTACTTTCGCATCCTGAATCCAAGCCAGCGAAAGGAATACTCTTTCGGATGTGGCAAGCGTTCTGGTTGGCCACGCTGGTATTGTCGCTCGCCTACGCATGGTATTGCTTCTACGTGCCTGGCAACGGCATCGCTTGGGCGGACGAATTTCCGTCGGGCCAACAGCAGTCCGTGCAGTCCGGGAAACCAATGGTTCTGTTCTTCACCGGCGAGTGGTGTGTTCCCTGTCGGATCATGAAGCGAACCGTCTGGGCCGACGACGAGGTTGAGTCTATCGTCAACGCGAGTTTCACGCCGGTCCTGATCGACATGGGGAAACCCGGCGATTCGGCAGAAGCCATCGAACGTTATCGAGCCCACATCACTCCAACGACAATCATCACTGACGCTGAAGGCAACGTGATCGAAGAGGTCCGCGGTGCGATGAGCAAATCCGAATTTCTTGCGTTGCTCAAGAAGCCAGATGTCTCCCGGCTGGTGCAGTAGAATTCGACGTCGCTATTTGACTTCGAAGATTTCGCTTCGCGCCTGTTCTACGATCGCCTGAACGGCGGG
This sequence comes from Mariniblastus fucicola, assembly GCF_008087665.1. Taxonomy (GTDB): domain Bacteria; phylum Planctomycetota; class Planctomycetia; order Pirellulales; family Pirellulaceae; genus Mariniblastus; species Mariniblastus fucicola. The sequence goes on from NZ_CP042912.1 coordinate 779,602, forward strand.
ATGGTGCACTCGTTTCTCAACCGAGATTGCGAAGAACCGATCGACCACGTCTTCGAGCCGTCCGACAAGCTGCATGTCGTATTGCTCTTTAACTTCTTTTTCGATGGCGGTTGGAATCGGCACGATGCCCAATCCGGACTGACCGAAAACTTTGAGCAAAGCACTGTCTTCAAACTCCGCAACGATTCTTGGATGAATATCGTTGTCATCCATCCAGTGATTGAGCGCACGTCGTACCGCGGTATGTTCTGTCGGCAAACATAGCGGTGCTCCTGTCAACGACTTGGGAAATTTTTGGCGATGCTTCCTGGCCAGTTCGGGGACTGCCAGAAAAGAAAGCCCACATTCCCCCAGTCGGTGACTGTAAGCTTTCACATCAACCGTTGGAGGAGCCACTGAGTCCGAGATGATCAGGTCCAAACGATGCAACGCGAGGTCCGCCATCAGTTCAGGCAGTTTGCCCTCGTAGCACACGATCTGAAAACCCTCAGGATGATGAATTGCTGGTTTGAGCAATTCAAATGCCACCAGTTTGGGCACGACGTCGGGCATGCCAACAACGAACTTTTTCGTCATCCCCGGTTGGCCTGTTTTCATAAAATCGGTCAGCTCTCGACCGATCAGAAAGATCTCTTCCGCGTAGTGAAAAACGTGCTGGCCGAACTCCGTCAGCTCCAGATATCGCCCTGATTTGCGAAACAGTTTCGCTCCGGCTGACTTTTCCAACTCGCGAACCTGAGCGGTGATCGTAGTCCGGGCCACATGAAGTTCTTTTGCAGCCGCTGTTACAGTTCCCTCTCTGGCGACGGTCCAGAAGTAGAAAAGGTGGTGATAGTTGAGCCATTCCATAAGCAAAAGATATGTCGCTTTTGTCAACATGTCAATATTTTCGACATGTTGAACCAAAATAAACGACTTTTCCTTCGTGGTGTGCACAGCCTATAAATATAGATGAGACTTCAGTGTCGCATCATCAAAAGGGATTACCGAATGTTGAACTCAGCTGAATCTGGCCCAAAGGTTGAAGAAACCGAACAAACGGGAGCGTTTCGCTACTTCACCAACGACCTGCTCGCATCGGTTGTTGTCTTTCTGGTCGCCCTCCCGCTATGCATCGGGATCGCCGTAGCAGTCGGCGTCAACCCGGCCCGGGCACTGATTACGGGCATCATCGGTGGTCTGATCGTCGGTTCCATCGCAGGTTCTCCGTTGCAAGTCAGCGGTCCAGCAGCGGGACTGTTTGTGATCGTGGCGGATATTATCTTCACCAACCGCGACAAGCATCTTCAACTGGTTGGTGACGTTGCCGGAGCCGAACAGTCGGCGATGGCCTATGCAATGGCCGCGTTGGGCTGCGCCGTTGTGCTTGCGGGCATCATGCAGCTTGTGGCTGGAAAGATGAAGCTGGGGCGATGGTTTCGAGCTGTGTCACCTGCTGTCATCAAAGGCATGCTTTCGGGGATCGGAGCCCTTATTCTGATCAGCCAGTTTCACGTGATGCTGGATCATTCCGCGATGTGGGGCGACAAACCTGCACGAGGTGGGTTGCAGTATCTCGCGACGATTCCTGCCGCAATTACAAAGTGCTTCACCGAAGGTGCAGAGAATCACCACCTGGCCGCAATGATCGGGATTGTCACGATCGGAACTATTATCGCGTGGAGTAAGTTCGCCCCCAAGAAAATCAGCTTCATTCCTGGAGCTCTCGTCGGAATTGTCGTCGCTACGCTGTTCGCCATCATTGCAAATTTTGAGGTCATCCAGCTATCGGTCCCTGACAATATGTTCAGCGAAGTTTCGTTTCCGAACGTCTCGTGGTTTGGCCTGATCATCGAACCATCCATTTGGGTTTCTGCGTTTGTGATCGCGCTCGTCGCCAGCGCGGCGACGTTGTTGACGGCCGCTGCGGTCGACGACATGTCACGCGATATTGGTGTGAAAACCGACTATGATCAGGAATTGATATCGCAAGGAGTCGGCAATACGCTTTGCGGGCTGGTCGGCGCACTGCCCATGACCGGAGTCATCGTGCGGAGTTCCGCCAACGTCCACGCAGGAGCACGGACTCGGAAATCTACGATTATCCATGGAGCCTGGTTGCTGCTGTTCGTCTGCTTCCTTCCGCAACTGCTAACTTATATTCCGAAATCAGCATTGGGTGCGCTTCTGGTTTACACCGGATTCAAGCTTCTCAATCCGGCTCAATTGAAGGGGCTCTGGAAAGTCGGCAAATCCGAAGCAGCGATCTATCTGACAACTCTTGCTATTATTGTGTCGGTCGACCTTTTGATCGGCGTGATGGTGGGGGTTGCCCTTTCGGCAGGCAAGCTTTTGCATCGATTCAGCCACCTCGATGTCGAGTTGGTCGCTGACGAGGCAAAGCATCGCTATGAGCTAAAACTTCGGGGAGCAGCTACATTTCTTCGCTTGCCGATCCTCGCGGAGTATCTTGACCAATTGCCTGGAGATGCGGAGCTCCATGTGTGTCTCGAGAAAGTTGACTACATTGATCACGCCTGCTTCGAGTTGCTGATGAATTGGGCTGAATCGCATGTCGAAGATGGCGGTTCTCTGGTGATGGATTGGGATCGCTTGCACGGAGCGTTTCAGTCAGAGGCCAGTGAGTCCGCAGAAGATTCGACAGCCTCTTCTGCTGCTGTGCTTTCCGATAAAGTGCATCCTGCGGGAGTGGCAGTGTGAAGTGACCGTTCAAGTTTTGACTTGATTTCAGTTTTTAATTGAACAAGGAGTTGGACATGAATATGCGTTATGAACCCAGAGAGCTATTGTTTGTCTGGGATGGGACGAAGAAGTCCATCGCGATTGCGGACCGTTACGTCGGAACGTTGAAGGACGTTTCGGTTGCCTGTCTGCGAGTCATGCCTCACGAGTCGATTTACGCATACTCGACTCCCGGCCATTCGGACTTACCGCCTTCGCGGTTGGAAACCAAAATTCGGACCGTTTTCGACAATGCCGTGAAATGCTCCAGCTCGTTGGCTGGAGCCCGGTTGGAAATTGATTTCGGAGACAGAGTCAGCACGATCGTTCGCTATGCAGAATTCTGCAAGGCGAAAGTCATTCTGATGCCTCGCTTCGAGCAGTCGAGGTTTTCGATCTGGATTCACGGCGACCTGAACAAACGAATTGAAGAGCAATCCAACTGTTCAGTCGTCTTTTACGACTCCGAGTCTGGCGACCAGATCATTTCTGATCGGTTCCGACCCGGTGAGTTGGAAAACTTTAATCCGAACTCGAACTAGCCACCAACGTTTCAGGTTGCTGCTTCGACGCGTCAGATTGTTTTCGCCGATATCAATTCGGGCGCTGACCGTACGTCTGCTACAGACTAACGCACACCGATTTCGTTTGCAGATAATTCTCCAGAGCCGCGTGGCCCATTTCACGACCCCAACCGGATTGCTTGTAACCGCCGAAGGGCAAAGCGGCGTCAAAGATGCTGTAGCAGTTGACCCACACGGTTCCGGCTTTCACCTGTTTGGCTAGTTTGTGAGCCTTGGAAATGTCACGAGTCCAAATGCCGGCCGCCAAACCGAAACTCGTGTCGTTGGCCTGGCTCGCGATTTCGGCTTCGTTGTCGAATGGCATCGCGGCGACCACTGGGCCAAAGATCTCTTCCTGGACAATCGACATTTCTGTGGTCGCGTTCTTCAAAACCGTTGGTTGAACGAAATAGCCGGGCCGATCGATCGCCGCGCCGCCGGCCGATGCTTCTGCGCCCGCGTCGAGTCCGGCTTTCAGGTAGCCAGCAACGCGATCGAACTGCTCGCGCGAAACCAGCGGACCCATTTGCGTTGCGGCGTCGAAACCACTGCCGACTTTCATGTTGTTGGCGATCTCGCTGACGCCAGCCACGACTTCATCGTAGATCCCAGACTGCACAAACAGTCGCGAACCAGCACTGCAGACTTGCCCCTGGTTGAAAAAGATCGCGTCCGCTGCACCGGCAATGGCAGTATCCAGATCCGCGTCGTCGTAGACCACGTTCGGGCTTTTGCCGCCAAGTTCCAGGGTGACCTTCTTCAAATTTCCAGCAGCGGCTTTGAGGATAATCTTGCCGACTTCTGTTGAGCCGGTGAAAGCGACTTTGTCGATGTCGTCGTGAGCCGCGATTGCAGCACCGGCTGTTTCCCCGAAACCAGTGATGATGTTCACGACGCCATCGGGGATGCCGGCTTCCTGACAAAGCTCGCCCAAACGAATCGCACTGATTGGAGTTTGTTCGGCTGGCTTTAGTACGATCGTGCAACCGGTCGCCAGCGCCGGTCCCAATTTCCACGCCGCCATCAACAGCGGAAAATTCCAGGGGATGATCTGTCCAACGACACCAATGGGTTCCTTGAGCGTATAAGCATGGAACTGGCCGCCCGGAACGTAAGGCACGTTTAACGGAATCGTGTTGCCTTCGATTTTCGTCGCCCAGCCCGCCATGTAGCGAAACATGTCAGCCGCCAACGCCACGTCGGCAGCTTTGGCAACGCCCAGCGGTTTGCCATTGTCGAGCGTTTCCATCGCCGCAAGTTCATCCGCGTTCTGCTCGATCAGATCTCCGATCTTCCAGATGATTTGGCCTCGTTGTGACGCCGTCATCCTCGACCACGGGCCGGCGTCAAATGCCTTTCGCGCCGCTGCAACGGCAAGGTCCACGTCGGCGGCATCTCCCGCGGCAGCCTGGGCGATGACCTCGTCGGTCGCCGGATCGAAGACGTCAAAAGTTTTACCTGATTTGGCTTCCACCCATTGTCCGCCGATCAACAGCTTCCTTGGCGTAGCGAGAAACGAGCGAAGACTTTCAGGAACCGAAGAGTTTGTGGCAATGGGCATGAGCGTTTCCTTTGTTGACGTCGTGAATGGTGACGACAAATTTTACAGCTCAAAGGATTGAGTTGGCAAGCAATTTCGGATTGAACCTTATGTCGCGATTTCAAGCCAATTGAGCTGTCGCTTCGCGAAACAAGGAAAACGTGCATCGACTTCCAGCGTGTGATTGCGCAAATCGTGTTAGCTGCTTCGCAAAAAAAATGAATTGATTTGCGATGCTTAACAGAGCGATCGTTTCACAGGCCAAAAGCCGATGTCACCTTCGTTCATGGCGTTTCAATTAACTTGCTGGAAGCAGGACTTCATTCACCAAATGAACGACTCCGTTCTTGGCGCGGATGTCAGTCGCTGCCAGCGTTACGTTGTCATTCAACAACACGCCATCGTCATTGAGTTCGACAGTAAACGATGGGCCGAGCAACGTTTCGACTTCGGTGCGTGTAATCAGCTCTGAAGCAAAGACGGATTCTCCCAAAACGTGAAACAGCAGAATGTTGGAAAGCTGTTCTCCTGTCAGGCTCTCCAGAGTTCCGTCAGGCAGCTTGTCAAAGGCCGAATTCAGCGGAGCGAACACAGTCAGGTTCGGCGTGTCGTTGAGCGCTCCGGCCAAATCGGTCGCCACCACCGCGCCGGTCAATGTAGAAAGATCGGGTGTCAGAATCGCCAGTTCAGTGACCGTGCCCAACCGTGCCCCGCTGACGATCAAATCGTCAAACACCATCTTTCGTCTGGCTACATCGTCTTCCAGACCGCCCAGCTCAAATGTTCTCAGTTCGATTCCGTCACGCTGAACGTCCGGTACGTTGATGGCAAATCGATCGAAGTTGCTCTGGCCTCCAACGATGGTGTTGCGAACAAAGGCAACGTTGGAATAGTCGAGGCTAATGTCGTCATTGCCGTCGCCCCCGAAGACGCCAGTTCGCTCTCCCACGAGAACGTTTTCCAACGAAACATAGTCGTTGCCATTTTGCGACAGGACTAACAGTTCGTTCAGCACGGTGCTATCCTTAACCGCAATCGCGTCCCTGCCATTGCCTCCCACGACGAACACATCGCCTTCAAGTTGAGCCGTGTCGATTCCGATCGTGTCCGAGCCATCGAGAGTCAGGATGTAGAGATCTTTTCCCACGTCGGCCGTATCAAGGGAGACCGAATCGTTGCCGGTGAAGGTTTGTAGCAACAGACGGTCCCGGAAGTTGGTCTGATACGCTCCGACCGAATCATCGCCAGGCCCGCCGTAAACGATTGAGCTGCCCTTAAATTCGACGCCTTCGATCAGCAATGAGTCATCGCCCTGCCCAACGTTGGCGCGAAGCCCAAAGTCATAGGAAGCTCGTACGCCATTGATCTGCGTGTCGATCTCGCCACCCGCGATCGTCAGCGGAGTCGCCTGTCCATTGACCGTGGTCCCATTTTTTCCAATTACTGAAATTGAGCCATCATCATTGCCGATGATTTCGATCTGGTTGTCCAGGCTGTCGCCGCGAATATAGAGGTTGTCGGTGTTGGCGACGGTCACGTTCCCGGCCAGCAATCGCCTGTCTTCGAGTGATCCGTAGCTGGTCGTTTGAACGTCTTGGCGGCGGTGACGCCTGTTTCGTCGCGAACGGGTTCGAGAATTCTTGAACATGACAATGCCTTTCGGGAAATCAAATGGATGAAAGTGGTGCCTGCCGCAACGAACAAATGATAAATAGAGCGACAGCACCGAGTCGCAAGGAAGCGACCAAGAGTGAACCAATCGTCAGCAGCCCAGTTAACGCTGTAAGCTGACTCAAATCGAAAATCGCTGAAAAAAGAAAACGCACTTTCTCGCGGCATTCCTCGAACCTTTCTGCGGTCGCCTCGTAGCTGACCGCTGGAAGCCAACTGCGTCCCGGCGTAAAATGCGAGATTCCATCCTCAGGACGCGGACATGCAATCCGAACAAATCCTCAATCATCAATACGACAACGGTCTGACCCTGGTCGCTCAGCCAATGCCTTGGCTGGCCTCGGCTGCCTTCTCGATCCTGTTGCCAGCTGGCGGTCGCTACGACCAGGCCGGAAAACATGGCCTTGCGAACTTCACCTGTGAGATGGTGCAACGCGGCTGCGGAGAGCTTGACTCGCGGCAGTTCATCGAACAGCTACAGTTGCTGGGCGTGGACTACACTTCGTCGGCTTCGAACTATCACACTCGCTTCGGCGGTGCGATGAAAGCCACCGAACTGCACGACACGCTTTCGGTCTATCGCGACGTGCTGCGGAAGCCTCATTTGCCTGAATCACAACTCGAAGACGGCCGCCAGGTTTGCTTTCAGGAGATCTGGGCCACCGAAGATGATCTTTCACGCCGCGCGATTCGCAAACTGCGCGAGCGGTTCTTTGGCGATCCCGACGGGCGGCACGCGGACGGCACGATCGAGTCCATCACTGGCATTGGCCAGCAAGATATTGAGGATTTTTGGAAGCGATACTACCAGCCTGCGGGCACGATCATCGCGGTCGCCGGAGGAATCGATTTTGAAGCTCTCAAGGCACACGTCGGCCAACTGTTTGACGATTGGCAGCCGAATCCGGTTGAGCCCATCGAATCGAGCGGCGAAGTTCATGGCCCGTTCCATATTCCATTCGAAAGCGAACAGACGCAGATCGCGTTGGCCTGGCCGGGCGTGGCTTACAGCCATCCTGATTTCTACAAGCATCGCGCGGCGATCGGCGTGCTATCCGACGGCATGAGTTCACGGCTGTTCCATGAAGTCCGTGAAAAACGTGGGCTGTGCTACAGCGTATTCGCCTCGGCGGTTTCGGTCGGAGATCGCGGCGCTGTGATTGCTCATAGCGGAACTTCGGCGGCCCGAGCCCAGGAAACGCTCGACGTGCTGGTGCAGGAGCTTTCGAAGATCAGCGAAGGCGTTCGGGAAGATGAACTTTCGCGATTGAAAGTCCAGTTCCGCAGCGGCATGATCATGCAACAGGAATCGTGTCGATCGCGAGCCGGCTCAATCGCTTCGGACTGGGATCGGCTCGGTCGCGTGCGAACGCTCAAGGAAATCACGGACATCATCACCGGCCTGGATGTCGAATCGATCAACGAACATGTTGCTTCCTGCCCACCGCAGAATTTCGATTTGGTAACGCTTGGCAACGCTCCTCTGGAAATGAAAAATGGAATACCGACAACATCAGCTTGACAATGGATTGACGGTTTTGGCCGAGTGCAATCCGCAGGCTCATTTTTCGGCGTTCGGTTTCTTCGTTCGCACTGGAGCACGCGATGAAACGGCTGAGATCGGCGGCGTGAGTCACTTTCTGGAACACATGGTCTTCAAAGGCACGCCGAATCGCTCCGCGGATCAGGTGAATCTTGAGCTGGACGAAATGGGCTCGAGTTCCAATGCGAGGACCGGCGAAGAGAGCACGATTTATCACGCCGCGGTACTGCCCGAGTTTCAAACTCCGATGGTGAATTTGCTCAGCGATATCATGCGTCCGAGCTTGCGGGAAGAAGACTTCGAGACCGAAAAACAGGTGATCATCGAAGAGATTTTGATGTACGCCGACCAGCCTCCCTACGGCGGCTATGAAAAGATCATGGAAGAATTCTTCGCCGGCCATCCGTTGCAACAAAGTGTTTTGGGTACGGTGGAGACCGTTGGCGATCTGTCGGCCGAACAAATGAAGCGTTACTTTGACCAACAGTACAGCCCGGGAAATATCGCGTTTGCGGCGTCAGGTAAAGTGGACTTTGATCGACTGGTTGAAGACATTGAGCAAAATTGTGGCGACTGGAAGCCGTTTGACGTGAGTCGCGATTTGACCGAAGCCAAGGTGAGCTCGGGCGTTCACACGATCCATCGGGAAAATTCGGCTCAGCAGTACATTCTGCAAATGGCTCGCGGTCCCGCATCCAATGATCCACGACGTTTTGCGTCGCGAGTCGCGATGAGCATTTTTGGAGACGACGCAGGCAGCCGTCTGTATTGGGAATTTCTGGATTCGGGTCGCGCGGAATCGATCGGCGTCGGTCCATGTGAATATTTGGGTAGCGGTGCCGTGATGACGTTTCTGTGCTGCAGTCCGGATGCGGCCAAGGATAATTTCGAACGGCTGACGAAGCTGCAAAAGGAGATTCAGGCTGGTGCCAACGAGCGTGAGCTGGAGATGGCAAAGCGAAAGATTGCGTCGCAGATCGTGTTGGGCAGCGAAGCGACCGAGGCGCGGATGTTTTCGATCGGCACGCAGTGGCTCAACGGGGCGGACTACAAAACGCCGGAGGAGATTGCGACGCTTTACGAAAGTGTGACGCTGGACGAAGTGAATGAGGTGCTGGTCGAGTTCCCGCTGGATGTGAACACGACGGTTTCGATCGGGCCGAACGAGTCGTTGTAGGCAATTGCTGGGAAGTTGGTTGGTGTCGGTATGATTCGGCTGTGGCGTCGTTGTCTGCGTGATTCGTTTAACGGCTTGCCGTTAAACGATGTGCGACTTGATCGAACAGGCCCAACCATGGGATTCGACAACGAAAGGCAATCATGAGCAACTTCACACTCCAAACCATGCAGCCCGATCAGTGGCCAGAAGTCGCCTCGCTGATTCACGATTCCACCAACGCGTGGTACCGGGCCAATCGGAACTTCGACATCTTCACCGAAGGCCCTGAATCGACATTGTTGTTCTGCGAAGTCTACGAATCGCTCGATCCGGGCTGCTGTCTGGTTGCGGTGGAAGACGATTCAAAACGAGTCCTGGGCTCCTGCTTTTATCATCCGCGTGAGACGCATTTTTCGTTGGGCATCATGAACGTGCACCCCGATGCGTTTGGCCGAGGAGTGGCTCGCACGATGCTGGGGCGAATCATGGAACTCGCGGAATCCGAAAACAAACCGGTTCGTCTGGTTTCCAGTGCGATGAACCTGGATTCCTATTCGCTGTACACGAAAGCCGGCTTCGTGCCTCGGGAAACGTATCAGGACATGATCCTTGAGATACCAGATAGCGGAATCGGCACGTCAAATCTGCATGTTCGCGACGCGACGATAGATGACGTTGAGGCGATAATGGAACTGGAACGCCGTGTGGCACATATCACTCGCGAAAAAGACTACCGACACTTCATCGCCAATGAATCGGGCCAATGGCACACTTCGGTACTATACGATGACGACGAGTTGGCGGGCTGGATCGTGTCGATCTCTCATCCTGCATCCAGCATGATCGGGCCGTGCATTGCTCGGGATGAGCAGTCCGCGATCGCGTTGTTGCAAGCCGAGATCAACCACCGCGCCGGCAACACGATGGTCTTTCTGGTGCCCGTCGAGGCGTCGCAAATCGTGCGCGCCGCTTACGGTTGGGGCGCGAAGAACTGCGAGTTACATGTGTCTCAAGTCTACGGCGAATTTAAGCCGTTTAACGGAATCGTGATGCCAACGTTTATGCCAGAGACGGCATGATGTGGCTGTGGCTTCCAGCCGCAGTGGTTCAGTTAGATACCTGCAAAATATTGCGGCTGGAAGCCGCAACCACGACTAGCTCGGCACGTGCAACGCGTCGCAGAGAAAGGTTACCAGTGGTTTGGCGCGTTTGAAACGATCGATGGTCAGGTCAACAATTTCAGGTGACTTCATGTCAGCAGCTTTCAATTGCGTCACCGCGATGAAGTCCTTGCGTTTCAGATCCTCGATCAGTTTATGCTCTGGATCGAAATCTCGCGGAGGCCGTTTCAGCGTGTCGCCGCTGAGTTCAAAGCATTCTTTGAACTTCTTGCCGCCTTTGGCACGTTTCCATCTCACGTCATACTCCACGATCGCGGTGCGAATCTGTTTCAGCGGTTCGCGATCCGGATGCCAGATGCCGGCGCCGAGGAAAACTTCCGTTGGCGAATAGTGAAAATAGAACCCGGGAGCATGTACGTTCTTGCCCATCTCGTGGCGAAAGTGAATTCCAAGGTTCGTCTTGTATGGCTGTTTGTTTTTCGAGAACCGCGTGTCGCGATAGATCCGCATTAGTGAACCGCCGCTGCGTTTGGCGACCGCCGTGAAGTATGGCGAGACTTTCTTTAGCTTTGGTTCGATCGCGGTGATGAAGGCCAGGGCAGGATCGACTACGTGGTCAAGGTAGCGGTCCTTGTTTGCGTTAAACCAGTCACGTTCGTTGTTCTTGACCAACTCTTTGTAGAACTTGAAAAACCCGGGTGGGAATCCATTAAACGTATCAGCCATTCAGCTACCTTTATTGAGTGACGTCGTCCAAAGACTCAAAATGCAAAAACGGGCGTACCTTTTCCAGCAACCCGTTCGAAACACCAGGAACGTTGGCCAACGCATCGATGGATTCAAACGGGCCATGTTCGTCTCGCCATTGCGTGATGGCCGTCGCGGTTTTGGGGCCGATCCCGGGAAGACACTCGAACTCATATTTGGTGGCTGAATTAACTTCTACTAGAAACTGAGCCGATTGTTGTTGAGCCTGATCAATGTCGATCAGATCGATTCCGCGTGCCGTCGCCAGATACCATCCACATCCCAGGACAACCACCAGCCAAGCCAGGGAAAATGCGGTCTGGTCAGCGTTTCTCAGGAACAGGGCGCCCCAATTCGAAGCACGCTGGGACGGCTGATTTTCGGCAGATTTGGGCGGAGTTGAGTTCACAGCGGGATTTTATTTGATTTCAGGCCCATCTAAACGCCTGAACTGGCGTTTTTTCCCGGAATGGTCGATAAAACGCAGAAGTAATGTCTTGAGCCAGTTCGCTTCAATGCGTACACTCATCCGTCCTGAATCACAGAAACCTCAGCAAAAATCAATCCGATGACAATCGACAAAAGCCTGAAAATCAAAGCTGGATCCGCGAAAATGCGAAACGTGATGACACGTGCGGAGCGATTGGCGAAACTGATCGATACTGACCGCTGGAGCGAAGGTGATCCGGTTTACGGCATGCCGAAAGTTCGCGTTCAAAAGATCTCGCTGAAGAAAAAGAAGAAGGTCAAAAAGGCCGAAGACGAGAAGTAATTTGGCTCGATTCATCGAGGCGTTTGCTCCAAATCGCTTCGAAATTTGCTTACGAAAAAGCACGGTTTTGCCGTGCTTTCTTGCTGCGCTCTGCGGAACTTCAGCCAGCACATTCTTTAATCGTAAATTTCGCCACTTTTTGAATTGTGTCCTGCCAGAGGGCTGTATTCTTTGGCAAAATGTGCGGATCAGTCAGGTTGTCGTTCCCTCTTTCGGTTACTGCCTCTGGTCTGTGCGGCGAATTCGAATACTCTGGCCGCTTAACAACAAAAGTGTTTTGCCTCGTCAACCTTCGAGAGCAGAAAAAAATTTGTGACGGTCACGTCAATCCTATCAGGAGATACCCAATGAAAAAGTTTGTTTCGTTTTGCGTGGCAGTTGCTGTCGCCGTTTGTGCTGTACCTGCGATGGCTCAGTGCACTTCTTGCGGTGGTGGAGCTCCCGTTTTCAGTCAGCCAGTAAGCTCGTACGTTCCACAGGCAACTTACTCTGCACCTGTCATGAGCCAGCCAGTTTACAGCGCTCCAATGACTCAGCAAGTTTACAGTGCTCCAGTCATGAGCCAGCCAGTTTACAACGCACCAGTTTACAGCTCGCCAGTTGTTAGCTCTCCTGTCATGAGCTCACCAGTTGTCAGCTCACCAGCAATTTACTACAGCTCTCCAGTTGTTAGCAGCGGATGCGGTAGTTGCGGCGGATCGATGGTTGGGACTCCAGTCATGAGCGGCCAAATCATCAGCGGTGGCGTTGTTGGCGGCACAGTCATCAGCGGTGGACAGAATATCGTTTGGGAAGGCGGAACTGAAATTCAGGGAACGATCGTTTCTGACGTTCTTCTCGAAGACGGCAAAGCAGTTACTGAAGAAGCAACTGCTGGCGAAAACGCAGTTGACGTTGTCGAGCCTCCTGTCGCTGAAGAAGAAGCAGCAGAAGAGTCGCCAGGCCCGGACACTGACGAAGAAGAAAGCACTGAAGGCGAAACTTAATCGTTTCCGGCTTAATCAGTCATTAAGTGACCGTCGCTCTTCGGATCGACGGTCATTTTTTTTTGGCCCTGCTCCCGGTCTGGACGATGCTACCATCTGTATGCTGCCTGGACAGGGCACGGCCCATTCTTTCCGGCTCTGCGAGCAGACTCATCGACGCCATGTTGTTGATAACGATATTGCAGCGTTTCGAAGCAGATTGTTCAATCGTTCTCTGCACCGGAACTCTGTGGCGGTTCCCCGGTCGCAGGATCTTCGACCATGTGCAACACGCGTTGCGGGAACGGGATCTCGATTCCCTCTCGCACAAACGCCTCATTAATCGCCGAGTTAATCTCGTCCACCAAATGCCAGCGGCGTTTGATCGAAGTCGTGCAGCAGCGAATTACAAAGTTCAAACTGCTGTCGCCGAACTCTTCAAAAGTGATGACTGCCGCAGGCTCCTTGAGAACATCCGGATGGCGATCAACGATCTTGGTGATGATTTCACGAACCTTGCCAACGTCTGTTCCGTAAGCCACCCCAACCTTCAAAGCGATCCTGTTGATAACACTCGACAGCGTCCAATTCAGAAGCTTTCCCGAAATCAAATCCTTGTTCGGAACGACCAGCTCCTGATTGTCCCAGTTCGTCACCGTCGTAGCTCGCATTTGAATCCGTGAAACGACACCTGTTACCCCGTCGATTGTTACCACGTCTCCGACACGAACCGGTCTTTCGAGTAACAGGATCAAACCGGAAACGAAGTTCGCGACAATTTCCTGCAAACCAAATCCGAGGCCAACGGAAATCGCAGCGACCAACCAGCTGTAATTGGACCATGGGATTTTCAGATAACCGAGCGCGACAATCACACCGACAACCAACAGAATATATCGAAAGATCGACGCCACGGCGTATCTCGCACCCGCGTCGAGCGGCAATCGCTGTAGGAGCAACAGCTCCAGCATTCCTGGAATGTTACGCACACAGAAAAAGGTGATTGCAAACGCGACCAGCGACAGCAGCAGGTCTCGCGCCGTTACCAGTTCGACCGCTGAGCCGACGGTGATCCGCCAAAGCTCCCAGCTGTCGAGGATTTTTGTGGCCGGCAACAGGTACTGCCAAATCCCCAGCAGGCTAAGTCCGACAACAATCAAAAAGATGACTCCGGTAAGTTCGCGAGCTTGCCTGCTGACGTCCGTGATATCCATTCCGGATTCGTTTTGCAGATCGATGTCGAGAGCTTCGCTGGCGATACTAATTCCGCTTTCGGCCTGTTTTTCCGCTGCAGCGATTGCGGCTTTTCGTTGCTGAATCAGTTGTTCGAATCGCAGGTTCCTGCGGCGGACCAGAAAAAATCGCATTGCCAATCCGAACACGATCACCGTCCAGATCAGCAACTGAATGGACTGCAGCAAACTGGCGCCGATCTTGTACACGGACTCGTAGTAGCCCAGGACCGCGAACAGGAACAGCAACACCAGGCCGATAATGACGGCCACGAAAACCAGCGATCGAAATCGGCTGACCGTTGCGTCGAAGCCAGACATTTCTGGATCGAAGGATGCTCCTCCGGGGCGGAAGACCGAAAAGATTCGCAACGTGAACACGATGCTGACGGCCAGCAGAACCAGCACTGCCGCGCGGCCAAGCCGGTTGTACTCGTTTTCGTTTGATGATTCGATCGCAACGATGATGAACAGGACTGGCAGTCCAATGGCCATGAACCAGCCCGAATGTTTTCTGACCGCGACACGGAATCCTTCGGTCCATGAAAAGTGATTTTGGGCCAAGCCTTCGTTGCGGCAAACGCAACGCATCAATTCCAACGTGATAGCGATCAGGGTGGTTACCGTCAGGGCTCGGCCGATCGACCAGGAAAAGTTACTTTCATTCTGCGTTGTCATCAGCCAACCGAGCGCCAGCCCGATCGCGGGCCAGAAAAACGTCAGAACGGCCGTTTGCAGAAAAGCTGAAAGCGTGGGGCCGAACTCGCGGCATCCGCGTTTGGCAGCGATTGAGCCCAGCCGTTTGATTTCGCTGCGAGAGCGAGGTTGCAACAGCGCAAGCCCCAAGAGTCCCAGTGCAATTAAAGTGACGCTGGGCGAATTGTCTCTGGATCCCTTTGAGATCGCAGCCGCGACGGATCGCCAGTTGTCTGGTTTGGCAAACCAGTCGAATGCCTTTTGAATCCCAATCAGGTCCGTGAACTCGCCCTTTTCATTGCGGTGCCCAATCGCCGGTTCTGAACGCACCCAGAGTATTCGCTCGTCAAGAAAGTCGGCGAACTGCTGGCTTTGGTTGGCATACTGCGACTGCAACGATTTGACTTCGATCAGGTCGTGTAGTAGATCGGTTTCTGCGTCTTCGAGTTTTTCCAGAATACGACGCCGTGCGGTCAACAGTTCTGTCGCAGTACTTGCAAGGTTCTCGCGAATTTCGACGGGCACGTTGGCGGCATCGAAAGCCTGCGTCAAAGCCATCGGCATGTCCGAAAGATCCGCGCGTTCGTCCTGAAAACGGAACTTGTTCAGCTGCACCGACTGGAGCTGGCTGGCAACGTCTTTGTTTTGAAACGGAGTCTGCTGGTTGATCAGGTTAACTTTGTCTCGCCGCAGCATCGCTCCAACTTCGTAGTTGAGCCCGATTGCATCCACGCGAGACTTCATCGTCTCCAGTTCGGCTTCGACTTTTTGAACAGCAATCTGACCTTCGCTACGCAACGCCTTGATGGCTTGCAGTTCGTCTGTTTCCTTTGCCAGTCGCTGCGCAAGCTGAAGGTTGTACTCCGCGATCGGTTTCAATGGCGAATTAAGATTATTGGTGACCGCCTGTTCAGCTTCCTGACGCATATCCTGCGTTTCTTTTTCGCGGATCCGACCAATTGCATCAACGATGACTTTGAGATTTGAGTTAACCCGTTCGAGTTGCCTCGCCGCGAAAGACTTTTGCAAGGAAAGGATTCCCGAGGTGGCCTCGTAGACATCCCGTTCCACCCGGTACAGCTCCAGGCGTTGCTCCAGATTCTGTTTCTCCGCACGGAGCTCAACCATTCGACCACGCGTCAGCAGTGGGTTGTCAGCGTCGGGAGCTTCGGTCGCCAACTGAACCCGGACTTCCGCCAGCCGATTCTGAGCATCATTTTCGAGGGTCGGAAGTTCCAGCAACCGCGCCCGACGCCTCGCAGGTTCCTCGGTCGCAAGTTTGAGCTGTTGCTGAACCGTTTCTGCATCGTTCTCAAGTCCAAGTTTTTGCTGTTCAAGCTCCGCAAGACTGCCATTCGGTCGCTGGACTACATTTCCGGTGGCGTCCAGCTCGTCGATTTTTGATCGAAGTTCTTCGCGTGTCTCGACGACACTCTGCGACTTGAGTCGATACTCGGCGGCTTCCGCGGCGTCCGTGTTCGCCAGCGCCAGATACTGCCTCGCGGCGACGTAGTGTTTGACGATCGCGCCTTTATCCAGTTCGTCCAGTTCGGCCTTTTCAACCTTGGCCAACTCTTCGTCGATCATCTGCATCGTGATCAGATCACGCTTGCCGGCCGGCGCGTTCGCGGCATCTGCCGGCGGATCTTGCGGGTCCTGTTGCGATTCGTTTTCGACAGGACTTCGCCGCGACGATTCCAGCTGTATGGATTGACTCGGGGCGGCGGTTGACGACAGCATGGTGCTGGTCAGCATCAACAGCAGGCTGGTTACGCGCCGGAATTTTGATCGAATGAACAAGCGACTGCCTAACTGCGTTTCGTGTTGGTCAGGCCGCAGTTTAGAGCATTTGGCAATGCCAGCGAAGACGAATCACTTGCCCAGTTCGATTGCCTGGCCGGCCGCGAGCGAGCTTTCGAGCATCAGCGAAACCCATTGTTCCGACGGTGCGAACTGTCGCTTGAATCGATATGCCGCGAACTTCCGAAACGATCGCCATTTGAGTCCGCCGACGCTGTCGCTCCAGGCTTCTCCTTTGGCGGCCAACGCCCTGCCCTGACCGACGAAATACTCGCGTACATACAATTCAGTCGTGCGAGACCGGTCGATGAAGTGTCGGACGGTCGCGGCAGGAACCCAGCTACCATCGTAACCCGCGACGATCACGCGACGCATCATCTCAAGTTCGTCTTCGCCGTTGACTTGTTGGCCCCGACGGCCAAGCGTGGCATCGAAAGGAAAGCACTTTTGTACCTCCGTCCGGATCGCAAAGTTCGCTCCATAAGGCAGCCGGTCTTTGGTCAACGGCAACGGTTCGTCGCCAAGGTCGCGGGCCGCGAAACAGCCTTTGAGCTTGTCCCAGTTTTCGGTGATCCATGGCTCCGGAGTGATCTCAAAATCTGGCTCGATCTTGCCGCCGAAAAAGGCGATGTCCAGATTCGCGTCGGCGAATTCAACGTAGCCCTGGACCATGGAGGCATCCAGCAGAACATCGTCGTCGGTCCAGATCAGCAAGTCGCTGTCGATGTGCTCGACGGCTCGATTGCGGGCGTATGTGTGGCCCTGTTGGTCTTCCGTTAGCAACAGCACGCGATGTCGCTTGGTGAAAGCGTGGTCGTTCGCAAAAGCACGCAGTACGTTTTGCGTGTCGTCCGTGGAGCCATTGTCCACGACGATGACTCTCAGTTGAACCTGGTACGGCACGATCAGCCGTTTGATGCTGCCGAGCGTCTTCTCCAGAAGTTCGGCTCGATTCCACGTGCAGATCGCGATGTCAATTTTTTCGATCGGCGCAAACGGTGGCTGAGGGAGTTCGTGGATCGGTTCTGGCGCGACGGAGATCATGTCGCCATCGTAATCGTTGTGGGCCGTGCTACAATAGTCTGTGTCAGGCAAACAAAGGGCAGAGAAAATGGCGCTTCCGAAAAACGTTCTGGGCACTGAACTTGAGTGCTGCTGTACGGATCCGATGACAGGTTTTTACCGCGATGGCTTTTGCCGAACTGGCATGGGGGATCATGGTGTGCACACGGTTTGCGCGATCATGACGGAGGAGTTTCTGAAGTTCTCCAAAGAGGCGGGCAATGATTTGTCGACGCCGATGCCGGAGTATAAATTTCCGGGGCTCAAGGCGGGCGACAAGTGGTGTCTTTGTGCGTCGCGTTGGCAGGAAGCGTACGACGCCGGGATGGCGCCAAATGTTGTCCTGGAGGCCACGCATATGTCGAGTGTCGAGTTTGCGGATCTTGATGCTTTGAAAGAGTTTGCCGTTGAAGAGTGTTGAGAGGCTGAGGCCTTGGGAAATACCCGGTACCCGGTACCCGGTACCCGGCAGCAAATACGCAGTCCTCAGTCCTGACACCGAAAACCGAAAACCGAAAACCGAAAACCAAACCTTGCCAAAACCTGCTTTTCCCCGATAATTTCAACCAATCTCCGCCGCTGGACCAAACGTGTCCATTCCTCGGCGAAAGATAGAAGGATCGACAGCCCGTAACGTCGCGGGCTTCATTGAAACGCTTCACCAGGCCTTCCAGTGATCAAACGGATTGAACTTGTCAACTTCATGTCGCACCGGCATACCGTCATCGAACCGGCGGCCGGTCTGACGGTTCTTGTTGGCCCCAACAACTGCGGCAAATCCGCGATCGTCACCGCCCTGCAGATCCTCTGCCACAACGACAACTCCACCTACGTCTTGCGGCACGGCGCCAAAGAATGCCGCATCATTGTCGAAACCGATGACGGGCATCGCATCGAATGGATTCGCAAAAAAAGCGGATCGCCCAGCTATAAAATCAACTGCAAAGATTTCGATCGGCTCAACAAGAAAGAAAGCGACGTCTGGGACGAGCTGAAGAAAACGCTTCGTCTACCGCGTGTCGAGTTCGACAACAATAAATTCGACGTTCACATCGGTGAGCAACGAAATCCCGTGTTCCTGCTGGGCGATAAAGGCAAGGGTGCCGCCCAGTTTTTCGCTTCGTCCTCGGACGCGATTCGTCTGGTCGAAATGCAGGACTTGCACAAACGGCAAACGGCCGAAAACAAACGTGAACGAAAACGCCTGGCCACGCAACAAACCCAAGTCACCGAGGCGATCGAGTGTCTCGAATCGGTCCCGGAAGTCGACGCCGCGATTGGCAAGATCGAAGAACAATACGCAGTGCTCAAAACCGAAGAAGCCAAAACCGCTCGGCTGGATCAGGCTCTTGCGGACCTGACGCTTCGCCAGAAAGAAACCAAACGCTTCGCGGCGATCAATTCCGCATTGCAAGCTCTGCCCCAACCGCCGCAGTTCAGCAATCCTGCTTCGCTGCAGAAACTGATTGAGCAAATCGGCATCGAACGTGCTTCGGTCAAAAAAAGTCAGGCACTACAGTCTGCGCTTCAATCGCTCACCAAACCGCCGACCTTTGGCAATCCGGCCTCTCTGCAAAAACTGATTGAACAACTCCGATCCGAGCAAAATTCGATTCGCAAAAGTTCTTCGTTGAAGGCCACGTTCAATTCGCTGACCAAGCCTCCTGCTTTCTCCGATTCTGAATCGCTAAGGACGAAGCTTCGATCGATTCGCAAGCTGCGCAGAACCGTCGCCAAACTTTCGGCCGAGCAACAGTTGCTTTCCAAAGTCCAAGAACCTCCCGAATCCAAAGATTCCGAAACTGTTTCAGCACTTGCGAAATGCATCGTCGATCTTCGCACGGAAATCGAGTCCTGCAATGAAGTTCGCGCGAAACTGAAACAGGCTCAACAGCAACTCGGCCAGGCAAAGGCGGAAATCGAACAGTGGGTTTACGAAAACCCTGGCTGCCCGACTTGCGGAAGCGAAATCAGCGCCGACGTGATCCTCAGCGGAGGCCATCAGCATGGCTAAGTCCGTTCGAAACTACCGCGGTTTGCTGGTCATCGGCGATCCGCACATCGAAGGCCGCAACCCGGGGTTCCGCAAAGGCAACTATCCCGAAGCGATCCTTGGCAAAGTCCGTTGGTGTCTTGAACATGCGCGAAAGCACAAATTGCTGCCGGCGTTTCTGGGCGACGTGTTCGACAAACCTCGCGACAATCCGACTTGGGTGATCGGCGAGCTAATCGAAATGCTGATGCCCTATCCGGCAATCGGAATTTACGGAAATCATGACTGTGCGGATCCGCAACTGAGCGAAAACGATTCGCTTTCGATCCTGATCAAAGCCGGCTGTTATCAATTGGTCGGCGAGCAGGATTTTTGGACGGGAATGGTCGAAGGCCGCCGCGTCGTCGTTGCCGGTTCGTCGTATCGCCAGCGGATTCCGCAGTGCTTCGACACGGACAACGTGCCGCGCGATTCACTTTTCGACGCCAAGCCAACGGTCGTTTGGCTGACGCATCACGATATCGACATCGGCAATTATGAAAACGGAAAATTCGGTCCGTTCGAGATGATGAACGTCGACTTGTTGATCAACGGGCACATTCACCGACCCGCCAAACCCGTCCGTCGCGGCGACACAACGTGGATGAGCCCGGGCAACATTTCCCGCCGTTCCCGTTCGGCACACAGCCGCGCTCACGTGCCAACGGTCACGGAAGTCACGTTTCCGGAATCGGGTTTCGAAGTCAAATCAGTCGTCGTGCCGCACGAACGATTCGAAGACGTGTTCTTTCTGGACGACGTTGACGAATCGAAAACGAGCGAGCCGCTTTCAAGTTTCGTTTCGGGGCTGAGTGAACTTACGAAACGCCGCACCTCTTCGGGAGCCGGTTTGATTCAGTTTTTGGACCAGAACCTGGACGAGTATAGCGATAGCGTCGCCGCAGAAATTCGCTCGCTTGCCAAACAGGTCGTAGAGAAATAACGGGAGTTGAAAATGAGCAACGAAACTATTGATCAATTGCAAAAGCGTTTTGCGCGACTGGACAAGCAGCAGACCGTCGTCCAGACGCAGCTTGACGAGGCGCAAAAGCGTCTCGCTGAGTTGCAGGATCAGGCGAAAGCCGAGTTTGGCACTGATGATGTGGATGCGCTGCAGGAGAAGCTCGAGGCGATGAAGCAGGAGAACGAACAGAAACGTTCTGCGTATCAAAAGGGCCTCGATGAAGTCGAAGCGAAGTTGAAAGAAGTCGAATCTCAATTTGCAGAAACGGAAGTTGAGGATTAGTCCGCTGCATTCGGGTGGCATCGGATTCCAGCCTGTGTTTTGCCGTCCGATCACAGGCTGGAAGCCGATGCCACCGCTGCTACGACACCTAAAACCCAAGCCGCATGATTCAATCTCCCGAAAAACTTCGCGACCGCGTCAAGCGCCTGTCCTGGGAGCGTACGAAGCTCACCGACAAAGCGAAACGTGTCGCTGCGCGAATCGGTGAACTTGACGAACATCTTGAAATCGCGGCGGAGGTTTCCGAAGCCCTGGAACATCTCGGCAAAGAGCTGTTCGAAGAAGTTCTTGGCCTGATGGAAGAAAAGCTTTCCAAGGCCGTCGAAGAAGTCCTCGACCAACCGATCAAATTCAAGTCTCACGCGGCTTTCAAAAGCGGTGCCGCGTCAGTGAATTTCTCCGTTGAACGTGACGGCAACAAGGAAGACGTGCACCGCGGCCAAGGCGGATCGGTGCAGAATATTCTGAGCGTCGGATTGCGAATGTTTGCTTTGGCGAATCTTGATCCCGACGAACATCGCCGATTTCTGGTGCTTGACGAGCAGGATTGTTGGCTGCGTCCAGAGCTCGTCCCACGACTGGTGAACATCGTGCATCAGGCGGCCAGAGAGCTGGAGTTTCAGGTAGTCATGATTTCCCATCATGACATCGGCCTGTTTGAAAGATACGCCGACAAGGTCTATCGGCTCAGCCCGAATCGCGATGGTTTGGAGATCGCCGAAGTCAACGCTCAGCCAGAAGAGAGCGACGAAGAGTAAACCGTTTAACGTTGGCAAAAATCTCTGGGCGGAGTTTTTAATCCAGCCAAACTCTCACGAACGTTCGTCGAACTTCATTCCGGTTTCGCCTCGTAAACTGTTTCGCCGCCGATGACCGTTTGCAAAACTTTTGTGTCCAGAATCTCATCGTCGGCACAAGTCAAAAGGTCATTCGAAAGCACGACGAAATCAGCCAGCTTGCCGACTTCGATCGAACCCTTGATGTCTTCCTCAAAAGCCGCCTTCGCGTTGTTGATCGTGTAGGCCTCAAGTGCCTGCTGCCGCGACATGCACTGCTCGGGAAAGAACGTCACGCCGGGTTTTAGCTGACGCGTGACCGACGCGAAAAAGCACGGAATCGGATCGACGTCTTCGACAGGAGCATCCGTTCCGTTGGTCACGATGGCTCCGCTTTTTAGCAGTGATTGCCAAACGTAAGCACCGTCTTTCGATCGTCGTTGGCCCAAACGTTTCGGTACGAAGATCGCGTCCGAAGTACAGTGCACGGCCTGCATCGCAGCAATCACTCCCAGCTTTCCAAAACGGGGAATGTCGTCCGGATGGAGATGTTGTGCGTGTTCAATTCGCCAGCGTCGCGAGTCTTCCGATGGGTTAGCCGTGAACTGTTTCTCAAAGATGTCCAGCACTTCACGGTTCGCCCGATCGCCGATCGCGTGGACGCAAAACTGATAGTCGTGCTTGATCGCCAACGCCGCCGCTTCTTCAATCGAGGCAATCGAACGCGTGTTCAATCCGCGGCTCAGCGGCATGTCTTCGTAGGGCTGCAGTAACCATGCTCCGTGAGCGCCGAGTGCTCCGTCGATCGCACGCTTGATCGCCCGAACGGTCAGGTGGTTGTCGGCGAAGCCAATCGTTCGAGCCGATTTCAAATTAAGCATCAGGCTCTGGTTGCTGTCCCGGACCATAACCCATAATCGAGGTTTGACGCGCGTACCAACAACTGATTTCAGATAGTCAATTTGTGCGAATGGCATTCCTGCGTCCTGGAAACTGGTGATGCCTTTGCGGACACACTCCTCGGATGCCAGCTCCGCTGCGCGATTCAAATAGGCGACGTCGGAGACTTTCGTTTTGCTCTGGCCTTCATCAGCGTAACGAGCCGAATGAATCAGCCCGGACGCCCGTTCGCGGAACACACCCGTCGCGGATCCATCCTCGTTGCGAAGAATTTCACCGCCCTTGGGGTTCTTCGTTTCATCTTCCACGCCGGCCAATCGCATCGCGTAGGCGTTGGCGAAATCCATGTGACCACTGGCGTGCGTCAGCAACACCGGGTTGTTTGGCGACGCTTGCGAGAGCGATTCATGCGTCGGATAGCCCTCGACGTTGGGGCTTGGCGGCGCATCCCATTTCGATTGATGCCAACCGCGACCGATGATCCATTTTCCTGGCGGCGTATTGGCCGCGGCAAGCCGAACTTGATCGACGATCTCGTCCCAGGAGTTGGCTTTGGTCAAATCGAGATTCATCCGCATCTCGCCAAGCATCAGAAAATGGCCGTGGCCTTCGATGAAGCCCGGCATCAGAAACTTGCCGTCGAGATCGAGCACTTTCATGTCGGCGTCGATCTGTTTGGAGATTTCTTCCGATGTTCCAACCGCTGCGATCCGGCCATCTTTGACGATGAAAGCCTCGGCTTTTGGATTGTCGGAATCCATCGTTGCGACGTTGGCGTTGATGATCGCCATGTCCTGAGAAAAACAGGGATTCACACAGATGGTGGCCAGGAACAGAAGAATGGCTGTCTGAAGCATGTTGCGCATGGAGTGTCTTTTTCAAAAAATAGATTTGCGAAACGTTGTCGGCAGATTCCATCATACCGCGGCAGCGTTTTTGTTGCACTTCGGATGCGCCAAAGAGGCACGGTTGACCAATCGCGGCGTTTTAGGTGTGATGGTGGGATGCTTTCCCTTCCCGAATACAACCTTGTCGACGTCCTTGAAGGCGAGATTTGCCTCGCCCGCGTCTGTGTTGAAAACAACGCAATCGCTTCGATCGAACGCCTTGGCCCGACAGACGATTCCCGCCCGTTTTTGATGCCCGGGTTTGTCGACGCGCATATCCATGTCGAAAGTTCGATGTTGCTGCCAGGCGAGTTTGCCCGCATCGCCGTCACGCATGGAACCGTGGCGACGGTGTCCGACCCGCACGAAATCGCCAACGTGTGCGGGATCGAAGGCGTCGAAATGATGCTGCACAACGCCAGCCAGACTCCCTTCAAATTCTGTTTCGGTGCACCGTCTTGTGTGCCAGCGACGCGATTTGAGACCGCAGGTGCTGAACTGGATGTCGCTGCCGTGACACGGTTGCTTGACGATCCGCGGATCGGATATCTCAGCGAAGTCATGGACTTTCCCGGCGTACTCAGTCGTGCTCCCGAGGTGATGGCCAAGATTCGGGCCGCCATCGAGCGTGGCAAACCGGTCGATGGTCACGCACCTGGATTGCGGGGCGAGGAAGCCAGGAATTATCTTGCCGCCGGAATCACCACGGACCACGAATGCTTCACGATCGAAGAGGCGATCGACAAACTGGCTTACGGTTGCAAGATTGCGATTCGTGAAGGTTCGGCAGCGCGGAATTTCGCTGCGCTCGAGCCGCTTATCGATTCGCATCCCGACATGTGCATGCTCTGTAGCGACGACAAGCATCCGGACGAATTCCTGTTGGGGCACATCAACAAATTGGCGGCGCGTGCCGTGGCTGCCGGTCGCGATTTGATGAACGTGTTGCAAGTCGCCTGTGTGAACCCGGTCCAGCACTACGGGCTTGATGTTGGATTGCTGCGTGTCGGAGATCCGGCAGATTTCATTGTCGTGAAGGATTTGAAATCGTTTGACGTGTCAGAAGCGTGGCTGGATGGTGAAGTCGTAGCCCGAAACGGAAAACCGTTATTCGATGCGCCGGTGGCAGAAGTCCTTAACAATTTTGTCGCGAATCCGGTTGAGGCAAGCCAACTGTCGGCGCGGGCCGAGGGTGACTGTATTCGGCTGATCGAGGCGATTGGCGGCCAATTGATTACGGGGCACGCCACGGTGAAGTGCACAAAGGAACAGGGTATTCTGGTTCCGGATCCCGCAAACGATGTGCTCAAAATTGTGGTCGTCAATCGGTATGCCAATACGCAGCCAGCGGTCGCTTTTGTCCGCGGTTTCGGATTGAAGGATGGAGCACTGGCTTCTTCGGTGGCTCACGATTCTCACAACGTCGTTGCGGTGGGAGCCAATGATGTCGATCTGGTGAACGCGATCAATGCGGTAATTGCCGAACAGGGAGGCCTTTCGTTTTCGAACAATGGCGACACCGAGGTGTTGTCGCTGCCAATCGCAGGGCTGATGTCCGGTGATTGTTGCGATAAAGTTGCTGAGAAGTACGAGCGTCTGGATCAGAAAGTGAAAGAGGTTGGTTCGACGTTGCGAGCACCGTATATGACGCTCTCGTTCATGGCGTTGCTCGTGATTCCGTCTTTGAAGATCAGTGACAAAGGTTTGTTCGATGTCGACAAGTTTGAGTTTGCGTCGCTTGCCGCAGATTGATTCACGTTATTCGCTCGTGGTTTCAGCCGTCGCGATCTGAATTTAGTTGGTCTCGTTGCTGTAGTAATTGAGCCGCGATGCTGATCGCGATTTCAGCTGGTTGGTTTGAGCCGATCGGCAAGCCGACTGGGCAAACTATTTGATCCGCGATGTCGGCCGCAACGCCGTCGGATTTCAGTTCCCGTAGCAGGACGCCGCGTTTGGACTTGCTGCCAATGACGCCGACGAAAACTGGCTCGGAAATCGTCTCGAACAGAGACTTCAAGATCGGGCGATCGGTTGAATGGCCCATCGTCATGCAAATCACATAGTCGCCGGCTCGCAGGTTTGAAATAAAATCAGACGGACTTTCAACGCAAATTTTCGATAGTCGCTCATGATCATCCATGCGATCGATCCATTCGCATCGCGGATCCACACAAGTCACACGGCAATCAAGTGTTAGCAGAACTTTGACCAACGCCTGAGCCACATGGCCGGCGCCGAAGACAACGATATGCCAGTCGTGGCGATTGTAGACTTCAAAGAACAGCTTCACCCAACCGCCGCATGTCATGCCGACGTCGCGCTGCAGATTCCAGTGTTCGATTTCAAGCCTTCTGGCCGGATCCCGCAGCATCGCCAAAGCATGCTCGATCGCCTGATGCTCGACCTTGCCGCCGCCGACCGTGCCGTGAACTCGTCCCGATTCGTCGACCAACATCTTCGAGCCAGCGTCTTGCGGAGTGCTGCCAGTCGCCTCGATCATCGTGACGGAAACAAACGGCTGGCCAGACACCGCAAGTGTCGAAAGGGCTTCGATGTAGGGCGTGGGACCGGGCAAGAAACGTTCTCTACTTTCTAAGGTTTGATTTGGATTTGGCTGACGTCGCAGAAGCGGTTTGGCGTATTTGAAAGTTGACAGGCGCACATGCAGTGCCCCCAATCGTTCTGGCTAACCACGTTTCAATCTTCAAGTAGCGTCAGGCATCGAAGGATCTCTTCGCCCGTTGCCGGCAGCGAAAGGTTCGGATCAATCGAATTTGATTTCGGCATCGCCTGCAAAGCATTCTTGACCGCAGCCCAGACCGCGGAGCCCAACAACAACGGCGGTTCCCCGACGGCCTTGCTGCGCCGGACACAATGCAGATTGTCCTCGTTGGGGAAAAACTCGCAGCGAAAGTCTGGCGGCAAATCGGTGATCGCAGGGATCTTGTACGTTGTTGGCGAATGCGAAAGCAGCTCGCCTTTTTCGTTGTAAATCAGCGCCTCCGTCGTCACCCAGCCCATTCCCTGAATGAAGCCTCCGGTAATCTGCCCCATGTCGATTCCCGGGTTGATTGATTTCCCAATGTCCATCAATAAGTCGACTCGTGGAACTCTCAAGTCGCCTGTGAAGCGATCAATTTTCACTTCGGCAACTGCGGCTCCCTGAGTAAAGTACAGAAACGGATTTCCCTTTCCCGTTTCGCGATTGAAATCCACGCCTGGCGTTTTGTAAAAACCTCTCGCGCCCAAATCAATTCGCTCACGTCGGGCTCGATCAGCAAGTTCCGCAAACGCAATGCCGCTTTCGGGCTGCCGCGAATCCGACACGACACCGCCGCGAAAAACAATGTGTGTCGGCGACGGAATCAAGCCAGCGTCGGGATTGGCGAAAAACTCAGCCGCGAACCGGTTCATGCGATCCCGAATTTTCAGGCAGGCGTTGATTGCCGCGGCACCATTAAGATCTGTTCCCGCAGACGCGGCAGTCGGCGAGGTGTTATTGTTCTTTTCGGTAGAAGTCGGCATCACGATCACGTTCTGCCACGCGATGCCAAACTCGTCGGCGACCAACTGGCGAATTTTCGTGTTCAGCCCCTGCCCCATTTCGGTTCCGCCGGTGGAAACCTGAATCGTGCCGTCGGTATAGACGTTTACCAACGCGTTCGCCTGGTTGAGGAACTTCGACGTGAACGAAATCCCGAACTTGACCGGAGTCATCGCCAACCCGCGAAGCGACACCCGATCCGCAGCATTGCTTTCCGCAATCCGCGCGACCCGATTTCGATAGTCTGACGATTCTTCCAGCGTTCGAATCAGCTCCGGAAGATGGTTGCCCGTGAACAGTTGACCGTAGTGAGTTACGTTTCGATCGGTCGTGCCGTACAGATTTCGCTTCCGCACATCGAAGGAGTCAATTTTCAGAAACTCGGCAACTCGTTGGACCACGTTCTCTGTCGCCGCAACGCCCTGCGGCCCGCCAAACCCGCGAAATGCCGTATTGGGAGGCAAGTTCGTGCGACAGACCTGTCCGTTGACTTCGAGATGCTCAATAAAGTAAGCGCTATCCGCGTGCAGCAGCGTTCGCTCCATCACGGAAGTCGAAAGGTCGGCGGTCGCGCCACCGTCGGAGTAGAAATCGATCTTCAGGCCGACCAACGTTCCATCGGGCTCGAAGCCAACTCGCCAACGGCACAGGTAGGGATGTCGCTTGCCAGTGACACACATGTCAGTGTCCTTGTCGTACACGATCCGGGCCGCACGACCGGTTCGCGACGCCACCAGCGCGACCATGATCGCCGGAATCGCGGCCTGGGTTTCTTTGCCTCCAAAGGCGCCGCCCATGCGTTTGCAAGTGCAAACAACCTGATGCATTGAAAGGCCAAGCACTTCAGCGACGACTGCCTGAATCTCCGTCGTGTTTTGCGTGGAAGAGTGGACGACCAATTGGCCCTGCTCGCCGGGGAACGCCAGCGCCGCCTGCGACTCAAGATAAAACTGCTCCTGGCCTTTGATGTGGAATTCGCCTTCAAGCTGGTGCGCAGCCGTCGGGATGGCAGTGTCGGGATCGCCGCGTTTGATTTGACGTTGAGGGCCGATGAAATGCTTGCCAGCGACCGCAGCTTCGATATCGAGCACGGGTTCTTCGGCAGCGAATTCGATTTGAATCAGAGATTTCGCAGCCGAGAGTGCTTCGCGGGTCTCCGCAGCAACAACGACGACCGGTTGCCCGACATACAAAACGCGATCGTTGGAGAGAAATGGCTCATCGCAGATAATCGGGCCAAAAATGTTGTGCTGGCCGACATCCGCGTGCGTGAAGACAGCGACCACGCCATTTTGCTTTTCTGCAGCCTCAGTTTTCACCGACAGAATTCGGCCGTTGGCGATTGGGCTGCCTACGAAACCGACGAAAAGCTCGTCCTCGCGACGCGGCAAGTCGTCGATGAAGGGTGCCGTACCGGTGACGTGGCCGATGGCTGAATCGTGGGGGATCGTGCGTCCAACCGAAGGGCCCGTCGTGGGCTTTGCGGAATGCATTTCGTTCATGCCAGTGCCTCCTGCTGCGACTGGTGGAAGAACTTGAGCAGGATGTTCCGCGTCAGCTGCAGGCGGAAGTCCTTGCTTCCGCGGACATCCGAGATGGGAGTGATTTCACTGACGGCGATGTCTCCCGCCTGTTGCATGGTCGATTCGGAAAAAGTCTGACCACGAAAGAATTCTTCTGTCTTGCGTAGCCGCAGGACGACAGGTCCAACGGCGCCGAGCGCGATGCCGGCTTCCGCGATTTGGTTCCCATCAAAATCCATCCAGATCGCACCAGTGAAAGTCGAGATGTCCATGTCCAGTCGACGTGAAACTTTGTAGAGCTCCAGCTTTCGATTCGGCGGCAGCAACGGGATCCGAATTTTGGTCAGCAGCTCTCCGGGTTGAAGGTCGAACTGTTTGTAGTCCTGGTAAAAATCGTTGATGTTGACCTGACGCGTGCCATCGGAGCCCGTCAGTTCCAGAATCGCATCGCACACAAACAGGAAAGGCAACGAGTCCGCGATGGGCGAGGCGTTAATGATGTTGCCGCCGATCGTTCCCACGTTGCGGATTTGTGGCGAGCCAAAAATGCTGATGATTTTTTTGAATGAATCAAAGCGACCTTCGCAGACCGTTTCGATTTCGCTCCAGGTGGTGTTTGCGCCGGCGACGATTTCGTTTTCTTCGATACTCACTCGCGAAAGTTCAGCGATCCGATTCAGGTTCAACCATCGCGTGGCCTCACATCGGCCTTTGTTGAACTGGACGCCAACATCTGTCGCGCCGGCAACGATTTTTGCGTCCGGGTGCGCGGCCAGAAACTCAGTTGCGTCCGCAAGACAGGTCGGACTGAACACGCTTTGTCCATCGGCTGAATCGAGCTTGATCGAGTCGCTGGACTTCGACGTGATGGATTCCGCCATCGCAGTTTCGTCAAAACGCGCGGCCAGTTTCTCACATCCAACTTTCGATGCCGCAAGGCCCGCAGCCACGATCGGTGCATAGCCTGTACAGCGGCAAAGGTTGCCCGAGAGCCCGCGTCGCCATTCGTCTTCGGTGGGCGAGTTTTCATTCTCAAGCAAGCCTGCCATGGCGACAACGAAACCCGGAGTGCAAAATCCGCATTGCGATCCATGACAGTCAATCATGGACTGCTGCACTGGATGGAGCTGGTCGTTTTTCGAATCGCCGATGCCTTCGACGGTCACGATGTGGCAACCATCCAGCTGAAACACAAACCGGATGCACGAATCGATGACGCGATACTCAAACTGGTTTGCCGAATTCTGCGACGACGATTGAGGAAGTCGCCCGGACAGGACCGAGCATGATCCACAGTCGCCTTCGCTGCAAACGATCTTGGTGCCGCATTTGCCCAAGCGAAGACGCAGGAAGTCTGACAGCGTCAGGAAAGCATCGGTTCCCGACACCTGGTGTTCGGTGCCGTTGACAAAAAGTAGGATATGGTCTCGCATCGGGATACCGCTTTAACAGGAAGGCAGTCTCCAATATAAACGATTGCGCTGTTCTGGGCAGTTCAACCTGGAAGACCGTTGGCGAGTTGCCAGAAAAACCAACGTCGTGCCCGCAAGATGGAAAGCCGTTCCTTTGTCCAAGAGCAATTCTGTTTCCAAAAAGATCGACGCGGAGTTGCTGCAAACAGTCGCCGATCGCGTTGCGGATCGATGTGACACTCTGGCGTCTTTTTCTGATACGCCCAACTCGCTCACACGAACTTTTTGCAGCGATGCGATGAAAGCAACGCATGCTCAGATTCGAAAATGGATGCAAGCGTCGTCGATCGAGAGCCGGCTTGACGCTTTTGGAAACCTGATCGGACGGCACTCCGGCGCGCTCAACGGTTCGCAGCAAGCCGACGTGTTCATGATCGGCTCGCACCTCGACACTGTCGTCAACGCGGGACGATTCGACGGACCGATGGGAGTCATGTTGGGGCTGGGAGTTGCGGAGCTGATTCGCGAATCCGATATCGCCCTGCCCTTTGACATCGACGTCGTCGGTTTTTCGGAAGAGGAAGGAGTCCGTTTCGGTTTTCCATTCATCGGTTCGCTGGGGATTTCGGGCCAGTTCGATCCTGGCGATCTGGATCGTGTCGATGTCAAAGGCGTTACGATGCGACAGGCTCTGGCTGATTTCGGTTGCGATCCGGACAAGTTCGAAGCGGATAGCTATCGATCCGGTTCGCGCGGAAAAGTCATTGGCTTTATGGAAGCGCACCTTGAGCAAGCGACTCGGCTGGAGCAATCGAACTCGCCGGTCGGAATCGTTACAAGTATCGCAGGTCAGACTCGAGGAACGATTGTCATCGAAGGCGTCGCTGGACACGCCGGAACGGTGCCTCATGATCAACGTCGGGACGCGCTTGCTGGAGCCGCCAAGCTGATACTGGATATTGAAAAGCTGGGACAGGAAACGCCCGGACTGTACGCGACCGTTGGAGCCATCACGGCCAAACCCAGCCTTTCAAATGTCATCTGTGGCCATGTAGAGCTAATGCTGGATCTGCGACATGAGCTGGATGAGGTTCGCCTGAAGTCGTTGAAAACAATCGATTTGATGATCCGCGAACTGAGCGCGACTCGGGATCTGGCGGCGCGTATCCATCGAGCTGACCATTCGCCCGCGGTGCCGATGGACGGTGCGTTGACTCGCAGTCTCGAGACCTCAGCAGGCGGCGCACAGAGCAGCGTGGAAATGATGGTCAGCGGAGCCGGGCACGATGCGATGGTGATGGCGAAGCTGGCTCCATCGTGTATGTTGTTTGTCCGATGTCGCGACGGCGTCAGCCATCATCCGGACGAGTTCGTGGCTCCGGAGGACATCCGCGTGGCCCTTGAAGTCATGACGAACGCGTTGATTCAAATCTCCGAAACTTAAACCTCGCCTTCTGGAATCCCATGAACATTTTTGGTCAAACCCGCAGCCATCTGTGTGGCGAATACGCGTTGATCACTCCCGATACGCATGTCGTTTCGCCGCTGTTGGGTTGGGAGAAAGCAACGGCTGTATTCCACATTACGCCCGAAATCGGCGCCCGCTTCGTGCAGTACACCGCCACCGTCGAACCGGGAGGGAAAAGTGGCTTGACAGGTGAAATGGTCCAGCGGTTTATATATGTGCAGTCGGGAAGCGGAACTTTGCAAGTCGGATCCGACGCCCACGAACTGAAGCCGGGTTCGTTCGCTTTCCTGCCTGCCGACACGGACCACCAATTCGAAAGCAAGGACTCATCCACGCTGGTTGTTTTCGAAAAAGCCTACCAAACGCATCCAGACTACGGAGCTCCAGAGCCGGTCGTTGGGCATCGCGATGATGTTCCGGGAGAGCCGTTCATGGGAGACCCGGACGCACGACTGCAAACGCTGTTGCCGATTGAGCCGGAATTCGACATGGCCGTGAACATTTTCACCTACCAGTCAGGCGCGACGTTGCCTCAGGTTGAAATCCATACCATGGAACACGGTTTGTTGATGCTCGAAGGTCAGGGCGTATATCGGCTGTCGCGAGACTACCATCCAGTCGGCGCCGGCGACGTGATCTGGATGGCTTCGTATTGCCCGCAGTGGTTCGTCGCCATGGGCAAAACACCGGCCAGCTATATTTACTACAAAGACATCCACCGCGACCGCCTGTCAGAAAAATAGTTGTCGATTCCGCACATCGAACCAACGAAGCTTTGATCCTACCCAAGCGAGAAATTTCATGAGCATCAAAATTACGGAACAGTCCTACGGCAAAGCCCGGGTTTGTCTCTCGTACATCAAGCGAAACGAAAACCGACATGACTTTGTGCAGCTGACAGCGAACGTTGCACTCGCCGGAGACTTCAATGTGGCCTATTCCGCCGGCGACAACAGCCCGGTGATTCCGACGGATACGATGAAGAACACAGTCTATGCGATCGCTCGCAAGCAAGGCGTCGACAGCATCGAAGCTTTTGCGCGGAACCTCGCCAGCCATTTCTACGATTCGTTCGAGCACGTTTCGACCGCGACCATTTCGATCGAGGAAAGCCTCTGGAATCGGATAGAGATTGACTCCAACAAGCACGACCATGCCTTCGTCGGTGGAGGAAGCGAGCAGAATACTTGCACCGCAACGGCGTCCGCAGAAGGAGTTCAGTTGTCTTCCGGGCTCAAGGGGCTGCAAGTTCTCAAGACCACACAGTCAGGTTTCGAAGGCTTTCTCCAGGACGATTTTACAACGCTCAAACCGACCGATGATCGGATCTTCGCGACCACGATCACTGCCGATTGGACGTGTCAAAAACCCGAAGGTGACTGGTCGAAGACTCGAACGAAAATCCGACAGATGTTGCTTGATGTTTTCGCAACCCAGTACAGCCCTTCGGTGCAAAAGACGTTGTACGAAATGGCCGATGCGGTTCTGGCGGCCTGCCCGGAAATCGGCCAGATCTCATTGAACATGCCCAATCAACATCATCTGTTGGCGGATATTGAAAAGCTGAGCTTGCAGAACGAGAACGATATTTTCGTGCCTACGCCGGAGCCGTTTGGAGTCATCTCGGCCACGATTTCCCGGGAAGTCTGATCGTGGACGTTCAGAATCCGATTGCGATCAAAAGTTCGCGGGTGGTGACTCCCGAGGGCGAAATCTCTGCCGTGGTGCTGATTGAGAACGGTCAAATTCGCCAAGTTCTCGCGTCTGAACTTGCGGCTGAAACAACGATCGATGTGCCCGTCGTCGACTTTGGCGATCTGATCGTTTCCCCGGGTCTGATCGATTCGCATGTCCACATCAACGATCCCGGAACGGACTGGGAGGGCTTTGAGACAGCAACCGCTGCCGCTGCGGCCGGCGGAATCACAACGCTGATCGACATGCCGCTGAACAGCCTTCCCGTGACCACGACAGCAGATTTCTTGGATGCCAAACGTGATGCCGCGAAAGGAAGATGCCACGTTGATGTCGGTTTTTACGGTGGTTTGATTCCGGGCAATGCCGATCAGTTGCCGTTGTTGATCGAGTCAGGTGTCTTCGGAATCAAAGCTTTTCTGTGCGATTCGGGCCTGGATGAATTTCCTGCTGCGGGCGAAACCGAATTGCGTGCTGCTTTGGTGGCGCTCAAGTCGACTGGCGTCCCGTTGCTGGCTCACGCCGAGATCGCAACGACGTCACCGCAGAACTTCGACCGTCGCTACGCTGACTACGCTCAGTCACGTCCGCCCGAGTTTGAACTGGCTGCGATCAGGCTTCTGATCGATCTTTGTCGTGAGTTTCAAACGCCTGTGCACATCGTTCATCTGGCCACCGCGCTGGGCTTGCCGCTTGTCGCTGCGGCAAAGGAACAGGGCTTGCCACTGACTGTCGAAACCTGTCCGCACTATCTCTTTTTCTCTGCGGATGACATCGTCGACGGCGACACGCGTTACAAATGTGCGCCGCCGATTCGGAGTCTCGCAAACCGCGATGCACTTCGCGAAGCAGTCGCCAGCGGTTTGATTGACACGGTTGGGTCGGATCATTCGCCCTGCCCTCCCGAACTCAAACGGCTCGACGAAGGAGACTTTTCGCAAGCCTGGGGCGGAATCGCGGGCTTGCAGTTGACGCTTCCCGTGATTTGGTCGGTAGGGAGAGAGAATCGTTGGACGCCATCGATGTTGGCGAATCGATTGTCGTCGAAGCCCGCCGAAGTTTTTGGGCTCTCAAACAAAGGACAGATTGCAGTTGGCTTCGATGCCGACCTCGTTGTGTGGGACCCGAACCAGCGTTTTACAGTCGAAGCGAAATCACTGCGGCATCGCCACAAGGTATCGCCCTACGACGGAGTCTCGTTGACCGGTGCGGTGCGATGCACCTTCTTGCGTGGGCAGTGCGTTTTCGATTCGCAGGTCGAGGAGGCAGAAACGCAATGTGGTCAATTGTTGCAGCGAAGTGCGAAGCCCCGTCGGATCGCGCAGAAACTGAACTCGCTGGATGACGCTGCGAAATTTTCCGTCTTGGAAACGTGCTGTGCCTCGAAAGCCTGGATCAAAAACATGTTGGCGTGTGAAGGCTTTCGGGACGACGAAGATGTTTTCGCTCAAGCCCGATCTGCTGCCGAATCGCTGACCGAAGGTGATTGGCTGGAAGCGTTTGTGGCTCATCCGCGGATCGGAAACGTTGACAGTTTGCGAAAAAAGTACGCCAACACCAAACAGGTTGCCAGCGGCGAACAGGCAGGCGTTTCCGGGGCGGACGATGCGACATTGAATCGGCTGGCAGAAGGCAACGACGAGTATTTTGAAAAGTTCGGGTTTATCTTTATCGTCTGCGCAACAGGAAAATCGGCGGCTCAGATGCTGGAGCTTCTGCAGCAGCGGTTGGGCAATGATCGCCAGACTGAACTGCGGATTGCGGCTGAGGAGCAGTTGAAAATCACGATCATTCGGTTGAAGAAACTGGTGGCCTGAGCGTTTTCCGACTCATGGGAGAGCATGACTTTGGGATAGAATTGGCGAAATGGAATCGAAACGCACGGACTTATTTGAAGAAGATATGGAAAACGTAATTTACCTCGACGACGACGCTGACCTTGGCGTTCTGAAGAACAAGAAAGTTGCCATCATCGGATACGGCATTCAAGGCCGACCTCAGGCATTGTGCATGCGAGACAGTGGACTGGATCTGATCATCGGCATTGGCGATCCGTCACGGTCTTCGTGGGCTGCCGCAAAGGAAGACGGCTTCGA
Organism: Mariniblastus fucicola; assembly: GCF_008087665.1. Classification (GTDB taxonomy): domain Bacteria; phylum Planctomycetota; class Planctomycetia; order Pirellulales; family Pirellulaceae; genus Mariniblastus; species Mariniblastus fucicola. The sequence goes on from NZ_CP042912.1 coordinate 814,773, forward strand.
TCCGGTGACGATCGATGAAGCAACTGCTGCGGCCGATCTGGTTTACATCCTGCTGGCCGACCCGCCGCAACCAGAGATCTACTACCAATCCATTCACGACAATCTCAAACCAAACTGCACGCTTGCATTTTGCCATGGATTCAATGTGCTCTATGGAGCGATCAAGCCGCCAGAAAACGTTAACGTCGTGCTGTTCGTTCCCAATGGCCCCGGTCATACAGTGCGGCAGAAGTACCTGGATGGCTCTGGAATCTACGGAGCCATTTCGGTTGAACAGGATGTTACGGGGAACGCTCTGGATATGGTTCTGGCTCTCGCCAAGTCCGTTGGTAGTTTGCGGGTCGGCAGTGTTGGCGTGACGTTTCAGCAGGAAACCGAAGGCGATAATTTTGAAGAGCAGGTTCTGTACGGCGGCGTGATTCACTTGATGAAGGCCACGTTCGAGACCATGGTCGCCGGCGGCTATCCTCCGCACTTTGCGTACGCGAAAGCGATTCGCTCGCTGAGGACAGTTGTCGATGTGATGGACAGCATCGGCATTGAGGAATACATTTCGCGTCGCAGCAGTCGGACTTGTGAGTTCGCGGTTCGAATGAGCGGGCCGCGCGTGATCGATCGTGATGAGATTCAAAACATCTTTGATGAAACAGAACGCGGTGAGTTTGCCGCGAACTGGATGCAGGAGTGGGCTTTGGGGATGCCGCGTTTGCATCGTATGCGTCGCACAGGTGCGGATTCTGAGATGGAGAAAACCGGTGTCGAGTGGCGTGAGAAGTTTGGCGAAGGGTAGGCGTTTCCGAGCACCTTGAGCCGGGTTGAGATCGCTTGAGCTGGGTTGAGATCGCTTGAGCTGCGTTGAGCGGGCTTGAGTTCCGCACGCGTGTGCATGATTGCCCCAGCGTATCGAGCCGCGTGATCGTGTTTACGCAATCGCGAGGTGCGAAGGTGTAGTTTTTTGTTTGGTTCCATTGAGTTGAGTCACAGGTTCCGCTTTGATCCCTCCCGAAAATTTCCGCGCTGCGATCGAGCAGCAATCTGATTCGCTGATCGATTTCACCAGCAAGATCGTTGCCACGCCTAGCCTTTCTGGTGAAGAAGGCGACGTCGCTGCGCTGGTTGTCACGGAAATGAAGCGGCTCGACTACGACGAAGTTTGGACTGACGAAGTTGGCAACATCGTTGGAAAGATTTCGGGCGGCAATGGCCCTTCGGTGATGCTCAATGGCCATATGGATGTCGTTGATCCTGGCCCGAAAGAGGGTTGGCTGTTTCCGGCATTCAGTGGCGAAGTCGTCGGCGACGAACTTTGGGGTCGCGGTTCGGTAGACATGAAAGGCCCTGTCGCAGCGATGATCCATGGCGGATCTCTGTTCAAGAAACTGGGCGCCCGGCCTCCAGGCGACATTCTGATGACCGTCGCAGTGATGGAGGAAATCGGTGGCTTGGGGAGTCAGTTTCTTGCCACCCATACCACTGCCGACATCGCGATCGTTGGCGAACCTTCTCGAAATGAGCTTCGGCTCGGGCATCGCGGAAGGATCGAACTGCAAGTCAGATTTTTCGGTCGGTCTGCCCATGCCAGTGCCCCTCAACTCGGCATCAACCCTCACTACGCGGCCGCGGAGTTTCTGCAGAAACTTGAAGGTCTGTCGCTGCAAAGCGATCCGGTTCTTGGTGAGGCGACGATTGCTCCGACGCTGTATTTGACTGACCAGCAAAGCGCCAACGTGATTCCGTCGGAAGCCACGGTCTATCTTGACTGGCGCAACGTACCCTCAGAATCCAGGCAACACGCAGTCGCTCTGATCGAGTCATTGATCGGTGATCTGTCAGGCGCTGGCCACGAATCGGCAGAAGTCAAAGTTACCGAGCAGCCGAGGCTGACCTATACGGGCGTGAGTCGCGATTTCGCATCGGTTTTTCCACCGTTCGCGACGTCCGAATCGAGCACGATTGCAAAGGCCGCGTTCGACAAGATCGAAGCCTGTACTGGAAAGCCGGCGAGTCCTGACGTGTGGCAGTTTGCCACCGATGGAGGACATCTGGCTTTGGCCGGAATGCAGTGCGTCGGATTTGGTCCTGGAGATGACCGCTTGGCGCACACGAACCAGGAGCGAATCTCCATCACCGAACTCAAGACGGCTGCCGCAACCTACGCTCCGCTGGCTCTGGCGTTAGCCAAAGCAGTCGAAAACTAGGCCACGGATTTACAGGTTTCAGTCCCCGGAAATGTTCTGTTGGCCAAGTGCAATTTCAAAAGACCTGGCCTCAGATGAACATGGAATCGCTCCGGTTCGAACAGCCATCTGTGGCTACTCTTTGCGATCGAACTTTCCGTTCCAGCCCGCGTCAAAGCGAAACTTTAGAGCCGAAACGTTGCCATCGTCGTCGGTGTCGAAACTGATCGGACCGGCAGTTTCTTTGGCGCCGTACGTGTCATCGCTGTAGGCAACCAACTCAAGATCCTGATTCAGAGTGTGCAACCACAGTTTGCCATCTTTCAGTTTCACTTCGTGGTTGCGATCGTATTTGCCAACGAATTTTTTAATTTCTTCTTCGGTGAACTCTCGTGACTCCGGATAGGTGCCGGCCGTAGCCGCGGTATCGAGTTTACGAACCCAGATGTTGCGGAAGCGAACCGGATTGCCGTGGTCCTGGAAACCAATAACGCCTTCAGTGAGCCCCGGATTCATTTGTTTGTGATGCACCCAGGAAGTTGGACCGAGTGCTTCGGTCGCGTGTTGAACGACGACACCATTGTGCAGGACCGTGATGATCGCTGGCGAAACCTGCTTCTGATTTTCGTCGAAGCGGGGCATGTGATAGACGATGTCGTACGATTGCCACTGGCCAGGACCACGGCTGGCGTTAACCAGAGGAGGATACTGCCCGTAAATGGAAGCCGCGCCGCCGTCGGCGTAAGTTTCATTTTCGAAGCTGTCGAGCACTTGAATCTCGAAACCGCCAGGCAGGAATACACCGCTGTTTCCGCGGCCCTGCCCGTTGCCTTTGACAGTCGTCGGGGACGCCCATTCGATGTGAATTTGACAATCGCCAAACTTTTCTTTCGTGTACACGAAACCGGCGCCTGCAACGGACTCCATGACTCCATCTTTCACGACCCACTTGGGTTCTTTGCCGTTGGGTCCGTCGAAGTTGGAAAGATCTTCGCCACCAAAAATAACGACTGCGTCCGAGGGAACGGAGGCCGGCAGCGTGGCTTCACCCGGATCGACTACTTTGGGTTGCGGGCGATTTTTGTCGTGAGCCTTCCAGCCTGTGGGTTGTTGCGCGTCGAGCGAGCTCGAAAGAAACGAGCTCGCGGTCGCTACCAATAGACAGATAGAAAAGGTGTTTTTTGTGTTCAAGGTCTTATCCCAATTCAGGTGGCAAATGCAAAGAGCTCGCATTATAAACCAGCCGAACGTGGGATGGAACGATTACACAAATTCCAATGCGTCTCGATAGTTCTGGCGGAACGGGAGTAGGTCGAAAATGTCGATTTCGCCGTCCACGTTGAAGTCAAAACCTTCGTTGAATCCGGTGTCACCCGCCGAAGTGTTCCAGGCCTGCCGCAGTTGCAGCAGGTCAAACACGTCGGAATCTCTATCGCCATCGATGTCACCGAAGAACCGGAAGAAGTTGTCGGATTCGTTGTCACCAAAGACCAGATTGCCTCCAGCATCGCCATCACCGTCTCCATCAACAGCAACGCCTGCGGCCGATGTGATCTCATCGCCAACAATCGTCAGTTGATAGTTTCCATCGACAAGCGAGCCCGAAGTTTCCGTGAATTCGCCGGAGAAAGCCAGCGTCACGACCGAGTAGCCGCTGCTGTTGTCGACCGAGGAAGTTACTTCCACGTCGCCACCGTCGGGACCACGTTTCACCAATTCGAATGCGTTGGCGCCGAAGTCCAGCACTTCATCAAAAGTGATCACGGCGTCCGTGAGCATCGAACGTTCGACTTCCGCAGCGTTGAGCGAGATCGTCGGCGCCGTCGGCGGTTCGGCGACTTCGAAGATAGCCAGACCAGCAACGACCACGTCTTGCGTCGCTCCGATCGGATCGACGTTGATCGAAATAGTACCATTTGCGTCCGATGTCACAACAATCGCAAATTCCGCAAGGGTCGAGGAACTGCTCCCGACCTGGTCGTTAACGAACAGTTCTCCTTGATCGAACCGTTGCTCGAAAGTAATCGGGCTGCCTTCCCCTTGAATGGAAACCGTCTGCTGGATCGAATCGTAGAAGCCTTCGGCGGCCATTACGTAGACTTCATAGTCCGTGCTTGGGCTCAAGTCAGAATAGACAAACTCAATTGGATCGGCACCGGTATAGATCTGACCGTCAATGTTGGCAATGGAATTGGCATGCTGGGGAATGGTGCTGGCGATCAGATTGACTTCGTAACCAGTCGATGCACCGATGATCTGAAGGTCGACTTGCGAAGCTCCGCCCTGTTCGTTGTTGAGGTCCTGAAACGTTCCTGTGCCCCCGGAAAGGCTCAGCCAATTCAGCGGTGCATTGGCGGCATCATCAAAGTCGACGCCGATCAGGCCAACTGGACCGATCTCGTTGATCGTTGCGGAGTCCGTGCGGTCGACTGTGTTTCCGTCTCCGTCATCCACATCGACGTAGGTGATGGAAATTTCATCGCCCTCTTCAACCTGCAAGATGCCATCATTCTGTGAAGCACTGCCCTGGGCGGTATCAATAGAAGTCGGGTAAACTCCGACCGAACTGGCAGAAATCGTCAATGTCTCGCTGTCGCCGGACGTCGTAGTAATCACAACGGAAACGTCTCCGACCGCATTGCCATCGCGAACCGTCGCAACCGCGGAATCACCGACGAAATATCCGTCCTGATCAAAGCTGACTGATCCCGCGCCGTCGCCGACGAAAGTTCCACCTGCGGACTCGATCTGCGATCTGTAAACTGCAGTGCCCGTCCACCACGAGATGTCTCCGTAAACGCTTGTACTTGTCGTGCCGCCAGAAAGCACGCCCGCGATCACCCACTCACCGCCGACGTCAACCAGAACCGGGCCACCGCTATCTCCGGGTGCCGTGGTGGCTTCGAAAGTCAGCGGCGTTGAGTTGCTTCCACCAATCGTGTTGTTTCCGGCAGAGCCGCTGTCGAAATCCGTCGAGATGATGTTCGAGCCCGACGAAGACGATGGCGAACCAAACGCGTCGATCACATTCTCGCCACCCCAACGTGTTCCGTCCGCGGTGAATCCGTGCCCAGAACTGCCGACACCGTTGTAACCATAGCCAACTGTCACTGCTGTCATGCCGACCAAATCGCTAGTCGCATCGATAAACCGCATTGGGGTCGCGATTGATGTAGGAACGTCAGTGGTCAAAGTCAGGATCGAAACGTCGCCTCCATCGAGCAGTGCTGAGTTCGCGTTGCCACCCGCTGGTTGTGACGCGGAAGCAACGGTGAACGTCGCGTCCGGATTGTTGCTGTTGTCGCCAAAACTGATCGTGTCGCCGCTGCCGATGCCGCAGTGACGCGCGGAGATAACCGTATTGGATGAAATCAGCGTCCCGGTACAGCCCACGGAAATTGAGACCACCGAATCGAAGGGCTCCGCGTATGTGCGAGACCCCGACGCGCCGATCGCATCATTGATCACGATACGTGCAAAGACACCGGTTTCAGATATCGGTGCATTTAAAAGTTCAGAAACCGCTGAACCTGTGACTTCGCGATTGAAAATCGAGCCGTCGAAAACGCTAATCCATGTTTCGTGTTCGCCAAAAACTTCCCCGTCGGTGTCGAACACGGTAGTTTCGACCAGCCACGATAGTCTCGCTTTGTTGCCGGCGTAGTACCAGGCCATCGAAGCCGATGACTCAACCGAAGCAGCTTTGCCGAGATCCTGCGAGCCGATCCGCGTCGCAAGGTTCTCGTTGATCATGCTGCCATCAGTCGCGTAACCACGAATGTTTTGTCTGGCTTGATCGTTGACGTTCGTGATTTGCCCATCAGCATCCTGGACGACCGTTATCCAGGAATCGTAAACTGCCAGCCCGTTCCAGGACTGTTGGAACACTGTCGTTGTGCCAAGGTCGTTCGACTCGCTGGCGACTTCGATCAGCTGATTCAGTCCTTTCTGTGCCCACGCGACGTCATCGCGAGAGGCCAGTTGTTCGAGAACCGAAGGAGCCTTAGACGGCACTGCCGTTGCCTTCGCAAACCCAGCCAGGTCCGCGGCCAGCATTTTTCTTTCTTCGAACCGCTGATAGTCGAGTCCACGTTTCGTTTGTCTGTTCTTCTTCGAAAGCTTTTTGCCAATACGGTTGAGTGCCATGAATTGTCTCAGGGAGGAAAGAGAAGATGGGTTTTCGTTTAGAAGCCGAAGCCTGCCGCAAGCCGCTGTTAGTGGGGCGGGCACTAATCTTATTTGCGAATACTCATTTTTTCAATGCAAGCGCTTGGCGGCAGACTTCTAATACGATGAACCTCGCGACGGTCCACTTACTTTTTCAGGATTTTGGGATCGGGATAGCTGCTGGCAGATTTCCCAAGTTCAAAGTCCTCGACACGTAGATTTCGTTTGACGAAATAGTCGCTTTTGGGGAATCCGTAAAACGATGGTGCGAACGGATCAACAAACTCCACATTTGCCTTTTCCGGAACGTCCAGTCCGGCCAAGTGAAACGTTGCGTTGACGATCATTCGACGCAAATCCTCGCCGCGGAAATCGACTGCTGCCCCTCCGGTAGTCGCAAAACACTTGCCCTGAGCCTTTCCAGACGGCGAGTCGTAGTCTTTCAGCCACGCGAATGGCATCATCGGATCGTTCAATTTGCCAGCCACCAATTGTGACGCTGGATCAAGTGTCTCAGTGACGCCACCACGCATCAAAATTGTCGCAGCTTCCTGATCAAGTGCTGCGATACCGTAAATGTCAGACGTCGTGAAAACGTCCTGCACTGAATTCAGGATTGGATGTTGAGCGTTCTTTTCGACGATAAATCCTCGCCCTCCCTGGACTTTGTGTTGGCCATGATGTGAAAGCCAATTTTCGCCAATGACTTTTTTTCCAAAATTCGCCCAATCGTATCCGCCATAGTCGCCGGTTTTGAAGGCATGCGTCGCGGTGCGGAAAGCGATCAATGGCTTTCCGGCTTCGAGGAAATCGTAAATATGCTTGATTTGATCGTCGGGCAAAATTCGCCATCGCGTACACAGGATCATCACATCAGCAGTCGCCAGATTCTCCAGGCCCGGAGTGTTGCCAAGCTCGAAAGGATCGATGCATCCGGTTTCCTTGTTGATTGAAAACAGAACGGTGCATTTAAATCCATGATGTTGGCTGAGTATCTTGGCCAGCATCGGACAGGACTCTTCGCCTCGGTATTCTTCGTCTCCGGAAACGAAAACGACGTGCTTGCCGTTGGCGTCTCCCGCAGGCTCAAAAACCAGCCAGGGGTCTCCGCCGTTCGCCGGCGAAACGTGAACAGCAGCATAGGAAAACAAAGCAGACAGCACTGCAGTAGCGACGTGTTTTTTGAAAAAGCTCATGGCACCTGAGTCGTTGATGAATGGCGGACGCTTTGATTATAGGCGAAACATCCCGTCCGTTTAACGGATTGCCAGAAAGCAGTGTCGACTTTCGGCAGCTCAGCCTGAGGTCAGGTTCTCGCGGCATAAATTTCAATTCTGCCGTATCATTGACGTTGCCATGTCCCACGAAAAACCAAATCAGAAAATCGCCGGTCGAGGCTCCAGTCTTCGGATTGTGAGCCGGTTCGAATCGGTTTCCCGCGTTGACGACGAAGAAGTTATCGATGATCCAGAGTACATGGAATCGCTCGGCGCGAAAGTAAACACGGAATACTTCGAAGACAGCTCCAGTTCCGTCGTCAGCGAAAACAGCAGTCCTGACATTCCGTTTCGCTACAGTCTGAATCCCTATCGAGGTTGCTCGCACGGTTGCAGCTACTGCTACGCCAGGCCGACGCACGAGTACCTCGGGTTTGGCCCTGGCCTCGATTTTGAGTCGCGGATCGTGATCAAACCCAATGCCGCCCAGCTTTTTCGAAACTGGTTGGTCGAGGGGCATCGGAAAGGACGCGAGGTTGATCCCGTTATGATGTCCGGTGTAACGGACTGTTATCAGACCTGTGAAAAGCAGTTTGAGTTGACCCGACAGTGCCTTGAGGTAGCTCGGGACTTTCGCTATCCGGTAAGTTTGATCACAAAGAACGCTTTGATTCGCCGCGATCTGGATCTGATCGAGGAGTTGGCCTCGATGAATCTGGTTTCTGTCGCGATAAGTGTGACTTCGCTCGACCAGTCGCTGACTCGAATCATGGAACCACGCACCAGTGCTCCAGCCGCCAGGCTTGATGCGATTCGACAGATCGCCGCGACAGGTTGCCCGGTCATGGTGATGGTGGCGCCGATCATTCCCGGCATCAATGAGCAGGAAATTCCAGGCGTACTCAAGGCGGCCGCCGAGGCAGGTGCGACGCGAGCCGGCTATGTTTCGCTTCGCTTGCCGCTGACGGTTGAGCCCGTCTTTCTCGATTGGTTGCTGCAGCATTTCCCTGATCGCAAGGAGAAGGTGGTCGAACGGATTCGCACGATGCGAGACGGGAAAATGAACAGCTCTGCTTTCGGCGAACGGATGACGGGGAATGGAGTTTGGGCCGACCAAACTCGCCAGCTAATGACGACATTCTGCAAACGATATGGGCTCGATTGCGGCGTCAGCTACGGAAAACCGACTGAAAGACCAACGCTGCGAACGGATCTGTTTCGCGTCGTCGAATCGGACGGACGCGTTCAACGGGAACTTTTTTAGATGAACGATTGTTGTGAAATGCCGTACCAAAAATACGCATTCATTTGCCAGAACAACTAAAGAGGGATCGGTTTGTCTCAGCTTGCCGTCACAGCACGTGAACCTTCGAGTCGCCTCAAGGCGATGAAACGGATCGCGTTTTGGTTGTTGGTGATGCTGTTTGTGAAAGTGCTCGGGTCAATCGTTTTCGAGTATCGAAATTATTTTCCGGCCAACTTCGAGTCCAATTTTCTGGTTGGTCGAGAAGCGTTCTTTTCCGGAAGTTATCGGGTGGCGTTCTATACGCACATCTTGTGTGGTCCGATCTCCTTGCTGGTCGCCGCGTTCTTGATATTCAGTGGTTCGCGGAAAGCACTGAGCCATTGGCACCGGAGACTTGGCAAATTGCTTGCCAGTCTCGTGTTGCTCGTTTTGTTGCCGAGCGGATTGGTGATGGCGACGCGAGCGTTGACCGGCCCGGTCGCCGGTGCAGCATTTTTTGTCCAGACTTTCGCCACCGCTCTGTGTGTTGGCTTTGCTTCATGGTACGCCAGTCGCCGACGTTTCAACCAGCACCGAGCGTGGGCAACTCGTACCTTTATCCTGCTTTGCTCGCCGCTGCTTCTACGATTGATCACGGGAGCCACGGTTGCTTTTGAATTGGAAAGCAGCTGGACGTACCGATTTGCGGCTTGGGGAAGCTGGTTGATCCCGTTGGCAGTGTATGAGTGCAGAAACTCTATTCTTCGGCGATCAATCGCCAGGTCTATCAAAGGGACATTGTCATGATTCAAAGTCAGAAACGACATCGCGTTGCTTTCACGATCGTTGAGCTGTTGGTGGTGATCGCAATCATCGCCATCCTGCTCGCCATGTTGCTTCCAGTGATGCGGACTGGTGTTCCCGAAGCGGCGAGGCGTACCCAGTGCATGAACAATCTGCGAATGATTGCCTTGGCGAATTTGAACTACGAATCGGCTCAGATGCAGTTTCCTGCGGGAACCGGGATTGAGTCGCTGCAAGACGTCGGAAGCAGCGGAAAGCTCAGTGGGCTGGTCGCGATTTTGCCGTTCATCGAGCAGAACGAATTGTATGAGCAAATCACCAAGCCAAGTACGATCGGCGGCAACACCTATCCAGCTTGCCCGCCACTTTACGACGATGGTGTGCCGCACTGGAAAGTTCGTGTTCCCGAGTTTTATTGCCCCAGCGTCGTGGTCGACGATAATCGACACCTGCCGTCTCACTACGGTCTATGCATCGGCGACAGAGCCCGGAATATTGCTTCGTCAGATTCGAAACGGGGCGCGTTCAACGGGGCAATGCAGATTGACTTCGATGACGTCTCGGACGGGTCGAGCAATACAATCATGGCGGGGGAAATCGGAAAGCACTCTGGTAGCATGGCCGAACAACCTTTCGCGATCAATCAACCGTCATCCATTTTGGAGAATCCAACCGAGTGTTTGACACTGATTGAGGACAATGGAGACCGTTGGAGTTTCAGTCCTGATATTCAGCTTGGTCAGATCGGACGCGGATCGCATTGGGCTGACGGCCGCGCCGGGGTGGCTTTGTTCAACACGATTCTTCGACCCAACAGCCCCAGCGCAGCAGTCAACGGTAGCGTCGGAGTCGACGGAATTTACTCAGCCAGCGGTCCTCATCCTGGTGGCGTGAGCGTCGCTTTTCTTGATGGTTCAACCCACTTTATCGATTCGGAAATCGATGCCGGTAACTCGTCGGCTCCAACACCAACCGCACCGCAAATGGCAATGAACGCGCCGAGCCCGTACGGAGTCTGGGGATCTCTCGGCACAATCAACGGCGGTGAAGTGGTCGGTGAATATTAGACAAGTTTCAACGCCAGAGTTTGCTGCAACCGTATCAATATCGGTGCGGTCTACTGCCCCAATCGCTTTTGCATGATCTCGAAATGGTACGTGACGTGGCCGCCCATTAGAAACGGGATCGCTCGCGCGGAAAGTACTCTGCCCGATGCAGTGCCGGAACGTGAAAGCTGTTCGTCACCCAAACGCCGCAACATCAGAGAATTCGATCTTCGTAGGGTCGCGAATTCCTCGATCAGGTCGCTCATGGCCACACCTTCGTAATCGAGTCCGGCGACATAGGAGTTCTGTTCGAAGTCCGGATTTGGCGTCGGGTCGCCAACAGCAATCTGTAGCAACCGCGTCGCAAAAATTCGCTCGGTGTCGATCAAATGGCCGACGACCTGCTTGAGAGTCCACGTATACGGATCATGGAGCTTGGAGTCTTCACCCTCGGGAAGGCTGCCCAGCAACGACTCCAGTTGAGCTGGCTGGCCATCGAACTCCGTCCAGAAATCATCCGGCGTGAACTTGCCAATGTAAGTTTCGAAGTACTCAAAATACTCGGTCGGTTCCGGACGCGTGATGCTATTCATGTGTGCTCTTTGGCTCTTCAACAATCTGTTTGAGTCCGAGTATACCGCAATGCCGAAGACAGTTGCTACAATGGCTCAACCACCATTTTCCAGCGGATCGAAGTTATGGGCACGTTTCTAATCGCCGTCGGCAGTTTTGTCGGGTTTCTTGTCGCGTACCATACTTACGGACGTTGGCTGTCGCGAAAAGTGTTCGCGCTCGACCCCAACGCAATCGTTCCCAGTTGCGAGCTCGAAGACGGCGTTGATTACGTGCCGTCAAAAAAGTCCATCGTCTTCGGTCACCACTTCACCAGCATCGCCGGAACAGGCCCGATCGTGGGACCGGCGATCGCTGTGTTCTGGGGTTGGCTCCCGGCGCTGTTGTGGGTCATCTTCGGAAGCATCTTTATCGGTGCCGTTCATGACTTCGGCGCACTGGTAGTTAGCCTGAGGAATCGAGGCCAAACGGTGGGTGAAATTGCCGGGCGATTGATCTCGCCGAGAGCAAAACTTCTGTTTCTGTTGGTGCTGTTCTTCGCACTCACGATCGTGCTGGCGATTTTTGGCCTGGTCATCGCGGCGATCTTTAAGCTGTATCCCGAATCCGTGTTGCCGGTCTGGATTTCACTTCCCATCGCGGTGTTTATCGGTTGGCGAATCCGAAAAGGATCTGGCAGCATTTTGCCGATCGCAATGTTGGGACTGCTGGCGATCTACGCCAGTGTTTGGTTCGGTGCCTACATCATGCCAATCTCGTTAGACAAAATTGTTGGGGCCGACAAATGGCTTGGCGAGTGGAATTCGACGCTAGTTTGGACTTTGGTCCTGTTCATCTACTGTGGCATTGCTTCGGTATTGCCCGTTTCCGTTTTGCTTCAACCTCGCGACTATATCAACAGTTTGCAGCTGTACGTCGCGTTGGTTTTGCTAATGATTGGACTGGGGATCGCAACGCTTTCCGGGCAGGCCGATCTGTTCACGTCCACACCCGCATACACCGGTGACGAGCTGCCCAGGAATCCGCCACCGATCGCTCCGTTTTTGTTTATCACGATCGCATGCGGAGCCGTGAGCGGATTTCACTGCCTGGTTAGCAGCGGTACCAGTAGCAAACAGGTGGCGAACGAAACCGATGCTCAGGCGATCGGCTATGGCAGCATGTTGCTCGAAGGAGCCCTTGCCGTGATGGTGATTCTGGCTTGCTGTGCTGGCGTCGGAATGGGCAAGTTTGATCGCGTGACAGTGGGCGATGGCGTTTTTGCTCCTAGCGAATATGTCGCCGCGGTTGGAGCCAACGAAGTCGCATTGACCGGAAAGGATGCGTGGCGCGCGAAGTATCAAACGGCTGGCGATTGGAATGATTTTAACCTCGGCGCGAAAGTTGGCGCGTTCGTCGAAGGCGGCGGTAACTTTATTTCTGCCGTGGGCATTCCGTTGAAGCTGGGTATCGCGATCGTTGCCGTTTTGGTGGCCTGTTTTGCAGCCACGACTTTGGATTCTGCCACGCGTTTGCAACGCTACGTCGTGCAGGAGCTTGGCCAAACGCTCCATGTCAAACCGCTGACCAATCGCTACGTCGCCACGATTTTCGCGTTGGTGCTGGGATTCTGGATTGCGTGGCAGCCGGGAGCGGGGGGAGTCCGCGGAACGGGCGGCCTGATGTTGTGGCCTCTGTTTGGGGCGACGAATCAGCTGCTGGCCGGGTTGGCTCTGATGGTGACGACTTTCTACCTGTGGCGCCGCAACAAGCCGGTTTGGTTTGTGGTGCTTCCGATGGTGTTGATGTTGATCTTGCCATTCTGGGCGTTGATCTGGCAGTTGAAATACACGTTTAACTTCGAGGACAAGCTAATGCTGTCCGTCGTCGCGATCATCACCTTGGGGTTGCAGGTTTGGATGGTAATCGAAGCGATGATCGCATGGCCCAAAGCCAAAGGCGTGCTGGAGGAGAAGCTTCCGCCGCTGGAAAAGGACAGTTTCAGTGCTGCTGACGGGCGTAGCTGTTGATCGATCCAATCGCATGGAGAGGCTTGTTGTGTAGAAAATGGAACTCGCTGGGACCGTAGCTCCATGGTGATCTTGATCCTGTCCACTCACGCAGCGGTCGAGTAAACTTTGCATCAGCCAACGCTCTTCAACTATATCGTTTGACCACCTCTATGGACAACCAGGCCAACAATCCACTTCACGGCGTCAAGCTTGCCGACATGGTCGAGCATCTGGTGGAGACTTATGGCTGGGAGGAATTGGGTGCGAAGATCAACATCAACTGCTTCAACAGCAATCCATCGATCAAATCAAGTTTAAAGTTTCTGCGCCGGACGCCGTGGGCCCGTGAGAAAGTTGAGCGACTGTATTTGCGCTCGATTGGAAAACGTATGCCGATGAAAAAACGTGTCGTCGAGCCAACGCAGAGCAATTCAGGCGATGTTGGAAAAAGTGAAGACACCAATAAATCCGCCGGTGAACCGCCAGCGGTTTCTCCCTGGGACGCCGCCAAGAAAGTTCGCGACTCACGCGGTTGAGGCTCTTGCGCTGGCCAGGGAAAGACGAGCGTGGTGCTGATGCGGTAGAAATCAGCAAGCCAACTGCTTCTCGGTCTCTTCGCGAAAATGATCAACGCTGCGAACCTTGGCTTGGGCGTTCATCGTTGACGTGGGTTCGTGTGGAATGTTTGTAGTGCCGCCTAAAGGCGGAATGGTGGGGCTGCGCGTGACTTCCGCCTAAAAACAACACTACGAACTTACGTGCCGATCTTCCCACTTGTCGCTCACGAATTAAAAATCGGCGTTGCCGGGCGTCCGAGGGAACGGGATCACGTCGCGGATGTTGCTCATCGAGGTTGCAAACTGGACGGCTCGTTCGAGCCCCAATCCAAAACCGGCGTGAGGAACCGTGCCATATTTGCGAAGGTCGGTGTACCACCAATACTCTTCGATATCGAGTTCCTGTTCCTTCATCCGGCCTTCGAGCACATCCAAACGATGCTCACGCTGACTGCCGCCGATAATTTCGCCGACGCCGGGAACCAGAACGTCCATCGCCCGAACTGTTTTCTCATCGTCGTTGCAGTACATGTAGAACGGTTTGATCGATCGCGGATAATCGAACAGGATGACTGGCTTCTTGAAATGTTGTTCCGTCAGAAAGCGTTCGTGCTCGCTCTGCAAATCCGTGCCCCAGTCAACGGGATACTCAAACTTCTGTCCGCAGTTTTCCAGAATCTCCACGGCTTCGGTGTACGGCAAGCGAACGAACTCGCTGCCGATAATCGATTCAAGATTCGAAATCAAAGCCTTGTCCGGATCGATGCGATCGTTGAAAAACTGCATGTCGTCGCCACAGTTCTTGAGCGCGTCGGCAAACATGCGCTTCAAAAACGCTTCCGCCAGATCCATGTTGTCCGTCAGCTCGTTAAAGGCAACTTCCGGCTCGACCATCCAGAACTCGGCAAGGTGCCGCGAGGTGTTTGAGTTTTCGGCACGGAACGTGGGGCCAAATGTGTAGACCTTGCCCAGCGAACAGGCGTAAGTCTCGGCTTCCAGTTGTCCGCTGACAGTCAGGAAGGATGGCTTGTCGAAGAAGTCGAACTTGTAGTTCAGTTTCTCGATTTGTTGTTTGGCGATGTGTTCCATGTCCATCGTCGTGACCTGAAACATTTCGCCTGCGCCTTCGCAGTCACTCGCAGTGATGACCGGAGTGTTGACGTACAGGAAGCCGTCTTCCTGAAAGAACTGATGGATGGAGTTCGTAATGCTGTTGCGTACGCGAGCGACGGCGCCGAATGTGTTGGTTCGCGGGCGAAGATGAGCCCACTCGCGGAGCTTTTCCATCGAGTGGCGTTTCTTCTGCAACGGGTAAGTTTCCGGATCGGCCCAGCCGTGGATGACGATTTCGGAAGCCAGGATCTCTGTCGCCTGACCTTTGCCACCGGACTCCTTGATTTCACCGACGGCCGTAATGCTGCAGCCGGCTGTCAGACGTTTGATATCGTCCTCGTAGTTTGCCAATTCGCCCGGAGCGATGATCTGAATGTTTCCCTGGCAGGAGCCATCGTTGATTTCGATGAAGCTGAAACCGGCTTTCGAGTCACGACGAGTTCGCACCCAACCGCTGACTTTGGCGGTGTTGCCGATCGATGATTCCAGACGGGCGGCTTTGACGGAAGTTCTATTCATGGGAGTCTTGTTTTGATTCAGGGTCATCACCGTCCCCAAAGGAGGGTGGCGTCACGTTTGTTATTTCACCAACGCGAGGATCTTGTCGGCGTACTCGCCAATCGGATCTTCAGGATAGCGTTCGCGGATATGTTGTCGAGCCAGCTGTCCGATCTGTTGCCAGTGTTCCCGCTTTTGCCACGCCCGTTCCAGAGCCTCGTCGAACAGCCCAACGGTTGCGCCTTCGGCGATGAAGCCGGAAACGTTGTCGTCCATCAGTTCCGCGTTTCGGCCGAGATTGGTCGTAATTGCGAAACGCCCACAGAGCATAGCTTCGGTCACGACCAGCGGAGCGCCTTCATAACGAGACGGCAACATCAAGGCATGGTTCGCGGCCCAGATGTCTTTGACGTCTTTGACATAGCCACCGAACTTCAGTTTATCATGCAAGCCATGCATTTCGATCAGCGATTCCAGTTGGCCTTTGTTGCCCTGGTCATGACCGTAAAATGTGACCTCAATCGGACGCTTCTTCCATTTGTCTTGCTTCATCACGTCGACAATGATGTCCTGACCTTTGGACTGAAAGTGAACTCGGCCCACGCACGCGACGCGAAATTTTTGCTGACCGTTCTGCTCCGGCCACGGAACGTCAGAGTTGTAGTCGACGTTGAAGGGGTTTGAGACGATCTCTGCATTCTCATCCAGTCGCAGAGCGATGTTGTTTTCCAGTTTGTGTCGGTTCTCGTCGGACACGAACAGGACTTTGTCCGCGTTGCTGTACCAGCGGCGATAATTGTCCAGACGATCGGCCGGGATGAAGAAAAACGAGCTGGCGCACTGAAGGTTGATCGCGTAAGGAACCTTGTTGCGGATGCAGGCGTCCGCGATTTCGATTTGGTCGGGATGATAGCCCAGTGTGATCAGCACCGCGTCGGGGCGATGTGTCGTGATCCAGGACTCTGCCGTTTCAGCCGGGCCGAAACGACTGACCATCGCTTTGATTTTTGACTTTGGCTTATTTCGCAACCATAGATGAGCCCCGTGCTTTTCCAGATCCTCCAGCTGAAACGCTTTGTACGGCCACCACTTGAAACTCACACAGACCTCATGGTCCATCCGCTGTAGCTGCTTCGCGGCTTTGTACCAGAGGACTTCGCTGCCTCCCCAGGGCATGCCACTCATACAGGAATAGAATCCGAACTTCACTGGTAACTCTTGATCTTGGAATTGAAAGACTGGTTCAGGCGACGCCGTACGAAGGAGAGCCGTTGTCCCGCGACGATTCATCGGCAGACTGTTCAGCGTCGACGATCGACTGCCGCAGCTGTTCCGGCATCACGTTGGGATCGCGATACCGCTCCAACGCAAACTGGTAAACGCGATGGAGCAGCGGATAGTCGTGATAAAACTGCACACGAAGGGACTCAGGCACAGTCTCATCGTAGGTGGAAACATTGAATTTCGGAAGCTGAGTCTGCGGCTTGCCCAGCACCAGGCCCAGATTGTCGATCGAAGTCTGTAAATCCTCGAAGATACCGATATACACGAACTGGTCATTCAGCTTTTGCTCGTAGTTTGCCAGCGTGATGTCCTGCGGCAGGTGATTGAACAGCCAATACGGATATGTCCGCACGTAGCTTTCGACATTGGGAAACTGGTCCCTCAAGTCCACGGGCTCGCCGCGAAACCAGAACTGCCCCCGAGCACTGCGACCTTTGGCGAAAAAGTACATCGACACGACCAGGTCGAACGGGTCTCGCAGGATCGTGAAGTACTGATCGATCTCAGGGTAATAGTACGGCAAACCGTAGCCGCGACCGTGATCAAAATGGCCGTGCACGCATTTGACGTTCTTCAGCCAACAGCCGCGATCGTCTTTCGTTTCCACGCGTGGCAAAACGATGTCGCGAGTTTCGTCCTGGTTGAGCTTGTGATATCGCTTGCCAAACCAGTCGCGCAACAGCCTGACGACACTGGTCCCGGCACACTTTGGGATGTGCGTATAGAGGATGGGTTTTTCAGGATCGTAGGGACGCAAGTCAGATTCCTTCGGCGTTTCGAATCAGACGATTTTAGCGGAAGTTCGCGTAGGATCGTAGCGACATTTTCTACTCCTCGGAGTCATCCATTTTCTTGCGTTTCGGGTCAGGCTTGATGCCCAGCCGTTTTCGGATCGCGTGAACTCGGGCCTTCATGCGATTCGCTCGCAAACGGGCTCCGTCGAGCGCCGTGATCAAATGCTCAATCAGCTCGTTCTTCTCAACCAGTTCGGCAGGCATCGTGTCCAGACGCTTGATCGCCGCGACCAGCTCGACTTGCATTCGCTGCACGTCCTGCTCCTTGAAAACAGGATTGTCCTGATAGAGTTTCGAAAGGCTGAAAGTGTGCGGCACTCTGGAGAAACCTCGCCGTGGATCGGCGATGATTCGATGCGGAAACTTGATTGGTTCATTCTCCGCGCGAGCCGTTTTGCCGCATTCGATCATCGTCTGCAGCAGTTCCACCATCCTGTCGGTCGCAGGACCTTCGCACTCGAGTTGATCGTGCAGCGTCGCGTCCTGAAACAGCATCTTGTGGCCGGGCGGATCGGCAAGTTCTCGCAGTGTCCAGTTGAAATGGATCGGAGCGTTGATGGTCCATGCCGCGGGAACGTAGTGCGGTCGATTGTGAAAGTCCAGCACCGCGGTCGGTCGTTTTTTCAGCACACTTTCCAGATATAGTGTCGACGGCGTCGTGATGACTGCGTCGACTTCATCGATGACATCGGACAGCGGTTTGCGTTGTGGAGCCTCCCAGTCGTCCGACGGAATTTCGCTTTCCGGCAAACCGATCGCCCGTTCCAGACCGTCGGTCAGCCGCCAAGTGACTTGGCAATCACGGCCGTTAACTTTCGGGTTCTTGTCCAGTCGTTCGCGGATGTGAGTCAACGATTGGATGACCGTTTCGCGTTGCTCGTCGTTGAATGCAGGAGTGTTGGCAGTCGCGATCAGCAAGCGAAACGGGCCTTCGGTTTGAACCGCAGGAACGCTTTCGAGGTCGACTGAATCGAGGCGCGGCAGACCCACGAACTCGCATTTGCCAACATTGCCCCAGGATTCGACCACGCGAACCTGGCCACGGCCGATGCAGGCCAGTTTATGGCCGCACAGTGGTTGAAAGATCGACGCGTCAGGAAGGTCCGGGTGCTCCCAAGTGTTTCGATATTCCAGAATGCCGTCGGCGAGAATCAGGACGGGCACAGTTCCGCGTTCGTGAATTTCGCGTAGCTTCGAAAGTTCCTCGTGGCGATAGTGCATGTGCGTCACGACGATGCCGGCATCGGGAGGAAGCTCCCAGGTGTGCAGGTTCTCTTTGACGATCGTGCACGGCAAAGGGCAGCGATCCATCCAGGAAGTATACAGAGCGCTTTTGGCAGCAAAGCGGCACAGGATGTAGGCGCGGAGGGTCAAGAGTTACCGTGTGAAGTGTTCAATGTGAAGTTTCAGTATCAGTTGCTGAAGGTTCAGCATTCGCAATCGATTGTACCCGTTATACAACAACGCCGTTATCCATAGCGGCGCTATCCATTTGCGTCGCTATCCATATCGGCGCTACCGGCGATGTACGAGGTACACATCGTCGCCGACCCGCTGGGCCGTTTGCAGCTTCAATTCGGTTCCATCCGCAATACGATTTCGGTCCAGTCCCATGACTGGCGTCACTGAGTCAAATCCACCCAAAAGTTTTGGAGCGATAAAGGAATGGATTTCGTCAATTTCCCCAAGATCGTTTAAAACGCCAAGCAGTTTCCCGCCGCCTTCGACCATCAGATTGGTCACACCGCGGGACGCGAGGTGCATGAGCAGTTCAATCATTCGTTCGTGGTGACTAAGCGACTCTCCGATCCAGACTTCGACGCCATGCTCAACGTATCGCGCCACCTGTTTGGCGTCATGTTGCGGACCTACCGCGATCAGCGTCGGGACTTCGTTGGCAGTTTGAACCAGGTTCGAAACCACGGCTGACGTTGCCTGGGAATCGAATACGATTCGTAGTGGAATTCGAGCTTCGAACCCCAATTCCTGATCCGTGCCCGGCAATCGAACGGTAAGCGTCGGGTTATCTGCCCGCGCGGTTCCTGACCCAACCATGATCGCATCAACGCGGGCTCGCAAACAATGGACGAGGTGTCGAGACTGACTGTTGGAGATCCATTCGCTATCCCCCGACGCGGTCGCTATCTTGCCGTCGACCGTCATGGCCCATTTCGCGATCACCCACGGTTTGTCTTTCTGCACGACCTTCAAATACGGAGCCAATACTTCGCGTGCCGACTGTTCCAGCACGCCGACGCTCACATCGATGCCAGCGGCTTTGAGTTTGTCGATTCCGCTGCCGGAAACGTTCGGGTTTGGATCCGCAACAGCGACGACGACGCGAGAAACGCCTGCTTGAATCAGGGCGTCGGCACAGGGGCCTGTCTTGCCGGTGTGTGAGCAGGGCTCGAGAGAAACGTAAGCCGTGCTGCCTTTGGTCGATTCGGAAGCATTTTGAATCGCGTTGACTTCCGCGTGCGCTTCGCCGAACTTTTCGTGCCAGCCTTGGCCGATGCACTTTCCGTTTTTGACCAGCACACAGCCGACCATCGGGTTAGGCTCGACGGAGCCAAGTCCCTGGCGGGCCAGATCGATGGCGAGTTGCATCCAGGTTTCGTCGCGAAGGTTTGCGTGTTCTGGCATTGGATGGACCAAATAAAAAAGGCGGAAGCAAAATTGCTCCCGCCTTTATCAGTATGTTCCGCAATGCGAATTTTCGCAAACGCGACCAGAGTCAAACGACTCTAGCGGCAAGTTGAACGGCTGCGAAGTTTCGCAAGCAATCCACCGCCACAACGCTTCTTACGTTGGCACAGCTTTGGGCGTGGAGCACAAGCTGGCTTGCAAGATGGTGCTGGAGCTGGGCAGCATGTTGGTGCTGGAGCTGGGCAGCATGTTGGTGCTGGAGCTGGGCAGCATGTTGGTGCTGGAGCGGGGCATGCTGGAGCACAAACAGGTGCCGGAGCGTAAACAACAGGTGCTGGAGCACAAACTGGTGCTGGCGGTGGGCAAACAGGAGCCGGAGCCGGGCAGCAAACTGGTGCTGGCGGTGGGCAAACTGGAGCTGGAGCCGGGCAGCATGTTGGTGCTGGAGCTGGAGCACAAACTGGAGCCGGTGCAGGACAGCAAGTTGGTGCTGGAGCTGGGCAGCACTTTGGAGTTGGAGCGCAAGCTTTGCGAGCACGAAGCTTCGAAAGCAGACCGCAGCTTGGCTTCTTGCAGCAGCTGTTAAAAGTGGCTGCGTTAGAAGATTCCAAAGAGCTGAAAGTTGTAAGTGAAAAAGCGATTGCAAACGAAAGTGTTGCAATCCATCCCAGATTTCGATTCATGGGTCATGTCCTCGAAGGTGAAACAGGTTGTAAAGCAGGTAATTAAGGTTGTTGAGGCTATGCTATCTGAACCAGGTGTCAACCATTATCTGACGGGTAATGCGGGAAATTTCTGGCAATCCAGAACAATTCCCTTCTTCCGCGCCGAACTGACACAGTTTTGCGAGGTTTGGACGGCAAATATCGCCTCAAAAACGGCCTCCAGCAGGTTCGCCGTTTAGCTGAACCAGCCAGATTTCTTGAGCTTGGCGACGGCATCGCTCTCATCGGTGTCGATGTCGAAGACCTTTTGCAGGTTCATCAGCGTGAACACTTTCATCACGTTCTCGTTGATGTTGCAAAGCCGCAGTTTGAGTTCCTCTTCCTTGCACCGAGTCGAAAAGTGAATCAGTTTTCCGATCATTGCGGACGACATAAAGCTGACGTTCTCAAAGTTCACAACGATCTTTTCATTCTCGTTCTTAACCAACTCCAGCAGTTCTTCGCCCAGTCCTGCGATGCGGGCTTCGTCGATGATGCTGACGTCCTGGAAGTAAACCACCAAAATGTCGCCGTCTTTGCGTGTCAGAAGAGTTGCCATAACCGTTTTCCGGGATGAGTGAACGGGTAACTATCCCCGTGAATGTCCAGTGTGTTGCCGCGATCTGTATCGTTACAAACTGCCACTGCCAATTCGACGTGATAGGATAGAATACGCTTTCGCGACAGCCCATTGTACGTCTGGCGCAGGCGACTGTAAACCAAAAGCAACGATTCGGAAAAACCATGCGTATCAAGATCGGGGGACGTGACCCCAGATTTAAACACATTGGCGGAAGGGACATGAACGGCATCGACCGCATGTTTCAGCTGTTCGTGAGCCTGCAGATTCTGTTTGGCTCCCGCCGTGGATTTTCCGTTTTGCTGCCTTTGCTGATTCTTGGTGCGATCGTGGCCGGAGGTTGGTTTGCTTTCAACGCCTGGAGCTCGCCACAACGGCAACTCGAAAGGGCTCACGCGGATTGGGACTCGGGAGTATCGACTCGTCAGATTTCAGCGATTGTGAAGTACAAAGAACTGTTGCAGAAAGACAATCCGCTTGAACCCGGAATGCGATGGCTGCAAAACGACCGGGATACGCTCTATCGTCGCATCGTCGAGCATCAGGTGCTCTACGAAAAAGACGACCGTGGAGCTCGCGAATGGATCATCTATGCGTGGGACGAAGGCATCCGCGATTTAAGGTTTGCCGACGGCGAAGTCAATGACTTTTGGAAAACGGCAACGGATTCACTGCGTGGAGAAAGGACCCGGCAACGCGAATCGTCCAGTCCGCCTGACTTGATCGACGACCCTCGACTCAACGGAATCCCTTCGCCCGTGGGAAGCTGATCGTGCGAGTCGCGATTTTCTCGGCGGCGACTCGTGAAACGCGTTCCGGCAATTGGGTGACCGCTGATCGATGGCGAAAACTGCTCACCTCCGCCGGGCATCGGGTGTCGATCATTCACGATTACCGGGACGTCGTCGACTGCGCCGCCGATGTGTTGATCGGATTGCATGCTCGTCGGAGCGCGCGGGCGCTGACGCGATTTAAAACGCTGCACCCGGATCGGTCCACGATCGTTGTGCTTACCGGAACGGACATCTATCGCGATTTGCTGCCAAGCCGTAAGCGTCGGTTTCCCTCCGCGATTGCAGCGCTCGATGGCTGTTGCCAAATCATAATGTTGCAGCCGCTGATGGCGACGCGACTAAAACGAGGCTGGCGATCGAAATCTTCGGTCGTGATGATGGACGCCGCGAAGGTAGCGATTCCTGCGAAGCGGAAAGTCGGCAAGATGCTCAAGGCTTGTGTTGTGGGTCATTTGCGACACGAAAAAGATCCTCTGCGAGCCGCGATGGCGGTGCGGAAGCTGCCGTCGAAAGTCTCCGTTGAGGTGACGCATGCCGGAGGCGCGCTTTCGGATTCCTTCCAAGCCCGAGCCGATCGTGAGTCTGCTTTGAATTTAAACTGGCATTGGCTGGGAAGCATTCCCTACGGCAAAGTCCAGCGACTGATGCGTTCCAGCGACTTGTTGATAAACAGCTCCAGAGCCGAAGGTGCACCGAACGTTCTGTTTGAAGCCATCGGTTCACGATTGCCAATTCTTGCTTCGAAAATTGATGGCCACGTCGGCATCCTGGGGGCTGACTATCCTGGCTTTTTTCGCGTCGGAGATACGAAAGGCTTGCAGGAACAGTTGGTTCGCTGTGCGACAGACGAATCGTTCTATCGGTCGCTAGTTGCTTCGATGGAGTCGCTGGCGAAGAAGTATCGCGAGGGGAGCGAATTAAAAGCCCTGCAAGCGGTGGTCAAATGTTGCCGATAGCGTGACGTTAATTTGGCGTGATGCTGCTGAAGGTTGGTCGAAACTTTTCGTCGCCGCGTGCGCTACCCTGCCCCGCGAGCTCTCGGATGTGCTTTTTCGTAAGCCTGTTTCAGCCCAGCGGTGCTAACGTGCGTATAGATCTGCGTCGTCACCAGCGATTTGTGGCCCAGCAATTCCTGGACGCTGCGAATGTCGGCGCCGCCATTGAGTAAATGCGTCGCGAAGCTGTGCCTCAGCGTGTGCGGAGAAGTCCTCAAATCCAGACCGGTTTGCTTGAGGTACTTTTCCAGCATGCGTCCGATGCTGCGTGTCGTTAGTCTCTTGCCGAACTTGTTCAGGAACACGGCGCCCGCTTTGACGTTTTCCGAATCGTGCGGCGTTCGCCTCGACAGCCAGCGCTGCAGCGCCTTCACGGCATAACTACCGAGCGGCGCGAGCCTTTCTTTCTTGCCTTTACCGCGAACGCGAACCAGACCGTCTTCCAGGTCCAGATCGTTGAGGTTGATTCCCACAAGCTCGCTAACACGCAGTCCTGCTGAGTACAGCGTCTCCAGAATCGCGGCATCGCGCAATCCCATTGCGGCCGTTTTCTTCGGCGCCGCCAGCAGTCGTCCAATTTCTTCGTTGGTCAGAAAGTGCGGCAGTTTTCTTTGCTTGCGCGGGTTTCGCAATGGCTTGGCCGGATTGGAATCGGCGAGGCCCTCTCGCTGTGCGAACTTGAAGAAGCTGCGAAGTGACGCGAGTCGACGAGAGATCGATGTCGGAGCGTATCCGGCCTCATGCAACGCGGCGACGTATCCGCGCAGGTCCAGTGGAGAGATATTGCCCGGGTCTGGCGAACGCCCAACGGTTTCCAAAAAGTATCCGTTCAGGATCGTCAGGTCTTCGCGATACGACTTGATGGTCAGCTCGGAAGCATTCCGCTCGTTTTTCAGGTATCGCAAAAAGCGCGCGATCGCTGACTCAAAATCGGCTGGCATGGTGCAGTTCCAGCAAGGAGCCTAAAAGTCGTCGCTGGAAAACAGGTCTTCCGAAATAGCGCTTCGTGAATCAAGAATGTTGGTTGGAGAGTCCTCGGCGCGAGCCGCGTTACGAACCTTCTGGCTCAAAACCGCAGCGTCGTACCAGGAAAAGCTGAGCTCGGGGTTGGACGCGTACCGCCCCAGCGTTCGCAGTGTCTGACTTTTCTGCTGGTCATTAAAAAGAAAGATGTATCTCTCTTCACCCTTCACCAGCGCTACTACGTTGATATCTTTCGACACTTGAAGAAATTCCTCTGGGCGATTGGCTGCACGGATATGCAATGGACACGTGATGCCTCTGGTTTCGGCATTCAACGTTCACGCCAACAGCGGGAATGGACCAGGAAATTTGTAATCAGGAATTCGAGAAATCAATTCCGGAATCAACGCTACGGGTCACACAATCGGAACCTCTTCCAAGTCGCGCGTGTGTATCCTCGGTCGTGTAATCCAAGCAATCGTCAGAGTCGAAAAACGAAAAAAGCGTGATGCAAAACATCACGCTCAATCATTTTAAATGGGTACACCTGCGGCAGCACTCTTGAAGTTGTCAGCGAGGGATCGTGGACGCATAGATCGAGGATCGTTTGCCCTGGCATGGAAGGTCATCGAGATCTCTTGAAGGCGATAATCGATGACTTCCTGGCTCGCTGTCACAATCTGTGACTTGCCGTTACGTTCGCTTTTCAAGTCGACGGGCGATCGCCTCTTCCGGAATTCGAGTGACTTCTGCCGTCGCGACCAAGTCGGTTCGTAGAATGTCAGTTTCTTTTTTGCCGGCGGGCATCGTGAACTCCACAATGAAAGCGCCAATCTGCATGCCCTGATTCGCGTAAATCGGTGGCCAGAAATCTTCGGCTCGGGTTGCCAACGCTCGAGCCAGCAAGCGGGTTGCCTTGCCCGAGAATCCGCCCATCACCATTTCCAGTCGCCCTTGAGACTCACGGTGCAGATAGAAAACAAATGCGACCTCTTCTTTGGCTTTGCCAGATCCGCAACGAACCCATTTTCCCTTGGCGTCTTCGTAGTAAAGTCCTGCCTTGAGATCCTTGTCGTTTTTGCTCAAGTTCAATCCCGCCATGCAGGAGGCAGGGTGTGGATCGTTGTCGCGATAACGCAGGAAGAAAGGCAGCGAGCGGTCTTGAGGACTCTCAACGCTGTCTTCAGATTCGAACGCATCACAGTTGAACGATCGAGCCAAAATGATTTCAACGACCGGGTTGCTTTTTGTGCTGCCGATGCCGACCAGTGCCTTGTCACCTTTGGAATCAGAGAATCGATCGTGGACCTGGTTGGCACGACGAACCACCTCCGCCTCGTCAGCTTGCCCGGGGCTCCAAACAAGCGACTGTTTAAGATGTTCCGGTTGGGGCAGCTCTTCCGCGGCCAATGCTGTGGCCGCGTCTGCTGGCTTGCGCAGTTTTGCTGTTCCACCAAGCGTTGTAACTCCATTGAGAAGCTCTCCCAACAAAACGGAGTCGGAAGCGGCGACGAACGAGACTTCGCTTTCTGGAGCATCATCTTTTCGGACGCCAACGCACATCTCCAAACGCTTCCGTCTGGCCAGCAGTTCCCAGAAGTTTTCAGGCTCGACAGCGAACAGTGCGCCCGGAAGTTGATCCGGTGTCGCATGACCGTGTTCAATCAAGAAATCGCAAAGGCGGGAAAGCGCTTTAAGGGGGATGTATTTGACTTCGTTCTTGAGAAGCGCGGCGACTTGGTGACGATCAAGCCCCGTGTACTCCACAATGGCTTTGATTGTTCCCGGACGTTTGCGTGGATCCGGTACGTGACCAAGCAATTCTGCAAGTCTGAAACTGTATTGCATTTCTATTCCAACAAAATGAATCTTGCAGTGAGTCTCGAAAGCTTCTCACCAATGACATTAGTGTGACATTGCCGTCCCTAAATATCAATAAATAAGATTTTCCCGTTAAGTGGGGATTTTTGAAGATAGCGGTCTGTTTTTTGGGGTAATTGGATCCGGTGCATGCCCCAGATGGTGCCGTCTTTCGCTTTAGTGGCCCTGAGAGGGCCTTTGTGACCAGCTAAAGTATTCAAAAGTTTTTGCAAGGTTATCCCTTCTGCAGTCGGACTTTAGCGAATTTGCTACGAAATCGCAGAATGACCTAGAGCCAATATTTTCGATTTGCTACCGTCCCGGCGCGTTTCAAATTGATGGATCTCATGGAGCAACCAATGAAAGTCCGAAACTGCTCAGTCGTCGCTGTTGTCATGTTGGCGATCGCGTTTACGAGCATGCAAGGCGCTACGGCGCAGCTACCCCGATTGCCATTTGGACAATCCAAGAACTCCGCAAAGTCCCTGGAGCTGACGGAAAAGGCTGGCCCATGGCTGATCATGTGCTATTCGTTCTCGGGAGACGGTGGCCGCCAGGAGGCTCAGCGACTCGCCGCTGAATTGCGCGAGTACAAACTGGAAGCCTATACCTACACACATCATTTCGATCTCTCCGGAAAGATCGCCGGCAAGCAGTTGCCGATGGCGACTTATGTTCGCGACGCGGCCGGAAAAGAAGTCATGGGCGCTGATGGCAAACCGATCCTCAAGTCGCAGCGATTGGTTCCAACGAGCACGCGTATCGACGAAACAGCCGTACTCGTCGGTAGCTTTCCGTCGGTTGAAGATGAGCAGGCGCAGAAGCTTCTGGCTCAGATCAAAACACTGGCTCCGAAGTCGCTCGCGGCCTCTGACCCTGATGCGCTCGCCAATGACGATTCGCTCGCCGGAGGCAAACTTCGTTTCTACCGCGAAAGCGTAAACCGTGCTCTCGCGAAATCAGGAGCCGCAGTTCAGGGAAACACTCTACGAAACGCTTTCTTACTGCCAAACCCTTTGCTGCCCGAAGAGTATTTTACCGCTCGCAGCATCGACAAATTCGTCATCGATTTGAACCGTAAAGTACGAAAGTACAGCTTGCTGGATTGCCCGGGCAAGTACAGTGTTCGTGTCGCAACGTTCCGTGGAAAAACGACAATCAGCCCATCCAAAATTAAAGAGCAGATGGATGATTTGAATTGGCGGAAGCGAAACGGTCAAAGGATCGAAAGTGAGCTGGCATTGTGTGCTCACAAGGCTAACGTTCTGACCAAGGCTCTTCGTTCTGAGGGCATCGAAGCGTGGGAATTCCACGACCGCGAAGAGAGCTATGTCTGTATCGGAAGCTTTGACTGGCTCAAGCGAACTGATGCGATGGGCACAGAGTCGCAGAACCCGGAAATCCGCGAGACGATTTTGAAGTACCGCGGCGAAGTTCGATATCGTCAAGGCCAACCGGTCGCTGTCGGAGTTCCGGTTCCCAAAGCTTTGCAGAACCTGAAGGACGAACAGGCGATTGCCTACGACATTCAGCCCCTGCCAGTGATCGTGCCCAAGGCGCCTGAATCTCGACGGGCTGGCCTGTTTTCAAAGTGGCGTTAACGTCAAACGCAATCGCATGAACTGCTGACGGCTCATCCGGTAATCACCTTCGTTGGAAACGCAACGAGTGCTGTAAATAGCTGAAACGCATGAAGCCTCGATTCACTTCGGGGCTTTTTTTATGTGCGTTGCCAACCGTTGTCGGACCGCAAGCCAAGTGCCGGATCCGATTTGCAAATCAATCGTTTGGCCCGAAAAGTCAGATTGCCGAAACGCTGACCCCCTCAGTTTAGCCATGAGGTTCTCCCTCTCTTCGAGGCCGGCGACAGCGATTTATACGGCTGGTCGTTAACCCTTTTCTATCCGGCTGGCAGTACTTCTATGCTGCGTTCTCGGTCGCAATCCGTCGCTATAGCCGTAACAAAGTCGCGCGCCTGTGCTGTTGGTGTTGCTCGCGATCAACATGCTTTTTAATCAAGTGTCCAGTAGCTTCGTTGCAAAGCTGCGTTTGTTCGCGATACAGCGCGTATCGTTTTCCTCGTTTTTGCGTCAAGCGCCTGTCGAGTGATCGCGACAACCTATTTTTGATTTGCCGCCGCTCGAACTTGACCGGTCGCGTTGTATCACCCGTATCGTTCACTCAGTGTCATGTTCCCAAAGAAGATATTTAAGAATTTGCTGCTCACCGGTTTGCTCACGGTTAGCTTGGCTGGATTCGCAGTCCTGGTTGACTACTCAAGCCGCCCCGGGCCAGTCGCGCCCACGCCCCGACAATTTCCAGCACAAGCGTTCCCTGACAGGGAAAAGGGAACGCCAACGATCGTCGTCGCCTACCATCCGAAATGCCCCTGCACATTTGCAACCGTGCGTTGCCTCGAAAGACTGAGGACCGAGTTCCGCTGCAAGCCCAACTTGATCGCCTACGCCTATCGACCAGAGTCCGCTCCGGATTCGTGGATCGAGTCATCGTCGACCGCGATCCTTCGCAAGTTCGAAGGCACCGTAATCGATCCGGATGCAGAGGCGTCTGTCAGCCGTCAATTCGGCGCCCGCGTTTCCGGCCACGTTTTCGTCTATGACGGCAACGACAAATTGGTGTTCAGTGGAGGAATCACCCCAGGGCGTGGGCACGAAGGATACTGCGAGGCGTCATTGCAGTTCGTCCGTTCCGTCAATGGAGCCACCACCGAATCGACCCAGTGGCCAATCTTCGGTTGTGAAATCAATCGTGTGGCGGAGGAGAGCGACCATGAATGAGTCAGTAAGTTTCCAAGTCAAGGCAGACGAACTGTTTCAGAATCGCTACGAGAACGAGTGCATCTGGGTGCACAAGTTCATGGCCTGGATCATGTTCGGTCAGTGGGTTCTGGGAGTAATGCTTGCCATCTTCTGGTCGCCGTACACCTGGATCGGCGAACAGCAGGATGTTCATTTGCATGTATGGTCGGCCATCCTCCTGGGAGGCTGGTTGTCCGCAATCGCCATTGGGTGGATTCAGTTCTTCCCGCGCGAAGCCAGCACACGACATGTCGTGGCTATCGTTCTCGCGCTCTGGTCAGCACTGCTAATTCATCTTTCCGGAGGCCGGATCGAAACACACTTTCACGTTTTCATTTCGTTGGCCATCCTCGGTCTTTACCGCGACTGGAAAATTTTGCTGACCGCGACATTCGTGATCGCGGCCGACCACTTTATCCGTGGAGTCTTTTATCCTGCGTCTGTGTTTGGCGTTTTCACCGATAGTTCGTATCGATGGGTCGAACATAGCGCATGGGTTCTGGTGGAAGTCGCCTTTCTGGCGCCGGGTTGTTATCGACTGCGAAATGAAGTTCGAGAGCTTTGCGTGCGGCAGTGTGAAATTGAGGAGGCAAAGCAGAATGTTGATCGTCAGGTTGAACTCCGAACTCGTGAGCTGAGCATCGCGAACGAGAGGCTGAAGGAGGCCACGGCTGAGGCAGAGAAGTTAGCCATGGTCGCGAAATACACGGACAACGGAGTGCTTATCACTGACGAAAACCGCTCCATCGAATGGGTAAACTCCGGGTTTACGCGAATCTTCGGCTATTCCGCGGAGGAAGCGATTGGAAAGCGTCCATCCGAGTTTCTGCACGGTCCAGAAACGGATCAGAAGGACATTGCCCGAATTGAGAAAGCCCTCAACAACCGATTGCCAATCAATACCGAAACGCTGCGGCATCGAAAAAACGGCGACCCATTTTGGTTGTCATTGGAAATTCGGCCGATGTGGGATAAAGACAAAGAACTTGTCCGATTCCTGGCCATCCAGAGTGATGTTACGAAACGCAAGTCGATGGAGTTGACGTTGGCTGACGCGGAAGCGCGTTTGCGATCCATCATCAATAATGTGCCTGGCGCTTTTTATCGCAAAGAGATCTGTGATCAGGCGACGGAGAGAACATCGTTTTTCAGCAACTTCATCGAGAACCTCACCGGATATTCTGCCGAAGAGTTTTCGAAAGAAAGTGGCTATTGTCATCGCGACTTTGTTCATCCGGACGATGCCGAGTTGCTGGCTCAAAAAGTCGAACATGCGATCCAGGACCAGTCGACGTTCCATCATGAGTATCGCATCATTGCAAAAGACCAAACGATTCGTTGGGTTTCTGAAAAGGGGCAATGTCATGTGGTTCACAACGGCAATACGCCCCAAACGATCATCGATGGCATGCTGTTCGATATTACAGCGCGTATTGAAGCAGAGCTGGAGAATCAAAAACTGCACGCTGATCTCCTCGATGCTTCCCGCCAGGCTGGCATGGCTGAGATTGCCACCGGCGTACTGCACAACGTCGGCAACATTCTCAATAGCGTCAACGTCTCAGCGTCTGTGATTCAGAAGCAGTTCTCGAACAGTGCGTTGAGAAATTTGGAGAAAGTCGACGGACTGATTGCGGAACACGAATCAGAGTTTGACGAGTTCGTTCGCGACGACAAACGTGGGCAACA
The DNA here is from genome assembly GCF_008087665.1 of Mariniblastus fucicola. Classification (GTDB taxonomy): domain Bacteria; phylum Planctomycetota; class Planctomycetia; order Pirellulales; family Pirellulaceae; genus Mariniblastus; species Mariniblastus fucicola. The sequence continues at coordinate 845,269 of NZ_CP042912.1, forward strand.
GGTGCCGGCTTACATTCACAGGGTCACCGGTGCGCTATGCGACGAACGAGCCAAAATGGACGAGGAGTTCGATGATCTGGTCAAAAATATTGATCACATCAAACGAATTGTCGGAGTGCAGCAGTCGATGGCGAAGTCATCAAGGTTAATCCAGGAAGTCGATGCTGCGGAACTAATTCGCGACGCGGTCTCGGCTAACAGGAGTTCGCTCACCAGGCACGATGTGCGTCTGCAAACGACGATCGATGCCAGTGTCACCAAGTTTCAGTCGGACAAGCATCGAATTCTGCAGGTCCTGATCAACCTGATCAAAAACGCAAAAGACTCACTAAAAGAGCAGGCACCCGCAGACCCGGTCGTTTCGATTGATGTCGACGCCGACAATGCCTGCATCCGTTTTCGTGTAACTGACAACGGTACCGGAATTGAACGTGCGGACCTTGCAAAGATATTTCAGCATGGGTTCACGACCAAGGCATCCGGGCATGGCTACGGATTGCACAGCAGCGCCAATGCAGCGACAGAAATGGGTGGAAAGCTTTCTGTCCAAAGTGACGGCCCGGGCCGCGGCGCTACTTTTGAACTCAGCCTTCCCTTCCAAACTGAGTCGCGACCGGCGACCAGATCAAGCAGTATCTCACCATCCCAAACAGCCACAGTACTATGAATACAAAACCAGGAATAGACATCCGACAGATTCTGGTCGTTGACGACAACGAAGCCATTCACAGAGATTTCGACAAGATTCTCTCTGTTGAGGAAAGTTCGAACAGCTCGCTCGCGCTGGACGAACTGGATGCGATGCTTTTTGGAGATGAGGAATCAGCTCGGCCTCGAAGACATGCCGAATTTGAGTTGTCGCACGCAACGCAGGGACAGCAAGCGTTGGGTGTTTTGCAGGAACAGATGGAATCTGGGATCCGGTTCGGGGCTGCGTTTGTCGATATGCGAATGCCACCCGGATGGAACGGCGTCGAGACAATCGAGCAGTTGTGGAAAGTTGACCCGGATCTTCAGGTCGTTATTTGCAGTGCGTTCTCCGATCATAGTTGGGAGGAAATTATCGAGCGGCTCGGTTGCACCGATCAACTGTTGGTCCTGAAGAAACCGTTTGAAGAGATTGAGGTCGTGCAGATTGCCACGTCTCTGTGTGAGAAGCGTCGTTTGCTCGAACTTTCTCGAGCAACGATGACGGAACTGGAAATCAAAGTTGGAGAACAGGCGGCCGAACTCGAAGCCGCGCAGGAAGATGCGGAAACTCTGATCCAGTCGATCTCCAGTCTTTTGATCGGATTGAATGGGAAGGGCTGTGTTACCCGATGGAATCACGTTGCCACCGAAGTTTTGGGAATTGAAGAAAGCGACGCCATGGGAACGCGGTTTGTCGATTTGGATATTGAATGGTCCAAACCCGAAAAAGTTCGCGGGGTCGTTTGTAGCAAGTCGTCTCAGTGTCGGCGACGCGAAGAAGTCCAGTTTACTGATGCGGATGGGCAAACTAAAACGATCGATATGCACGTCTGTTCAATTGTCAACGATCCGACATCGCAGTCACGTCTGATTATTGCCAACGACATAACGCGACAGAAATTTCTCAAGTCGCAACTGGATCAGTCGCAGAGGCTTGAGTCCGTTGGGCAGCTGGCTGCCGGTGTGGCTCACGAGATCAACACGCCGATGCAGTACATCGGCGATAACGTACGCTACGTGGCAAAGTCCATCGAGCGAATGCAGACGCTGCTGGACGTTCTGCCTGACTTCGTCGACGACACCGTTTCAGATGAGCAAATGCTTCTTCTGCGACAGACGCTTCGGGAACAAACTGAATCGCGGAAAGTCAAATCATCACTGCAGCAGATTCCCGAAGCGCTCTCGGATTCCATCGAGGGCGTCGAGTCGGTTGCCCGGATAGTCGCTGCAATGAAAGAGCTTTCGCACCCGGGCGGCAATGAAATGTCTCACGTTTCACTGACTCATATTCTCGAATCGACCATCACCGTGGCCCGCAATGAGTGGAAGTACGTTGCCGATGTCGAGACGGATTTTTGCGATTCACTTCCTGAGATCCCGGCGTTCGCCAGCGAATTGAATCAGGCATTTATGAACATGATCATCAATTCGGCTCATGCCATCGGGGAACAAATCGAAGAAGGGAGAACTTCGAAAGGGAAGATCAGGATCGTGACGCGTGTCGAAGGCAAATTCGCGTTTGTCTCCATTGAAGACACTGGCGGTGGAATTCCGGAGAAGGTTCGCGAACGCATTTTTGAACCGTTTTTTACAACCAAGGATGTTGGCAAAGGGACAGGCCAGGGGCTCGCGATCGCTCATTCCGTGATTGTCAGTAAGCACTCGGGCAGTTTGAGTTTTGACGTCGAAGATGGTGTTGGAACAACGTTCAACGTCCGACTGCCACTTGAGTTGCCGGCTAAATCGAAGAAGCCAGAGTCTGATATGAAATCTTCTGTGGAGGAGGTGATATGAGAGTTCTACTGGTCGACGATGATGCTCAGGTCTTGCGAGGCGTCACGCGAATTATGGAGTGCGAATCGGATGGCTGGGCCATTGAGTCTGCTTTGTCCGGGATCGAGGCGCTGCAGATACTGGACTCGGGCGGTTACAACGTTCTCGTTTCCGATATGCGGATGCCTGGAATGGACGGCGCGGAACTTTTGCAGCAGGTGCAGGACCGGCATCCAAACGTGCTGCGTGTCGTGTTGTCGGGCGAAGCGAGCCGGGAAACCGTAATGCGGGTGATTCACCCGATGCATCAGTATCTTTCGAAACCGTGCGACCCAGGAAAGCTGATCGATGTCATTCGAAAGGCAGAGATTTATCAGGAGACAATACACTCGACGGAAGTTTTGGATGCGCTAGGCAAAGCGAATTGCCTTCCTTCATTGTCAGACATTGTCATCGAGATCGACTCGGTTCTGGAATCCAAGCACTGTGATTCTGAAATGCTCGGAAAGTTGGTTTTAAAGGATCCAACCCTGTCCGCAAAAATTCTTCAGCTGGCTAACTCGGCGATTTTTGGATTGAAGCAGCCCGTTATCGATATCGAGCAAGCCATGTCAGTCGTCGGCGTCGACATGGTTCGTGCGATCGCGATGTCGTCGAGCCTGTTCAAGTTCTCTGGCTCGTCGGTGAATACGTTGCCACAGCAACTATTCAAGCACAGTATTGAAGTCGCCGGGATCTGTCGCCAGCTTGCTCGCTGGGAGCGGGCCGATTCTGTTACGTCAAAGACTGTATTCTCCGGAGGTCTGCTGCACGACGTTGGCAAAATTCTCTTGCTCAATGCGTTCGAAGAAGAATACACACAATTGATGCAATCGGCATCGAAAGGTGCCCAGTCGTTGATCGAACTGGAAACGAGTAAGTTTGCTGCGACACATGCCGGTGTAGGAGCGTATCTACTCGACATGTGGGGGTTGCCATCATCGCTGGTGGAAACCGTTGCCGCCCATCACAGCCCCGCCATTTGTGCGAGATCTTCTCTCGCCTGTCAAATTGTGTTTGGTGCTAACTGGATCGCGTCCGGAGCGGACGAAGCCGTTCTTCGATCCTGTCAAACTGAGAACTGTGATGACTTTGCAGCCAAGCTAAAGAGTTGGAATCAAAAGTGCGTGGAAGAACGAAAAGGAGATCTCGATGAGTAGTCGCCGAATACTCTTCGTTGATGACGACGAAAAGGTCCTCAAAGGGATCACTCGTCAACAAGCCGACGATTTTGATATTACAACCGCGTTGGGGCCGATCGAAGCGTTGGCCGTGATCGAACGTGATGGTCCATTTGCAGTCGTCGTTTCCGACATGCGAATGCCGGAGATGAATGGAGTGCAGCTTCTCAAGCGGGTTCGCGAGTCTTCTCCAGATACAGTCCGGATGATCCTGACAGGATACGCGGAGCTCAACAGCACCATCGAAGCTGTCAATGAAGGACACATTTTCCGGTTCCTCGCCAAGCCATGTGACCAGGATGTGATGGCGTCTGCTCTCAAGGCGGGCTTGCGTCAATACGAGTTGATCGCTGCTGAACATGAATTGGTCGAAGGCACTCTGCACGGAAGTGTAAAAGTCCTTGCCGACATTCTGTCGCTCGTGAATCCTCTGGCGTTTGGACAGTCGACTCGGGTTCGCGCAGTCGTCGATGGAATTCTCAAGCGGGTCCCAATTGAAAATCAGTGGCAACTGGAAGTCGCAGCAATGCTGTCTTCGCTTGGCTGCGTCACGCTGCCAACTGATTTGCTCGAAAAGAAACTTTCTGGAGAAGTGTTGACGCGCGAGGAGCAGGTCAGATACGAAAATCATCCGCATTTGACCAGCGAGCTGATTCAGAAGATTCCAAGAATGGACGAAGTCTCAGCGATTATTTCTGGCGAGACGCTTGAAGGGAGTATGTCGCCAATGTTGAAGCGAAAGTATGAGATCCTTCGGATAGCAATCGCTTTCGATTTCCATGAGCTCAGGTATGAGAGTTCGTTGCACGCCCTCGAACCGTTCAAAAAATGGGCGAATGAGCGGTTTGAGCAATCACTGGTTGACGCACTTGCTGAGTTTGTCAAAGAAGAACGCAATGTTCAAATTCTCGAAGTCGAATTGGGTGAACTTCGGGAAGGGATGGTCATCGCGGCAGACATTCACAACGCCGGCGGAACGTTGCTGATGAGCAAGGGGCAGAAGATCACCGCTTCGGCACTTCGTTTGCTGGAGAACATCAAGCGAGACCAGTTGGTCAATGACACCGTCAAGATTGTCAGCCACGTCTCGGCGTGCGAAGCGATCTGCTAGAGGCAAATTCAAACTGATCTCGAATGCTCATAGTGCTGCCTTCAAGGAAGATTTTCCTCTCGTCAAGTGGAGACTGGTGCTGAGAACGGGGTTTGTCGTCCGCCTAGACGCTTCCACGCATGAGCGCATCGTTTTCGAACACGTTGATCGCTTGGGCCATCTCATCCATCGATTGGAACCGGTCGGCAGGTTCTTTTTCGATTGCCTTGAGGCAGATTTTCTCGATCGTGGCCGGGATAAAACGATGAGCCGCCGCCTTTCGTGGCTCGGTTGGATCGGTGTTGATGATGTTGTTGAACGTGTCCTGAATCGTCGGGCCGCGAAACGGTTCACGCTGAGTCATCATTTCGTACAGGACGATTCCCATACTGAAAACGTCGGTTCGTTCGTCGACGGGCTTGTGACCCAAAATCTGTTCGGGTGACATGTACAAGGGCGTTCCTCCGCGATCGACGCCTCGCTCTTCGTCGCCTTCATTGGGCATGCCCCAGACTTTGGCCGCGCCCCAATCGATCAATGTGACTTCGCCAAACATTCCGACGATGATGTTTTCCGGTTTGATGTCGCGATGAATAACGCCTCGAGTGTGCGCGTAGCTCAACGCATCACAAACCTGACGAAAGATGTTTAGCAGTCGCGTCAGGTTGAAGTGCTGCTCGATCGCGGTGTCACGGTTGTAGAGTCCGACGATGATTTCGAAAAGCGTTTGGCCTTCGATCTTTTTCATCGCAAAGTACCAATCGCCTTCATCGTCCTTGCCGATTTCGTACATCGGAACGGTCGCCGGGTGTTGCAGTTGCGCCGTGATTCGCGCTTCACGCAACAGTCGTGACAGTTCCTTCTCGTAGTTCGGAACGTCCTTCTTCAGCTTTTTAAGCACAACGGGCCGGCCGAGATTAAGGTCCTTGCAGACCAGCAGATCCGCTTTTCCACCGCTGCCCAAAGGTTGAAAGTGATGATATTTGCGAAAGCCGTTCGAAAAATCCTCTGGCGGATTCCCCGAGACATCCGCGGAGAAAATCATGGAAAGATTGTTGGTCATGATGGCTTGCTCGTGGAACTACCGTTTGCGGTACCCTTTAGCGCTGAGCTGAAGAATGAGGCTGTTCCAGTCGGCACCCGGCGAAGAGTACTCGGCGACAACTTCAATGTCGATCTTCTTCAACAGCCCTTTTTCAGCAGCTTCGTTTTTCTCATTCTTCCAGTTCGGGCCCTTGATGGCCAGCACTTTTCCAGCCGAACTCCAAACACCGTCCAGCCACGTGCAGATTTTGTACAGCGGTCCAACCGCGCGGACTGTCGTGAAGTCGTAGCTGAAATCTTCCAGCAGTTTTTCTGCTCGTGAATTGCAAATCTCCGCATCCAGCGAAATCTCTTTGGCGATAGCCTCAAGTGCGACCGCCTTCTTGCCAACCGATTCGCTGAGCGTCACTTCCAGATCCGGGCGGAGGATTGCCAGAACCATGCCGGGAACGCCTCCTCCAGATCCCATGTCCAGAACAGCTCGACCGGCTGGAATCAGTCGCGATACCTGAATGGTGTCGACGAGGTCGCGCGATACGAACTTTTCATAAGTCGTGTGCCGCGTCAGATTCACGGTCTCGTTGGCTTTCCAGAGCGCGTCACAGTACGCAGAAAGCTTGTTGCAGATTCCGTCTTCAGGAACGGGCAACTCAAGTGCTTCGATGGTTTCTTTTAGGCTGGACATTGCGACGGCTAACTAAGAAAGTAACGGATCAGATGAAAATAAATGGGTGCTGCAAAGCAAATCGAATCAATCCGGTCAAGGATCCCGACATGCCCCTGCACCAGAGAACCGTAGTCCTTTACGCCACGGTCTCGTTTGATCGCCGACATCGTCATGCTGCCGGACGATGCCATAACACTGATCACCAGCGCCATCAACGCGGCTCCGTACCACGTGAACGGTGTGATCGGTAACAGGTGCAAGACGATACCCAACAGCGCGCTGCAAATTGCGGCGCCGATCAGGCCTTCCCAGGTCTTGGTCTCGTTGACGGTTTCCGCAATCAGGTGTTTGCCGAAAAGCCGATCCCAGGCGAAATGCAACGCGTCGCTGACTTGCACGATGATCATGAAAAACAGCAACAGTCCCGCAGGCTGTCCATGCCACGGCAACATCTTTTTCGATGAAGGATTCCACTCGAGGAGGTTCAGGTTCAACAGCGCCGCCGCATGGCTCAAAGCGTAGACGCAAATCAACAACCCGAACTGAATCTTGGCCGTCCGTTCAAGGAACCTTTCCCGATCGCCCGTGAATGCAATTCTGGCGGGAATGAACAGCGACGCATAAACCGGGATGACGATCGTAAACAGATCGTACATGTCCAACGCGACCAAAACATACTGCATCGGTGTAAAGCCAAGGAACACCCAGAACAGCGTCCGATGATCGCCGCGTCGTGTTGGCGTCATCGTGATGAACTCACGCAGCGCCCAAAACGAAAGCAGCCCGAACAGAACGACGGTCGGAATCGGTCCCAGCAGCAACGCAACAGCCAGCAGAGCACAGATCATGAACCAGAAGTAAAGTCTCTGGTTAAACTTTCCCACGATCGCAGCATCAAATTTTGATTCGGGCTGCCGCTTGAGATACTGGCCGGCCAGCATCAACAGGCCGAGCACACCCAGAACAACAGCGATCAGGATCCCGGCTGCGGCATCGAGAAGGCTGGATGAGAAGTACTCAAAGAGTTTGGAGACGTATTCCATACAGTGGCCTCATGCGGCGTCTGCCGCCAGGCAATGATCAATTTAATTTTGATGATGGTGGTTACAAGATTCTAGCAGTATGCCAAATCCCAACAACCAATTCGACGAAGACATCACGCGAAAAACTCGACGCTGCCAGCAAACAAAAAAACCCTGCTCCAGGAGCAGGGTCAGCAACATGGTGTAAATCTAGGTGTCTGTCTCTGTAACTTAAGCGCTTTTAACCGTTTTGATAATCTCGGCTGCAACGCGGTAAGGATCCGCGTTCGACGCTGGACGACGATCTTCCAACCAGCCCTTCCAACCGTTGGTAACGGTTGCGACAGGGATACGAATCGAAGCACCACGATCCGAAACGCCATAGCTGAACTGATCGATCGACTGAGTCTCGTGCTTGCCGGTCAAACGCTGATCGTTGTCAGCACCGTAAACCGCGATGTGCTCTTTGACGCGAGGCTCGAACGCCTGGCAAATCTTGTCGTACGAGTCCTTTTCGCCACATTCGCGAAGCGTTGTGTTTGAAAAGTTCGCGTGCATTCCGGAACCGTTCCAGTCCATTTCGCCGAATGGTTTTGGATGCCAGTTGATGGCCATGCCGTACTGTTCGCCACAACGCTCAAGCAGGTAGCGAGCCAACCACGTTTGGTCGCCAGCTTCTTTGGCTCCCTTGGCAAACACCTGGAATTCCCATTGGCCAGCAGCGACTTCTGCGTTGATGCCTTCTACGTTCAACCCAGCTTCGAGGCAAACGTCGAGGTGCTCTTCGATGACCTGACGGCCATGAGCGTTCTTTGCTCCAACCGAGCAGTAGTACGGGCCTTGCGGGCCAGGGTAACCGCCAACCGGAAAACCGGGTGGCTTGTCTGTTTCGATGTCCCAGAGGAAATACTCTTGCTCGAAACCGAACCAGAAATCGTTATCGTCGTCGTCAATTGTCGCGCGACCGTTGGAGACGTGAGGTGTTCCGTCGGCGTTGAGAACTTCGCACATGACCAGGAAAGCGTTGTGACGCTGAGGGTCAGGAATGATGGAAACTGGTTCAAGAAGACAGTCCGAAGAGTTGCCTTCTGCCTGTTCAGTTGAGCTGCCGTCGAAGCACCATTGCGGGCAGTCTTCAAGCTTGCCGCCAAAGTCAGAAACGACTTTGGTCTTGCTGCGTAGAGATTGGGTTGGCTGATAACCATCAAGCCAGATGTACTCCAGTTTTGACTTACTCATCTTATAAAGCTACTCCACAAAATAGGGCGCGGTGGCCGCCGCAAATACAAATACTGCCGGTGGTGTGTGGTTGTATGGTGGTTGGCAGTTTCTCCGCCTGAGCGGGCGATGATAGCAATCTGAAGGGGGATTATCCAGACTTTGAGTCCGTCATGAGTGCAATTTTGGGAGTTTCGTTTACCCCAAGTGCAAGACCGTTCGGGCTGGAAAATTTAGCGCCCACTTACCGCGCCGTAATCGCGATTAAGGTCTAAGTGGCAGTTTTGCTACCATGCAAGTCGCGTCCGGCTTTCGATAGTCAAACACGAATCTGATTACCTTGGATTGAGACAGCCCGGCTGCGATTCAATGACCTGTACCAGGAGTCAACCATGACGATCAATCGACGAAAGTTTATCAAAGCTGGGGCGGTTTCAGCGGCCACATTCACAATCGTTCCCAGGCACGTGCTGGGCGGAGCAGGTTTCACGGCACCGAGCGACAGGGTTAATGTTGCCTTGATCGGGGCTGGCGGACGCGGGTTCAAAAACGCAAAAGAGCTGATGAAAGTCGACGGAGTTACGATCACCGACATCGTTGATCCGGCCGAACATTGGAACCTTGAAGACTTTTATTACAAGGGCGTCGCTGGCCGGCTGCCGGTTGCTGATGCAGTCGACAAGCACTACTCCAGCGAGAAACAGGTTCACAAATGCCGCCTCCATTCTGACTATCGAAAATTCTTCGACGGCGGCAATGATGTGGATGCAGTTCTTTGCGCGACGCCGGACCATGCACACGCGTTGGTTTCTCTGCGAGCGATGAGAGAGGGTAAACATGTCTATTGCGAGAAACCGCTGACTCACAACATCGCTGAAGCACGGCTCGTTGCCAAAGTCGCCAAAGAAACCGGAGTCGCAACTCAGTTGGGCAATCAACTTCACTCCAGCGAACAACTGCGGACGATCGTTGAAATGATCAGGGCCGGGGCAATCGGCAATGTGACCGAAGTTCATGCGTGGGTCCCCGCAACGCGTTGGAATCCAGAACTTGGTGGTCGGCCAACCGAAGCCATGCCAATTCCGAAAGGTCTGGATTGGGATCTATGGCAAGGTCCGCGGAAGGCTGCGAGTTTTCACTCGGCCATTGCCCCGGTAGGCTGGCGAGATTTCTGGACTTACGGGCTCGGCGCGATGGGCGACTTTGGTTGCCACGATCTTGATGCAGCCGTTTGGGCACTTGAACTTGGAAAGCCGACCAGTGTTGAAATGCATCCGGCTGGCTACATGGATAACGATATCGTTCCGTTTGGCGAGCTTGGCTATTTTGATTTTGCAGCCCGTGGCGACAAGCCGCCCGTCAAGATTACGTGGTACAGCGGTGGACCGAAGCCAAAGAAACCGGAAGCAATGAAAGATGACGAGTTTCCAGGGCGTGGTGTTATGTTTGTTGGCGAAAAGGGAACTTTGGTGAACGCGGCCTACGGAAGCGGTCCGGAGTTGCTCGAGCCGGAATTGAAGAATTTTCAGCTGCCCGCAGCGACTCTTCCAAAGACAAACGGTCATCATCAGGACTGGATCGATGCTGCTCGCGGCGGTCCGGCCGCAAGTTCGAACTTCGAAGTCGGTGCCCATCTCACCGAGATTACTTTGCTGGGAGTCGTCGCACTTCGCTTGGGCAAGAAAATTCAATGGGATGACGACAATATGAAAGTCACCAACTCAGAAAAAGCCGAACCGATCATCAACGGCGAGTATCGGGCCGGATGGAAGTTGAGCTAGTGTGGTCGACGCGGAGGCGAATCGAGGTCAGCAGCCTTGGTGTCGGGGGCTGGCCATTGAATTGGCAATGCCAAAGCAGTCTGTGACGACCGAACCATAGCCTTTGACTCCTGGAAACGATCAGCTTCGTTGAAGCGGCGTCCTGCGAAGCGGCGACAGAGGTCATGATGGCGATAAAGCCAACGAACGCCGCAATGCCGAATGTTGATCAAGGGCTTGGGCATCGACTCATTGTGTCAGCCTCATTTGAATGCGTTTCAAGGGACTCTATTGAAGATTACGCTTCAGCTGCTCGAAGTCGATGCCCTTATAGAGTACGACTCGGTCAAGCTGGAAGCCATTGGATCGGCCAGCGATCTCCAAGTGATATTTTCCGGGCTTTGGAAACTCAACCGTCATCCACGGCTGATCGCCTTCAAGATCAAGCTGGCCATTGAGTGCGAATTCATCCTTGCTTCTTCCTACGAATTTATGAAATCCGGTGATCGTTTCCTGTCGAGCAAGTTGCGTCGCGTCCGTAAAGCAGATCCACGCGTCATTCGCCTGGTCGCCTGGCACGCCGTCTGGCTGACGCATGTTCCATTTCACGGAGTAGCGTCCTGCCGTTTCTACCTCGAACGTAGCCTTGATCCGATGCGATGTCACTTTCGCGAAGCTGTTGGGCCCGTCGTAGAGCAGATAGCTGCCACCCGAAGCGGCGTCGCTTTCCGCAAGCTGCCAGCCTGAGACCCGCTCCATTGACTCAGCTTCGAGGGTGATCGTGGCCTGTGTCGAGCGGTCGATGATGCCGTCGCCAATAAAGGCTTCGAACTTCTTCGGACTCCCTTCGTCATCACCAACAAGCAAAAAGAACAGCATGCCGCAGTCTGAAATGTCAGCGACGTTTCTGCTGTGTGCCTTGAGCCTCGAGTACATCCAGCGTACGTCAGGTTCCGAATGGTCACGCATCCAGTGCCAGACGGAAAAGTTGTTCCCGGAGTGCCACAAGTGGTTCGGGTCTTCTTTGTGATTCTGGTCCCTGATCTTAGTGTATTTTTCCGGCCCTCGGCGAGCTTCTGGATGTCGTTCCAGGTGTGATGGTGCTCACGTCGACGCTCATTTTCGTTGAAGGCACTGTGCGATACCAAATGCACATGAGACAGCGATTCAGTTTCGCCGTTGCGGATGACTTCTTTGACCGCGAGATAGACAAACTCCGACAACCCGGCGTGAATAAAGTACAGCGGATCGGTTTCTGTCGACTTGCCCATCTCCTTCGCCAGACTTTCAATGGCCTGTTGCTTCTGTGTCGTGACGTCGAAGAAGACTTCGCGACCGAAGCCCCAGTGCTTGACCACACCATCGGCACCGATCTTCAGTTGGTTCCTGACGTCTGGTCCTGCCGGTGCGTCGATAAAGTTGTTGTAGGAACAGTGAACCAGTTGCTCCTGCAGCCCAAGTTTGGCCATGATCGCACAGGATGCAGGAAGAGCGCCCCAATCGTCGGGGTCTCCCGTTGGCCATTTATATTCGTTGTCGGGTGCGCTGTTACCATCAAAGCTCATCGCGATTCGGTTGTTGCTGTACCCCAGCGATTGAGCTTCACAACAAGTCGTCGGAATGGTGATCGCCAATAGTGCTGCCAGAAAACTGATCTTCGTCATCGGTGGTTCCGTGTCAGGTTGTTTATGAACTGAGTTCGGTCGAACGCAATTCTAACCTTGTCGGCGCAGCAGAATGTCTTTATGTGCAGGCTGATTTTCTGGCACATTTCTAGAACCGGTTTCAAATCGTCCGGCACGAATTTTTACAGATTTCACGCTGCCTGTTCGACTGAGAAAGACCTGACTAGTTAGCTGCGAATCCCGGAATCTTTCGCTATACACGCCGCACTTTATCCAGCTGTTTGTCCAGTCGTTTGCTGGAGACTTTAATCACCGTGCCCAGATTCTGCGCGAACAGCGAAACCCGATACTCTTCGATCATCCAGCGAAACTGTATCAGTTCCGGATCGACGATCCCGATGGCTTCGTGCTGTTCCTTGAGCTCGATGTACCTGGTCCAAAAATGTTCGATCTCGTCAGCCAGCTCGCGATCCTTCTCGGCCGGGAACGAAGTGATTTTCTCGATCCGCCGGGCGATGCCTTCGAAGTAGCGCGGGTATTCCTTGAGCCACATCCATGCAGTCGTTCCCAGAAACGATTCGGTTGTCAGCGATGAAAGTTGATTCTTGATGTCGTGCTTCGTCGTCCCGCGCGAAGCCGGGATGTTGCCGAGCGCCAAATCAGTCGCATGAGCCGCAGCGGAAAACTTCGGCAGCCATTTCGCGACCGCCTGAGTCGCGATCGAAATGCGTTCCACGGATTCGGCGCTGAGTGCCTGAAAGTCGGATTCGGTACGAGGAATTTTTTCACGTTCCACAAACGCGATGCGGACAATTAGGTCACCCAGTTCGTCACGCAACGATTTGGTGGGGACAAATCGCGAAAGCAATAACGCGTGATGGTCGAACTCTGGCAGCCAGTTGACTTGTGATTTGACCGCTTTGCGATTGAGCATTCGAAACAATCGGATCAGTCCCCCGCGGGTTTTCGATTCCGCGCTCTCTTTCGAGTCCGTCAAACGCAAGCCGACGCTGTCCTGCTGGTCGATGATCGCCGGGAATGCAGTCAGCCGCGTTGCGCCGCGTTGGATCGGAACTTCGACCGGCAGGTCTCCCCAAGTCCACTCCTTGAGCCCGTCTTGCGTCCACGTTTCGTCTTCGACTTCCACAATCGAAGAACTGTGCTCGGCACCCAACTGCTGCCGAAGCTCCGCGACGCTTCGACCCTCGGCAACGACTTCTCCCTGCTCGTCGACGACCTCTACGTTCACCTTCAGATGCGGTGAAAGCTTTTCCAGCTTGAATTCGCTGGGCGATATCGGCTGTCCCGCCACTTTGCTCAACTCGCGAGCGACCGCTTCGGTAAACTTGCCTTTGCCAAACTCAATCTCTGCGACAACTGTGTCCGCCGTTTCGGGAGCAGGAACAACCATTCGCCGCGTGGCTTTGGGAAGACTGCGGATTAGCTCGATGACACGGGACTTCATCAGTCCCGGAATCAGCCAGCCAGTTTGCACATCGTCCAGTTGCCCGATCCCTTCGACCGGCAAGCGAATCGTGGCTCCATCGTTTTTATCGCCGGGCGAAAACTTGTATTCGATCGGAATCTCCATCGATCCGATTTGTACCTCGTTGGGAAACAGTTCCTGGGAGTTTCCAAGGTCGGCTCCTGGTAGCAAATCGGATTTCGTCATCCGCAGTTTCTGATCAAGCGAAGGATCAGACTTCAGTTTCTGCAATAGCGAGCGATTGTCGAAAACGTCTTCCGGAAGATGTTGTTCGTAAAACGCCGGCGTGACGAATGGATCGATCACCAGGTCGCGGTCGCGGGTTTTTGCGGCCTCTTTTTCCAGCTCTTCGACCAGCCACTGGTTGTGAATGTAAAAGTCCGGCGTTCCCTCGAACTCGTCGCCGCACAGTCCCCGGTCGATGAAGATCGTTCGCGCCGCTGCCGCATCAATTGGTCCGTAGTGCACCGCGCGACCCGCGACGATCGGCAGCCCGAACAGGCTGACGTGTTCCGACACCATGACGGATTGTTTCTTCTTGCTCCACCGCGCGTCGGTGTGTCGTTTCTTGATCAGGTGAGGAGCCAGTCGTTCGATCCAGTCTGGCGAAATCGAAGCAACCGTGCGGCCGTATCGTTTGGTGGTCTCGACGATTTCCGCCGCGATGATCCATTTTGGTTTGGTACCGAACACATCCGAACCCGGCCAGAGATGGAACTTGATTCCGCCCGAGCCAGTGAACTCATGCTTGTCGCCCAGCATCGCGACTCCCGAAAGCAGCCCGCACATCAGGCTACGATGGATCGCGTTGTAGTCATTCTTGCGATCCCGAATTTTCAGTCCCTCGCGACCCACCATCGACTTCAGCTGCCGATAGATTTCCTGCCATTGTCGCATCAGAGAAAACGAAATGAAGTTCTGCTCGCAGGCTTTCTTCAACTTGCTTTTGGAAAGGTCCTCTTTTCGTTCGTGGTACCAATCCCAAATGTTCAGCAGCCCCAAAAAGTCCGATTTTTCGTTGGCGAACTGCTCGTGGGCCTGATCCGCGGCCTGTTTGCGTTCTACTGGACGAAGTTTGGGGCTCTGGATCTCGAGCGCCGATGCGATGACCAGCACCTCCGCCAAACAGCCTTCTCGGTCGGCAGAGAAAATCATCTTTCCAATCCGCGGATCGACAGGAAGCCGCGCCAGCTTGCGGCCTTCCCGCGTCAAATGTTTTTTCTCATCGACAGCGCCGACTTCAAACAGCGTTTTAAAACCATCGCGCACGTTCTCGACTCGTGGCGGATCAATAAAAGGAAACTCTTCGATGTCACCCAGTCGCAAGTGCAAGGTCTGAAGAATCACGGATGCCAAATTCGTGCGACGGATTTCTGGCGTGGTAAATTTCTGCCGCGACTCGTAATCGTCTTCCGCATAAAGACGAACCGCCACGCCGGGCCCGATTCGACCACAGCGCCCCGATCGCTGATTGGCTGACGCTTGGGAAACGGGCTCGATTGGCAAACGTTGAACTTTGCTTTTCGCCGCGTAGTGGCTGATTCGCGCGGTTCCGGTATCGACCACGCAACTGATTCTCGGAACCGTGATCGAAGATTCCGCAACGTTCGTCGCCAGCACAATCCGCCGTGCGGACTTCGGTTGAAAGATCTCGTTCTGCTGACCTGTGGATAGTCGCGCGTAGAGCGGGAGAACTTCGATTCGGGAACCGCCAAGTACAGCTTTCAGCTTCCGGCTGACGGTGCGGATTTCTGCTTCGGTGGGCAGAAAGACAAGAATGTCTCCGTCCTCTTCCCTGACCAGTTCGCGGCACGTCTGCGCCACGTGATCAGAAACTTCGATCTGTGAATCGCCGCCGTCCGGTGATGTCGGCGGTTGGTAGCGAATCTCAACCGGATAGGTGCGGCCCTCAACATTGATGATGGGAACCGGTTTGTCTTTGTCGACGGTGAAATGGTCCGCGAATCGCTGCGTGTTGATCGTTGCCGAAGTGATGATCAGTTTCAGGTCTTTCCGCGTGGCCAGAATTCGTTTCAGTCCGCCAAGCAAAAAATCGATGTTCAGCGAACGTTCGTGCGCTTCATCGATGATGATCATTTCGTACTGATTCAGGAATCGGTCGGACTGCGTTTCCGCCAGCAGGATTCCGTCGGTCATCAACTTGATGAAAGTATCATTGCCCGTTTTGTCGTCGAAACGAATCTTGAAGCCGACGTCTTTGCCCAGCGGCGTTCCAATCTGCGACGCCAGTCTCGCCGCCACTCCACGGGCCGCAATTCGACGCGGTTGCGTGTGCCCGATCATTCCCCGGATTCCGAGCCCCGCCTGAAGTGCGATTAAAGGAAGCTGAGTCGATTTTCCGGATCCAGTTTCGCCGCTAATAACGACGACCTGGTGGTTAAGAATGGCTTCGGTGATTTCTTCAGATCTGGCCGCGATCGGAAGCGTTTCATCCAGTTGCGGTTTCGGGAGCAAGCTTTCGCGCTTCGAAAATCGTTCTTTGGAGGCCGCGAAACGTTTGAGGAAGTTCTCCAGCTTCGCAAGATCGCCCGCGTTGCCAGATTCCGGTTGGTTTTTCAATCGTCGAAAGTTCGAACGCAGCCAGTGCTCATCGGTGAGCATGGTTTGGTCGATCGCGGATCGAAATTCGGATGGGTTGGGAAGCTGTGTCATCGGCGGAGATTTTAGTTGAACTGCTCTCTGCGACAAACGGTGGGTGCAAAGGTTCGAGGTTTTCGTGCAGCTTCGTGTCGATAGCGACCACGCGACGCGGTTCGGTGACGCTGGCTCGAGGGTCAAGGCTGGGTTTCGTGGGGATGACGGGCAGTGAGTCCTGGCTGCGGGTTATAGCGGTTGTGACAACAGGAAACTGGCTCCATCGCGGCTCTGAGCTATGGAGAATATTCAGCAGCGACTAAAATGAGGCCTTCAAACTGAACCACTGATGCCTCGAAAGTCTGCTATGAGTATCCGACGTGCTGTGATCACAGCCGCGGCTCCTGATCAAAAATCGCTTCCGCTCCAAAGTCTCGTCGACCAACACGGAAATCCGAAAACCGCTCTGGAGCTAATTCTCGACGAATGCGTTGACGCCGGCGCGGAAGAAATCTGCGTCATCGTCTGCCCGGGTGCCGGAGAGACTTTCACGCGGTCTGCAGGCCAGCATGCCAATCGACTGACCTTCGTCGAACAGGCAAATCCACGAGGCTATGGCGATGCACTTTTTCGCGCCAGGAACTTCGTCGGCAACGAGCCGTTTTTGCACTTGGTCAGCGACCATGTTTACATCAGTCACAGCGACCACGGCTGTGCCCGACAGGTTGTCGAACTTGCCAGTCAGGAGAACTGCGTTGTATCGGCCGTGCAGGAAACTCGCGAAAACATGCTGCCGTTCTTCGGAACGGTTGGTGCGACCCGTAGCGGAAACCGTGACGATGTCTACGACGTCAATTCGGTCGTCGAAAAGCCAACGCCGACCCGAGCCGAGCAGGACTTGATCGTGGCCGGGCTGCGTTCCAGCCACTACCTCTGTCTTTCAGGGATGCATGTGTTGACCCCCGGAGTCATGGAGGTGCTGGGGGAACAGATCAATGCAACGGAAGGCTCGATTCAGCTTTCCGACGCCCTGCACGCCGCGGCGCAGCGCGAACGATATTTGGCGCTGCGGGTAAAGGCGTCTCGCTACAATATCGGCGAAAAGTACGGTTTGCTCAAAAGTCAATTGGCATTGGCGCTCAACGGAAAAGACCGTGACGACATTCTCGCAGAGCTGCTTGAGTTAGTGGCGACGACTGGCGGAGGAGCCTGATATGTCGGTTGCCACAAAGAAAAATTCGCTGGTCGACATCATCACGTCGACCGAAGATGACGTTCGCAATCAGTCACTGGACGCCGTTTGCGAAGGAGCCACATTGGACGAGTTGTTGCAGCATTGCGAAGCACTCGATTCGTTCTGGCGGCAAACGGACAATCTGTACCATCGCGTGCGAGCTCTGTTTTTTCTGTTTTCCATCCATCGATTTCAGCTGCCGCCGCACTACGGGCCGGACCACAGCGGCAACATTCCCTTCGACGCCTGGCAACATTTGCTCGAGCGGCGATTCACCGAAGCGATTGACGAGCTGTTGGAAGTTCAGCAAAGCGAAGGACCCTGCGATGGGCTTTCGAGCGCGTTGGCCAGCAGTTATCACGAACTCGGTTTTCAGACATTGGCCGATCAGGTTCGGAAAAGCGTCCGAACGGTACGTGGCAACCAGTGGATGTTCCGCACCGGGCATCCCGCCGATCATCCGCTTCGCTTTCGCAAGGAATTGCTGCAAAAGGACGAAAGCAACGCATCGTATCCGATGCTCAAAGAGACAACCGCGGTGCGAATGGATTTCACGCACAGCGCGTGGAGCGATATTTTCTTTCTCGGAATGGACTTTCCCTCGGGCGCCAAAGTGATCAATGCTTCGGTGAACCTTGGTGTTATGGGACGTGACAAGCAGCCCCGTCCGCCAATTGAATGCTATCTCCGGGTAATCGATCAGCCTGTTCTCAAGCTGACCAGCACCGATTTGAAGGCCTCGGCAGAGATCGAGACGATTGCAGAAGTCTTCGATTTTGCAAAAGACTATCTTGGACTGTTGAAGGCGGCTGTGATCGCTGCCGGAATTGTTCCGCCAGGCATGGAAGGCTGCGGGCAGACGATGGAAAGCCTGCTCGAACGTCTGGTCGGTCCTGGCTTGGGACTGGAAATCGTGTCCAAGGTCAACGACATTCCAAAGGGATCACGGCTGGCGGTTTCAACCAATTTGCTGGGCTCGCTGATTTCCGTTTGCATGCGTGCGACAGGCCAGGTGAGTGAACTGACTGGCGGGCTTCAGGAGTCCGATCGGCGTATCATTGCCGCGCGTGCGATTCTTGGAGAATGGATCGGTGGATCGGGTGGTGGATGGCAAGACTCGGGCGGAGTTTGGCCAGGAATCAAACTGATTTGCGGAAGCGAGGCCGAGTCTGGCGATCCGGAATTCGGAGTTAGCCGCGGGCGGTTGCTGCCAAAGCACGAAGTGTTTTCTTCCGAAGAAGTCACGCCAGAGACGCGAAAAGCGCTGCAGGATTCTTTGGTGCTGGTTCATGGCGGGATGGCCCAGAACGTCGGACCGATCCTTGAAATGGTGACGGAAAAATATCTTCTTCGCAGCCCTGTCGAATGGGAAGCTCGTAAAGAAGCCATCGAAATTCTTGGTGAAATCACTCGCGGGCTCAAAGAGGGCGATATCCGGGCGATCGGGAAAGCCACCAGTCGAAACTTCTTTGGTCCGCTTCAGAAAATAATTCCCTGGTGCACGAATCTGTTCACCAATTCGTTGGTCGAGCAAAGTGAACAAAAATGGGGCGACCAGTTTTGGGGTTTCTGGATGCTTGGCGGAATGGCAGGCGGCGGGATGGGATTCATCTTCGATCCGGCAGTCAAAGAAGACGCCAAGCGTTGGTTGCAGACGACGATGATCGAGACTCGCGATCGGATGCAGACTCGACTGCCGTTCGCGATGACTCCTGTGGTTTACGATTTTGAAATCAATGACCGTGGCACGTGGAGCGAAATGCTTGCCGGCGACGATGCCAGAATGCCAGGCGAATACTACGCGCTTCAGGTTCCCGGTTGGTTAAAGCAGGAATCCCACGAACTTCCAGCACTGGCTCGGCGAGAGTTGGAGCAACTCGGCAGTGAATTTCGAAACGAAGGCCAGTCGGCGACCCTGCAGAAGCTTATTGAAAGCATTCTGCCTGGCCGCAAGTCAACGGGCGTCCGCGAAGATTCACTTGGCGAGCTACTCGAGCGTTTTGGTTTTGATCGGGAATTACACGAGCAAATTCAAACGGACCTGCAGTCGGGCCGTTTCGGGCTGTCGCAAAATCGATTGCCGTTGAACACGTCGATCAAAGATGTTGAGTATGAAGACGTTGTTGACGTTCGAGAGTCAATCTCGAGGTTCGCCCGTTCCGCTGGCGAGGCCGCGATCGCAAACGGAGAAGTCGCAGTCGTCACGTTGGCCGCTGGCGTCGGAAGCCGCTGGACCGAAGGGGCGGGCGTCGTCAAAGGCTTGCATCCTTTCGCACAGCTGTCGGGAAAGCATCGCAGTTTTCTGGAAGTGCATCTCGCGAAGAGCAATCGAATCTCCAAGCAGTTCGCCAGCCAGGAAAACGCGATTCCGCACATCATCACGACGGGCTACATGACGCATGAGCCCATCGCTGAACACTTAAGCCAGGTTTCCAACTACGGATATCCGGGCCAGGTCATCCTGTCTCCGGGGCGCTACGTTGGCTTGCGGACGATTCCGATGGTTCGCGATTTGCGTTTTGCCTGGCAGGAAATGCCGCAACAGGTGCTCGATCAACAGCAACAAAAAGTTCGCGACAGCGCTCGCGCGGCACTGATTCGTTGGGCTCGGCAAATGGGTGAAGGCACCGACTATACCGACAATATGCCGATGCAATGTCTGCATCCAGTCGGACACTGGTACGAGATTCCAAACATGCTCCGCAACGGAACTCTGCATCAGTTGCTGCAGTCACGGCCGAACCTGAAGCACATGATGCTGCACAATATCGACACGCTGGGCGCGAACGTTGATCCTGGATTGCTGGGCACACACATCGAGCACGGCAACTGTTTGAGTTTTGAAGTGATCGAACGGCGGCTGGACGATCGCGGCGGCGGGCTGGCGAGAGTCAATGGTCGACCTCGGTTGGTGGAAGGTTTGGCCATGCCGCGGGAACGCGACGAGTTCAAGCTGACTTACTACAACTCGCTCACGACATGGATTGATATCGACCAGTTGCTCAGCGTGCTGGGGTTGTCGCGGGAAGAGCTTGGTGATCAAGAGAAAGTTGATCGCTGTGTTCGCGAATTGTCCCAGCAAATGCCGACTTACATCACGCTCAAGGATGTGAAGAAGCGTTGGGGGAACGGCCAGGAGGACGTGTTCCCCGTTGCCCAGTTCGAGAAACTGTGGGGCGACATGTCGGCGCTTTCAGATGTTACTAGCAATTTTTTCGTGATCTCGTTGCAGCGAGGCCAACAGCTCAAAGAGCAGGCTCAGCTTGACGGATGGCTTCGCGACGGCACGGCAGGATTCGTGAATGGCTTGTGCGAGTGGAGTGACTGAATCCGCCAGCGTGTCAGCCTGCCAGCGGAGCGATTTAGTGAACTCAGTCGCGTCGTGCATGGTGTTGAATGTTGTCGCCAAGCCCTGTTGTCGAACGAAGTATAGTTTGTGCCCTTCGTTCGATTCACGTCGAAACCGGGCTGTTCGATCGCTGTAGCTGATTTTCGGCTGACGCATCGAGCAATTTTCCGTCGATTGGTTTGGGTGGATATGGGGGTTTGCCCTCATGTGTTGACTTCGTCCGGTGGCCGTTGAGCCAGTGAACTAGCTTTTCAGTGAAGACAGTTTCACTTTATAAGTTTCGACGTCATGAAGTTACTCCCGGGAAGTCCGACCTTGGTTTCGAATGCCAGTTGCGTGCCTGTTTCGGATAAAGCAGCGGAACAGCCGCCAGCGCCGGGTTCGCCGCCAAAAGTACTCCGGATCTCACCCGTCGATTCAGGAAAAGGGCTGAGGTCGATCGATACGGATACATTCGTGTTTGGCCGTGATGAAAGCTGCGACCTGGTCGTGGCCGAGACCTTGGCATCGCGGCGGCATGCCAAGATCGTTCGTGATGGCGAGAACTGGTTTGTCGTTGATCTTGGATCGACCAACGGGACCTTCGTCAACGATGTTCGAGTGGATAGCCAGCAGCTGTATTCCGGCGATTGTCTGCGCGTCGGACGATGGACGTTCAAATTTTTTGACGCTGATAATATTGAAGCCCACTACTACGAGTCGGTCTATCGAATGATGACTCAGGATGCGCTGACAGGATCGTGGAATCGGCGGTACCTGATGGACGTTCTTGAACGGGAACTTCACCGCCATGCTCGCTCGAAACAACCAGTCGGTTTGTTGATGATCGACTTCGATCACTTCAAATCAATTAACGACAGGTACGGTCATCTCGTCGGCGACGAAGTTCTTGCTGAGTTTGGTCGACGAGTAAAAGCCGTCACCAGAAACAGTGAAGTGTTCGCTCGTTTTGGTGGCGACGAATTCGCAGTCGTTTTGGTGAACACAGATTTCGAATCTGCGTTGAAGGCCACCGAACGGCTTCGCGAAGCAGCGATCGGCGATCCATTTTTTACGTCCAGCGGAATCCTTGAATGCTCGTTGAGTTGCGGCATCGCTGTTTGCGATGCCGGGAATTCCCTGACGCGAGAAGAGTTGCTGGACGCGGCTGACAAGAACCTCTTCAAGGCCAAGAACGCCGGTCGCAATCAGGCGATTGGCTAGAGTTCATCTGGGTGACACCCGTTCACAATGGCGACTACGGAATTTCGTTCATTCGTTTTCGCAGCCGTCTTAGCGTCCGCGATTTAGCCTGATAGACGCTGGCGATACTGATGCCCAATTGCTCCGCGACCATCGAAGCCGGTTTCTCGTCGATTGTGGTCAGCCAGAAAGCCTGCCACGTTGCGTCGTCGCATTCAGATTTCACCATCTGCAACACTCGTTGTGGCAGTCGCGATTCCAGATTTGCGGCGCTGATGCTTTCTTCCCAATTCGCGTATATCGGTGATTCCAGGTCCGCGATTTTCCGCATTGCCGTAGATCCACCTCGTGCGTCAGGTTGTTTTTGCTTTCGCCGAAACACGTCGCGGATCTGATTGCGAGTGATCGTCGCCAGCCACGAGCGAAAACTGCCGTTGTCTTTTAGCCGTTCAAAGGAAGCGATGCGTCTGGCGATCGAGATGAAAACATCCTGCACCACATCGGCCGAATCGCAACCCGACAAACCGGCTTGTCGGGACCAGCGATAGATGATCGGCGAAAAAATATCGACCATTCGTGCCCACGCGTCGGGATGCATCGCCTGAACGCGTACCAACAGCGATGAAGAGATCGAAGGTAGCGATTCAGGTTGCTGGGGCATGAAAATCCCGAAAGCCGATCAGGTTCAGGCGATTGCTTCTTGCATCTCTTCGGCGATCGATTCGTCCAGGCGTGGACCAAACTTGGACACAACGCGTGACGCCAGATAGTTGCCCCAGCGAGCCGATTTTTCTGGCGACAGTCCGTTGGTCAACCCGTACAGCACGCCTCCGGCGAACGCGTCTCCGGCGCCTACCGTATCGACCGCTTTCACCTCAAAGCCATCGACTTTTGAAATCTGGCCATCGATCACGACATAGCTTCCGTTAGCGCCGTCGGTGATAAAGGAATGATTGCAGATTGCACCGATTTCTTTGACGCACTGCTGGAGGTCATCGTTGCCGATAAATTTTCGGGCTTCGTCGGCGTTGCAGAAAATGATATCGCAGTGCTCTCGAACGACGTCTTTAAACTGCTCGGCAAACAAATCGACAAGGAAAGAATCAGAGAACGTGAACGCTGAAAGGACTCCATTGGCTTTTGCGTGTTTGAAAACTTCCAAGCAGGCTTCCCGCGGTCCATCAGAACTCCACAAATAGCCTTCGACATAACAGCATTTGGATTGAGCCAGCATGTCGAAATCAACATCGGACTTGCCCAGCGAAGTCGAAACGCCAAGGTGAGTGCACATCGTTCGTTCGGCATCGGGCGTTGTCAGGATGACGCTTGAACCGGTTGGTTCGTGGCCTGTTTCCGAAGGCGGAACGTAGAACAGAATGCCTTCGCTCTCCATGCCTTTTTTGTAATACTCGCCATTGGTATCGTCGGCAACACGACCTGTGTACACCGCTGATCCGCCGCTTTGAGCAATCGCCACCATTGTGTTGGCTGCCGATCCGCCGGCGGCGAAAGTCAGCGAGGGATCGTGGATCGCTGTGAGAATGTCGCCCTGCTGCTCGGTCGACATCAGAGCCATGCTGCCTTTGTTCAACGAAAGGTCATTGATGACGTGATCTTCAACCTGAGCCAAAATGTCTACGATTGCGTTGCCCACACCAAAGACGTCGTACTTTTTATCGCTCACAATGTTTCCTGTTAGAGTTGCACTTCTTGCAGCGATGTCGCTGCTGGCCGACATTATGGTACAAGGTGAGCTACTGGCAAAGGATGGGAACTCCAATCACCACTCGAACCCGCGATGCGGCGGATCAAAACCGTTGCCTCGCGGCAGTCTCGGCCTGCTATTTGAGCGTCAAAACTCAGGAACAACAACGTAATGGAATCGAACGAACCGTCTAAACGCCGTCCACAAAATTGCCCGGAACGTCAACGCATGGAGGACGACCGCCAACGAAAAGCCAACTGGAAACGTTGGGGGCCGTACCTGGCGGAACGTCAGTGGGGCACGGTCCGCGAGGACTATTCTGAAAACAGTGACTCGTGGCGTTCGTTCACGCACGAAGAAGCAGTCTCTCGCGCCTATCGTTGGGGCGAAGACGGTTTGCTTGGAATCACCGATCGGCAAGGTCGGCTGAGTTTCGCGCTCGCGCTGTGGAATGGAAAAGATCCGATTTTGAAAGAGCGTCTGTTTGGGTTGACCGGTCCTGAAGGCAACCACGGCGAGGACGTCAAGGAACACTATTTCTACCTTGATTCGTCACCGACGCATTCTTACATGAAGGCGCTGTACAAGTATCCGCAGTGCGAGTTTCCATACCAGCAATTGCGGGAAGAAAACGCCCGGCGTGGCTACGACGATCTGGAGTACGAACTCGAAGACACTGGTGCGTTCGAAGACGATCGCTACTTTGATGTTACCGCGGAGTATGCCAAGAACGGCCCGAACGACATTCTGATTCGGGTCACGGTTTGCAATCGCGGACCCGAGACGGCGCCGCTGCACTTGCTGCCAACGCTTTGGTTTCGAAATACATGGTCGTTCGGCAGATCGGGCGAAGGCTATTGGCCCAAACCGAGACTGTCAAAGTTGGTGCCCGGACAGATCGAATCCGAACACGCTTCGCTGGGACGATTCCGTTTCTTCGCGGTGGATGATGATCGCAACGAGCCTCTGTTTCTGTTTACCGATAACGAGACGAACTACCGAAAGTTGTACGGCCAGATCAATGCAGAGCCGTTCGTCAAAGATGCCTTTCATGAACACATTATCGGAGGGCATTCGCGTGTCGTAAGTCCGTCTCAAACGGGAACCAAGGCCGCTGTCGTTTACGAAATGGAGCTGGAGCCTGGCGAAAGTCGCACGTTACAGTTTCGGCTGGTCAGTGAGAAAGAGATGCCTACGGACGACCGTAGTCAGCTACTCGGTTCGGAGTTCGATGAGATTTTCGACTCGCGAATTGCAGAAACCAACTCGTTCTACGGCGACGTCCTGAAACAGTGGCCCGAACAGTCCGAACGAGCCATTGCCAGGCAGGGGTTCGCAGGGCTGTTTTGGACGAAGCAGTTTTATTTCTACTCGGTGCGCGACTGGCTGCGCGGTGATCCGGGAAAACCGATTCCCGCCGAAGCACGCAGTTCTGGTCGAAATTCCGAGTGGAATCATTTGTACAACCGCGATGTCATTTCGATGCCCGACAAATGGGAGTATCCATGGTACGCGGCGTGGGATTTGGCTTTCCATATGGTGCCGTTTGCGAAAGTCGACATTGAGTTCGCAAAGTCGCAGTTGTTGCTGTTGCTGCGCGAGTGGTACATGCATCCGAACGGCCAAATTCCGGCCTACGAGTTTCAGTTTTCCGATTGCAATCCGCCCGTTCACGCGTGGGCTGCGTGGCAGGTCTATGAGGATTCAGACCAGGGTGACGGGAAAGACCGGCAGTTTTTGGCGCGAGTGTTTCACAAGCTGTTGATCAACTTTACGTGGTGGATCAATCGGAAGGACCGCGACGAGAACAACATTTTCTCCGGCGGATTCCTTGGACTGGATAATATTGGTGTTTTCGATCGCTCGCAGCCAGAACACGTCGGCGGCGATCTCGACCAGGCGGATGCGACCGCCTGGATGGCGTTCTACTGTTCGACGATGCTCACGATCGCGATGGAGTTGGCCAGTTTCGATGAAAGCTATGAAGATGTGGCATCGAAGTTTTTCGAACACTTCGTTTCCATTGCCAACGCCATGAACTCGCTCGGCAACGGGCTGTGGGACGAGGACGATGGTTTTTACTACGATCAGCTTCATCAGGAAGATAACGTCACGCCGCTGAGAATTCGGTCGATGGTTGGACTGCTGCCGATGGTCGCGGTCGGAGTGTTGAATATGGAAGTCATCGACCGGTTGCCGGGCTTCAAAAAGCGGATGATGTGGTTCCTGGAAAATCGGAAAACGCTGTCCAGCCAGATTACTTACCTCGAAAAGCATGGTGATGACCCGAAGCTGCTGCTGGCGATTCCATCAAAATCTCGTCTCAAAGCAATCCTCCGCTATATGCTCGACGAGACCGAGTTTTTGTCGGACTATGGCGTGCGATCGATGTCAAAGTTTCACGAGTCGAACCCCTACAAGGTCCAGATCAGTCATCAAAACTTTTCAGTGCAATACAAGGCCGGCGAATCAGATTCCGGTTTGTTCGGCGGTAACTCAAACTGGCGAGGACCGGTGTGGTTTCCGGTCAACTGGTTGCTGATCGAGGCGCTGGATCAGTATCACGATTTCTATGGCGAGTCGATGAAAGTTGAATGCCCGGTCGGGTCCGGCACGATGCTGAATTTGAAGGAAGTCGCCGACGAAATAGCACGACGGTTGACCAAACTGTTCGTCGTCGAAGACGGTAAGCGTCCGGTGAACGAAGGGCGTGACTTCCTCAATGAGGATCCAAACTGGAAAGACTACGTTCTGTTCCACGAGTACTTTCACGGCGACTCAGGGCGCGGGCTGGGAGCGAGCCACCAAACGGGCTGGACAGCGTTGGTGATCAACTGCTTTGACCGTTTGCAGAATCGGGAGTAGCGAAACTGACATTCGATTGCGAGACGCAAGTTACAAACCGCAAACTGGCAAAATTCGCAGGTGGCGGCGCAACCCTGCAACCGGTGACTGTTGGTTTGCCGCTGCCGCTATCGTCGGAAAATGTTCTTGAACGACCAACGTTTCGTCGAGCGTTTCGGCAGCGTCAAGTTGCTGCTCCGCGACGGTCGACGCTGCGAAGAGTCGAGCAATCCGGGGCTTGAGTCCAGGGAACGCGGCGTCGCGTTGGAATCTGGCGTCGAGTTGAACTCAGGTTCCTGCAGCAACTCCTTCAGGCTCTTGATTCTCAGTTCGTCATCCGGATTTGTTTCCAGATCGCCCGGTAGTGCGTCGTCGATCAATTCCGAGTTTGGACGCGGAGGGTCGAGGTCTTCAAGATTGAACGCCGAATCGGAATTGGTTGGCGATTCGTTGTACCGATCGGTGGCTCCATCGATTCGTAGAGCCTTCGGATAGGCCCGCGACGGACGTTGAACGCCGACCAAAGTCGGAGCAATCGATCCGTAGCGTTCTTCCACAAAACGAATTCCGTGCGTTTCGAGGATTGAACCCGTTTGGGATTCGACGTTTGCCAGTTCGGTGTTGTACTGCGTGATCGAACGGGCTTCCTGAGAAATCGCGTTTCCCCAATCCGTAATCGCGGTCAGCACGTTGATTACTTCCCGACGACCTTCAAAAACTTCAGCGGCCTGATTGTTGTAGCTGATTCTGGCGGCCTCTCTGGCTTCCCGGAACGCTTCAATTTGAAGATAGAACTGGTCAAGGTTTCGATAGTTGATCGTCAACTGGTGCACCATTTGATGGATGCCCTGTTCCAAATTCTTGCGGTCTTGCAGCAGAATCAGTTCCCTGCGTCGCAAAGCCGCGCGATCGCCTCGCAGGCCAAACGGAACCGCGAAGTTGACGCCCAGATTGAAGCCCGCGAATCGACCGCCATCGTTTTCCAAAAAGTTTCCGTTGGGCATTTCGCCACTCAGGCCGTCCCAACGATAGTTTGCGATTCCGTCGAATTGCGGCCGCGCCGAGTTGTCGGCCAGGCGAAGCTGTTGCTGGTCGGCTTCGAGGATAAGTTTCAATTCGATAATGTCGGGGCGATGTTCTTCGGCGATCGCAACGATTTCATTCCAATTAAAATCGATCTGTTCCAGAACCGGAACCGAAGTCGGCACGATGACGCTTCCGCTCGACGGTGGCAGTCCCATCACATTTCGCAGTGCCGTTTCAGCCAAAATCAAGCTCGAACGCGCGGTGATCAGACTGGCGCGAAAGTTCGCCAGCGAAGAACGGGCCTGAGCCACATCGGCGGCGACGGCCAAGTCGGCATCTTTTCTGGCTTGGGCTCTTTCGAAAGCAAACTTCGCCTGTTCAATCTGCTGCTTCCGAGCCCAAACTTCGACTCGGGCCGCAACCAGATTCCAGTATCCGGCGATGACGCTACGAACGAGTTCCTGAACTGAATTCTTGAATTGAAAGTACGATCGCTCTGTGTTGATGCGAGCAACAATGACGGGCGTCAGATTCGCGTCGCGGCCATAGCCTTTCGCAAAAGGCTGCCGCAATGTGATTTCCGCAAAGGAACGATACTGCGGTTCAAGCGGAAAGACGCCGGGTTCAAAATAGGATCCGATCGCGTTCGCATTGAATCCCACAGTGGCTCCGTTGTGGGTTCGTTTTTGCAGGTTCAGCGTTGTGTTAATTGAGTCCGTGCTGGAGCCCGTAAGAATTGCTCCTGTCGGATCGAGAGGATCGAAGATTGCCGCCGGGCTGTCAGACTTGTTCATCGTTGACTGAAAGTTCAGCGTCGGATCAAAGACGGCGAGTTGCTCATCGATCGAAGCGTTCGAGATCGCCACATCGTAAATGGTACGACCTGTCGTGGACGCTGAAACACCGCTGAGAACCCGGACGACGTCTGCGTTGCGAATCGCAATTTGGATCGCATCGTCCAGTGACAACGGTTCTGCCATGCGATCTTCTTCGAGTGCAACGGTGAATGGGACGTCAGCGTTGGCGATGTCGAACGCGCAAAGTGCACCCGGATCGCGAACTGCGATGTGACGTTGCTCAGGACAGATGTCGATCAGTTGGGCGTTTGCCGTATCCGTAACGAAAACGGCGAATATAAATACAAGCATGAAGCTCAAGCGATTGATTGCGTCCGCGATGTGCAGGCTCACTCGCTTGCGCGTCGTGCTGGTATTTGGTTTGGGGTTCGCTGCGATCATCGTCATCCAGTGCTAGCGTCCGTTTGTAACGGCGGTAGTCATGGAATCGGAAATACGTGTCGCAACTATTGAAACGAATGGAAGACTTGCCGACGTTTACTCGTCGACGGGGTAGGAATGTAACGATTCGAGCGCTTCGCTAAAGTTTTCCGTGTCGCAAACGACATTGCCGTCCCGCAAAACGATCGTGCGGCGGGCGTTGCGAGCGACTTCCTGATCATGCGTTACCAGAATGATGGTCAGCTTGCGTTCTTCGTTCAACTTCTCCAGCAGCTCGATCACTTCGCGGCTGGTTTTGGTGTCAAGATTTCCGGTCGGCTCATCGCCCATCAAAATCGGAGGCTCGTTTACCAAAGCTCTCGCAATCGCCACGCGTTGCTGTTGGCCTCCGGAAAGCTGTGCCGGATGATGGTCCAGACGATCGCCGAGTCCGACCAGGCCCAGCAGTTCACGAGCTTTCTCACGTCGCTGTCTGGGAGTGACTCCTTTGGAATAAAGCAGCGGAAGTTCGACGTTCTCCTCGGCCGACGTCCGCGAAAGCAGGTTGAAGTTCTGAAACACGAAGCCCAGTTTCTTGTTTCGAATGTGAGCCCGTTGGTCGAGCGTCATGTCGACGACTTCTTCGCCGTCAAGAATGTAGCTGCCGGTGGTTGGGCGATCGAGGCAGCCCAGCGTGTTCATCAAAGTTGACTTGCCGGATCCGGAGGGGCCGATCAGGGCGACGTACTCGCCCTGTTCGATGTTCAGCGTCGTTTGTCGCAGTGCGTGGACTTTGACCTCGCCCAAATCGTAGGTTTTGCTGACGTCGTTGAGTTCAATAAGTGCCAAGTGAGACTCCGCCCAGGGTTGTCGAGGATCGCGACGACGATTCTAAATGAGTAGCCCCGATTCTAGGTGAAGGATCGCGACTTGAGTCGTACCTGCGTTTCAATGTTTCAGTTTCATGACTAAATCCAGAATAATTCTGTTCTTAACGCTGCTGGCGGCCGCTGTTTCCGGCTGTGATCCGGTCGAAACGCCACCCAGTCCGCGCCCCGATCCAGCGCCGACTGTCGTCAAATCGCCGGTTGAAATACTGGCGGAGGAATCTGTCGCGCCGACAGTTTCGCCGCCTGCTGAAACGACGCCCGACATTGCATCCGGGACCAGCGAGTTTGATCGCTCGCCGGCGGTGGATTCGTTTTTGGAAAAGTTCGACATGCTTTCGGAGCAAGGTTTCGTGCCGACGCTTCGCCGTGGGTCAACCGGGATCGGGTATACGCTGGAAACCATGTTGGGTATTGAAGAAAACAACTCGCCCGGCGGGGACTATATGGGCATGGAGCTGAAAGCATTTCGGGATGACGATCTGACGATGAACGATTCCGAAAAAATGAATCTGTTTCTCAAGGAACCGAAGTGGACGGATGGGTTGAAGTCAGCAGATCGCGTTCGAAACTATGGCTACGTAGATGACAACGGCAGAACGGCACTCTATTCGACGGTCACGATCGACATGAGTTCGCACAAATTTGCTTTCGAGGTCGAAGGCGATTCGTCGAAAGTCTGGCTGACGTTCGATGGATCGCGGATCGCGTTCTGGACTCGTGAAATTCTCGCCAAACGGTTGAAGGAAAAGCACACCGAAACTGTTTTCGTTTCAGCTCATAGTCGCGGGAAAGGAAAGGCTGAGGAGTTTCACTACTATGGCGTGACGTGGTGTCGCGAGCCATCGGTCGATGAGTTCATCAAGCTTTTGCGCAAGGGCGACGTGATGCTGGAACTGAGAATGCACTTGAAGGAATCCGGTGCAGTACGAAATCATGGCAGCTGTTTTCGGATCAAGCAAAATCGGATCCGGGATCTGTTTCGCTACGCTATCCAGGTGCGTCCGTAGCTGGCGCTGGCGATCTATCGGCTTCAATCGGCTTTTCGCTCCAGGTTAGGTCCCCTGCCCTGCGCGCGAAAACTGCATGGTCGTCGTGCTTCTACCTCGCTGCTGAAACAACAATCTGGCGAGACTCCGACTAAGAATTCACCACGTCGCAATACGGATCCTGGCCCATTTCTATGTGCCGTTCCTGTCGTTCCTTGTCCTGTTTCAGCAGGATCATTCGGTCGACCAAATGTTTTCGCTCGAGTCGTCGTTGAGCAAGCTGGAAATGGCGAAAAACCTTTGGGTTGACGCTGCCTTTCTTCGGCAGCGAAGAGTACTTGCGCCGCAGTCGACCCGTCCTTCCCGGACCAAGTCCCTGGAGCAAAACATCGTCGTCCATCGAAACAAAGATGCGAAAACTGCCAGGCTGACCCTGCCGCGAACCGCGTCCGACAAGCTGCCAATCGATGCGTTGGCTTTCGTGGACTTCCGATAAAATCACGTGCAATCCGCCGGCCTGTTTGACTTTGGGAGCAAGAATGAAATCCGTGCCACGGCCCGCCATGTTGGTCGCCACGGTGACTTTCCCGGCTTCACCGGACGCCTTGATGATCTCCGCTTCGCGTTCAAGTTGATTGGCGTTGAGGACTTCATGGTCGATGCCGCGATCGCTTAGCAGCCTCGAAAGCAACTCAGACGTTTCGACACTGCGAGTCCCAATGAGAACCGCACGAGAAGCGTTCGTCATCTCGACTGTTTCCGCAACGATGGCTTCAAACTTTGAGTCCAAATCAGCGAATATTTTTGAGGCCAATTTCTTTCGAATGACCGGTCGATGCGTCGGCACGACAACCGTTTTTTTCTTGTAGACCTTCTTGAACTCGCGTGAACTCGTTTCCACCGTGCCCGACATCCCGCCAAAGCTCTCGTACAATCGAAAGAAAGTCTGCATTGTTACCGTTGCCCCGGAACCCACATTCGGTGTGACCTCAAGCTTCTCCTTGGCTTCGACAGATTGATGGATGCCGCGTTGCCACTGTCGTCCTTCAGCGATCCGGCCGGTGAATTCGTCAATGATCGCGACCTTGCCCTCCCGAATCGTGTAGTGCTGATCCAGTTGGAAGTCGCGACGAACTTTGATTGCGTTTTCAATGTACTCGTAGAGCTTGCGAATCGGAACTCGTCGCGTTCCTTCATTCTGCGGCAAGCCTCGAAGTCGCTGAATACCGCCTGGCTTGAGTTCAACTTTTTTCTTGTCATGCTGATAGTGGAAGTCGCGTTCCTCGATAAACTGCGGCGCGTTTTCGGCTGCCCAACGAAAGCAAAGCTCTGTCAACTTTTGTTCTTCCGGATCGGTGATGCCAATGATCAACGGTGTCCGGGCTTCATCGATCAGGATGCTGTCGACCTCATCCACGAGGACATAGTTGAGCTCGCGATGCAGCAGCTGAGAACGAGTCTGTCCGGAAGAAAGCGACAGGCGATCGCGGAGGAAGTCGAAACCGAATTCTTTGGCTGTTCCGTAAGTAACATCTTTCCGATAGGCCCGTTTTCGCTCCGTCGGTTCGGTGTCGCTGGTGACCACGCCGGAAGAAAGTCCCAGCGTTCTGAAAACGGGTTCAAGTAGTTTGTGGTCTCGACTGGCGAGGTAATCATTCACCGTCACGACGTGCGAGCCGCGGCCGGACAAAGCGTGCAAGTACGCGGGCATGGTCGCGGTCAGCGTTTTGCCTTCGCCAGTTTTCATTTCGGCAACGCGGCCTTTCGCGATCTGCATCGCCGCGAAGATTTGCATGTCGTACGGGACCATGTCCAGGGATCGGCGGATCGCTTCGATCACCAGCGGGAATGCTTCTGGAATCAACTTGTCGATCGCAGTCCCGATCGAAGCACGATACTTCAGCGACAGCCCGGCTTCGCGTAGCTTCTCCGCAGATACGTCGGCGAGCGGTTTTGCTTTCCGGCGAATCTTCTGGACGAGCGAAAATTCGAGGGCGCGATTCAAGGGATTTCGATTCGGTCAGCTGATCGAGAGCGCCGCTCTGCAAACTGGAGTTGCAAGTTTCAAAATCTGCGGAGCTTCTGAAACTGCGTAGCCACGCGACTACGAGCACGGCGCGAATTCGTCCAGATTAGCCTGAGAGACCGCGTGCGGGCAGCTCCAGACCAGAAAAAACAGGGCTTCCCGGCACCAGCGACCGACTGGGTGGCCTGTAACGAATCCGGCGCCTTTGGCTGCGACCAACGCCGATTGAGTTGATCGCAACGCCAAACTGTTGGCTTGAGATCGAACCTCCGCGGCGGTCACTTCGGTGCTGCCTGCGGTCGCTGCAAACAAGTCGTTGCATAGAGCTTCATGTTGCCGCCGCAGAGCCGTCTGTGCCGGAGCAAGATCACTACGTCGCTGCGATTCAGATTCGATGAAATCGATCGCGGCTTTGGCTAACCCCAACGCCAAAACGGAAGTCTGTAGTCCGCCCGCGCCGCCCCCGTTTCCTGTGAGGACCTGTTTGACCGGACCGGCGACGATGTTGGCCTCGGGCACAAAAACGTCTTTCACTTCGGCCGCACCGGTGTGGCTTGAGGACAACGCGATCAGCTCAAAGCCCGGTTTGACGACCACATTTTCATCATCCGTTTCCACCAGAAAGAGAACTTCTCTCCCGTCAGCGGTTCCAGATTCGTCAACCAGAGAGCCGCCCATCAGAATCCAGTCCGCTCCATTGCCGCCGGTGACCCAGGGACTGAGTCCGTTGGCTTGAAACCCGCCGTCGCGTTCGGAAACCGCGAGCACCGGTTTGCCGAGGTGTTGGCGGCTGGTGGTGAGATGGGAAATCCCAACGGTGGCCGTGCGTTGTCCCGAGAGCATCGGTTCCAGGAATCGTTTTTTAAGTGGCTCGTTCTCACAGCCTGCGATCCGCCGCAAGGCAGCAACACGCTGAGTCAATATAAACGTTACCGTCAAGTTCGCTTTGCTCAGCTCCAAATATCCCTTCGCGATGTCGGTCGCGGACCAGCCGAATCCGCCGTCTGCTTTGCTTACGAACCAGCGATAGAAACCGGCGTCGGCGCAACGCTGGAGGGCTTCAGTTGGCCAACCTGTTTCATCGGCTAGCGACGCCAGGTGGTTGTACAGTGATTCCAGTTCCGGGTTGGAGGGTGTTTCAATCATGGCCTCAATTCTAAGCCACTGGCGATCAAATCACAGACGAGATTTCGGCGGACTTGAAGACGACTTTCAGAATCCGAAATCCAAGACGCTCGTACAGTCGGTACGCCCGAGAGTTATTGGCGGTAACTTCCAAAGTCACAAATCGAACGCCGACCGTTGCGAATCCGGCAAGGCATTTCTTCACAATTGCAGTCCCCAGTCCCATGCCGCGGAACTGGGCTGTGATTCCGATGTTCTGGATCGAGCCGACGTCTTTCTGTTCGCGGATGCCCTGCACGGTCCCGATGCTCTGCGTGCAATGGTTAAGCGGATCGGTCCAGGTCATCAGCCAGGTTGCTTCCGGGACGAACCCGCTGCGGGAACTGATCTCATTCATTAACCGCTCGCAACCGTCCGCATCGCCAAGGCAAGGGAAAACATTGCAGTCGATTTCATTCTGAAAACTCAAATGTTTGGCGTTCGCATGAGCCTCGACAAGCGCATCATTCCACGCGTGCAGTTGGATCCCCGGAGGCAGCGCGATGTCTTCGAAGTCGCCGTACTCCTGCAGATCGATTTGCATTCGATAGCGTTTGAAATAGCTGACTTGCATGAAACGCTACTCCTGCGGCGGGACGACCGAGATGATTCTGGAGGTAGGAATCGAAACTTCATTGCCGCCGAAAGTTACGGTCGCTTCGCGTGCATTGATCGACGTCAACTCAAACAGCCCGCCCTTGGAGTAAACGATCATCTCTCCGCCATCGAGCCGCAAACAACCTTCACTCGCAATCATGCCAGACGGTTTTGCGAACCAGATCGTCGGCAGTTCGAACTCGTCCAGCTTACTGGCGTCGAAAGTGAATTCAGATTTTCTGGGTGCGACTGAATCTGCAAAATCGTCCGATCGCTGATCGACTTTCGTTTCGCCAGGCTCGTGCAAAGGTTCGGTAAGTACATCGCCGTCGGACCAGCGGAAACCTTTTTCGTCAAACACTACCTCTGGCGTCGTGACGCGACATCCCGGATAAACCAGAACGTTGTTGCCGCGTTCAAAATCGCCAGCAAGCGGAAGTCTTGGCGGACGTCCCGCTGGCCAAATCGCGACGACATCCTGCCGAGTCAACTCTTGCTGCAAAGTTTTGCTGCGAAGCTTCGTTCCAGGAGTCCACTGGACGATGCTGTTGTCACGAAGCATTGCCATCCAGTTCGAATCGTTCTTTAACCTTTTCGGCAACGGTTTGGGAACCGGTTTGAGCGCGACTGTATTGGCAACGTCCAGGCTGACGGTCAGTTGTCGCACGTTACGAGCACTGATTTCGATTCGATCCGGCCCGAACATACGCACCGCAGTCGCTGGCACGACGTCTCCGTTTCGACCAAGGAAATGGCGATCGGTGCGTCCGCTGTCGACCGGGACGGGAGCGGAATACATGATGCTGTCGACCGCGTAGTCCTTGTCGACTTTCAGATTTGAGCGAGCCTTGTCCAGCTGCCGCTTCATCGCGTCCTTCTCGACTTTAACCGCGTCGCTATCGGCAATTTTCGAGTACGCGGCTTCTTTTTCTTTCACCAATCGCCGTCGGGAATCGAGAACCCAGGGGTTCGACAGGACGCGAAGTTTGGCAATCGGAACGGACGAGCTGATGCCGCAGAACGTGCAAGGTTCGTCGTTCGATTCGCAAACTCCAATCAGTCGACCTTTTGAATCGTAAGCTTGCAACAACATGTCGCGGCTGTGGTTCACTCGCGACAGGAACAGTCCGAAACTGTTGACGCCATGCGGAACGCTGCCCTTTCCGGGTTGGCAG
Organism: Mariniblastus fucicola; assembly: GCF_008087665.1. Classification (GTDB taxonomy): domain Bacteria; phylum Planctomycetota; class Planctomycetia; order Pirellulales; family Pirellulaceae; genus Mariniblastus; species Mariniblastus fucicola. The sequence goes on from NZ_CP042912.1 coordinate 880,854, forward strand.
AACGTGATCTCCATCACGCCCTGAAATCGTTTAACGGATCGCGTCTTTGACGGGTAAACGCAAACCGAGTTTCCTCCGACCGGTTTGTCGCCGCCTTTAATGTTGTAGCCGCTGACACCAACGCAACCCATCGGGAACTCGGTGCCCAGTTTCAGGCCGAACGGAACAAAATGGCCAGTGATGTTTTTGTCGAGCGATTGCAATGGCGTGCCGTCGGGTTTATTCTCGAAATCGACCAGTTTCAGATTGCGATTTTCCATAAAGCTGGCGTGGTCGTGATAAAGTTTCGTCTCGATGACAGGACGAGTGCGAGGGCGAGTCTTCAGGTCTGCGACGCCTGCCGTGATTTGGGCTAGACGTTTGCGAGGCACCGAAACGGTTTCCCCGCGAGTAATGAACTGGAGGTCGTTGCTGCCTGCGTCACCGGTAAGCTTCGTGCCGTCGGTGAGAGTCAGGATATCCAACGCGAACCCCGTTTGCTTTTGAGAGCCGCTTTTCAACGACGACAGGATTCGACCCAGTCGATAGATGCCGTCCGGAGTCGTGAGGGTGCTGTTGCGTTCGATCAGCGAACGAAATCGTTTGCCGTTTTTCGTAAGCTGCTTTTCAGCTTCTTCGCGGGCGAAAAAATCATCCGAGTCCAGATCGTTGATCAGCTTCAGGGTTTGTGCCAACTGTTCGCTTGCCGGTTCCATGGTCAGCGTCAGCGACTCGATGCGCGACACGTCGATCAACTGCTTGGTCATTTGCCCAAGCTCCGAAACGTTCGTCCAACCGAGCTTCGAATCTGCAAAATTGCTGGTCAGGATCGTGCCGTCACGATATTCCAGCTGGAAAGCTTTACTTTCCTGCGGCTCTGTTTTTACAGGAGCCAGCAGCACACAAGCCGATGCAATTATTCCGACGATCGTTCTGAAAATCATGGCAGGCTGGCCTTTTGGTTGGAGCGTTCGAATCAAACGAGCAAGGACAAATCAGCCTTATTCATCCCAGTCACGAACATCAATATACCTGAACGTGCCGTTACATTCGCTGGCCAATCGCATCATAAAGTTCGAGGACTCCTGCTGCGTACCGAGTCCAAACTGAATGCAATGGAACTCGGCATTGCCCGCCACGCGACGAATCAGTTTCAGCTGAGACGCGGTCAGGCCGGGATAGCCGCCGTCGGTTAACAGCACAATCGCGTCCGGTCGAAACGCAAGTCCGGCGTTGATTCCGTAATTGTGTTCGGTGGCTCCGAAAGCCGCCAGGTTCTGCAGAAACGGTTTGACGAGAGCCTTGTTCGAGTCGGTCGCTGGCAAAAGTTGCCGTTTTGAAATCGTTACCGTTCGGCTGTGGTACGCCACGATCTGAAATTCGTGGTTGGGTTTCAGTTGTTGAATCGCCGAACTCAATTCGGTTTGAGCCCTCGCCAAAACTCCCAGCCCCTGGCTGCCCATGCTGCGGGATCGATCGATAATGAACACGAACCGCCGGCCCGTCATGTTCGTACCATCAAACACATTGATCGACATCGGATCGCCTTTGGGCTGGCGAGACTTCAGTCGCCTCTGTTCCCGAGCGATCTCTGCAAGTTCTGCTTCGGAGAGTTCGAACTGATGAGTCGCAGCATCGGTGTGCGACTCGTTTACCATTTCGGTAGCGTTGGGCGTCGGTTCAATCGGTGGTGGCCCGGGCAAACTTTCAACGACAGGCATGTCGATCGCAGGTGCAGTTTCGGCGGCAGCAGCAGCGGCTGCCGCAGCGACAGCCGTTTCGTCCAGCGTTTCCTCAATGTCTTCTTCGGTGAGGAAGTCTTCCTGCTGATTTTCGTCGATGGAAGTCAGCACAATGCTTCCGCGCCTCAGCGGTTCATCAGGAGTCGGCGAACGAAAAATCGAAAACAGCAGCACGGCCAAACCCAGCAGACAGCCGTGCAGCAGCAGTGACATCAAAAGCGAAGCGGATCGCCGCTGCCTGAAGCGCTCGAAGTTTTCTGGTTGCGCTGCGGTTTCTGGCAACGCCGAGTTTGGCTGAGCCGACATCTGTCCTCCGGGTTAGCCTTTATTATTGCACGACGCCGACATCAAACCAGTCGAATTTGTCAGTCCCGAAGACTGAGGGGTGAGATGATGACACGAAAAAAGGTCGAACCTGAAACCAGATTCGACCTTTGATTTTGTGTTCAGCTCAATCGGCTTAGCGATCAGGGCTTGAATCTTCCAGAGCCGCAAGGCCACCGGCGAGACCACCGATGAACAGCAGGCGACGAGGGCTGCTGAGCAGTCCACGGCCAAGGCGTCCGCCCAAACGGCCTCCGGCAACGCTGCCGCCGCCGTATCCGCCACCAAAACCAGATCCGCTGCATGTGTTGCAAGCAGGGCTTGGAGCGAAAGATGTTACTGGAGCAGAACCGTAGCTGTCGTAGATTACGTCAGGAGCAGCGCTGTTGAGCATGACTGTGCTTGGAGCAGCCGGCGTTGATTTCGCGAACGGTGCAACGGTCAGCAACTTGGAACCAACAAGGCCTGCGGCTGAACCGACGACCTGATAAGGACCTGGATGAACGTTTGCGAAAGAAAAGCTGCCTGTTGAATCAGTCGTCACAGAGTCGATGACTTTGCCCTGAGAAACGAGTGATACTTTGGCATTTGGAACTTGAGTGATTTGGTCAGCAGAAGACGTCAAAACGTTTCCTGTCAGTTCGCCATCGGCTGAAAGCATCGCTGCTTCGCCGCTATCGGCAACGTTGATCGTTGCAGGTTGAGTTTCGGTGGCGATGTCTGCTTCCTGAGCCATGACCGGGGAAGCGATCAGGCAGACTGCTGCCACGGTGGTGATTTTTTTGAAGACGTTGTCAAGGAGCATTTGTGTTTCCTTCGCGGGTGGGGTTCGATAGTTGTTGGCTCGCCCGGTCAATTTTGGGCTTTGCCAAACATTGCTTGCAGGGATCGCGAAAAACGAAAAAAGTTTAAAAAGTTGGTATCCCCTAACAAATGCTGAGTTTGACGATTGTCCTGAAAGCATCGGCGATACCGTTCAGGAGCGTTCAAAACCAGAGGGCTCAACGAAACGTTTCGAATCACTTTCGAGTCGTCGAACCTGCATTTGCACGGGGTGCGATATATCGACTTTCGAAAATTGACGGCCCTGAAATCCAGTCGCATCGATCGCGGGCGAAACTTCGCCAGGATCCGCCCGCATGTATTCGCGGTCGCAATGGTTTTGCAGGATTTCGCTCGTGATGAGTGATCGCCGCACACACCCGGGCAATTTGGCGCAAGGTTTGAAACTGGATGTTCAATGCAGGCCCAAATGTGTCCAAGCAGTTTCTTGGTACATGTTCGAACAATTCCACGCCAGCAATCTTGTGCTTCGCCCCGAGCGATACTGCGATTTGCAATCCCAAATGGCGGCTTTTTGACAACAATTCTTCCCGCAGCCAAAATCCTGCAACCTTTGGGCACTTCGGGAGTTGTTAATAAGCAGGTGGCGGTTTTTGACGCTAGAATGGTCTGTAAGAAAGGCGCTGCCGAGCTAAACCGCTGCGCCGATGACACAAAATAAAGGGATCAAGCCGATATGAACGACCAGAGAACGGGGCAGCCAGAACTTGGTAGCGAAGATATCGCCGCATTGGAAAAACTGAGTTCCGCTTACCAGTCTGTTGGCCGCGAGCTCTCGAAAATCATCGTCGGGCAGCAGGAAGTCATCGAACAGTTGATGATCGCGATCTTTGCTCGAGGCCACTGTTTGCTCGAAGGCGTTCCGGGGCTGGCGAAGACTTTGATGGTCAGCACGCTGGCTCGAACAATGAATCTGGATTTCGCACGGATTCAGTTTACGCCTGACCTGATGCCCAGTGACATCGTGGGCACCGAAGTGATCCAGGAAGACAAGACTTCCGGAAAGCGTGAGTTCAAGTTTCTCAAAGGTCCCGTTTTCTCAAACGTCATCCTGGCGGACGAAATCAACCGTACGCCACCGAAGACTCAGGCCGCGTTGCTGGAAGCGATGCAGGAAAAGCAGGTCACGATCGGTGGTCAGCGTCACGAGTTACCGGCTCCGTTCTTTGTTCTGGCGACTCAAAACCCGATCGAGCAGGAAGGAACCTATACGCTTCCCGAAGCTCAGCAGGATCGTTTCATGTTCAAGGTGTTCGTGAAATACCCCAGCTACGAGGAAGAGTTTCGGATTGCTGAAACCACGACGGCGGATATCAAAGTCGACGTCGAGCAGATTCTCAGCGGCGAAGAAATTCTGCGACTGCAACAGCTTGTTCGTCGAGTTCCCGTTCCATCCCACGTGATTCATTTCGCTTTGCGTCTGGTTCGTGCAACTCGAATTCTCGAAGACGACTGTCCGGATTTCGTGAAGGAGTCAATCAGTTGGGGAGCGGGCCCGCGTGGTGTGCAAAACCTGCTGGTCGGAGCCAAAGCGCGTGCGGTCCTCGAGGGGCGAACTTTCGTCAACACCGATGATGTCAAAGCGGTCGCTCGCCCGGTGCTGCGGCATCGCGTGATTACGAACTTTAGCGCGGAATCGTCCGGGATAACTTCGGACGATATCATTGACCGGTTGCTTGTGGAGATTCCTGACCGCAGCGATGGCGACAAGATTGCGCCCGAGTTGGCAAATGCCTTCGGTGGGTAGTTTTTTCGTTGCGATGGCTTAGCCGTCGTTTTGCGCTGTCAACGGCTTGAAGCCGTCGTTACGTTTGCCTGACCTGATGAACTCAATGCCCGAAACCTCCAAACCAGATTATCTCGATCCGGAAACGCTGGACAAAATCAAGCGTCTTGACGTGAAGGCTCGTCTGGTGGTCGAAGGCTTCGTGACCGGTCAGCACCGTTCGCCTCACAATGGTTTCGCGATCGAGTTCGCGGCGCATCGGGAGTACGCACCCGGAGACGATCTGCGGCACATCGACTGGAAGGTCTGGTCCAAGACTGATCGGCTGTACATCAAGGAGTACGAAGAGGAAACGAACCTCAAGTGCCATCTGCTGGTGGACTGTAGCAAGTCCATGCGTTACGGCGAAGCGACGGGACGCAGCAAGTTTGACTATGCCGCCACGGCTGCGGCAAGCGTTGCGGTCCTGATGCAGCAACAGGCAGATTCGGTCGGGCTGGTACTTTTTAGCAATCAGATCGACAAGACATTGCGAAACAGCTCACATCCTTCGCACATCAAGGCGATCTTGCACGAGCTTGAGCAGGCTGAACCGGAAAACAAAACCGATGTCAGCGACCCGTTCATGGCGCTCGCGTCGCAGTTGAGTTCGCGAGGGATGGTGGTGCTGTTTTCCGATCTGTTTCTGGATCCGGAAGAACTCGGCAAGTCCTTGCAGCAATTTCGTCTTCGCCGCCATGAAGTGATCGTGTTTCACGTCATGCACCACGACGAACTTGAGTTTCCCTTCGAGGACAACACGCTGTTTCGTGGCCTTGAGGTCGAAGCAGAGTTGCATACCGAACCGCGGGCGCTACGGAAATCCTATCTCGAAGCGGTGGACCGCTATATGAAACGAGTCAAAAAAGTCTGTGGCGCGGCGGGCATCGACCACGTGTTGCTGGATACCTCGAAGTCTCTCGGCGGCGTGCTGGCTTCCTATTTGAACTTCAGAGCCAAATCGAGAAGGAAGCTGCGTTAGTTCTGGTTGCGGCGTCAGGCTGCGGCTTCTGCAACGTCGGCTTCCGGCGAGCACAAACTCCCAAACCAATCCAAAACAAATATGCTTAGCTGGTTTTTCAATCCATGGATGCTGATGGGTGGCCTCGCGGTTGCGTCGCCGATCCTGATCCATCTGCTCAACAAACGACGCTTCAAGATTGTCGAATGGGCAGCCATGGACTTTCTGTTTGACGCGGAAAAGAAAAACAAACGCCGCGTCCAGATCGAAAACATGATCCTGCTGTTGCTGCGTTGTTTGGCGATGTTGCTGATTGCCCTGATGCTGGCCAGACCTTTTCTTCCATCGAATGTTATCGGAGCGTTTTCGCAAACGCGTCAGCTTGAGCGAATCATCGTGATCGACGACTCGTTGTCGCAACGCGTGCTGGTTGATTCGATACCAGCGATGCAAAAGACCAAAGAAAGCGTCAAGGATTTGTTGCGTGGTTTCGCGTCTTCGAATGAAAGCGAAGACTGGGTGAGCGTTTGGCTGACCAGCGACCCGTCGCAGCGACTGATCGACTATAAGCCGCTAACTGAAAGCACGTTGCCGGAGATTTTGCAGGTCGTTGAGCAGATTGACTGTTCAGATCAGGTTGCCGACTACAGCGCTTCGTTAGGTGAGCTTGATCGGTATTTGCAAGGCCAGCGTGAAGATGTTGGTCGGGCTGTTTACATCTATTCTGACTTGCGAGACCGCGACTGGCGCCCGCTCGCCAATCAGGATGCTGAAGCGGCGCCGCGAAATGTTGCCAAGCGAATCGGCGAAAACTCAGTCGGCACGTTTGTTGTCGATACGGGTGGCGAGCAGGATCAGAACCTCGCCATCACCGGCATTCGTCCTGATGGGCTGTTGGTGTCGGACAAATCCGTCAGCTTTTTGGTCGACGTGACGAACTTTGGCAAACAGACGGTCAACGAAATCAGCGTCCTGTTTCAGGTCAACGACGCTCAGGCAGAATACGAATCGATCGGAGTCCTCGGTCCCGGGAAAACAGAAACACTGGTTTTCAACTATTTCTTCAACCGCCCTGCCCCGAACGATTTGCTGAATCAAAACTTGCAGCGTAAGAGCCGCGTTCGAAATTTTCGGATTCGCGCTGAGATCGACCGTCAGTCGCTGGGTGAAGATCTGAAGCAGGATCAGCTGATCGAAGACAGTTCGCGATTTTACGCCGCCCGGATTCTCGAAGGCATTCCTGTGCTGCTGGTCGACGGCGATCCTTCGGCGATCTCGGAACGTAGCGAAACGCATTATCTGCAATCGCTGAACGTGCCTGGCACGGGGTTGTCGATGACGGATGTGACCGTTAGTGAGCTGGAAACTGTTTCCCTGGCGGACTTTCAAATCATCTTTCTGTGTAACGTCGATGAGGCATCTCCCGATCGAATCAAGGAGTTGACCAAGTGGGTCGAAGACGGCGGATCGTTGGTTTTCATGCCGGGCAATCGTGTTCGGGCGACGACATTTAACGATGCGTTTCACCGAAGTGGTGATGGGCTTTCGCCGTTGAAGCTTGATCGCATGGCCGGTGATCCGACGATGAGCCGCTGGGTGAACTTTGAGCCCGACCCGCAAGTCCACCCGTCGCTTCGCGTGATCCTCGAAAGCGACGCTTCGAGTCTTGGCAAAATCGATGTGTTCAGCTGGTGGACTTCGATTCTGGACGAAAATCTGATCGGCAAAACGGTTTCGGTTCCGCTGCGTTTGACTGACAAAGACAATTCTCCGGCGATGGTGGATCGTACTCTCGGCAATGGACGCGTCATCGTGTTCACGATTCCTGGCGATGGCGATTGGACCATGTGGCCCAGCAGTCCAACCTATGCACCGGTGATGATCGACTTGATCGATTACCTGTTGGGGCAATCCAAAGAAGCTTCGACGATTTTGTTAGGCGACACGATTTCGCAACCGATTGATTTGAGTGCGTTCGCGAACCGCGCGACACTGCGAGATCCGGCTGAAGAGTCGGTCGAAGCGGTTGCCAAGCCTGTCGATGCTGAGGATTCTGACGCAATCATTCAGGAAGTGACCTTTGAAAACACAGGCCGAGCCGGTTTTTACGATTTGAAGTTTCAGCGACATGATGGCGGAACTGAATCGACGCTCTATGCGTCCAATTACGACCCGCAGGAGAGTCGGCTGGATCGTTTGGCCCCGACTGAGCAGGAAGACTTTTTCTCGGGCAAGAACCTGCAACTGATTTCTGGCGAGGAGTTGGCCAGCCAGTCGGTTTCAGGTAGCAACACGGAGATTTGGCTGCAGATTTTGATGATCCTGTTCGGTGTTTTGGTGACCGAACAACTGTTGGCATACTGGTGGGGGCGAAAGAGATAGTCATGAAAGCTATACCTTGCATTCGGATCCTTGCTGTCACTGTTCTCGTGTTTGGGTTTGCCGTCCCCAATGCGTTCGCACAACTGCGTCGACTGGCCGATCCGGTGATCATCGAGCCGGGAGCGCTGCGACGCGTTCGTGTGTTTGGCGCTTTGGATGTAGCGGCTGGCAGAGCGAGCTCTGAAGATGGAGAAGCTCAGGAAGTTGCCGGCGCGGTTCTTAAAACGGATCCCGATCTCGAAGCGTTGCTCGACAAAGCCAACCGTCATGCAAGCGAAGGTAACTTTCGTGTCGCCACACGTCTGTGGCAGGCGGTGCTCGAACGCAGCGGCGATTCGCTCTACAGCGAAGACGAAATCAACTACTACTCGATCAGTGATCAGGTCGAGCAGATTCTTGCCCAGCTTCCTGCCGAAGCGTTGGATATTTATCGTGTGACGGCGGATGCGTCTGCGAAACAGATTTTGGCCGAAGCCGATGATCCGAACGACATTGCAGCATTGATGCGAGTTGCAGGGAACTTTTTCGTTAGCTCTGAAGGAGACGACGCCGCGTTTCGGTTGGGTTGTCTGTACCTTGACCGTCACGATTTTTCAGGAGCGCTTCGCGTGTTCAGGAAGATCGCGTCCCAGCATCCTGACCCTTCAGTTTCGCTCGACGAAGTCCATGCCAGGATCGCGATTTGCCATGCGTTTATGGGGAACCCGGATTTGGCTCGCGATTCGCTTTCGGCCGGTCGTGGATACGGCGCCGATTCGGCAGCGATCGATGCTGTTGAGCGTTCGATTGTCAGCATCGCGCCAACGGACACGCGTGATGCAGCGCTCTCTCAGTGGAAGACTTCGCACGGAAATTCAAAGCGGCTTGCGGCGATGCCGTCTCTTCCAGATTCCTCGTTCACGGTGGATCAGGTTGCAAAGTGGCAGTTCTTTGTGCCGCCGCGCGACGATCGATACATCAGTCGCCCGGAAACGATCGGCAAAGTGCTTGCCGGCGAAAAAAGCCATGGCGAGTACGCTGCCTCGACTCGCAATCCGGTCGAGAAAAAGATGGTTGCTGAGTGGGCTGAGAAAGGCTGGCGTCCGGCAGGCCATCTGCTGTTTGACGAAAACCAGATCTATTTCAAGGCACCTGCAGACGTGATCGCGTTTGACCGAAAAAAGATCGCGGACTTGATTGCCTCTTCGCCCGATCCTCTGCAAGACAAATCATCCGAACCCAGAAGCACAGGTTTTGACATCGAAGATTTTGCTTCCTGGCGCAGTGTTTGGCGAAACGTGTTTGAGGTTGATCCGGCGACGACTCGCAAGCAGCAACTTTCTGGCGCGCGGCAAAGAATCAATATTCGTCGCACGGGCCGTCAGGTCAATTCGGCGACCAAGCTGGCTCTGTTCCCGAAAACGATGCACTTTGATGACCTGATTCACCAGCAAATGTCGATGCTTGACGGAGTCGTTTATACGATCGAAGGCAAATCATTCAATGATCGCAGCAGACACGCGGCCGCGCGACAGGTGAACCATGGCTGGAACGTGAACTTTCGCCGGACGCGTACCAATTTCCTGACGGCTTACGAAAGTGAGTCGGGGCGAATGCTGTGGCGGTTGCCGCGAGTCAACATTCCCGAGTCGCCTTCCTATGATCCGACGAAAAAACCTGAGGACATCGACGAGACTGATCGCTGGCTTCGCAGTGGCGGAATGATGGCGGCACCGGTCAAGTTCGCGGATCTGCTAATCGTTCCAGTGAATCAGAACGGAGCCATTCATCTTTATGGAATCGATCCGGCGAACGAAGGCCAAACTGTTTGGTCGGCGTTTCTGTGCGACGAGCCCGAAACGGGTTCGGTGGCGACGTCTCCGATCAACTTGACGATTGACGGCAGCGACCTGTTTGTGACTTGCGGGACGGGAGTCCTGTTTGTGGTCGATCCGACGACCGGGAAAATTCGCTTTGCAAAACGCTATACACGCTCGGGTGAGACCAATGATTTACTGCGTCGCTCGTTCAATTCGATCATGACAGACTTCGACGGTTGGAGCAGTGACGTGATCCTGCCTAATGGTCGCGAGTTAATTTGTCTGTGCAGCGATACGGATGAGATCGTTGCGATCGATCGCAATAACGGTTCGATGGTTTGGAAAACGAGTTTGCGACCATACGGCGCGAAAGTTGACTACATCATTGGAGCCTGGGGAGATCTGTTGTACCTCGGCGGCAAGCAGACCATCATCGCGATCGATCTCAAAGCCGAAGGTTACGTTGCGTGGGGTGGCGAGCCGATGTTCGATGGCTCAAACTCGACAGGCCGTGGCATGGTGACGCCGCAAGGAGTCTTCGTGCCGGTCGGCAACGCGATCTGGCGGTTCGGACTCAAGGCCAAAAAGGGCCGCGCGGAAGTTCTGAATCAGGTCGAAGCTTTCCTGGGAACGGAAGCTCCGGTTGGAAATTTATATAGCGATGGCGAGCGAATCTGGGTGCACGGTGCATCTCGACTGTACGCGTTGTCACCGAAAGAGGAATAGAGTTGAACCTGATCGCTGAAAATTCCGGAATCTTGCAGTGGCTTGTTGGCGAACGCCCCGACCGCACGGGAACGCCTGCGCTGCAGTGGGCGAACCTTCCCGAGTCCTGGGGCGTGTTTGTGCTGATCGCGATCGTCGGGCTTTTATGCTACGGAGTGTTCTGGCTTTACAAACGCGAGATCAACACCTGTCCGATGCCGGTCAAAATGTTGATGGCCGGGATTCGCCTGTTTGTGTTGCTGTTGTTGGTGCTACTGTTTCTCAAACCATCGCTCTATTTTCAAAAAGTCGACGAAGTTCGACCGCCGATCGAGTTGCTGCGCGATTCCAGTTTGTCGCTGGCACGCGGGGATTTGTATCGCAATGACGAACAGGTCAAACTGTTGGCTGGATTGACCGGGCTGGATGCGGATTCGATCGACGCCGGATCGATTTCACGAACCGAGTTGTTGAATCGTGCTTTTGAAAAGCACCCGGAAATTCTGGAGCAAATGCGACTCAAGGGCCCCGTGCATGTCGTGGACTTTGCAGATGGCTCCACGCCGTACGAGCTGATTCCATCGATCACGCAAGAAGACCTCGACCAGGCTGCCGCGGGCAAGGGCTCTGATGAACAGGATTCGGCGGTGGAAGACTCGCCTGTTAAAGAAGATCCGGCAACGGAATCTGTCGATGTAAAATTGCCGGAACTGATTGCGTCGGGCGCCGCGACCGACATCTGGCAGGCGCTAAAGAATGTGCTCGATGCGACAACGACGCCGTCATCGATCGTGTTGATCAGCGAAGGCCAGCACAACGGCAATGGTGATCCGTTGGAGATGGCCGAGAAAGCCGCCTCGCTGGATATTCCTATCTACACGATTGGCGTCGGTGATCCGAATCCGCCCAAAAACGTTGCTGTTAAAGAAGTCTACGTTCGCAACAAAGCCTATCCGGACGAGCCGTTTGAGGTCGAAGCCGTCGTGCAGACCAGTCGTCGCAACGAAACCAATTTGCCCGCCCGTTTGAAGGTCGCCTTGCTTGAACAGCGCCGCGATTCGACAGGAAAGCTGTCCCAGCCGATCGAAGTTAAATCCGAAAGCGTCAACGTGCCTGAAAACGGCGGACGCATCCGGCTGAATTTTCAGCACGCGACCAATCGCCCTGGAAAGTACGTCTACACGGTTCGCAGTGAAACGCTGCCCGACGAAACCGACACTGACGACAATGAGTTGGTGTCATCGCAGTTGGAAGTCGTCGACGAGAAAGTCAAGGTGCTGCTGATTTCCGGTTTGCCGAACTGGGACTACCAACAGGTTTACAAGCTGTTGCAACGAGATCAGACGATCGATCTCAGCTGCTGGCTGCAGTCGATGGACGAATCACGTCCGCAGGAAGGCAACACGCCGATCACGCGACTGCCGCAGACGATTGAAGAGCTGGGGCAGTACAACGTTATTCTTTTGCTTGATCCGGATCCGAGCGAGTTCGACGATCGCTGGGTCGGACTGTTGAAGGACTTTTGCGAATACAAAGCCGGCGGCGTGATGTTCATGGCCGGGCCGCAGTTCTCCAGCGAGTTTCTGACCAAACCCAGCCTGAAACCATTTCGCGACATCGTCCCGGTTCGCTTTGGTGATCTTGAAGAAATCGAAGTCAACGAAGCCCTCGCGTCGGCGACCGATGACCGCGCTGGCAAAATGCTGCTGGTCCCTTTCAATATGGACCATCCGGTGATGAGCTTTCGCAGCGAACCGGAAGAGAATCTCAAGATCTGGAATCTGATGCCCGGGATTTATTGGAGCTTTCCTGCTTCACGGGCCAAGCCGACGGCTCGGGTGTTGATGGAGCGTGGTGATCAGGTTAGCGCCGAAGGCAACCAACCGCTGATGGTGTCCGGCCGTTTCGGTGCCGGTTCCGTTTTGTATCTCGGTTTCCAGGGAACGTGGCGCTGGCGTCCAATCGGTTTGCAGGCTCAATACTTTGATCGGTTTTGGATTCAGGTTGTCCGTTTTCTGGTCGAGACACGTTCCTTGCAGGGATCGCGCCGCGGATTCATTGATCGCGAGAAAACCGAATACGAACTTGGTCAGCGTGTGACGTTGGTGGCCCGGTTGTTGGATGAGCAGTTTAAACCTTCCAAAGAGCCGACGTTTGATGCGGTGATCAAGTCCGACGACGGTCGCGAGCAAACGATCAAGCTCAAGCTGCTGCCGAACCAGGAAGGGCGATACGAAGGCTCGTTTCCGGCGACGCGAATCGGCGCCTACGAAGCAACGGTCAAGATCGGTGACTCTGCGGAAAAGCTAATTGACCCGGTCTCCTTTCGAGTGGTGTCGCCAAGTGCTGAAACCGGATCGTACTGGCTCAATGAGAAACTGTTGCGAGACATTTCGGATCGTTCAGGCGGGCAATATTTTCGCCTTGATTCAATCAGAAAGCTTCCTGACGTTTTGCCGAACACGGTTGAGCGTTTTACGTTTAACAGTCCGCCAGAACCGCTGTGGGATGCCAGCCCCAAGTTGCGTTGGCTAATCTTTTTGCTGCCCGTTGTGTTGCTGACAATCGAATGGGCCGCGCGAAAATGGTACAAGTTGTTGTAAATGAACGCTAAACCGAACAAATCAATTCCCAAAACGATTCTTGATCGATTGTCGGCCCTGCGGTCTCAGTTGACTCAATGGATTGTCGTGCGCGGACTGTCGCGATGGTTGTTGATCGTGCTGGGCGTGTTGCTGTTGGACATCCTGATTGATCGCGTCTTTAAGATGGACTTCAGCCAGCGGCTGATCATGTTGGGCGTAATGATCGTCGTCGCGGCCCTGTTCCTGTTCTGGAGATTGCTCAAGCCCCTCGCTGCCATGCCTGGCAATGACGCGTTACTGCATGAGATCGAACGCGGCAACGGTTCGCTCAAAGAAAGCATCATCAGCAGCGTCGAGCTTTCGCGAGTTGAAGATTTCGAATCTGTTGGCGTTTCCCGGGAACTGGCTTCGTTGTCGATCGAAAAAGGCATCAAAGACGCACAGCAAATTGACTTTGGCAAAGTCATCGACCGTGACGCGCACCGCAAGAATCTTGGCATCCTTGGCGTCGGAGCAGTCGCCCTGGTACTGCTGGGGGTCGGCGTCGGCACAACGAACTTTCTTGGCACCTGGTTTAATCGAAATATTTTGCTGGGTGACCAACAGTGGCCTCAAGGGACGTATCTGGAAATCGTTGGCGCCAAAGACGGTGTCGTAACGTTGCCTCGCGGTGTGAACCATCGACAACTGGTCCAGATCACCGAAGATTCGACAGTGACCGACATTAGCCTGAATCTGGAGATCGAAAATTCGGGCGGCGGTCGTACGATTTACAGCATGAAGCCGACCGGAAAACTGGACGGTCGCCAACACGCTTTTGTGTTCAACAATATTTCGTCGACTTTCCGATTCAGAGCCAGCGGCGGCGATGATGTGACCGAGTGGGTTTCTGTCGATTTGGTCGAACCGCCAGCAATTGTGGAGCTGGATATGAAAGTCCATTTGCCTGGCTACACGCAGGCGGATCCGGTTTCGCTCAAAGGCGATGGGCCGCATCCAGTGTTGGCGGGAAGTTGGTTGGAGGTCAATGCGACGACGAACAAGCCGATCGAGACTGCCGTTTTGAAAAGCGGTGAAACAGTCTTTCCGATGAAGCTGGCCGAAGACGGGCTGACGTTTACGGCTTCTCCTGGAAAGGATTCAAAGCTGGTCAGCGGACCTTATGAATTTTCGCTTTCCGATGAAGGTGGCTTGGGCAACGCACGGAAATCGAAGTTTACGCTTTCGCTCAAAGAAGACGCGGTTCCACGAGTTCGGGCTGAACTGCTCGGGATCAGCGGTTTGATTTCGACTCGGGCCATGTTGCCAACCGAATATCAGGTGGCCGATGAGTACGGTTTGCAGGATATTCAGTTTGCGGCCAACTGGAAAACGGAGCAACCGCAACCAGATCAGGCTCAGTCTACAACCGCCATGATTGCGACGCTCGAACAGCAGGAATCCAGTCCGTGGCGAAGCGCGGAAAATGTAGCCGTGTTCGATATCCTGCCGATGCAATTGCCGCCAGGGACAAGCCTGCGGTTGGCTGTCGTGGCTCACGACAATCGGCCCGATACGCCTGGCGAGGGCAAGTCTCAGGAGTTCCTGCTGCGAGTGGTGACCGATGATGAATTGCGAGCCGACCTGTTGCGTCGCGAAGACGAGCAACGCAAAGCGTTTGAGCAGGCTTATGAGATTCAGCTTTCACTTGCGACAGAGTTGGAGGCACTTTCGATTAGCCGACCGGAAGGTGGCCAGAGCGAAGTTGACTTTCACAAGCAACGCGAAATGAAACTGCTTGGTTTGGTCCGCGACCAGAAAGGCATTGGAACCGCGATCGATCGGATTGCGACACGCTTCGAAGAGTTCCTTGTCGAGATCGGGAACAACCGGCTTGAGGAAGCCGAAAAAGAAGTCGTTCCTGGCCGGCCTGGCATTGAAGAACGCTACAACAACCGAATCATCCAACCGATTCGTGAACTTGATACCGAATTGATTACGCTGGCGACCCAGTATCTCGACAACTGTCGTCGCGTGGAGCAAAATCCGCCGGAGCTCGACAAAGCTGTCCAGCAAACGGGCGAGACACAACAACTGATTCTTGAACGCATGAAAGTTATTCTCGAAGCGATGAACGATTCGAGATCCTTTCAGGACTTCCTCAATAAACTGCTGGAACTGAAGAGCATCGAGGAAGGTATCAAGAAAGCGAATCAGGAGAAGATGAAACCGAAGGATATTTTTGACGACGCCGATCCCGACGATATCTTTGATGACGAGTAAAACGGTGGCGTAGGCTTGGGGCCTGCGGATGTTCAGGTGAGAGGCCTGAGCCGCCAAACATATGCACATTGGAGCTTGCCATGAACAGCTTTCCGAAACTGGCCGTCTGTCTTTCGATCGCATTTGCGATGTTTTGCGGCAACCTGTTCGCTCAGGATACTCAGGATCAAAAGTCCGAACTCGCGGTTCGCCAGCGTCAGGTTGAGCGGAAGATGGTCGAGCTTGAAGCCATGTTCACTGCCGCGGCAGAACGCATTCGGGAGAAAGATCCCAAGCGTGCTGATCGCCTGATCAAAACGTATCAGAAATCGAAAGAGCAATCGCTGTCGAAGAAGATGGCCAATGTCAGTGCATTGCTGGACGAAGGCAGTTTTGCCGAAGCCGATAAAGAGCTCGACGAAGTCATTCAGGTGCTCGAGTCGATGATTCGATTGCTGACCAACGACAAGGAAAAAACGGTCTCGAAGAAAGAAGAAATCGCGTCGCTCGAAAAGTTTAAGCGTGAGATTCAAAAACAGCTGGAAGAGCAACGAAAGCAGACTGCAGAGAACAAGAAGGTTGGAAACAAGAAGCAGGCGATCGAAAATCTCAAGGCTCAGATCAAAAAGCTTGAAGGTTTGATCAAGCAGCAGGACGAGAACATTTCTGAAACGAAAGCCAACCTGAAATCAGGGTTGCGAAAGCTTGATAAACTCGCGGACAAACAGTTTCAGATTCGCAAAGAGACCGAAGAGTTGGCGAACGCGATTCGCGAACAGAAAATGAAGCAGGACGAACCTGGCGATCAGGTCAGTGCCAAAAAAGACGCCGATGGAAAGCCAACTGATGCAAAGCCCGGTGACGGCAAGCCCGGCGAAAAGAAGGACGGTTCGGATTCGGAGAACAAGGAAGACAAAAAACTGGAAGAGCTGCAGAAGCGAAAAGAGGATTTGGAGAGAAAGCTGCAGGAAGGCGAGGGAAAGCCTGGCGATGGCAAACCCGGCGAGAAGAAAGATGGCAAGCCTTCCGACGGCAAGCCTGGTGAGAAGAAAGACGGCAAGCCTTCGGATGGTAAACCTTCGGATGGTAAACCCGGCGAAAGTAAGTCTGGCGAACAGAAGTCCGGGCAGCAGCAACCGAAGCCGCAGCAGCCCGGTTCCAAACAGCTCGACAAGGCCGCCGAAAGGCAACGGATGGCAGAAGAAAAACTGGCCAGTGGCAAACCTCAGGACGCTGCACGTCAACAAGAGGCTGCGAAGGAAGAACTCGAAGAAGCGCTCAAGGAACTGAAGAAAGAGCAACGTCGTCTCGAGTCGTTGCCGCCGGAAGCTCTCAAGCAGTTGGCCGACAAGCAGCGTCGGACGCGCGACAAAACAATGGACATCCTTGAGGAGATGAAAAAGGCTCCCAAGTCCAAGGACGAGCAACAGGAAGGCCAGCAGCCTGGCAAGCCAAATCAGGCTGGACAGAAGCCGGCTGAACAGGCCGGCGGTGCGATGAAAAAGGCGGCTGATGACCTGGATAAAAATGACTCCAAGAAAGCCGAACAGGAACAGAAAAAGGCCGAAGAGAAACTTGAGGAAACGATCGAAGAACTCGAGGAACGTCTGAAGCAGCTTCGTGAGGAAACCCGCGAGGAAAAACTGGCTCGCCTCGAATCGCGATTCAGCGAGATGCTCAAGCGTCAGCAAATTGCTTCGATTATGACGATCGAGCTCGACGACAAACGTACGAATCTTGGACAAATACGCCGCCGCGATCAGCTGTTGATTTTGCGTTTGGCGACAGAAGAAATTCAAATCCACGAACTGGGACAACAGGCTTATGACTTGCTTGTTGAAGACGGAACCAGCGTCGTATTTCCGGAGGTCGTTGAGGACTTGAAGAAAGACCTGGTGGAAGCCGGCGAGCTTCTGCAATCCGAGAAAACGACTCAGTACACACAGCTTGTCCAAAAGGAAATTGAAACCACGATCGAGGATCTGATCGACGCGCTCAAAGAAGAACAAAAGAAAGGCGGCGGCGGTGGAGGCGGCGGAGGCGGCGGCAAACAACCGTTGCTGAAAAAGAGTGCCGAGCTGAAGATGCTTCGCATGCGGCAGCGTCGAGTGAACCGTCGCACAATAAAAATTGAGGAAATGAGAGATAACCCTGACCTCGCCGAAATTTTGCGGAAAGAGTCCGATGATGCCGCGGAAATCCAGCGGAAAATCATCGAGATGACCGAGCGAATCATGGAAGATGCCCAGCAATAGGGCTCTGCTTGCAGAACTTTCGCGTGGAAATACGGTTTATCAAGTGCTATCATTGGATCGACGATTTGTCCAAATATAAGGTGAAACAATGAGCGTAAATCGCTGGAACTTTTTGACTGCAGCTTTGCTTGGGATGTTTCTCTGCCTGCCCTCGGTTGCCGCAGAAACCGATGTTGTGGATTCGTTCCGCGATCACGTTCAATCACTCGACGTGAAGGACTCGCAAAAGTCACTCGCGGAAGAATCGATCGATGCCTTTAGTGAAGACTCGCCTGGCGAAGCGATCACGGCCGGGCTGATCGCGATCTACCCGGAGTACGGGACTGCCATTGATTCGTCGGAAGTCGATGATTCTGAAAAGACAGTCAAGCTGCTTAAACCTCTGACCGAATCTGCTGACAAATTTTTGGCTGCAGATTCATCGTTCTTCCTGGCACGCACGCTGATGAACGAAGAGCAGTTTGAATCCGCGCTGCCGTTGCTTGAGTCGCTCAAGAAAAATTACGCCGACCACACAATGCACACGGGCACCAGCGATTACTATCTTGGCGTCGCCCATGCCGGTCTTCTGGAAAATCAAAAAGCGATCGATTCGTTCGTTGAGTTCCTCGATTCGAATCCGGATGCTCCTGAGCGGATGCGAGTCAGTGCCTGGCGTCAGGTTCAGGGATTGCAAACGATCGAAGAAGGAAAGCTGGACGATGTCCATCAGCGAATGGAATATTCCCGTCGGCGATTGGACCTTGAAAAGACAGATGATCCGACTCAGGTTGAGCAGGAAAAAGTCGTCACGATGCTGACCAAGCTGATCAAGGAAGCTGAAAAGAAAGAGTGCTCAGGCAGCTGCAAAAATTGCAACAAGCCAGGCGAGAACAAGCCTTCGGCTGGTAAGAAGCCACAGCAAGCCAGCAAGAAGCCGCAGCAGAAGAAAAGTGAGAGCGGTAAGAATGCTAAAGCTGCTGACGGCAAGGCCGTAGTCAAAACTTACGAGGACACACCGGCCAGTCCGTGGAGTCGACTTCGCGACCGCAGCCGAGATCCGGCAAACAACGCGATCAAGGAAAAGCTTCCTGCCAAGTACCGCGACATCGTGGAAAAGTACATGGAGAAAGCCAACGGCGAACCTTCAGGCCAATAGTTGGCTGGGGTTACCTGAAACAAAGCGACGCTCGATGGGCGTCGTTTTTTTATGCGCAATTGCGTCATCCACCTCGCCATCACGACTCTTCTGGCCCACCGAACGCACTGAGAAACTCATAAGCCTCCGCCATGAATTCGGAGATCTGCTCAGGTTTTAGTCTGCCCGGTTTTCGAAACGTCAGCAGTCCACCGTTTGCATCAACGTAGACTCCTCGATTGTTTGCAAACAGGTCCAACATGTGTTGGTCAAAGAATTGGCGGATCGCGACCTCGTTGTGGCCTTTGAGCACAAACGCATTCGAGAACTCCGGATGATTCTCAAAGTCGATGTCCTGAAACCCCATCGCCGAACCAATTCGATCCAGGAATCCTTCCGGACGGACCGTGAAGTGTGGCAAAGCCAACTCCGTCTGCATCGCGGCCATGGTGAAGCGGTGAGTTTGAGATTGTTTGCCGCTGCCTGTCGTGTATTGGTATTCAAAAATTGCCAGGCCCGTCGATTCAGTTTCCGCGGTCATGACGTTCTTCATTTTGCGAGATCGGCCCTTGTTGAACATCGGAAAAACGGAAAGCTTCTCCTGCAGGTCGGGGCTGCCTTCAGCGGTAAACTCAAGTCCCAGCTCTTGGGCGATCGCAGCCAGATTTTCGGTGCGTTTCTTTTCGTATTTGCGGACCAGCCAGACGATCAGACCAACGATTCCCAGCATGACAACAAGGGTCAGGGGGAGCACAACGAAGGCTTCGACTTTGTTGGCAAGCAAAGAAGCGTCCACTATCAGCATCGTAAATCTCCATGCGTTTCCAACGGATACGATCCGCAATTCTTAATCTAGGCACTGTTTGGCCACGTTGATGACATGAAAATCAATTTGTCAAACAGTGCCTAGATCCCGATCGAAGCGCCCACCAGATTCGTCGCGACAGCAGCCAGTTTTGCATCACAAAAAACATTGGCCACCACATCGCCTTTATTAATCTTGTCGCCGATGCGAACCAGAAACTCGATGCCGCAGGCGTGGTCGATCGGATCTCCAATCTTTTTGCGACCGCCGCCCATTTCGATCACGGCCAATCCAAGTCGATCCGTGTTGATACGTGAGATGGTTCCAGATTCCATCGACGTCACCGGGTGGCTGTCAGCACGCTCCCGCGGTTGATTCAAATCACCGCCATGAGCTTCGACCATTTCAGCCAGTTTCTTCAGCGCTGAACCGTCATCGATCGTCGTTTGCAATCGTTGCGACGCCGCCTCGACGTCCTGCTCAACATTCGCAGCAACCAGCAGACGGCTGCCCAGAAGCAGCGTCAACTCACGCACGTCGTCGGGGCCTTTCCCCTGCAGAACCTCAACGGATTCGTCGATCTCGACCGAGTTGCCGATCATCTTTCCAAGTGGCTGATTCATGTCCGAGATTTCGGCAATCGTCTTTGTGCCCAATTCATTGCCGACAACAGTCAGCATCTCCGCCAGTTGCTGGGCTTTGTCGATCGTTTTCATGAACGCACCGCTGCCCCATTTTACGTCCAGCACCAAAGCATCCACACCGGCAGCGATTTTCTTGCTAAGGATACTGCCAACAATCAGAGGAATCGATGGGACGGTTCCTGTAACATCGCGAAGCGCATAAAGCTTGCGATCAGCCGGAGCCAGTTTCTCGCTCGCACTCGCGATGCTGCAACCGCACCAGTTCACAATGCTGCGAAATTCGTCCGACGACAGATCCGTGCGATATCCCTGAATCGATTCCAGTTTGTCGAGTGTTCCGCCCGTCGAGCCCAGTCCGCGGCCAGAGATCATCGGGACTTCCACGTCACAACAGGCCAGCATAGGGGCCAGCACGATGGAGATTTTATCACCGACACCACCGGTCGAATGCTTGTCCACCGCTGGCTTGCTGGATTCCCATTTCATCGTGTCGCCGGAATTGATCATCGCGCGTGTGAGCGAAACGATTTCGTCCTTGGTCATCGACTGAAAAAAAACAGCCATCGCGAAGGCTGACATCTGATAGTCCGGCACAGAGCCATCTGCGTATCCGGCGAGCAGTTGCCCAATCGAATCCGCGTCCAGTTCTTTGCCTTCGCGTTTGGCTTCGATTATTTGTGCGACATTCATGGAGAGGTGGCTTGTCAGGGAAAGGGGCTGAAATTGACAGGAGTTCCGATTGTAGGCTCGTCAATTCAGGACGTTAACTTAAACTTGATACCTTGATATGTTACCAGACTTTTTTGCGACGATTCCATGACCAAAATCCTACTGACCACGACCTCCTATCAGGACACTCCCGGACCGCACCACGAATTGTTGGACAGCATTGGAGCCGAAATTCATCGCGAAAGAGGACCGCTTTCGGAAGACAAGATGCTGGAACTGGCTGGTGAGTTTGACGCATTTTTGTGTGGCGACGACATGATCACGCAAGCCGTTATCGACAAGAGTTTGCCACGATTGAAAATCATTTCGAAGTACGGAATTGGCGTCGACAAGATCGATGTGAAGTACGCGACCGAAAAAGGAATTCCGCTGCTGTTTTGCCCTGGCGTCAATCACACGACCGTTGCCGAGCATACTTTCGCGTTGATGCTAAGCCTGAGTCGCAAGTTCGTCGAAGAAGTAAACTTTGTTCGGGAGGGAAACTGGAAACGGCTGACCGGCAACGAGCTGATGGGAAAAAAGATTGGTGTCATTGGTTTGGGCCGAATTGGCAAAGAGGTTTCGACTCGCGCCAAAGCATTCAGCATGCCGGTGATGGGCTACGATCTTTACTGGCCGGAAGAATTCGCCAATGAGCACGAAATCGAGAAAGCAGGATCGCTTGAAGACATCTTTACGACTTGCGATATCGTTTCACTGCACACGAACCTGACGCCTGAAACCGAGAACATGATCAACGCGGCTTCGATGGCGACGATGAAAAAAGGAGTCATGATTCTCAACTGTGCACGTGGAGAACTGGTGAGCACATCGGACATGGTGGCCGCGCTGGAATCCGGACAAGTCGGTGGTTATGGGACGGACGTTCTCGATCAGGAACCGCCTCCGGCTGACCACCCGTTGCTGACGGCTCCGAATTGTGTGATCACGCCACACATTGGATCGCGGACCTACGAGTCCGTTGAACGCCAGGCAATGATGGCGACTCAAAATCTCCTGAATTGCCTTAAAGGGGAAAAACCGCTGGCTCAGGTAAACGACGCTCCAATCCCGGAAGCTTTGATTTAGCGTTAATTTGGCGAGAATCTGAGGGTTGGTGAAGAGCCTGGGTGATTGCTTCTTTGTTTTCGCTAACCTTGGCGAGTTGAACTTTTCCTGTCGATCTGAAAAACTGGAGAGGTCTTTTTCAACGCAGAACATCAGGTCCAAAATGTCACGTCAACGACAATCAAGAAATCGTTTGGATTTCGCAACGCTTGAACCGAAACAACTGCTGGCTGGAAACGTCTTCGCCAATCTGAGTGGCGAAGACCTCGTTGTGATCTGCGACAGCAACGACAACTCCGTCGCGATCAACCTCAACGCGTCGGACTTGTCACAGTTGGTCCAGGGACAGGATGGGACGCAGGTTCGATTTTCGGATTCGTTGCAGACAGGATTTTCGTCGACGGAACTCTCCGGTTTGTTTGTGTATGCCAATGACGGGAACGACACCGTCACGGTCGATGCACGAAGCAACACGGTGCGTGGCGGGATGGTTGCTTCGCTGGGTGCGGGCAACGACTCGCTTTATGTCAAAGGCGGCGTGTTCGGCGATCAAGCCACGGTGTACGCCGGCGAAGGCGATGACGCGGTCTATTTTGAAGACACATTACTGCAGCAGAACTTTGCCGTCATTGCTGGCGGTGGAACGGATGTGCTGGGCTTGAACGGCGTGAGTGCGCGAAGCGAAACGCGTTTCTTTGGGCAAACAGGAGAAGACACCGTTCTGGTTAACGGTACGACTTTTGGGGGGAACGCCTATATCGAGATGGGAGACGGCGATGACCGTTTCGAAACCGTCGGATCAGACTACATGGGACGTATTTCCGTTCGCGGTCGAATCGATGTGGACACGGCGATGTTCAACGATTCCAACAGCTACGCTTTTAACCCCAACCTGCAAACGATCGAAGCCCAGTCAATGACTCCGAACGAGAACGGCGCCATTGAGTCGTCGCTCGGACAATTGAAAATGAAATTCATTGACGTCGGACCAGAGTTGCGAAACTATACCGCCAGTTCGATGCAGGAAGGGATGTCTGATCTGGCTACCGCATTTGAAACTTCGCTGATCCAGTTGGACGTGAACAGCGTGACTCAATACGTCACGGCCGAAGATCCGACGCCCAGCGTTTCCGTGATGTGGGATCAAGTCGTCCAGGAGGCTGTGATCGTGACCGCACCGGGACCGACGATCGCTTCAAGGGCTTATGCGATGATGCACACTGCGATGTACGATGCGTGGTCAGCCTATGATGCGGATGCTGTATCCACCGGCTTGAACGATCAGCTCCAGCGTCCCGAATCAGAGAACACTGAATCGAACAAGAAGGCTGCGATGAGTTTTGCGGCGTATCGAGTCCTGGAGGATCTGTTCGCTGACCAGTCGCAATCGTTCGAAAACTTGATGCGCCAGCTTGGGCTTAATCCGGCAAATCAAAGCGACGACGTGACGACACCTGCAGGGATCGGCAATCGTATGGCAGAGGTTCTGCTGGAAAGTCGACATGAAGATGGTTCAAACCAGTTGGGCGACGATCCGTCCGGCGACGCTGGCGTAGCGTATTCGGATATCTCGGGGTATGAGTCAGTCAATGTTGCCGGCAACCTGACCGAAATTGATTCGTGGAGCCCCGAACTGGTGCCGATCGATGCAATTCCTGGAACGGAGATTCGCACGCAGCAATTTTTGACGCCGCACTGGGGCGGTGTGACCACGTTTGCTCCTGGAACGTCAGAGGACTTTCTTCCCGAGGCACCGGAGCCCTTTTTGCTGGTCGATGCAACCGTTGATCTGGATGCCAAAACGATCACCCTGGAAAACAACACGGTGCTGGATATCGATCGCAGCTTGATTGGCGACATCATCAATCCTGCTTTCGTTGCCCAAGCCGAAGAGGTGATTGCTTACAGCGCGAATTTGACCGATGAACACAAGTTGATCGCCGAGTTCTGGGAAGACGGTGGAGGGACTTCTTTCCCGCCGGGCACGTTCATGACGTTTGGCCAGTTTGTGTCAGCTCGCGACAACAATTCGACAGACCTGGACGCCCAAATGTTTTTCACCCTCAGTAACGCGATTTTCGATGCTGGCGTAGCGACTTGGGAAGCGAAGACTCACTATGACTATACCCGTCCGGTGCGAGCGATTCGCGAGCTTGGTGAGCTGGGGCTGATCGGAAACTTTGATGCTGAACTTGATGGTTTTGCAATCGAAGCGTGGAGTCCGGAAGGAGGCACGCAAACCATTTTGGCGACGGACTTCTTGACATATCAAACTCCGGGTTCGGATCCTTCTCCTCCGTTCGCCGAGTACACTTCTGGGCATAGTGCGTTCAGTGCAGCCGGCGCGGCCGTGTTGCAGATGTTTACTGGCAGCGATGAGTTTGGTGCTTCGGTTTCATTTGACGCCAGCTCGTCCCGATTTGAGCCGGGCGTCACGCCATTGTCAGAGTTGACCCTGACGTGGGATACTTTTTCCGCCGCCGCGGATGAGGCCGGGCTTTCACGGCTATATGGAGGAATTCACTTCACCGATGGCGACCTCAACGGTCGCACACTGGGAGCTTCGGTTGCAGAGCGTGTTATTGAGCAAGCCGGGTACTTTATCGACGGCACGATCGTCACTTAAGACCGCGACTATTTTGGTTTTCGCAGTGACATCAGATAGTCCACCAAATCGATGAGCTCCTGTTCGCTGAACTCCCTGATCAGGTCCGCCGGCATCAACGAAAGCTTGAGTCGTTTTTGTTGCTCGATTTCGTCCGCGTCGATCTCGTGAACGATCCCGTTGATATCTTTCACGGTCGTCGTCGCGTCGGTTTTCGTCAGCAACAGTCCTGAAACGATCTCGCCGTCGTCTTTCGCAATCAACCAGTTCTCGTAGTTGTGGCTGATTCCGGCCGACGGAAACAGAATCGATTCAAACATTGCTTCCCGAGAAAGCTTGCTTCCTATTTCGCTCAGGTCCGGTCCGATTTCGACTCCTTTGCCGTTAACAACATGGCACTTGGCACAGGTTCCGACGCCAGCGAAAATCGCTTCGCCTTTCCTGTTGTCGCCGGAACGCTTCAGCAGATCTGCGATCGCAGGCAGTGGCTTCGCGTCTTTGAATGGCGGCAACGGGAAGTGCTTGGCCGCCGCGTCTCGAATGTAGCCCCAAGGCGCGCTGTGAAGTGTGGCAGCGATGACAGGTTCCAGCTCCGGATCGTTTTTGCCGTTCTGAACTCGCCACAAAAGATCGCCGGCGCCTGAACTGGTTTTGCCAAGAGCCCGAACTGCGGCGACGCGACGCTCCATTGGTTTGTCCTTGCCGTCCGAGAATCCGGCCAGCACGTGTCCACCCTCCCTGACGCCACAGCGAACCAACGCGTTGACATAACGGGCAAACTGCTCGTCACCTGATGTCACCAACGCGCGTTGCACCATTCCCAGCTTTTTTCGCCGCATCAAAATCGCCATGGCATCCGCTCCGACTTTTTTATCCGAGTTTTCTAGTGCGATGCTCAAGAGTTTTTTGTCGCGATCGTCGTCGCCGAAGTTCAGAGCCAGTTCGACAAACTCGGCGTCGTCGCAGTTCGACATGATTTCATCGATGCGAGCAGACTGTTCTGGTGACAACGATTCAAGCTGGATTCGATTCGTGGACTCGCGAAAGATTACTTTCGGTTTTTGCCCAGGGGTACGCTCAGCGAAAGCAAGTTTGCCAAGCCTCGATTCAGCGTCGCGCTGTGATGATTCGGAACACAGCGACTTGATAAAATCGAAGGCTCGAAAGTATCGTAAAACCTGGCTATCCGTCACATCCGGCTGGTTGATGATCTCGATCAACAGTTGCGGAGTCTGCCTCCCGCGAGACCGCCACACGATGTCTCGGAACGCAGCGGTAGAGATCTTTCCGTTTTCTTTCGCGACCACCAGCAAGTCCAGACAAGCGTCCCAATGGCCTTCTGCGGCAATCCCAAGGGCTTCGAGGTACCAACGATCATCACCATTGTGCTGCATTGCGAGCTGAATCCATTGCTCTGCCAGATTCGCGGGCTGCATGTCTCTTAGACCCACAGCGATCTCCCGGCGAACCTGAAGGCTCGGGTCAGCGTGATCAATTTTTTTCTCGACTGCATCCACGTTCAGCTTGCTACTGTATCGACGGCAGAACCGCAGCGTTGCAATTCGAATGTTCGGGTCCGAATCGGCAAGGCCCGTGTCGACGATCGATTCAAGTTTCTCTTGCGCGTCGGTCACCTCGCCCAGCAACCACATGGCTCGTGCCCGAAACCGTGGGTTAGAGTCGTTCCTCCAGGTTTTCCAGAGAGCGTCGATTACGTCTGCAGGCTTGTTCTTCTGGATGAAAGACCAGGCAAGAAAACGCCGTGATTGATTCGGGCTCTTGAGCCATTCAATCGCTGACTCATTGGTTAGCCGATCTGCAAACGACCAGGCTGTGCCAGTGCCCTTTGCGAATACACGAAACAGACGGCCGCGCTGGACGTCTCGCATTCGATGTCCGCCAACCCCGGGATCGTACCAGTCGGCAACGATCAAGGTTCCGTGGGGAGCAATGCAAACATCTGACGGTCGAAACCACTGATTTTTTTTCGCCCCGTCGACCATGTTGACGGTAGACGCCTGATACCCTGCCCCGTCATTTTCAACCGGATAGCTGCGAACGATGTTTGGGCCTGCATCGCAGTGGATAATCTGATTTCGGAAGACTTCAGGCAAAGCGTCGCCTTCGTACAGGCAGATTCCTGTCGGCGATCCGGCACCTGTTTGAAGCAAGTTGGGGATCACTCCAGGGTCGTTTAGATGCCAGTGTTTGAGCGGTACTTCGCTGTGCATGCCCGTGCGATTGGACCGCCATCCGCTGCCATCAGTTTCATCGCGATAGCCATAGTTTCCGTACGGCATCACGTAGTTGATGCGCGTCGACCGGTTTCCGTCGTCATCGTTGTCGGACTGCCAAAGCGTACCGAATGAGTCCACACAGACTTCCCAGTTATTACGGAAATTCCAAGCCAGTGTTTCGAATTCACTTCCATCAAGATTGCAACGAAAAACCATACCCTGTTGGTATGGCCGAATCGAATCCTTGACGACATTGCCTGCTCGGTCGACGATCGGTTCGCCTTGCGCATCGCAGATCTGTTTGCCTTCGTTACCAAAGTTAAAATACAGTTTGCCGTCTGGCCCAAAAACAAACGCATGAATGCCGTGGTCATGCTGTGTACCGCCGATGCCCGTGAAGAGAATTTCTTTGCGGTCAGCTTTCAGGTCGCCATCGTCATCGATCAGATAGAACACTGAATCGTTCGCCGACACGATGACTCGATTTCCAAGCACGCAGATTCCATGAGCCGAATCCACATCGCGGCCTTGATAGAAGACGCGCGTTTCATCGGCCTTTCCATCGCCGTCGGAGTCTTCGACGATGATGATACGATCGCCTTCGGTTCGTTCAGGGATGTCTCCGTTGGCGATTTTTTGCCGATAGTTGATGACCTCGCAAACCCAGACTCGGCCGGAGTGATCGACGTCGATATTCGTAGGGTTCGCGAGTAGCGGTTCCGCCGCAAAAAGCGTAACGTCGAGTTCCGGGTGAACGTCGAATTGTGACGTGGAAAGTTCGGGGCGGTGCTGACCGTCTTGAGCGAATCCGTTGGTGCCATGCGTGAGCACGACCACCGCCAGAAAGAATAAGTAGAGTCTCACAGTAGGCTCACATCATGGGGAGTTCTTGAGTCAATGGATTCAGTGCGATTGAATCTTCACGATTGAATAGGACAAACCCGTCTCTTGAAACAACTCTGGCTATGAAAATGCCTGAAATTCATGAAAAGAGTTTTGCGTCTAGCCGGTTAATGAATTCCGGCATTGATCCTGACGGATTGTGGCAGAATCCTGCTTACGCCGGACCTTAGGGTGCTCTTTTGGCGGCTGCGTGCTACTGTCGTGCGTCTTCGGCCGAACGTCAGAAGTGGCGCAATCTGAACACCCGGTAGATATGTGAAGTTTTAAGGAAAATTTCGTTACCAAATCGTTGAAAGGACATTCTGTTCTGCCCACAATGTAGGGTCGAACGAGGGTAATCGATACACCACAGCCACACTTCCGTATCCCCCAAAAAAACCTATTGAGGCCAACAACATGAATAAACAGAACGATTCGTCCAGTGTGAACAAAAAAAGATGGGCAGCATATAGCGCAGCGGGTTTAGCTGCGTTGGTATCTGGTGCTGATTCGGCTGAAGCTGAGATCACACACATCGAAGTTGGGACTACATGGACGACTGACAGTGATTTCTACTACGCGTTGGATGGAAGTGCTGCGTTGAATTTTTACCACCCTGGTGATCGCGCACTAGTTGGGGTATGGAACGGTGGGTACTACGGAAGCCTCGTTGGTGTGTCGAGTGGAGGCTTCAACTACGCGTCGAATCTTGCGTCAGGGGTGAATGTTTCAACGCAGGGTTTTCTTGGCTCTGTCTTTGCTGACTTTGCCGATGGCGGTGGGTATACGAACAGCCAGTTTGTCAATACATCCGGATTTTTCGCGTTTCGTTTCGACGGGGGTGCAGGCCAGCAATTTGGTTGGGGACGCCTCACTGCTGCGGGAGACTCGCCGGTAAACACTTTCACGATCGAAGAGTATGCGTTTGCAGATGTTGGAGAAGCAATCGAAGTAGGTCAGACTGTGTCAGCGGTTCCTGAACCTGGTTCATTGGGATTGCTCGCACTTGGAGCAGTTGGCGTTCTTGCCAGTCGCCGCAAGAAGCTTGCCTTGGCAAGTTAGTTTGCTTCACGCATTCAAGATTTTAAAGTCGCTCGCAAGTCGCGAGGGACTTTTTTTTTGTCATGATATTTGGATAGAGTTGTATGGCCGAAGCTAAGAAGAAAGTCCTTTTGATCGGTTGGGACGGAGCGGATTGGGAACATATCAACCCACTCATGGATGAAGGCCTCTTACCAACTCTGGAAGGGTTGGTAAATGAAGGCACGATGGCAAACTTGGCAACTTTGCAGCCTGTGCTTTCGCCGATGCTATGGAACTCGGTTGCGACATGCAAATTTGCTGACAAGCACGGCATTCACGGATTTGTCGAACCAGATGAAAATGGCGGTGCTCGGCCCTATTCCAGTGTTTCACGGAAGACCAAGGCTCTTTGGAATATTTTTTCTCAGAATGGAATTCGATCCAACGTAATCAATTGGTGGGCAAGCCATCCCGCTGAAAAGATTGATGGATGTGTAGTCAGCAACCTTTTCGGTGGTGTTCGCATTGATCCCGAATCTGGTTGGCAAATTACTCCTGGTACGGTTCATCCCGAGGAAAAGGAGTCTTTTTATGCACAGATGAAATTCTTTCCAAATGAGATCGGGCAAGAACATATCCTGCCATTCATTCCTCTTGCTGCGGAAATTGACCAGAAGAAGGACAAGCGTCTAAGTTCATTTGCCAAAACTTTCGCCGAGATGATGACAACTCATTCAGTGGCGACTGGAGTAATGGAGTTGGAGCCGTGGGACTTCATGGCCATCTATTACACAGGTATCGACCATTTCTCTCATGGGTTCATGGAATACCATCCGCCGAAACTGCCACGCATTTCGGAAAAGGACTTTGAAATCTACAAGGATGTCGTGAAAGGCGCCTATCAGTTTCACGACATGATGCTGGCCAGGATTCTGGAACTGGCTGACGAAAATACAACCATTGTGCTTTGCTCGGATCATGGGTTTCAATCTGGCGCCTACCGGCCGCGTGGTACACCTCGTGAACCAGCAGGTCCAGCAGTTTGGCACCGACAATACGGAATCCTCGTAATGAAGGGGCCCGGCATTAAGAAGGACGAGAGGATTTATGGAGCCAGCCTTATCGATGTTGGACCGACATTGCTGCAGTTGTATGGACTTCCCGTCGGCGACGATATGGACGGGCGAGTACTGATTGAAGCTTTCGAGGATCCGGAAGAAACGACAACGATACCTTCGTGGGACGATGTGCCGGGCAATCATGGCATGCCCGACAAAGAAGAGGTCGTTTCGAATGCCAAATCCGAAGAACTGCTTAAGCAGTTTGTGGCGTTAGGCTACGTTGAGGATTTTGGTGGTGACAAAGAAAAGCAATCCTTGGCTGCCGATACTGAGGGGAAATACAATCTCTCGCGCTGTTTGATGTGGCAGAATCGTAACGATGAAGCGAAGACGATTTTGGAAGAGCTTCTTGTTCTGGCGCCCTGGGAAAATCGTTTCATAATCCAGCTCGCTGACTGTTATTTTCGTTGCGGCTATTTGAAGCAAGCTGAAGCGCTAATTGACAAAGCGTTTGATCTTGAAAAGACAGTCGTTTTTCAGGCAATCGTGATCTATGCAAAGTTACAGTTTGAGCTGGGCGATGTAGAGAAAGGTATGAAATACCTGACTCTTGCGTCACGTAGATCTCCTCGATTTCCGAAGCTGCACGCCCAGATCGGCGATGCTTTTTCGTCGCTTCGAAATTGGAAGCAGGCAGAGAAGTCTTACCGGAAAGCGATCGAGCTTCATCCGGACCTCGCACAAGCCTATCAAGGTTTGGCAAAAGCGAGTCTGCGAATGAACCGAATTGATGATGCGATTGATTCAGCGCTGTCTGCCGTCGGTCTGGTCCACCGTTTGCCGAAGGCCCACCTGACTCTGGGGATCGCATTGGCGCGGAAAAAGGATTTTGAGAAAGCGACTCTGGCGTTTAAAAACGCTGCAAAATTCGCTCCTAAAATGGTGCATCCACATCGCTGGTTGGTTCGTATCTACGAGATGCACGGAGAGCAAGCACTGGCGGACCAGCATCGCAAACAGGTTGCACTGCTGAGTAGTTTCCAGGTGGGCGAACGTAAAACGGAAGACGAACGCCGGGGGACGAAGTTTCAGCTGCCAGAAATTGAGGACGAAGCCACACGTGAGGAAAGATTGCTCAAGGAGCGACCGTCACCAAATGATCCAGTCGAGGAATCCGGGAAAACGTTTGTACTTGTTTCCGGCCTACCACGTTCCGGAACGTCGTTGATGATGCAGATGCTCGTGGCCGGGGGGATGGAACCCATCTCTGATGGTGAGCGGGAAGCGGATACTGACAATCCCAAAGGCTACTTCGAATGGGAGGCGATCAAACAAATCGGAGAGAAACCGGAGTTGCTCGATGACGACGCGCACGCTGGAAAAGTGCTTAAAACAATTTCCATGCTGTTGGACAAAATGCCAAGAAAGCATCGCTATAAAGTTATCTTTATGATGCGACCGCTTTCCGAGATCGCGGCGTCGCAGACGAAGATGATTCAAAGGTTGGGGACGACTGGGGCGGAGGTCGAAGAAAAACGACTGGTTAGAGAGCTAGCGAGGCATCGAGCCGAGTCAGTAAGCTGGTTGGACAAGGCTCAGAACGTTGAGCACATTCTTGTCGATTATCCTGCCCTCATTTCGGATCCGGAATCGAGTCTGGAGAAGATCGTTGAGCTTTTGGGCGATGAGTACCTGTCGACTCCGGATCAAATGATCTCAGCGATCGACAAGTCTTTGTACCGAAACCGAACTGAAGCCAAGGGCGGGAACAAAAACTGATTGGCTGATTTTGCAGGCGACGATTTCCGCATGGTTGCTATCGCCAAATTTGCCACCTGCGGTACATCGCCCTGAATCACTCTCAGTGAGTTTCGGTTGTGATTTGAATATGAAAATCCGCGACCGATCCGAAAAAAAATCTGTCCGGTTTAGGCGGCAGCGAAGTCCTATGGAGTAAACAAACTCCAGGGATTCATTGCCATGAGAAAAATATTCTTTCTATGTGCCCTTCTGATCGTCAGCTGGGCACAATTCGATTCCGCAGTCGCACAGGGATTTTTTAACCCTCTCGAGGAGCTGGATTTCTGGAGCGAAGAAGAGCTTCCGTTGCCGGTTTACTATTGGGACAACGGCTATACCGGAATCGATTCAGTCACCGGGCTAGCGCTCGACAGTAGCAGTGCTCTTCAAGCATCAATCAACACGTGGAACGAGGCCAGCGTTAACAGCCTTGGGTTCTCCTTCATGGGAACATCCACGACATACCAAGAAAATGCGGTCAACGTAAGCTTTGGAAGCAATGCAATCTTTGATCAATTTGGCGCGATTGGCGTCGCGCTCATTGACTACAACGTGGATTTTCAAAATCCACATCTGCCTCGGTGCGAATGGAAGGCAACTGGGGCGGATGTTGTGATCAACGAGAATTTCTCGTACACAAATCATGAACAGGCCTCTCCGTTGGGCCCATATGATTTGCAGGGTCTGTTTACGCATGAGCTGGGGCACGTGCTTGGATTGCCGCACGTTGATAATCAGCCCGCCGTAATGAACAGTACATATAGCGGTTTGAGGGAATTGCAGCAGATCGACATCGAGATGTTGGCAAACGAAAAAGTCTTCACGCCTTCCATCTGTGGTCTCCCGCTTTCATCAGCCGGGCGGCTGGAGTGGTCTTTATCGGCCGACTCAGGTTCGGGTTTCTCAAATATCGAAGATGCACTCGTGCTGAGTACTCTTTCGGGTGACATTCCACAGACTACGATTCCCGGAGTCTTTGAGCCAGAGGCGAAAGCCATTGTTTCTTTGAATTTTGATGAAGATGAAAGCCGCGACGACCTGGTGATTTCACTGGAGGACGGCTATCTGGCGGATGGAAGTTTGGGAATCGAATTTGGCGTGACGATCGAAGACCTTGCCTGGGAAGATCAGCTTGAGAGACAGTTGCTGGGGGTGGATGAGAACGGCCAGGTTCAACTGGAGATTGAATTCTTGCGTTTGGAATCGATCGGGCCGACAGAATTTGGTGACGTCGTCGATTCAACAACAATGATGGCGACAGTAGCGTTCGATGGAAGTCGGCTTCAAATTGAACCGATGAGTTACGAATTCGACGAAGCTCTGTTTTTTGATTTCGCAACTTTCAGCAGCAACGGATTGAAGGGTATTGAGATTCGCGGGATTTCGTTTGGACTTCAGGCAGTTCCTGAGCCCAACGCCGGAAGCTTGCTATTGCTTGTCTGGATCGCTGCTTTCAATCGAAGGCGAAGAATTGCTTGTTAAATAAAGCGATCGGCAATGCAAAAAACGGCGACATCGAACAATCGATGTCGCCGTTTGAGATTTCAAATGGTTGTGGCTGATGCCGCCGCAACCGCGTTTATCATGACCACAGGCTGGAAGCCTATGCCACCGTTCTACGCCTTAGCCTTCCAGTGCAGCTTGAGCAGCAGCCAGGCGTGCGATTGGAACTCGGTAAGGAGAACATGAAACGTAATCCAGGCCGGTGCGAACGCAGAACTTGACCGAGTTCGGCTCACCGCCGTGCTCGCCGCAGATTCCGCACTTCAATTTCGGACGAGTACTGCGACCCTTCTGAACAGCCATCTCGACCAACTGGCCAACACCCGATTCGTCGATCTGTTGGAACGGGTCAGTTTCAAGGATCTTCTCTTCCAGGTAGTCAGGCAGGAACGATCCGATGTCGTCACGGCTGTATCCGAACGTCATCTGAGTCAGGTCGTTGGTTCCGAAGCTGAAGAACTCAGCGGTTTCAGCGACCTGGTCGGCCGTCAGAGCAGCTCGAGGAATCTCGATCATCGTTCCAACCATGTACTTGACCTTCGACTTCTTCGTTTTGATGATCTCATCGGCAACGCGACGAACGATCTTTTCAAGGTAGTCCAACTCAGCCTTCGTACCGATCAGCGGAATCATGATTTCAGGAAGAACCTTGGTGCCCTTTTCCTGAACTTTGACTGCGGCTTCGATGATTGCCCGAGTTTGCATTTCGCAAAGGACTGGATACGTGATGCTCAAACGGCAACCACGATGACCAAGCATTGGGTTGAACTCATGAAGTTCAGCAACACGCTCCTGAACTTTCGACAATGGAACGCTCAATTCCTTGGCCATCTTCTTCATGTCTGCTTCGGTGTGAGGCAGGAACTCGTGAAGAGGAGGATCCAACAGGCGAACCGTTACCGGAAGTCCGTCCATCGCTTTAAAGATTCCGACGAAGTCTTTGCGTTGGTGAGGCAAAAGCTTCTTGATCGCAGCGTTACGCTCTTTGTCGGTGTCCGCAAGAATGAAGCGGCGAACATCGGTGATGCGATCGCCTTCGAAGAACATGTGCTCGGTACGGCAAAGGCCAATTCCTTCGGCACCGAACGCACGGGCGTTCTTTGAGTCAGCCGGAGAATCTGCGTTTGTTCGAACGTTGATCTTGCGGAATTTGTCGGACCACTCAGAGACCACTTCGTACATCTTGTAGATCCAGTGCTTCTTGGCGGCTTTGTTGCCTTCCACCAAAGCAGCAACGATCGGCGATGACTCAGAAGGAATTTCGCCAACGTAGACTTTACCTGTCGAGCCGTTGAGCGAAATGGTTTCACCTTCTTTGTAGGTCTTGCCGCCGACTGAGATCGTGCCTTTTTTCTCATTGATCTTCAGGTCGCCTGCGCCACAGATGCAACACTTACCCCAGCCGCGAGCAACAACGGCAGCGTGAGAAGTCATGCCACCGGTGCTGGTTAGGATACCTTCGGCGGCACCCATTCCGCCGACGTCTTCCGGAGAAGTTTCGTGGCGAACGAGAATCAGTTTTTGATTCGGGTTCTTCTTTTTCATTTGCTCGGCTTTGTCCGAGTTCAGAACGATCGCACCAACAGCGGCTCCAGGGCCTGCCGGCAAACCAGAACAAATCGGAGTCTGCTTGGCTTCGGCTTTTGCATCGAAGATTGGGAAAAGCAATTGCTCAAGGTCACTGCCCTGAACGGTCATCAAAGCTTCTTTTGCGTTGAGAAGCTTTGGCAATTTCTCGCCAGTCATCTGGTCAACGCCTGTCGCCATTTCAACCGCCCAGCGAACTCCGGCCAGACCGACGCGTTTCGCGTTACGAGTCTGAAGCATGTAGAGCTTGCCCTGCTGAATCGTGAATTCAACGTCCTGAGGGTATTTGTAATGCTTCTCAAGCTTGGCCATGATCTTGAGCAGCTGCTTACCTGCTTTGACCAAGCCCTGATCTTCTTCGTTGACGATTTCGTCCAGGTTGATTGGGGTACGAATACCAGCAACAACGTCTTCACCCTGAGCGTTGACAAGGTATTCACCCATTGGCTTGGCTTCGCCAGTCGAGCCATCGCGTGTGAAGGCAACGCCAGTCGCACAGTCGTCGCCCATGTTGCCGAAGACCATTGTCTGAACGTTTACAGCCGTTCCGATCAGGCCCGTGATCTTGTTGAGGATGCGATACTTGACCGCACGTTCCGTTTGCCATGAATCGAAAACAGCGTTGATCGAAAGCTCAAGCTGTTTCATTGGGTCCTGTGGGAACGGTTTGCCAACGTGCTTTTTGTAAATTGCTTTGTAGTCATCCACAAGCTCAGCCAGCTGCTCAGCAGTCAGATCAGTATCTTGCTTTGCCTTGTACTTCTTCTTGATCTTCGTAAGGGCTTCTTCGAAGTGATGGTGGTTCAGCGTTGAGTAAGGTCCCATGACCACATCGCCGAACATGTCGATGAATCGACGGTAGCAATCGTAAGCCGCTCGAGGGTTACCGGTTGCTTCGGCGAAACCTTTAACGGACTTGTCTGTCATTCCAAGGTTCAGGACCGTGTCCATCATTCCCGGCATCGACTGGGCTGCACCGGAACGAACTGAAAGAAGGAGCGGGTTCTTGGCGTCGCCAAGTTTTTTGCCTTCGAGCTTTTCGAGCTTTGCAAGTTCAACTTTGACTTGCTGCATCATCTCTTTTGGGTAGCTGCCTTTGTCCTCATAGACAGCACAGGCTTCTGTTGAAACGGTGAAGCCTGGAGGCACTGGCACGTCAGCGTTGCACATTTCGGCGAGGTTAGCGCCTTTGCCACCGAGGATTTCTCGCATCGTGCGATCGCCGTCGGTCATCTTCTTGCCGCCGCCGTAAAAATATACGTACTTCTTTGCCATCGTGGTTTGCCTTTGTAAGCTAGTCAAAATTTGGTTCTAAGGTTAGTACACAGAACCCCCGCAGACGGTATCAAGGGATACCAAAAATTGAGTCTGGTGAACCGTCTCTAAAAGAAGGTGGTCTTGGCGTCTATCGAAGCGGAAGCTCAAAAACGCGAATGTCGGTTCGCCAGTTGAAAGTCAGCCGTAGCTGGCCTTTTTGCGGCAGTTCTTGGCTCGATAGGGTAGCAGTCAAGCTCAAGCCCGTAAAGCCGCAAGGACTGCTTGAATTGCGTATTTTGCCGTAGAAAACATGACTTTTCCAATGAATCGCTGATCTCCAAAGCCCTCGGCTGGTGGAGCTGCATTTCCCGCTAAGCATTCGCCCCCGCATATTCTCGAAAATCTTTGCAGTTAACAGAATTGTCACAATTGCACCCCGGACTGGCAGAACTAGCATGGTTAAACAGGCGGGGGGGCGCCTTGAGGAATTGGGATGGATGTCCGTTTGGTTAAGCAGAATGAAGCTGACCACCAACCGTGATTTCCTTTTTTGACTTGGACATTTAGAGAGCAAAAATGAGTATGAAGATTCGAGAAGGCGTAGCGCTGAACGCAAAAAAACTGTCGGCGTTCGGTTTGGCGTTCACCCTGATATTGACTGGCTTCAGCCAGGAAGGTCGCTGCGATGTTATGGGGAGTACGTATTCTATTGGGGCGACAGTCTTCACCGATGATATTGACGGTGACGGCTTTTTGGACGCCGGGTTCTTCGCGGATGATGGCGCAGCCGAGGTCACGTTCGATGGAACTTCAAAAGCGATCGGAAACTTTGTTTTCGGCAACGCAGGAGATCAGCTTTTTGTCGAAGAGTCTTTGGATGTGACCGGGGATACTTTCACCGTTACGGTCTTTGCGGTTGGGCGTGACTCGAGCGGCAACCTCACAACATGGGTTGCTGATGGAACAACAACCGATCACGATGGCGATCTGCTTACTGCGGAGGTCCCCTTTACTACCAGTTTCTTTGGCTTGGCCGCGAGCAACGGTGGGACGGACGCTCTCGAAGTCAACACTGGCGGCTTGGACTACACGTTCGTGTCCTCTGAAGCTCTGCTTGTCGGTTTCGATGAGGCTGATTTGCCAGCGGGTGGGACCGTTCTTTCTTTCGGGGATGGACCTACATCGGCGTCAGGCCCATCAGGACTATTTGCTGCGAACGTTGGATTCAACGGTAGTCCAGATCTCGCGGGACCTGCAGACGGCCTTGCAGGGTTTGGCAACCTGTCCATCGCAGGCTACGGTTTTTCGTGGACCTACACGTTGACTGCTGTTCCGGAGCCATCGTCTGCGATTGGAATCTTGCTGCTTGGTCTGACTGCCTTGGGTAGTCGACGAAGAAGCTAGATCATTCACTGGCTAAAAACGACAAAGAGGTTGCGGCTAATCAGTCGCAGCCTTTTTTTGTGCCTTTTCAAACTCAATCACCACTGGCCTCGAACAGAGATGCTGATTGATATGAGGCCTGGCTTTGCTCAGGATCTCTTGGCCTTCTTCTTTCGAGATTCCGCGGCTTTTCACTAGCCAGCAAATGGCGACGGTTGCACTCCTTGCACGCCCTGCCTTGCAGTGAATGTAGACTCGATGGCCTCGAGCAACATGCGACTCGATAAACGCCACAGCTGCCGTGACGTCTTCCAATGACGGATGAGTAAAGTCAACGGTCGGCATCCGAAACTGATCGATACCAAACTTTTCGTACTCAGCGACAGGTCCACAAGCTTCTTCGCAGGTGTTGACCACCGCTCGCACACCCAGATCGTACATCGCCTCAACGTCTCGGGCGAAAGGGAATGCACCAAGCACGATGTCATCGTCGACAACGTCCCACCAGTTGCGAACTTTCAGCCAACGGCCAAGCAGCATGTTCCAAAGCAGTGTCGGATAGTAGATAGCCCGAGCGTAGATCCAGCTAAGGCTGTTTTGTGAATTGGCCATGGTGTAGCAAGCGATCCTAGACGCGGCGTTTCACCAGGGAGCTGCAGATTTCAAACTGTTCGTCGAACGCAGGCTCAAACTCGTAGACATCGTTGAAATGTGAGCGGCGATCCTGATCGGACTTCTTCATCAAACCGATCTCAATCATGTTGTAGACGATGTCGCCGAAACAGGACGTCGACACGATGCCCCAGTTCTTGAGCACGATACGAGCCATCAAGCCAAACTGATTCAGGGCGAATTCGCGTATCGCTTCGCAAAGCTGTTGACCGGTCAGATGGTGTTCCTCAGCGGATTCGTACACCTCAGTCTCGTGACGGTACTGATTGCTCAATTCCATCGAATCAGCAGCATAAGAAAGCGCGTCTCGAACAAAAAAATAGGCCTCAATCGGGTATCGCCTGTCTCTTGCCACCAGTTGGTGCAATGCGAAAGTTTCGTCGGCCATGCTGAGTCCCAGTTGTAGGTGTCGGAAGCGATTCAATTGTATCAGTCGGGTTCCGGAATCCAATCGCCAGTTGCCACGCCAGCACATTATTCTCGAAAACCAGGCTCAAGCAACAAGCCAACTTTGTTCGGACACATGGTCAGCCTGTCGTGTGGGCAAACGATGAACCCTATAATGACAACTACGGAGCGAAGCATCCTGTCGCTCGTCTCAAGTTCATAGAGTGCTGGCTGAATGAAATATTGGATTAGACTCCTGGCTCTGGTCGCTTGCGTAATCCTCGTTTTCGCAATTATCGGTTCGCTGCTGCCTCATGGCTATTCGTTTTCAGCGTCCCGGGAAATCAACGCGACGCCGGCGGAGGTCTACGCGCAAATCGATAGTTTGCCAGATTGGAAATCGTGGTCGCAGTGGGATCCCGATTCTATCGAGGACTTGACGGTAGAATATAGTGCCGACGGGAAAAGCCAAACTTGGACCGATGTTCGCGGCGACGGCAAGTTGTGGTTTGCGGACCAAAAGCCGAACGAGCAAGTTGACTATCGGATGCGATTTGCGAACTTCCCTGAAATGGAAGCTTCGATTTCTCTGGAGCCCAAAGACGACGGAACTTTGGTTACATGGAAAAGTGACGGGACGCTTCCTTCTGGTCCCTTCTACGGCTACTTCAGACACGTTTTCGTGAACGGCATGACGCGCGAGTATGAGCAGAGCCTTGGGAAGCTAAAAGAAGTTGTTGAAAGCGTCAGTCGCAAATCAGATCAGGGTGAATCTAACGCAGCTGAAACAGATTCTGCCGACAAAGATTTGGAGCAGGCAACTTCAGATACTGCAAACTCGAACGCCGTGCCGCCGAATCAGACTCAGTAACATCTTGCTGATTTTCAAGAGCTACTTTGGAACCGACGACGGTCTTCGTGATTCGTTCGATTTGAATCGACGGTCGAAGACAGGCTCGCGTCATATCGATTCTCGAAATAGCAAACCTTGTCGTTTCTGATTTCAATGCGTTGCGTGATATCGAGCGGACTGTCTAAAGGCGATCCGATGGGATGAATCCAGGATTGACCCCAAACCACAACAACGTTTTCATTTTTTGGACAATGGAAATAGTCATACCACTGCGTGTGGTCGACATTCGCCGGGACCTCCATGCAGGAGAAGAAACGATCGATGGCTTCGCGAAAACCGTCGACACCCTCGTACCTGCCAACGAATGGAAACTGCTTCGGGTCTCCAATGGCCTCGAGGACAAAGTCATCCGCGATCATGTGTTGCATGCGGGTGAACATGTTCCGTTGCAGTACGTAGGTCGCGTGCGTAATTGATTTCGCAATAGCGATCGGATCAAACACCAGTTGCTCAGGGCGAACAATTTCCTGCGGAGTGCTGAGAGC
The DNA here is from genome assembly GCF_008087665.1 of Mariniblastus fucicola. Lineage (GTDB taxonomy): Bacteria > Planctomycetota > Planctomycetia > Pirellulales > Pirellulaceae > Mariniblastus > Mariniblastus fucicola. The sequence continues at coordinate 920,572 of NZ_CP042912.1, forward strand.
TTGTGCAAGATCAACCAGAGTTGCCAGGACGATACTGCCGTTGGCTTCTGCTTTGGAAATTAATCGCTCGCTGTATCCCGAAGCGATTTTCAATTCACGTTGCGACCATCCCATCCGTTTTCGCAGATACTTGATGTAGGCCCCGTTGCAAGTGAAAGACTGCTTTAACTCTTGTCGCGTCCAACTCATGATGCGTCTCCGTGGTGGTTGACCAGCAGAAAAGTTAGTCCGGCTTTACGCGTGTGTGGTCGGGCGTGAAAGCGTTTTCCAACTGGCCGTTTTATCCATCTAATCGTTCTTATCCGGTTGCAGTTTACTACGTTTGTGCATCGGTCGCATCGGCCAGTAAGGCGCGATGTTGAACAGAAGCCGGCCATTTGACGTTGAAGATTGATGCCAACATTAACGGTTCATTCGATAAGCTGCATCTGTCGATAAATGTTGCTTGTTTCTGCCCTCTTGAACAATCAACGAATCCAGGCAGTCAAAGTCCGCATTTCGCTGACCGTTCGGCCCCGCAATTTGCGTTGTCGTTGTATTGCGCTTTTGCTACAGGTTGATGCCACACGTGCTGTCCTCCAGTGGGTCGTAGACCTTTTTCCCTTGAACTTCGGCAGCAGTGGCGACACTTTGCTCGCCTTTCTCAACGTCGTAATGGTCTTCGAACGAAACCAGAATCCCTCGCCGAAAGCGGAATCGCTTTCGATACTGAACTTTTTCGGCGGGTGCTTTACTGCCGACAAGCCTCAGGCAGGTCGCGCCCCAAAGCACGACCTCGGTGCCTTTGGGGAAATACTCGTACGCAGTTGTATGGTCGAAGTCATTCGGTATCTCGAAGATCTGATAAAACTTTTTAAGTGCTCGTCGATACGCTCGAGGGCCACGGTGAAGGCCGGCGAAGGGGATTTTTCTGGGGTTGCCAACAATTCGAAACTCAGCCCCCGGGTCAATCATGTCGCCAATAGAATCCAACAAGTTTTGCCGGTGAACGTGCAATGCATTCACAAATCGTTCTGCAAGTTGTCGCGGGTCACTGATCAGGTCTTCCGGATAGACTTCGTGTTCTGGCATCGACAAAGCCGTCGAGAATTTGTCGATCGAAGTTGTCGATATGGCTGCGCCTGTTTCTGCTTTGCAGACGACGCGAACGCTCACGTCCGCTGCTTCGCACAGCTGTTGCTGCGACCATCCTTTGCGCTTGCGAAAAAATTTGAGCATCTGATGGTTGCAGGCGTAAGACCTGTCCAAACTTTTTCGCGTCCACGCCATCGGGTTTCCTTTCTGCACTTTGAACTATTCAGTAAATGGAGTCAGTGGTTCTGAAAAGTCGGCCAGCTACAGCAACGAAAGCTCGACGATCTTCAGGAGAGCCAACTAAGTTTAGGGCGGTGCTGCAACCGATTGCAACGGATGGTCGCACATGTTTTAGGCCACGACCCTGATCGGTGACCCTGTCGTGGAACTCCATGGAATGTCGGGTGTTAGAATACACGGGAAACGTAGAACCGCCATGGAAAGATGGCCCAACCTTCTGTCTTTTTGCTGATTGTGCGTGCGGGTGTCGTGCGTGTGTTTTGCGGGTTGGCAAACGTAGTTCAGATTTCGAATGTTCACGCATTTTGAGATCGCATAAGTGGCCCAAATGGCTGCCTGTCTGTCCCGTCATGACAAAGTGGCCGTTTCGAACAACTGGTTGCAACGAAAAACGCGTTCTGTTCGGCGATTTCAATGTCGCATTGCTGTGGCGACGTTGTCGCGACGTTTCTGGGTGAGCTTTTTCATTTTGCGATTCGATTGAATTTTCGCTCGAGCGTACCTCTGTTAGCTCGCGGGAGTGCATGGGAAAGTGCGTTCTGCGTGCGTGAATTTTGCGATCGCTATTTCTTGCAAAGTGCATTTTCGTTCATACGATGCACCAGTTAATCCATAGCGTTGCAATTCACGCAGTCGGTTCATTTCGTGCAACCGCAGTGTTTGTTTTTGTCAACAACGATGGAAAGTTCGAACATCTCGTTTTCACATCTGATGCATGCCGCGAGTTGTTGGTTTGAGCTCAGGCAACTGAACAATCCAGGCAACAAACGCATTCCACTTCCGGAGTTCCAATATGTTTCGTCGCAATAATCGCTCTGTATTTTCGTCTGTATCTCGCAACGTCAGGCGAGCTCAGGCAGCTATCCTGCGAGCCAATCGCAACAATGCGAAATGGATGAAACGATACACGGAACGTCAGCGTGAACAGCAGGATCGGTTTGCACGTTTCCGTGCAGCGATCCGCAAGGCATTCAGTTTTGTGCCAATGCTTCGGTCAGGCCTTTCGGTAGTTTGGGCAACGATGACCAGCTTGTTCGTGAGCATGTTCGCGACTCCTCCAACTCGCCCGATTCGCGTCGCTGTGAATCGCGATGGCATGCTCGGCAGCAGCCGAAAGCGTCGTCGTCAACGCCGCAAGAACGCTCGCTCAAAAGCGAAAGCGGAAACTGGAAACACATACGAGAACCTTGAGCCACGGCAATTGCTGGCAGTCGACTTGCCGGTGTTTCCGGCTTTGGGCGGAGTTGACAACACGGGGACGGCCGGCTCGACGATCCACTCGGGCGGTAGAACTTTCGTGCATGACCTCACAGCAAATCAGTACGCTAAGGCGTTGGATCAAGTAGATACGTTGTACTACGGGCTTTACAGTGTGGAGTTCGGTATGGACGGTTCCGCGAGCCCGGTTTCCTTCACGGCAAGTGATCTCACGATAAGCGGAAACACGGCGACTTGGCTACGTAACGATGTGCCTTTCAAGCCGACCTCGAGTGCTCCCGTCCAGTCGGTCACAGGGCGGATGGTCATCGATTTTACTGATGCAACCGACAGCAGTGTGTTGAGCGGTTCGTCGCTGCCTGCGGGATACGACGTTCCGTCCGGAAATACAGTTCACGGTCGACCGCACACGGAGGGGGGGGCCGTTCTCGCGGTCCGTGAGTCCGATCAGGATTTCAACGCGAATGTTAAGTTTGAGGTATTCAGCGGCGGTTCGTGGATTCCCGCAAAGACATTTTTCGACGCGAATACTGATTCATCGATGAACGGAAAACTCTTCACGAGTTTCTATGGTGGCTATTGGCAGGAAAAAGACCCGAACCTGGCAGGGCTTGCTCCAACTCCCGATGCGAGTGCCGATACTTGGGCGCTCAGTTCAAACGGTATTGACGCGGTGGTGGAGATCAATTCCTCGGAGGAGTTTCGGTACCCATTGTCATTGATGGAATCGATCTCGATCACAGGCTCGGCAGATGCGGATAAGTTGATCGTGGATCAGACCACGCCGATCACGGAGTTAATTAGCTTTGATGGTGCGGATCCGACTTCCGGCTTGGGCGATTCTCTGGAGGTTATCAATGCTCCGTCCGGTGCCGCAGTGTTCAACTACCTCGATGCGTCTAGTGGCGACATTGTTGTTCCAGGTGCCGGCACCATATCCTACACCGGGCTTGAGCCGATTGCTTATACATCGGCCGGTGGAACTCTAGCATTTAATTTCCCAGCCGTCGCCAATGATGTGACCGTAACAACTTCGGGGGCGAATATTGTTTTAACAACCTCGACATTCGAGAATACGACTGTCTCGTTGGCTGGGATCACTGACATTTCCTTCAACGGCAATGTTGCAACAGATAAAGTTACTATTGGTTCGCCTTTGATCGGCCTGAACGTCAACTTGAACGTTGAGGAAGTCACGCTTGATGCTGACATCGGCGGAACGGTTACTGGAACCGCAGCTGTTGTCAATGTGACGGCCAATGGTGTAGTTCAGGATGGCGTGGATGTCGCCGCTTCGGGTGCCACCATTAATGTGGGTGCCGGGACGTTTGTTGAAAATGTAACAATCAGTCAGCCAGTAACGTTGCTAGGGACCGGGCTGACGAGCATCATCGAGCCAACAGGTGGCTCAGCCATTGAATTAACTGCTTCTGCTGCTCTCGATGTCGTAACCATTGATGGCTTCCTGATCAGCGGTGCTGGTGGTGGTGTCCGGGGGATTTACGCTGATGACATTGGATCAGCACTCGTTGGATCGCTTGTTGTCGGCAACGTGACGGTACAGGATTTCTCAACTCACGGTATTGCCGTATTCGGAACGAGTCTTGGCGCTCCAACAACTCCATCGAATTTGACGGTTTCCGTCTCCAGCAGCACTGTCCAAGGAAACGGCGTTGGTGCAGGGGGCGATGGCGATCTAATTTTCTGGTCGGGTGGTGATGTGACGTTGGACACGGTCATGGTTAATGGAACCAGTTCGCCAGCTGCTGAAAATGGAATTCAGTTTCGTTCTGACACCGGCTCGATTGGCAATGTCATTCTGACGGATGTTACGGTCACCGGCAGCTACGAGAAAACTCCACTTGCAGTCTACAACTACGACGACGTCGCAGGATTGGTAGCTACTGGCGTAGTGGTCACTGCCGACAGTGTCGTATTTAATCGAAGCGTCGCAATCGAAGGCATCGGTAGCGGCGATGTAGAACTTTCGGGTATGGACCTTACTGGTGCTCCGGATCCAGCTCTAATTGCCATGGGAACTTCTGGTACTACGGGGCCAAACGTGCTTACTGGAGGTGATGAAGATACGGTCTTCTTCGGCGCCGATGGCGATGACACCATTAACGGTGGCGATGGCGATGACACTTCTTTCTATCCATTTAGCCCTCGTGCTGACTACACGATTAGTCAAACGACTGACGCAAAAGGTCGCGTTACCGCTTTCACGAGCATTGACGATAACGTCGGCACGGGGCTCGACGATGGCACTGACACACTCTCCAGCATTGAAATTTTGAGCTTCTCGGATGTCGTTCTCGACTTGAATCAAAATGTTCAGCAATTCAACGTCGGTAACGAGCTGATAGGCACGTTTGATACGATTCAGGAAGCGATTGTTGCGTCCAGTCCTGGCGAGACTATTCGCGTATTTTCAGACATCTACATTGAAGATGTAACAATTCCGAACAATTCGGATATTACCTTGGAGCTCGAAGGAACAGTCCAAGGCGATTTTTCTGGTTTGGACGACGGATCGACAGTTAAGGCAATTGGCAATCTGGTTATCGGTGAAGGTGGTAGTTTTGCTGGTTTCGCTCATATAGGAACCCTGCTAACTGAAGCCAACAAGGTTACGCTCAAAGATGCCAACACAGCGAGCCTCGGAGAACAGACAACCGTTGCAACGGGCGGCGAACTGGAAGCTGATAACGCCGTTCGTTTGAGCGGCTCAGATGTCTTGACTGGTAGCGGTTTGGTCGACGGTGATGTTCAGTTGTACAACGGTACCGTCACCGGCAACCTGACTGTTGAAGGGCAGCTCAACGGAGCAATTGGAGGCACGGGTTCGTCAGCGCAGGGCGTCGTGTCGGCAGGCAACAGTCCTGGAGTCATGAATGTCGGTGACCTGTCATTGACATCTGGCGATACGTTCGTTGTCGAAGTTGACGGAACCGCAGGTGCCGGAGTTGCTGGCGGTCATGATCTGACGAATGTCGCAGCCAGCTTTGGAGGCGGAGGTGTAGTCTCGCTGGGCAGTGCCACTCTGGACCCGACTCAATCGGTCGCCGGTCCGCTTCCGTCTGATGGCGTTTACACGATCATCGACAATGATGGAGTCGATGCCGTGACCGGAGAGTTTGATGGCCTGCCAGAGGGTGCGACGATTGCTCTTGGCGGACAGACTCTTGTTATCACCTATGTTGGTGGCGACGGTAACGATGTGATGCTATTCACCGCCGGCATGGCGGAAATTGAGTTCGCGAATGGCGGTGAGCCTGATGATTCAAGCGCTGAAGGTGAAGGCGGTACGGGAGGCACGACGCCGACCATCCTGGTAAATGGAGATCTTACCGGGATTCCTGCAGCCTATCGTACAGTTACATTTTCGCTTACTCCTGGGTCGGCAACGCCAGGATTTGCTGATGACTTCACACTCGACGCCAGTTTCACGATTCCAGCTGGTGACTACAGCACAACGACAGGTTTTGATCTAACCGAGTACGATTCGGCTGGCTTGCAAAGTGGTGACGTTGGCTTCACAGATCCTGTGCTGGAAATTAACCAGGACACTCTAATTGAAGGCATCGAAGATTTCAGTTTTGATTTCGATGGTATTGGTATCGCACTTACAAATGGCCCAACGACTGACCTGGATGGCGACGCCAGCTCTCGAAACGGAACGACTCATAACATCGTCGATGACGACTTCGTGCGAGTAACTATTCAGGACGCAACGGTTACTGAAGGCACGACCGTGATGGGAACTGTCCTTGTCGAGACTTCTTCAGACAACGGCGTTTGGGACAATAGCGCGACAATTGCTCCTGGTTCAACGATCAGTTTCAGCATTTCCGATGCCGGGACAGGTGATGCGGTAAATCCTGATGACTTTACCTACGTGACCACTTCCTTCACGCTCGACGACACGTCCGTTTTCACTCCGTCTGGCCTGATGCTGGCATTCACCATGCCGACGGTTGATGACGCTGTTGTCGAAGGAACAGAAACTGTCGATCTTGTTGTCGACAATATCAGTAGCACCGCTGGCCTTTCGACTAGTAACCCATTGAACTCACAGGTGGTAACGGACGATGGTGTCATCACGATTGAAGACAACGACGTTGCAGTTTGGAATCTGACTCAGGCAACTTCGCCAGTTGTTGAAGGTGGCAGCGTTGCTTATACGTTCAGCCTGACTGCCAGCGGCAGTGGCACTGGTCCATTCCTTTTCCAGGCTGGTGAGACAGCCTCGGTTGAGGTTCAGGTCACCGACATCACAACGGTTTACGGCGTTGACTACGACAACGCAGTGACAGCGATTCAGAATGCGGTAACAGCCTGGAATGCGGCCAATCCAACAGCTGGTTCTCTGGCAGCAACGTTTGCCGGTGGAGCTGCTCCAGTGGTTCTGACGTACCTTGCTGGTAGCGATGGAGTCGGTGGCGGTGCTGACACGGCGATGACACCTGACTTGATCGTCAACGTCACAGCGACGGACGACTCGTTGGTCGAAGGTTCTGAAACGGTTGATATCACGATCGACAATCCTGGCAGCACAACAGGTGCTGATGTTCGATTGGCGGGTGATGATGGAACTGGAACGGTTGTTCCAGACATCACTGTCACAACGGAAATCACTGACAATGATCTTGCCGAGTGGAATCTGACTCAGGCAACTTCGCCAGTTGTTGAAGGTGGCAGCGTTGCTTATACGTTCAGCCTGACTGCCAGCGGCAGTGGCACTGGTCCATTCCTTTTCCAGGCTGGTGAGACAGCCTCGGTTGAGGTTCAGGTCACCGACATCACAACGGTTTACGGCGTTGACTACGACAACGCAGTGACAGCGATTCAGAATGCGGTAACAGCCTGGAATGCGGCCAATCCAACAGCTGGTTCTCTGGCAGCAACGTTTGCCGGTGGAGCTGCTCCAGTGGTTCTGACGTACCTTGCTGGTAGCGATGGAGTCGGTGGCGGTGCTGACACGGCGATGACACCTGACTTGATCGTCAACGTCACAGCGACGGACGACTCGTTGGTCGAAGGTTCTGAAACGGTTGATATCACGATCGACAATCCTGGCAGCACAACAGGTGCTGATGTTCGATTGGCGGGTGATGATGGAACTGGAACGGTTGTTCCAGACATCACTGTCACAACGGAAATCACTGACAATGATCTTGCCGAGTGGAATCTGACTCAGGCAACTTCGCCAGTTGTTGAAGGTGGCAGCGTTGCTTATACGTTCAGCCTGACTGCCAGCGGCAGTGGCACTGGTCCATTCCTTTTCCAGGCTGGTGAGACAGCCTCGGTTGAGGTTCAGGTCACCGACATCACAACGGTTTACGGCGTTGACTACGACAACGCAGTGACAGCGATTCAGAATGCGGTAACAGCCTGGAATGCGGCCAATCCAACAGCTGGTTCTCTGGCAGCAACGTTTGCCGGTGGAGCTGCTCCAGTGGTTCTGACGTACCTTGCTGGTAGCGATGGAGTCGGTGGCGGTGCTGACACGGCGATGACACCTGACTTGATCGTCAACGTCACAGCGACGGACGACTCGTTGGTCGAAGGTTCTGAAACGGTTGATATCACGATCGACAATCCTGGCAGCACAACAGGTGCTGATGTTCGATTGGCGGGTGATGATGGAACTGGAACGGTTGTTCCAGACATCACTGTCACAACGGAAATCACTGACAATGATCTTGCCGAGTGGAATCTGACTCAGGCAACTTCGCCAGTTGTTGAAGGTGGCAGCGTTGCTTATACGTTCAGCCTGACTGCCAGCGGCAGTGGCACTGGTCCATTCCTTTTCCAGGCTGGTGAGACAGCCTCGGTTGAGGTTCAGGTCACCGACATCACAACGGTTTACGGCGTTGACTACGACAACGCAGTGACAGCGATTCAGAATGCGGTAACAGCCTGGAATGCGGCCAATCCAACAGCTGGTTCTCTGGCAGCAACGTTTGCCGGTGGAGCTGCTCCAGTGGTTCTGACGTACCTTGCTGGTAGCGATGGAGTCGGTGGCGGTGCTGACACGGCGATGACACCTGACTTGATCGTCAACGTCACAGCGACGGACGACTCGTTGGTCGAAGGTTCTGAAACGGTTGATATCACGATCGACAATCCTGGCAGCACAACAGGTGCTGATGTTCGATTGGCGGGTGATGATGGAACTGGAACGGTTGTTCCAGACATCACTGTCACAACGGAAATCACTGACAATGATCTTGCCGAGTGGAATCTGACTCAGGCAACTTCGCCAGTTGTTGAAGGTGGCAGCGTTGCTTATACGTTCAGCCTGACTGCCAGCGGCAGTGGCACTGGTCCATTCCTTTTCCAGGCTGGTGAGACAGCCTCGGTTGAGGTTCAGGTCACCGACATCACAACGGTTTACGGCGTTGACTACGACAACGCAGTGACAGCGATTCAGAATGCGGTAACAGCCTGGAATGCGGCCAATCCAACAGCTGGTTCTCTGGCAGCAACGTTTGCCGGTGGAGCTGCTCCAGTGGTTCTGACGTACCTTGCTGGTAGCGATGGAGTCGGTGGTGGTGCTGACACGGCGATGACACCTGACTTGATCGTCAACGTCACAGCGACGGACGACTCGTTGGTCGAAGGTTCTGAAACGGTTGATATCACGATCGACAATCCTGGCAGCACAACAGGTGCTGATGTTCGATTGGCGGGTGATGATGGAACTGGAACGGTTGTTCCAGACATCACTGTCACAACGGAAATCACTGACAATGATCTTGCCGAGTGGAATCTGACTCAGGCAACTTCGCCAGTTGTTGAAGGTGGCAGCGTTGCTTATACGTTCAGCCTGACTGCCAGCGGCAGTGGCACTGGTCCATTCCTTTTCCAGGCTGGTGAGACAGCCTCGGTTGAGGTTCAGGTCACCGACATCACAACGGTTTACGGCGTTGACTACGACAACGCAGTGACAGCGATTCAGAATGCGGTAACAGCCTGGAATGCGGCCAATCCAACAGCTGGTTCTCTGGCAGCAACGTTTGCCGGTGGAGCTGCTCCAGTGGTTCTGACGTACCTTGCTGGTAGCGATGGAGTCGGTGGCGGTGCTGACACGGCGATGACACCTGACTTGATCGTCAACGTCACAGCGACGGACGACTCGTTGGTCGAAGGTTCTGAAACGGTTGATATCACGATCGACAATCCTGGCAGCACAACAGGTGCTGATGTTCGATTGGCGGGTGATGATGGAACTGGAACGGTTGTTCCAGACATCACTGTCACAACGGAAATCACTGACAATGATTCGGCGAACTGGACGTTAACAGAAACAACAACAGGGTTGATTGATGAAGGCGATGCGGCCGTCTACGAGCTGACGCTTAATGGAAGTGCCAGTGGCATGCCTTCAGCAGCGGCCGTCCAGTCGGGCGACAACGCGTCGATAACGATGGCACTTGGATTGCTTGGTCCAACTTCGTTGAACGACTTCGATGAATTCACCGATGCGGACATACTTGGGGCTCAGCTGCTTGATGAGACCAGCCCTCTGGCGATGGCAATTCAGGATGCAGTGGATGCCTACAACCTGGCAGCCGGAACTTCACCGATGGATCCGGACTCGTTCGACTTCGATGCCGGTGCGGGCGAAGTGACCTTCTATGGTGATAGTGTCCAAACGGCACCGACGTTGACCATCGATCTCAATACGTTTGAGGACGACGGCTTCGAGCAAGGTGCAGGAGCACTCAAGCACCTGTCGAATTTCGTTGAACCAAACGAAGATTTCACGGTTTCGATTTCCGATCCGCAATTCAATGGAGTTTCTGCGACTCCAGAGATTACCGCGACGGGACCCAATACTGTTATGACGACAATCGTGGACAATGACACTACTGAAGTTTCGATCATGAAACTCAATGATGCTCAGGAAGGCAACGATGGCGATCTGACCAACGAAGCGATCATTGATGGTCGATTCAAGATCTCTCTGTCCAATCCAAGTCAGAACACGATCACCGTGACGCTGACCGATGGACTCGGCAGCCTCATCATCAACAACGGTACGGCTTCCAACAATGGAGTCCCAACACCAGGTGGTGATGACTATGCCAACAGCTCGCTGTCGGATGTCACGTTCTCACCTGGTAGCGTGTTAGAGATTGCTTCCGTTGATGTTAAAGATGACATGGTGGTCGAAGGAACCGAGACGGTCATTGCCACAGTGACTTCCATCACCGACGTAACCGGAACACTTAATCCGGGTGCCATTTCGATATCGTCAACTGACGAAGCCTCGCTGGACATCATCGATGACGATTCGGCTGTCTTGACGGTTGTTGACATGACCGAAGACGAAGAGACCGGAATGATCACGTTCACAGTAGAGCTTGATAAAGATGTTCAAGATGGCTTCTCGGTTGATTACAGCGTGACCGACGTTTCTACCGAGGCAGCCGATTTCACGGGTGCTCTGACCGGTACCTTGAATTTCGCGGGTACGGCAGGTGAAACGGAAACGTTCACTATTGGCATCAATGATGACATGATTGTTGAAGGCGATGAGACGTTTACCGTAAACCTTGGCAACGTCGTCCCGGTGAGTGTTTCACCAGCAAGCCTGATTGATGCCACGGACACCGCTACAGGTACGATCACCAACACTGACACGGCTGACTTGACGGTTACTGACGTGACCGAAGATGAAGAGAACGGCACGATGACGTTCACCGTGACACTTGATAATCCAGTTGAAGGCGGCTTCGATGTTGACTGGTCAACAGCCAATGTGAGCACCGAGAACGCTGACTTCGATCCATCCGGATTGCCATCAGGAACGATCACGTTCGCTGGTACAGCGGGTGAGACTCAGGCGATCACGATCAACATCGAAGATGACATGATCGTGGAAGGTGATGAAACGTTCACGCTCTCCCTGAGCAACGTTGATACCTCCTTGAGTACTTCGGGTGGAACACCGGGCACACCACCTGCGGACAACGCAGACATTGATGCCACGGACACCGCTACAGGTACGATCACCAACACTGACACGGCTGACTTGACGGTTACTGACGTGACCGAAGATGAAGAGAACGGCACGATGACGTTCACCGTGACACTTGATAATCCAGTTGAAGGCGGCTTCGATGTTGACTGGTCAACAGCCAATGTGAGCACCGAGAACGCTGACTTCGATCCATCCGGATTGCCATCAGGAACGATCACGTTCGCTGGTACAGCGGGTGAGACTCAGGCGATCACGATCAACATCGAAGATGACATGATCGTGGAAGGTGATGAAACGTTCACGCTCTCCCTGAGCAACGTTGATACCTCCTTGAGTACTTCGGGTGGAACACCGGGCACACCACCTGCGGACAACGCAGACATTGATGCCACGGACACCGCTACAGGTACGATCACCAACACTGACACGGCTGACTTGACGGTTACTGACGTGACCGAAGATGAAGAGAACGGCACGATGACGTTCACCGTGACACTTGATAATCCAGTTGAAGGCGGCTTCGATGTTGACTGGTCAACAGCCAATGTGAGCACCGAGAACGCTGACTTCGATCCATCCGGATTGCCATCAGGAACGATCACGTTCGCTGGTACAGCGGGTGAGACTCAGGCGATCACGATCAACATCGAAGATGACATGATCGTGGAAGGTGATGAAACGTTCACGCTCTCCCTGAGCAACGTTGATACCTCCTTGAGTACTTCGGGTGGAACACCGGGCACACCACCTGCGGACAACGCAGACATTGATGCCACGGACACCGCTACAGGTACGATCACCAACACTGACACGGCTGACTTGACGGTTACTGACGTGACCGAAGATGAAGAGAACGGCACGATGACGTTCACCGTGACACTTGATAATCCAGTTGAAGGCGGCTTCGATGTTGACTGGTCAACAGCCAATGTGAGCACCGAGAACGCTGACTTCGATCCATCCGGATTGCCATCAGGAACGATCACGTTCGCTGGTACAGCGGGTGAGACTCAGGCGATCACGATCAACATCGAAGATGACATGATCGTGGAAGGTGATGAAACGTTCACGCTCTCCCTGAGCAACGTTGATACCTCCTTGAGTACTTCGGGTGGAACACCGGGCACACCACCTGCGGACAACGCAGACATTGATGCCACGGACACCGCTACAGGTACGATCACCAACACTGACACGGCTGACTTGACGGTTACTGACGTGACCGAAGATGAAGAGAACGGCACGATGACGTTCACCGTGACACTTGATAATCCAGTTGAAGGCGGCTTCGATGTTGACTGGTCAACAGCCAATGTGAGCACCGAGAACGCTGACTTCGATCCATCCGGATTGCCATCAGGAACGATCACGTTCGCTGGTACAGCGGGTGAGACTCAGGCGATCACGATCAACATCGAAGATGACATGATCGTGGAAGGTGATGAAACGTTCACGCTCTCCCTGAGCAACGTTGATACCTCCTTGAGTACTTCGGGTGGAACACCGGGCACACCACCTGCGGACAACGCAGACATTGATGCCACGGACACCGCTACAGGTACGATCACCAACACTGACACGGCTGACTTGACGGTTACTGACGTGACCGAAGATGAAGAGAACGGCACGATGACGTTCACCGTGACACTTGATAATCCAGTTGAAGGCGGCTTCGATGTTGACTGGTCAACAGCCAATGTGAGCACCGAGAACGCTGACTTCGATCCATCCGGATTGCCATCAGGAACGATCACGTTCGCTGGTACAGCGGGTGAGACTCAGGCGATCACGATCAACATCGAAGATGACATGATCGTGGAAGGTGATGAAACGTTCACGCTCTCCCTGAGCAACGTTGATACCTCCTTGAGTACTTCGGGTGGAACACCGGGCACACCACCTGCGGACAACGCAGACATTGATGCCACGGACACCGCTACAGGTACGATCACCAACACTGACACGGCTGACTTGACGGTTACTGACGTGACCGAAGATGAAGAGAACGGCACGATGACGTTCACCGTGACACTTGATAATCCAGTTGAAGGCGGCTTCGATGTTGACTGGTCAACAGCCAATGTGAGCACCGAGAACGCTGACTTCGATCCATCCGGATTGCCATCAGGAACGATCACGTTCGCTGGTACAGCGGGTGAGACTCAGGCGATCACGATCAACATCGAAGATGACATGATCGTGGAAGGTGATGAAACGTTCACGCTCTCCCTGAGCAACGTTGATACCTCCTTGAGTACTTCGGGTGGAACACCGGGCACACCACCTGCGGACAACGCAGACATTGATGCCACGGACACCGCTACAGGTACGATCACCAACACTGACACGGCTGACTTGACGGTAGGTGATGTTAGTGTCAACGAAGATCTGGGTACCGTTGAGGTAACTGTGACTTTGGACAATCCAGTCGAAGGCGGTTTCAATGTTGACTACGTACTGACCGACGGTTCTGCAGTTTCACCTGGTGACTACATTTCGACGGGTGGCACGCTCAGCTTCGCTGGTGGCATGGGTGAAACCCAAACGATCACGATTCCGATCGGGATTGACATGCTGGTAGAAGCTAATGAAACGTTTACGGTCTCGCTTACAAACGTGGATACTTCTGTCGGCACCGGTACTCCGAATCCTGACAACGCCGATATCAGCGTTACTGATACCGGAACCGTGACTATCCTCAATGATGACACTGCTAACGTTACCATTGATGACATCTTGGTCCAGGAAGGCGATTCTGGAACATCCGTCGCGACGTTCACCGTCTCAATCGACAAACTGTCGGACCAAGACATCACGGTTGACTGGATGACCATGGATGACACCGCAATGGCTGGCAGTGACTACGTTGCCGGTTCTGGCACCGTAACCATTCCAGCGGGTCAGCTGACGGCTGAAATCGACGTCACCATCAATGGTGATACCGATGTTGAGCCTGATGAAGATTTCAAAGTTGTGCTTAGTAATCCAACCTATGCTCTGGATCCTGGCGATTCGAATCCGTTGACTGGTGGACCGAATGCGGACGCTGGACCAGGTGCGGCTCAGGTTGAAATTACCGATGATGTCGGTATTGGAACGATCAACAACGATGATGCTTTGATCGAGTTTGAAGTTGATGAAAGTATCAAGTCGGAAGATGGAACCGGCGGACCTGGACCAATCCTGCTTGTTCGCGGCGATTTAACCGACACGATTGCTGCTGATCGAACGATCACACTGCAGATCGTAGGTGGAACAGCCATTCGCAACGTTGATTACATCTTCGGCGATAGTGCATCTGGTCCGATCACATTCTATGTGCCAGATGGTGACTACTCGGCGGGTATGGGCTTTGATCTGACTCTGTACGATCTCAACGGTGAGTTGGTCTCAGTCAGCGGTCTTGATCCTGTTCTCAACGTCATCAACGATGCCATTCTCGAAGGTGATGAAAGCCTGACGATCGACATCAACGGCGAAGGCAACGTCTTCGAAGTTGGCGATGCTGACGGAATCAATGGCACAAACAAGGACACAGACCACGTCATTGGCGACAACGAAACGGCGACTGTGTCGGTGATCCCAATGCAGACAGTCACTGAAGAGAGCGGAGCTCAGACCTTTGATGTTGTGCTCAACACCTTTGGTGATGGTCCTGGCGGAACAGCTACTTTGGCTACTGGCATGATCACTCCGTTTGGAATTCAGTCGCCGATTTCGATCACGGCTGATGTGGTTGATGACGGTGACGGTACTGCAACACCGGGTGCGACATCGCCAGGAGACTTCGATTACTCAACCCAGTCGATAACCTTCAATCCGGGTGATGGAGATGGTGAAACTCGAACGCTGACGATTACGCCAACTTCTGACGTCGTCGTTGAAGCCGATGAAACTGTTGACGTTGACTTCGACAACACTGAAGCAGGATTCGGCGGCTTCGCTGACAGCCAGGTAACTTATGTTGCCGGCGATGTCACAATCCTTGACGATGACAGCGCCACCGTTTCGATCTCCGGAACGACTGACGCTGACGAAACGGGCTCAGTTCCTGGTCAGTTCACTGTGACGCAAACAGCCGTTAGCAGTACTGATGCGGATCTGACTTACAGCGTGACGGTCGGCTCCACAGCCAGCGATGGCGGAGTGGATTACACGACGCTCAGCGGTACAGTCACGATTCTGGCTGGTAGCACAACGGCCGTGATTGACGTCACTGGCATCGTTGACGACGGCATTGTTGAAGCTGATGAGATTGTGGAAGTCATGCTCACTGGCATCACCGCGGGTGATCCACAGATCACGATCGACACCGGAAACGATACCGACTCGATTGCAATCCTTGACGATGACAGCGCCACCGTTTCGATCTCCGGAACGACTGACGCTGACGAAACGGGCTCAGTTCCTGGTCAGTTCACTGTGACGCAAACAGCCGTTAGCAGTACTGATACGGATCTGACTTACAGCGTGACGGTCGGCTCCACAGCCAGCGATGGCGGAGTGGATTACACGACGCTCAGCGGTACAGTCACGATTCTGGCTGGTAGCACAACGGCCGTGATTGACGTCACTGGCATCGTTGACGACGGCATTGTTGAAGCTGATGAGATTGTGGAAGTCATGCTCACTGGCATCACCGCGGGTGATCCACAGATCACGATCGACACCGGAAACGATACCGACTCGATTGCAATCCTTGACGATGACAGCGCCACCGTTTCGATCTCCGGAACGACTGACGCTGACGAAACGGGCTCAGTTCCTGGTCAGTTCACTGTGACGCAAACAGCCGTTAGCAGTACTGATACGGATCTGACTTACAGCGTGACGGTCGGCTCCACAGCCAGCGATGGCGGAGTGGATTACACGACGCTCAGCGGTACAGTCACGATTCTGGCTGGTAGCACAACGGCCGTGATTGACGTCACTGGCATCGTTGACGACGGCATTGTTGAAGCTGATGAGATTGTGGAAGTCATGCTCACTGGCATCACCGCGGGTGATCCACAGATCACGATCGACACCGGAAACGACACCGACTCGATTGCAATCCTTGACGATGACAGCGCCACCGTTTCGATCTCCGGAACGACTGACGCTGACGAAACGGGCTCAGTTCCTGGTCAGTTCACTGTGACGCAAACAGCCGTTAGCAGTACTGATACGGATCTGACTTACAGCGTGACGGTCGGCTCCACAGCCAGCGATGGCGGAGTGGATTACACGACGCTCAGCGGTACAGTCACGATTCTGGCTGGTAGCACAACGGCCGTGATTGACGTCACTGGCATCGTTGACGACGGCATTGTTGAAGCTGATGAGATTGTGGAAGTCATGCTCACTGGCATCACCGCGGGTGATCCACAGATCACGATCGACACCGGAAACGACACCGACTCGATTGCAATCCTTGACGATGACAGCGCCACCGTTTCGATCTCCGGAACGACTGACGCTGACGAAACGGGCTCAGTTCCTGGTCAGTTCACTGTGACGCAAACAGCCGTTAGCAGTACTGATACGGATCTGACTTACAGCGTGACGGTCGGCTCCACAGCCAGCGATGGCGGAGTGGATTACACGACGCTCAGCGGTACAGTCACGATTCTGGCTGGTAGCACAACGGCCGTGATTGACGTCACTGGCATCGTTGACGACGGCATTGTTGAAGCTGATGAGATTGTGGAAGTCATGCTCACTGGCATCACCGCGGGTGATCCACAGATCACGATCGACACCGGAAACGACACCGACTCGATTGCAATCCTTGACAACGACAGTGCCACTGTCACGTTGACAGAGGTTGGACCGGATCCGATCGCGGAACCAAGTGGTGTGGCTTCTTACACGTTGGCACTCAACGGTGCGACCAGCAGCAGCACACCGACCGTCGTTGACTTCTCGACAGCTGGTGTCGCGCTTCGAGTCGCAGGAGCTGCTCCTCACCAGACTCAGGACTACTCAATCTGGATCGACGACGGATTTGGAAACTACTCCGAGGTTACTGGAGATTCGTTCACGATTCCGGCAGGTGTCAGTTCAGTTGACGTTCAAATCCGTGTCGAAGATGACTTGGTTGTTGAGCTGACCGAAGACGTAGTTTTGACTCTCGACGGTTCAGCAGGCGATCCGGTTGCCATGGGGGACCCAAGTATCACTTTGGGCTCGACCCTCGGTGGATCGACAGACATTACGGACAACGACACTGCCCAAATCATTATCAAGGTTCTTGATGGGACGGCGAGCGAAACGGCACTGGGCGACCCAGCCGAGATTGGTCAGTTTACTGTCCGCTTGGTGGTTCCGGGATCTGTTACTTCAAGCAATCCGCTGGGTACTCCAGCTCCCGTTTCGTACAACATTACTGTTGGATTCGAAGCCTTTGGAGGAACAGCGGTCAACGGAGTTGATTATGATTCGCTTCCAACGACAGTCTTCTTCGCTCCAGGTGTGACTGACAACACCATCAACATCACACCTGAATTTGATTTAGATGTTGAAGGGCCAGAATCAGTCATCGTAACGTTGGATGAAACATCTGAATCGACGACTGCTTTCTCTGGCATTCCATTCGATGTACAGGTCAGCGATACTGGCGACTGCGATTCGGCAACGATCATCATTGCGGACGACGATGTAGCTCCGGCAGTCGATGGGATCTATGTAAACAACTCTTTGCCGGCCAGCGGTGGCGTCGCAAGCGGTCAATGGGACGCTGAGTTCCGTGATCAGGTTGATGGTTCCGACGATGGCTCAACGTTTGGCTATGAGCTAACCGGACGGGCCGACCAGCTTGAAACCATTCCTTGGATTAATGTTGATGAACTTGTCGTCACATTTGACAGTTCGATCGATATTGCCTCTCTCGATCTTGGCGATTTTGTAGTTAGCCCAAGTATCGGTGACGGCGGAAACAGCATTCCCGGGCAGAAAATCATCGGTGGCTCACCTGTCGACGGTGTCATTCCGACGATCACCGGATTCACCTTGGAAGGAAGCAATGCAGTCCGATTGGCTCTGTCAAGCGTGCTGGATCCAGCGATCATTGAGTTGAACGTCAATGCTTCGGGGATCACGTTTGATGGTGGAGCACGAACAGGGACGGACTTGGCCTACACGTTCCGGGCATTGCCTGGCGACGTTGTCGAAAGTGGGGCACTTCGCGTTCAGACTGCTGACTTACTTGATTTGGTGACCTCAGGAAGAATTAACGCTTCTATCGGTTCACCGAACTACTCATTCCGTGCGAACGTTGATGGTAATTTCCGGATTCAAACAGCGGATATTCTTGCGATCAATGAACGTTTGAACGATGTCTTGGTTCCACCAGCAGCACCATCAATGGCAAGCTTCATCGGATCGCCTGAAACGATGCCCCAAGAAACTGACAAGACTGCAAGTAAACGATCCGCTCAGATGCTTGTAGAAAGTATTAGCAAAATGTTGCTGTCTGGAGCACAGTCAACCTCCTCCGATGCAGTCGTTACCGCTTCGACGGAGAGAGATTCTGCGATCGTTCAGAAGAAGGTGACTGCCGTGGATGAAGTGTTCGCTGACCGTGACACCACCTCAAGCATGCTTGAGGATTTCGACTGGATTCGCTAGTCGTTCAACAGCAACACCTCCGTCGTATTTCAAAGTGGTCAAACACATTTAGACATATTCAGATCTTCAATTTAAAATTAGGTATGACATCATGAAAAACTATTCAATTCTACTGGCTGTCGCTTTTTCTCTGGTGCTTTGGAGCAATACAGCGTCGGCTGAAATTATCGTCCATGTCGGCAATGTTACTGTCGATGCTGGTACTAATGCACTGGTGCAGGTCACTGCGACCGGTGACGAAAACTTAACGAGTTTTGATACGCCATTTGATATTGGGAACGACGGATTTCCCAATATTGCGCCGACCGGTTTAACTCTGATTGACGTCGTTTCGGCTGAGCCATTCGGAACTGGTTTGTTCTTCAACGCTGCTGAAAACCTTCAAGAAGACCTCATCGTGAATGACGTCTCGTTGGCCACTGGCGTTCTTCTGGATAGTTCTCCGACCTTGTTGTTTACAATGGAGTTTGCCGTCGGAAATTCAGTTCCAAGCGGAACCGTATTTGACTTGACGGTCATTCGTGACGACAAGTTTGTAATCAATGGAACTTCCAATCCGGGGCCTGGAACAAGCCCGGTGGTTGATGTGAACAATGGCTCCATTACCGTTAGCGCGGTACCAGAACCATCCAGTCTTGCGTTGGCGGCGTTGGTAGTTTGTGGAATAACGCTGAGACGCCGACGCAGTTCTTGATTTTGCTGCTTTGCAGCGAGACAGTCGCAGTTGAAAATCGGCCCGGTTGGTGCTTGCGTAGAAGCAGGTGCCAACTTGAGCAATAGTGCCTCTAACGGCTTTGCTTGGGTTTGAGGGCAATGGCATTGAGGCGTAGATCGATTCCATCGCATGGCGGCACAGACAAACAAAGAACTCATGCTGTGCCTGAAGTACTGTGATTCGTATTGGCAGTTGGCAAAGAATTCATCCGATCCCATTCGTTTGAGATTGGGCCTTGTTGCGTGGAGCAAGCGGTCTGTTTGACAAGTTCCGCGAAGCGATCGTCCAGCTAATTCCGCTCCCGGATTCGAAAGTGTTTCGAAATTGGTTGTTCACTGATAGCACTTTGGCACATCAACATTGACTCGAATTGGCAAACGGAACAAATTGCTGATTCCCTGACCATCCACCCGCACCAGTTCGGATGGTCAACACCCATTTTGACTTGGCAAGGATGCTCAAATGTCGAAACGAGAAGCTCGAATTTCAGATTTGCTGTTGCGCTCATTCACCGCTGTACTGGCGTGCAGTTGCGTTGTCTTGAATGTAGGGCCGACGCTTGCCCAAGACAAAGGGTTTTCAATCTTTGAAGACGCTGCAGACGCGTCCAGCAAAGGTCCTGTCGTTTCTCCGCAAGAAGCGTTTACTGGTCCTGAAACAACGCTGCCAAAGTCGCAGTTCGGAACGTTCGGAAACACGACGCCGTCCACGGCTGGTTCGTCGAACGTTGGCTCAAATGGAGCCGGCAAGCCGCAGTTGAATGGGGCCAGAGCGATCGGCACGTATTCTCAGGACGGCCGAAAAATGTTCAGCCAGCCGCCAAGTTCCCAGTCAGGAAACGTGCGGCAGCTCAAGCCGTTCACCGGAAATACGCTTCGTCCAAGCGACCGGCCGGAACCAGACGAGGAAGCAAACGACAGTCAGCCCGCTCCGATTGTCGTGGGTGACTTCCCAAAATCAACGCGTCGATTAGGGTCTGCCGCATCAGAATCAGCTACAGAGAACCCGGCGGTTGCTCAACAGGAATCCAAGTCGAAGGTCGCCCAGGTTACCTTTCAGGATGGCGGATTCATCCCTTCAAGCCGCCCGGCTTCCACTGGCGGGAGCCGTTTCAATCCGACACCTGAAAACAGTTTTGGTCAAACTGAAACGCCATCAAATCGCTTCGGTGCGCCGGCGGCTCAAGCGCGGTCAACCTTCCCGCCATCGACAGGGCAGCCGAGACAAAGATCTCAACCACTAAGCCCGTCGCCTTCCCAACGTCGCGAACCTTCGCGGTTGGCACCTACACAGGCTTCTGCTGCAACACAACCACCGGCGATTCAGCGGCGAAACGGATTCTCGACTCTTGGATCTTCGCAAACTCAACGTCCTCCAGCAGACCGGACCGCGGTCTTGCCGACGATGATGCAGAACAATGGCATGCAACGAAATGCGGCCGCGAATGCCCGTCCGGCTTCGACATCGAAAGCCGTGTCCGGTTCCAATGCGGCGAAACAGTTGTTGACTGCGTGGGTGGAGTCCAGTTCCAAGTTGAAGCTTCCGGGAAAGCAAGTCAAGTTGCACGAATTCCTTGCTCAACCAATTCGAGGTTCGCGCAAGGACGCCATCAATCAATATTGGATCACGTTTAGCGACATGGCCAATCATCAACTGGCGATCGAGCAATCACGATGGTTGGATTCTATTGCGAGCCCTCGGCAACCGACGGATCAATCGGTTCTCGCCGCGGCACAGCAGGCTGCAAGGAATCGTATTTTGCTTACAGAAATTCAGTTGGCAAAATCGCAGTCGATTCTTGGTGACTACCTTCCGAATTTTCGCGACAAGAATGGAAACAGCATTCCTGTGCTTCCGGCGGATGTTCCCTGGGTGGGAAAGCTGAATACAAATTTGAAGAAGTATCAAAGTCGCGGTATCGTGCCCGTTCGCTTCAACTCGATCGACGAAATTCTCCCAAAGGCTCGTCAACTGATCGCCAATAGTGCTGACGCGGTTTCTGCGGCCGGCCGCGCGGCTGAGCAAGCCAAACAGGCCATGTCCACTGGAAACTCACCGGTCGCGAACGTGCTTGAGGCTGCACGTATCAAGTCGAAAAACGAGGAGGATTTCCTTGGGACGGTTACAGGATACAACCGGGCGATAACGGATTATGTGTTGTCAGTTCGGCAGGATATTTATCAGCCAAAACGTCTGGCTTCGGTTTTGATCGGACGCAAGTCAGTCGAGCCGACGCTTGCCAAAACCAAAAAGCAGACTCCGGAAGAAGACGTTGATCCGATGGCCAGTGTGGCGAAGCCGAAGATGCGGCAGGTTGCGACAGAGAAATCTGCTCGCGAGCCAAGCGTCGAAGGTAAGTCGGCATATCAGCTTCAGAATACGACTCCGACTGCTCCTCCGGCTGTGAAGAAGTCACCGTTTTCCCAAGCCAGCATCAGCCAACCAACGTCGCCGCCTGCCGAGAAACAACAAAAATTTGACTACGGCCCAACCAAAGAGTCAGCGGCGGCGGCAAAATTTGATCCTGCAACAGTTCAGGCCGAACTGCCAATGCAGCAGACCGAACAGGCCGGAAATTCACCCGGCTACTCTGGAAACGCGTCTCGGGCAACGCCAGGGCAGGATCGGACAGCCATGGGCGGTGGGCGGCAACGACTTGGTGCTCGCGGTCAGGATGACTCCACTTTTGGACAGTCGGCAAGTACTGCGCCTCGTCCCGTTGAACAGCGTAGTGCACCGGCTGGGCGTCAAGATGCTGCTTCTGCGAGCGGGAGATTTGGTGGAGCCGGAGCGTTTCCGAAGAGCACTCAGCCGGCGGCTGCGCCTGCGAGCGGCAGCGGTTTTTCGCCAGGTTCGACAACGCCACCTGCCTCGCCTGCAACCTCAGCTCCCAAAGTGAGCAATCCATTTTCCGACACTGCATCGCCACCGGCAGACTCAACTGGTGATGCGACAACTTTTAACAGATTCAAAGGCGGCGGAGCTGGAACGTTCGGAGGTGGTGCAACTCCACAGCCTTCGGCCGCATCGCGATTCGGCGCCCCGGGTTCGACAACACGTCGATAGACAGGGCGGGGTTCGGTAACACGCCGATGAGCAGGGTTCACTAACTCGCCGATAGCCCAACTGCATGTCGGTAGCACCGAGCGAGATCGTCGCCTGCTCGCTCGGCCGAAAAGTTTTGCTCGGCGATCTGTCGAAGTGCTTTTGAAACTTCAACTCGTCGATCGTCCTTCGAAAGCAGTTCGACGATCGTTGGTGCCGCGCGTTCAAATTCGGCTGGCGGAAACATCAGTTCGTGCATTCCCTGAAGAATCTCCGGCGTTCCACCAATATCGGTCGTCACGATTGGAAGTCCACTGGCTGCTGATTCAAGCAACACTCGCCCCAAAGGTTCCTGTCGGGCGGCATGAATGAGAACGTCGGCTCGTCTCATTAACTCGGGAATGTCCGTACGTCGGCCAAGCCATTTGACGGAGCCCGGCTCAAAATTTTCTTCCGCGAATCGATGCAGTTCTTGCTCGTACTCGACGGCTTCCTGTTTTTGCGAATGCCGTTCCCCAACGATCCAAACTTCGGATTTGGGAGCGTGTTGGAATGCAGCGGCCAGCGTTCTCAACGTTAGGTCGACGCCTTTCCGCCGTCCAATCTGTCCGATGCACAAGCAGACTTTCCTGTCGGAGTTTGCACGCTTCGTGCCGTCAATCCAGTCGGGACGAAATCGCTGCAAGTCGACGCCGTTGTGGATAACCTCAATTCGTTCAGCCGGCATTCCAGCGGCAACATGGAAGTCCGCGGTGGCATGGGAAACGGCGACGATCTGATCGAGCTGGCTGACGTCGTCGGTTGCCTTTCGGCTGAGCTTGATGATGTCGCGGAGGTAGCCCAACCCTATCGTGTTCAGTTTGGCTGTGACGGGGCCAAGAATGCGTCCCGCAGCCAGACTGTTGGCGTGAACGATGTCCGGGGCAAGGTCACGGATCAAATGCGCAAGTTCAACACGTATTAGTTGTTGAGGCTTGCGTGTTTTGTCCGCCATGTGAAACGAAAAATGTTTTACGCGAACGTTGTTTTTTGTTAGCAACGCAGCGAAATCAAACTCGCGCGGCAGTGCCGCCGTGAATTCAAATCCGGCATCTTGCAGTTTCGGAAGCGCGGCAAGAAAAGAGAACTCGCCACCGTTGAGTGCCCCGTATTCGCTAATTAGCAGTGCGTGCATGGCGCGTGCAATCCAAGCCTGTGAATGTTGCTAAAGCGATATCTGATTCAGATTCACAGGCGCGAGCCACCTGCGTTCTGCTATTCGTAGTCGCGGACGCGACGAGCGATGGCCAATGCAAGCGCCTCACGAACGCTCTCGATGGTGATGCGATCGAACACCTGCTGAAAGAACCCGGTCACAACTGCACGGATAGCTTCCTTGCGAGTGTAACCACGGCACTGAGCGTAGAAGATCAACTCTTCATCGACTCTTCCCGATGTCGAACCGTGTGTACAAGCCACGTCATCGGCTTCGATCTCGAGGCCCGGAATTGAATCGGCGCGTGCTTTGTCAGAAAGCAACAGGTTGTCGTTGCGCTGGTAGCCGTCGGTTTGCTGGGCGTCGACGTCGACTTTGATCATCCCGCGCC
The DNA here is from genome assembly GCF_008087665.1 of Mariniblastus fucicola. Lineage (GTDB taxonomy): Bacteria > Planctomycetota > Planctomycetia > Pirellulales > Pirellulaceae > Mariniblastus > Mariniblastus fucicola. Next base: position 945,050 of record NZ_CP042912.1, read on the forward strand.
AGACAGTTCGCGACGAATCCTGAAGGGCAGCTTTGTAAAGAAAGTCGCTCGTGCAAGCGGGCTTTTCGTGATGCTGAAGTGTGTGGTAGCTGAGGTGCTGCTTGTTCTCGGTGAACATCGCACCGTTGACTTGAACGTTCGCTCGATCGCCACGAAGTGCCACGTGTTGATTCACTTTTGCCAAGCGAGATCCGAGAGCTCCAACAGTCCATTGAAGGTTTGAGTCACGGCCGACGACGCCTTTTTGGTGAGCGAAGTGCCAGACTTTCTGACCCCAATCCTGCAAGTTCACGTAGCGAAGATTCGCACGATCAGCAACGAACAGTTCGATGCCGCCGCAGTGCATTCCGTTGGTGTCGGCGGCGCTGTTTGATTCTGCAAGAACCGTGGCTTCGGCGCCCTCTTCAAGAACGATCAGCGTGTGGCGCAGGTCGCTGCCACCTTCGGTGATTTGCGAGCTGACGTGAACTGGTTTGTCGAGGATCACATTCCGTGGAACGTAGAGGAAGACTCCTCCTGAAAACATGGCGGCGTGCAGAGCGGAAAAACGATCGAACGCCGGATCGACTGACTGGAACAAATACTTCTTGATCAGGTCGCCGTGTTCTTCGATGCAATCTGCGATCGTTCCAAAGATGACGCCCTTATCTTTGTACTCCTGAGCCAGTTCGGTTGCCGCCGCAGGATAGCCATCGATTGAGCTGACGCTGCCGGCAAGATCGACACCTTCACTAAGGACAAGTTTCGGAAGTCCTTCGGTAGAAGATCCCTCTTTAAGAGCGAATTTTTCCAACTTGAACATGCGGATGTCAGTTCGCATCCATTCTTCGTCGCGGTTGTTCGGCCATGGAAGTTCGTTGAAAGTTTTCCAGGCAGATTCACGAAGTTCTGTTAGCCAGGCAGGCTCGTTGAGTGAGCCAAGGAGCTGGCGAAATCCTTCTTCGTTGAACGCGACCATCTTGTTTTCAGTAATCGTTGTCATTGTGTTTCGGGAGTAAAGCGTGGTTGCGGTTTCTGGCCGCAATCGTTTGTTGATTATCGCTACACGTGATTGCGGCTGGAAACCACAACCACGGGATGAACTAGCCGACGGAGCCTTCCATCTGCAATTGTATCAGGCGATTCATTTCGACCGCATACTCCATCGGAAGCTCTTTGACCAACGGCTCAATAAACCCGTTGACGATCATTGTGCTGGCTTCTGTTTCAGAAAGCCCACGGCTCATCAGGTAGAAAAGCTGTTCTTCGCCGATTCGCGAAACGCTGGCTTCGTGGCCTACCGAGACGTCCTGCTCCATGATCTCAATGTAGGGATACGTGTCGCTGCGGCTTTCCGGGTCCAGAATCAACGCATCGCACACGACGCTACATTTGCTGCCGATGGCTCCTTTGTCGATGCGAGCCAAACCGCGGTAGCCAGCGCGGCCACCGTTTTTGGAAATCGACTTGGAAACAATTGTTCCTGTCGTGTTCGGAGCCGAGTGAACCAGCTTCGCACCGGCATCTTGATGTTGTCCGGCACTTGAAAACGCAATCGAAAGAATCTCGCCGCGAGCACCAGGTTCCATCATGTGAACCGCTGGGTACTTCATGGTGAGTTTTGAACCGAGGTTTCCATCGACCCATTCCATGACCGCATCCTGATACGCCATCGCACGCTTGGTGACGAGGTTGTAGATGTTGTTGGCCCAGTTCTGAATCGTCGTGTAACGGCAACGAGCGTTCTTCTTGACCATGACCTCAACGACCGCACTGTGCAGCGATTCGCTGGTGTACATCGGAGCAGTGCAACCTTCGACGTAGTGAACCTGAGCGCCTTCGTCGACGATGATCAGCGTTCTTTCGAACTGACCCATGTTTTCTTCGTTGATGCGGAAGTAAGCCTGCAACGGGAAATCGATCTTCACACCTTTAGGGATGTAAATGAACGATCCGCCTGACCAAACGGCACTGTTGAGAGCCGCGAACTTGTTGTCTTCCGGAGGAATGATTGTGCCGAAGTACTCACGAAGCAACTCAGGATGCTCACGAACCGCCGTATCGGTGTCCGTAAAGATCACACCCTTGTCAGCGAGGTCTTTTTGAAGCGATCCGTACACCACTTCCGATTCGAACTGCGCCTTCACGCCGGCCAGGTATTTACGCTCGGCTTCCGGGATGCCCAGTTTTTCGAAAGTGTCTTTGATTTCTTCTGGAACATCATCCCACGACTTGCCCTGCTCGTTGGTGGGCTTGAGGTAGTAGAAGATATCCTGGAAATCGAGATCGATATCGCCGCCCCACTCGGGCATTGGCTTGTCGTTAAAGATCTTCAATGAGTCCAGACGGAACTTGCGCATCCAATCCGGCTCTTCCTTGATATCCGAGATCTGATTGACGATCTCTTCATCAATACCTTTACGAGCTTTGAAGACAGCAGTCGTTTTTGTCTTAAAGTCGTATTTCTGGATGTCCGTACCGCGAAGCTCATCGGATTCGGCGTCAGAAGATGATTGTGTGATGTCAGTTGCCATATGGATATTCGGGAAGATTTTGTTGCGATCGTTCAGATTCACATTCCCGCCCTTTTCTTTCGAATAGTTGGCTAGTTTGTTTCTGTAGCGAGCTGATTAAACTGCGACTTCTTCATCATCGTTGACTTTCGCAGCTTCAGGATATTGAGCTCGAATTCGCTCGTAACCTTTTTCGTGAAGCTCTTCAGCCAATTCCTTGCCGCCGGTTTCGACGATTTTGCCGCCGAGGATCACATGCGTGAAGTTCGGTGGATTGTGCTCAAGCAACTTGTCGTGATGCGTGATGATTAACAGGCCCATCTTGTTGTGGCCGATCTCGTTGATCGACTGGCTGGCAAGACGAACCGCGTCGGCATCCAGGCCTGAATCTGTTTCGTCCAGGATCGCGAACTTGGGCTGCAGCATCGCAAGCTGAAGAATTTCAGCTCGTTTCATTTCGCCACCAGAGAACCCATCGTTGACGTAACGACGAGCGAACTCGCTGTCCATCTGAAGCTGTTCCATGTTCTCCTTGATCTCTTTGCGGAACTCACGCATCGGGATCAAGTCTTCGCCTTCTTTGCGATCCGGGTTACGAACGTTCGTCGTTGCGTGACGAAGAAAGTCAGCCATGCGAACGCCAGGAATTGCGACCGGTCGTTGGAACGCCATGAACAATCCGGCACGAGCCCGTTCGTTTGGTTCCATGTCCGTGACATCTTCGCCGTTGAGCAAAATTTGTCCCGAAGTGACCTCGTAGTTTGGGTGTCCCATGATCACAAGGCCCAGCGTGCTTTTGCCGCTACCGTTTGGCCCCATCAATGCGTGGGTCTCGCCTCGCTTCATCTCCAGATTGACACCGCGCAAAATAGGCTTGTCGTTAATGGAAACGTGAAGATCAACAATTTTCAGTACGTCGCTCATGTCTTGATTATGCTGGAGGGTTGTGTGATGGGAATGTCTTGCTGTGTCGCTTCTTAACCGCCCGATCCTACCCCTGAATAACCTTTGGTTTCACGAACCCGGGTCGTTGAATGGAGAATCGATTGAAGAACGGTCTGCGAGCGCAGCAACGGCATGGTTTTCCGCAAAGTTGGGGAAAAGCCCGGACTCTGGTATGCTATGCCTGAGGCCTCTTTTTCACAACCATTAAGGGCCGATTTCCATTAAACAAGGGAAAATACTGAACCGACCGCCTTGCTGGTTTCCAGTGCCAGACTGCCACGATGTATGAATCCGCTCCATTACTCCGAGTCCAGTGAAAATGATCTTGAAGAACCGCTTTCTGCACAACCGTATCCAATGGCCCGCGCTCACGGCCATGACCTTTTTGCTCGTCAGTGTCTTTCTAACCGGCACGGCTTTCGGGCAAGAGACACCTGAGTCTGACGATAGTGCTGGCGTTGCGGCGGAGGTAAAAACCGATGCGGAAAACGCCTCTGCCAAAGACTTCATGGACGACGTCAACGCGAAACTCGAAGAAGTCGACGCGTTCGTCGGAGAGAACATCGTCTCGCCGATGGCCGGTGTGATTTTTAACGGGCTGTGGACGGGCGATTACGAGCAACCCAAAGTCGATGAAGCAGGGCAGCCTGTTATCGATCCGGTGACCGGCGAGCAAGTCATCGAGAAACAGGAAGGTTGGTTGGGCGATGGTTCGGTCAGCGTTCCTTTCATCGTCGTTTGGCTGTTTGTCGGAGCCGTCTTTTTCACACTGTTCATGGGCTTCATCAATGTCCGCGGTTTTTGGCATGCGATTCGGCTAACCAAAGGCGATTACGACAATCCTGATGACCACGGTGAAGTGACTCACTTTCAGGCTCTGTCCTCGGCACTTTCCGGAACCGTCGGCCTTGGAAACATCGCTGGCGTGGCGATTGCCATCGGCCAGGGTGGCCCGGGAGCAACCTTCTGGATGATTCTGGTTGGGTTGCTTGGAATGAGCACCAAGTTCACGGAATGTACGCTGGGGCAAATGTATCGCCGCGAAGACAAGCGTGGTCGGGTTTCGGGTGGTCCCATGCGTTACCTGAGTGCGGGGCTGAAAGAAAAAGGCCTCGGGCCGCTCGGTTCATTGCTGGCCGTCATGTTTGCGATTCTTTGCATTGGCGGATCGTTCGGCGGCGGCAACACTTTTCAAATCAGTCAGTCTCTCGACGCGATCCGCACCGAGGCTCCGATCCTGAACCAGTACAGTTGGATCTACGGCCTGATCATGGCGATCGCGGTTGGGTTGGTCATCGTCGGCGGTATCAAATCAATCGGAAAGGTCGCCTCGCGTATCGTGCCGTTCATGTGTGCCGGCTACGTGCTTTGCGTGCTGTACATTTTGGGCACACGTTACACCGATATTCCGGCAGCGTTCCAGTCGATTTGGGACGGAGCTTTCAATTTCGAGGCAGGCTACGGAGCGTTCCTCGGTTGCCTGGTGATTGGCATCAAACGAGCCGTGTTCTCCAATGAAGCTGGTACAGGCTCGGCGTCGATCGCTCACAGTGCGGCGAAAACCGACGTGCCGGTTCGTGAAGGCTATGTTGCTCTTCTGGAGCCGTTCATCGATACCGTTGTGGTCTGCACGATGACGGCTTTGGTGATCATTATCACCGGCGTGATCAGCGACAAAACTCAGGAACTCTCTTTGGACACGATTCAGAAAGAGCTTTCCGTCACCCAAATCGTCGAAGAGCAATCAGTCGACGTTGCCTCTTTGTCGCGACTTGATGCAGAGAAGCTTTTGATCGAAGCCAACAGCAGCTACGACGCCGATGGTGATGGAACGCTGACGGTCGGAGACATGGTTGCTCTCGACCGCGGGGCCTACTTCACAAAGCAGGCGTTTGTTGAAGGCGGTTTTGAGTGGTTCAAGTGGTTCCTGTTTTTGGCCATTGTCCTGTTCGCGTTCTCGACTTGTATCTCGTGGGCCTATTACGGGGAACGCTGCTTTACTGCCCTGTTCGGCGATTGGTCCTCCGGTCTGTTCAAGATCCTGTTCCTGACATTCACGTTCCTGGGCGCGGTGATTGCACCGACGAGTATTAAGGATTTCAGCGACATGATGATCCTTGGAATGGCGTTCCCAAACATGCTGGGAATGTATTTCCTTTCTGGCAACGTCAGGCGTCATCTCAATGAGTACGTTTCGGATCTCAAGGCCGGCAAGTACGATCGGAATTAACCTACCGATTGAGAACGCTTGATAGTGCTCAATGCGAGCACGAAACGCGAGTGAGCCAGCGATGACGCTGGCTCTTTTTTTGTGGCAACTCGACTCGGAGACATCCAGCTTCGAATTGCAATAATACCGATGCGGTTCGGCTACTCCGCTGGCGAATTTTCGACTGTACTTAATAGCCGCTGTCGCATGCGACCGGAAACGACAAACATCATCACCGCCGATAGCAGGCTGAAAGCGGCAAGGAAGGCCAGCTGACTTTCGAATCCGATCCCTGCGTCCAACAAGACTCCGGTCAGTCCGGATCCGCATGCAGAACTGAAAACGATTCCGGAAACGACCAGCGAAAGGATCGAGCCAAGGTGTTTTGTGCCGTAAAGTTCCGGCCAGACGGTTCCCGTCATCGAGCTGGCAAAGCCCATCCCAATTCCGATCAGTGTCATCGAAAGATAAACAAAAACGACGCTCTGCCCTAACGCCAACAGCAGGCACGCCAGCCCCAGCGGCAAATGGTAAATCCACATCAAGCCGATGGCTCCGTAGCGATCAATCAACGAGCCCGCATAAAGTTTTGACAAAACCATGGTGACTGAAACGACCATGAATCCGGGCCCAAAACTGCCTTCCGGCCATCCCTTGATTCCGACCAGGTGTTGATGATTGAAGTACACCGCCGTGATGATAAACGCGGGCGCAAACATTCCCGGGCACGCAAACCAGAACAGCTTATCCCGAATGACTTCCGACCGAGTCCAGTGTTTCCCAATCGCGGCTTGCGGTTTCTTTGACGTACTGACCGTCGGCTCACGCGGTATCCTTGTCAGCCAAAAACAAAACGGGATCGAGAGCAACGCAAACATCGCAGCAGCCGCCCAGCAATATCGCCAGGAAACCCATAGCGTCGCGACTCCCACCAGCGTGGGAAGCGTTGATTCGCCCAGATTCAGTCCCATCGACGTCAGTGAAAGTGCACGCCCCCGTTCGGCGTCGAACCAGCGACCGACTGCCGTCTGGGAGACGTGAAGCATCATGCCCTGGCCGAACAGTCGCAAGCAGAAAAGGCAAACGCCTAACAGCCAGACTGAGCTGGAAACCGCCATTGTGCCGCAAGCCAACGCCAACGCCGCCAACACCACTGTCGAGACTGCCGCGATCGGAAAGCGGTCTGCCACAAAGCCGACGTTGAGAAACATTACGGCACTGCAGAGCGTTGCGCCCATGTACAACAGTCCGAACTGACCATCAGACAGATCGTAGCTGCTGCGAATGTCTTCGCTGAAGAGCGAAATGAAGAAGGTCTGCCCAAAACCTGAAAACAGAGTCAGCAAAAATGCGCCCAGCAACCAGCGGGCGTTGTGTCGAATAAAATCTAACAATTTGGCCTACTGAAAATTTGGCTGAACCGGAAGCATCAGCATTGGAGCCATTCGGCGACTGATTACAACCCGTCCGGAAACGGCTCTCTCTGTGACGGCGTGGCTGCAAAAAAAGACGCCCGAAGGTTTCCCTCCGAACGTCCAGTCTCGTTTGCCGTATGACCAGTGGGTCAATAACTCAATCAAACTCTACTCAGTCAGAATCGTCGGAAGGTTGTTTGCAACTTCCTTGAAGATCGTGACCAGAAAGTCGCCGGTGTCAGCGTGATAGTGCTTGCCGCCACCTTCGTCCGCTACGCTTTGCATCGCGACTTTGTCGGCGTCGGGTGTAAACGTCACTGTGTGAATCGTGACCGCATTGGAATGCACAAGATTCTGAACTGTTGTCACGGGGTTGGCCGTGCCGCTACTTGGAATACCGTCGGTCAGGACGATAATCGTTTTCTCCGCGAACGGACGTGCGACGGCACCAGACATGTTGTTGTTCTGAGCCCAATCCGGGTCTGCGATGGGTGGCAAGCCTGTCGCCAGACCTTCACCGATCCCGGTACCGTTGAGCGGAACAATGTCAGCAACGATGTTTCGAATGTTCTGGTAGTAAGCAACACCACCATTTTTGATGTCATCGTCTGTCAACGCCGTGTCGACTCGGGCGGTACTGTCAAAGGTTACCAACGCGACTAATTCCTTCTGATCGGTTCCACTTTCCAAACCGTCAGTTGTTCCGCCGAGCACGTCAAGGAACGCTTCAACACCGAGCACGAGGAACGACCAACGACTGTGGCGTGGAGCTTTGGTTTTAAAGCCATTGTTCCAGCTGGTTGCGTACTGCTCCCAGTCGTACATGAACTCGTACATGTCTTTGTGTTCCTGCTCGCTGGAGCGGGTCCAGTAATCGTACATCTCATTTCGAACGTCGCTGGTGAAGTTACGCTCGTAGATGTCCGGGTCAGCGCGGCGCCATTTACCTTTGCTTTGGTAGTAGCCCAGTGCCTGAACGTAGTCGTCGTAGCTGATCCGACGCTCGTTGTAGTATTCGTAGTAGTAATAGCCCTTTTTGTAGTTGTATCTCAATCGACGTACCTGAACGACATCGTTGTACAGCTCTTCCAGCGTCTCATCCAAGTCGGCCATGTCTTTGTAGTAGAGCATCGAGCCTGAACGGTCGAGAACCAGAGCGATATCGCGATCAACCTGCGTCGCGATCGATCGTCGTTCCGGCGTGAACTTGGAAATGTTCATTGACTGAAACACGAGCGGAATGTTGATTCTGCCTTTGACCCCAACGCTCGACGCACGTTCAGCTCCGGACTTGATTTGCGACACAGGAACCTGGGTGAATTGATACATTTCGTCTGGAGGACGAACCGAATAGCCAAAGTGAACGTCGCGGTCGTCCAAGCGGATGCTAAGTTGCTTTCCGCCAACATCGTTCCACTTCGACGCGGTTTCGATCGCATCGTAGGTAGCCTGTACGATTTGCTCGCGCCGCACAGAAGGTGAGACGTTGGTGACGATTTCACGCTGGGCTTCACTCAAAGCACGGCCTGCGGCATGAGAAGAAACATCGGTCGAGACTTTCATCTCTGTAGCAACCAGCTGCATGTAAGCCATGTTGATGGCGAATCCACACAGGATCAGAATGACCGGAAGCATCAACGCGAAAAGAGGCAGGACTGCACCTTTGCGGTTTCGTAGCTTTGTCCGAGTCAGGAATGTTGGGTCGAACATGTAAGCACCTGATGAGCAAAAAAATGGGTAATAACGATAGCGAAATGTGTCGTTGTCCGGAGGCTGGCCGGACCGGATTACTGTTGGGTTTCAAAGAACCCGATGTAGCGTTCCGATCTCAATTGGGTTTGTGTTGTGATGGCCTTGTCTCCAAAAACCGCGGCGGGGAAGACGATCGAGTTCTGGCCGATTGGAACTGTGATTTGCGTTGTGACGAACGCCCGGTCTTCCAGGACCGTGCCGTCGTCGCGGAAAATCGACTGGTAGGTTGTCGTGACGGTTGCTCCTTTGGTGCCCAGGCGAGACAGCACGTCAGCAGCTTTGGCTTCACCGTCTTCTTCTGTAGCACCTTCCATCATCGCAAACCGGCATGCTTCGTACGCAGCGTTCTGAGCGAGGTTGCGCATGATGCTCATGCGGGCAAACTCAAAGCAACAGAATGTGACCGCCAGGAATGCTGGTGCCACGACCGCGAATTCGACAGCTGCCGCACCTTTGCGATTGCGTTTGCGAAACTTCTTGATTGTTTTAATGGTCTTGAACATGATATTTGCGACTAGTGATCAAACTCACGGGCGATCTTTACCTGAGCGGTAACGATTCGATTGGCAACAGAATCAAAAATGATGGCGCTATTGCCAGACGTCGGGGCTTTAACGGTGACCGTTAATGGGTCGAGCGCGTCGAGCGTCGAAAGATCGTTTGGCTCGACGACGATACTGCCTTCATCTCCGAGCGTCACATTTCGAGCGGCGAGGATATCCTGGACTCGTGTAACCACCTGTTGCCTGGTGGCTCTACGTTTGGCGCCGGTTCTGGCTCCTTCGTAGGCTGCGATGGTCAGCGATTCCTTGAGGTAGTAGGCGGAGCTGATTTCCAGCGTTCCGAACATCAGGATAATGATGACCGGAATGCACAGCGCGGCTTCAACCACTGCCGCACCCCGACGCGATCGCTTGTGGATCAACGACGAGCGTCGATGAGTAGGGATTTTCTTCGTGGCAAGCATGCGGAAACACTTCTAGGACAATCTGAAAACAGACACGGTGTGAAATACAGCCGAAGCCGTCGTCACTATGGAACCTATGTTTTTCTGCGCCTGCTGACGGACCGTAGAGAATATCGAGAGTCAGAATCAGCCAAAAACGATTCTGTAGTCGGCACAATCCGCACGACCGGTAGAAGAGGATCGCGGCTGGTTGCGAGAACCCGCGGCCCAAAAAAGAAGCCGCTGAACAGAGCTCAGCGGCATGATGGATTTTAGGCACTGTTTGACAAATTGATTTTAATGTCATCAACGTGGCCAAACTTGAGCGGCAAGGCGCTAGCCGCCGTTAAAAAGCGCAACGGAACGGCGGCTAGCGCCTTGCCGCTCACGTTTACCAAACAGTGCCTGGATTAATCAGTCGAGTTAGGCTCGACGGCGGCGACCAAGTCCTACGATGCCGAAGAGAATGATCGCGACAGCAGAGCTTGGTTCAGGCACTCCCTGGATCGCTGCGTAGTTGATCGAATACCCGAGATCTTCAAGCGTACCGCCGGTCGTGTTCGAGATGTAAGGATCGGTTGTGTCGAGGAATCCAGTCATCAACGCACCAGAACGAGTGCGGCCAAAATTTATATTGTTTGGATCGATAACGGTAATGCTTCCTTCGTCCCAGTGACCATTTGCCGTACCTGCTCCTCCATTCAGTTCAACAGGAACGAAAGTCGCGCCGGCGTCGAATTCGACCTGGTATTGAGCGATTGCGTTTGCACCTGTGTATTGACCAGAACCGTTGTTGTAAAGATTGTTTGTCGTCCACAAGGTTCCGATACCAAGTACGTGGCCCATCTCGTGCAGAATCACGTCTTCCAGAGTTCCATCGCTGGAAAGGTCGGCCAAATCAGCGCTGTCAAACGTCATCGCTCCATGGGTCGTCAGCCATTGGTTACCGTCATTGACAATTTCAGACGGACCGGCGCTTCCAAGAATTCCCCCGACTCCATCAATGGCACCAACGTTGGCTTCGATGAACATTGAACTAAGATTGTCGCCCAGATTGTAAAACGAGTTGCCACCATTGGTGCTGGTGATGTTTGTTCCATCAGTCCAGCCGGTGATGATGCTTTCCCATCGGGCTTCTGCCGCTTCGAAAGCTGATTGGAACGGCAACGCGCCGGCACTGTAATTCAACTCGATGTTGAAAGGAGTTACCTGAGCACTGGCGGGAGTCGCAATTGTCGTAAGACAAAGTGCAACCAAACAAAGAAGAGATCTCATTACTTCACTACCCCAACAAATGAAAAAATCGAGCGTATCGGTCTGGCCAGCATAATTGGACGATTTGGCTGGCTCAATGACCCGATATTGCAATCTAGTCGAATATTTGGTGGGCACGTAGATATTGAATTGGAATACAGCCGGAAATCAAAACGATTGGCAATCTGCCCCAATTGTTCCGAAAACTCGGTCTGGGGAAAGCTTCAGACGATGTTTCCGTACCGGTGAGTCGTCTCGGTGACCGATTGCTCTCTGAGCAACTTCAGCAATTCAATCCGTCCATTCGATAAAACGCGGGACGAAAGTGGGATGTTCCGCTCGACGAGGGCCGCGCGGACCTGATCCTTCGGCGGTTCCCCCAACCAAGTGACGGATCCGAATTGCAATTTAGTCAGTCCTGAGCCAAATTCATCGCTCGACTCTCGCGTCCAGGAATCGGTAAACGAGTCTGGCAGCGGAGCGAGTTCACAGGATTCGTCGACGCTCACCATCAGCTTCACTTTCGAGGTCTGGCAAGCAACGCCCAGTTTCAAAATCGCATCGGAAGTTGATTCATCCACTGACTCAACTCGCACCAAATGCCATGGCCGATTGCGATATCGAAACTCGTTGGTTTCGCCATGGATCTGTGAAGGATCGTGCGACTTTGCAAACTCCCGATTCCACCAGTACTGCATGCTCTCCGCCGCAGCGAGAATTCTCTCCTGTTGCTGATCGTCGTCGCTGCATGCGCGTTTGATAAAGTCCGTGATCGATTGCGAAGTACGTTCCCGCAGCTGAGGGCTTTCGGTTTCAGTCCATTCGCAGAACAGGCTCACGTAGTTCGGGCCGCCGGCTTTGGAGCCCGGGCCAATGCAAGAATTCTTCCATCCACCGAAAGGCTGACGTTGCACGATCGCGCCCGTTGTCGGACGGTTGATGTACGCGTTGCCGACTTCAACTTTTTCACGCCACAGGTCAATCTCTTTCGGATCGAGCGAGTGAATGCCGCCGGTCAAACCGAACTCGCTGGAGTTCTGAATCTCGATTGCTTCTTCAACCGTCGTGACACGAATCAATCCCAGCACGGGTCCAAAACATTCCGTCCGGTGATACCAGCTACCGGGTTGGACGCCGATGCGAATTCCCGGACTCCACAGGCATGGATTGCCATCGACGATTTTTGGTTCCAGCAACCACTCTTCGCCCGCATCCAGTTCCGTCAGTCCTTTTGCCAGTTCCGGCCCCGGTTCACGAATGACTGGAGTCACGATCGACGCAGCGTTCCATGGAACTCCGACTTTCAAACTCGATGCCGCGTCGACAAGCTGCTGTCGAAACTTTGGGCTGTCGTAGACTTCGTCGTCGACCAACGCCAGGCTGCTGGCCGAGCATTTTTGTCCCGCGTGGCCGAACGCTCCTTTGACGAGATCCTTGATGGCCAGGTCCAGGTCTGCAGAAGAAGAAATGACCAAACAGTTCTTGCCGCTGGTTTCAGCCAGCAGATTCAAGTCCGGTCGCCAGCTCTGGAAAAGCTTGGCTGTCTGGATGCTCCCGGTGAGCACGACCGCCGCAACGCGAGGATCGGACAGCAATTTCTTTCCAACAGGCCCGTCCTCCATCGGAATGAACTGCAGCACATCTTTGGGCACTCCGGCACGCCAGAGTTGATTCACCATCGTCCAGGCCGTCAGCACTGACTCGCCCGCCGGTTTCAGAATCACTGAGTTCCCAGCCATCAAGGCTGCCAAAACTCCGCCGCAAGGAATCGCGAACGGGAAATTCCACGGAGGCGTGACGACGACGACTCCGATTGCTTTCGCCTGAGTACCATCAAACCAGCCTTCGGCTTCCAGGCTGCCAGCGTAGTAGTTCGCGAAATCGATGGCTTCGCTGACTTCCACATCCGACTCCTGAATCGCTTTCCCGGCTTCGAACAGCATGCTGCCAATTGATTCAGCGCGTCCCTTGGCGACTTCAACAGCGACTTGCCGCAGAATATGACTGCGATGAGCGAGCCCCTGGGCTTCCCAGTTTTTTTGTGCTTCCACTGCGACGTTCAGTGCATTTTCCACGTGAGCGGCCGTCGCTTCGGCGTACCGATAGACGATCGCATCTGGTTTGGACGGGTCGTGACCTTCGCCCGTCAGTGGTTCGAGGATTTGCTGTTGGCCAACGCAAATGGGAATTGGCTCAATCGATTTGTCTTTCCACTGCCGAACGATCTCGCTGGCCCATTCTCGGTTCGCCGGAAGTGAAAAATCTGTATCGTCCGCGTTGTGAAACTCCGAACCGGGTGACGCGACTTCGAACGTCTCACGACTTCGGTCCTGAGTTCGATTGGGTTGCGATGAAAGTTGATCGCTTTGCGAAAGTTGAACGGCCTCTCGAAACGCCGCAGCCTGGCGGTTCCACTCCTGCGATCCTTTTTCCAACGCGAACAATGCGCCCAGAAAACTGCCCGGAGCCGTGTTCTCATCCAGTCGCCTGACAAGGTACGCCACCGCGGCTTCAAATTCCGAATCCAGCACGACAGGAGCGTAAAGCAGCATATCGCCCGACCGCTGGAGCACTTCTGTGGCCTGGGCGTTGGCCATTCCTTCGAGCATTTCGAACTCGACGAAAGATTGCACTTCACGCCGCTCACGCAACAGCAAGCCAAACGCGATGTCGAACAGGTTGTGGCTACCGATTCCGATTTGAACAACCTTGGCGTTTTCCGGCCGAGTCGCAAACTCAAGCATCCGTTTGAAGTTCGCATCGGATTCGAGTTTGCTTCGGTAAGGAGCCTGTGGCCAGTCGTGCATCGAAGCATCGACCTGTTCCATCGCCAGGTTGGCTCCTTTGACGATTCGAACCTTGATCCGTCCGCCGGACCGCGAGTGACGTTCCCTCGCCCACTGCGTCAGCGACTGTAGGACTTCGAACGAGTCCGGCAAATAGGCCTGAAGTACGATTCCAGCCATCATCGATTCGAACTCGGGCTCGTCCAAAACCGACTTGAAAATGTCGACCGTCAAATGCAGGTCTCGATACTCTTCCATGTCGAGATTGACGAACTTTGGTTGATCCTCATTCACGCCACCGATTGCGGCCCGGTACAGTTCACGCAGCCGCGGTTTGATCATCTCCTTTGTTTGCTCGTACCCGGTCAGCGAGATTTGGCTGCAGATCGAAGACAGCTTCACCGAAATATAATTGACGCCCGGTTCGGTCATTCGCGAGATGTTGTCCCGCAGTCGACGGTCGGCCTCATGGTCGCCGAGGACCGCTTCGCCCAACTGGTTGAAGTTGACTCGCATCCCGGACGATTTTCGCTGAGCCAGATATTTTGCGAACTTGTCTTTCGCCGCCGAAATAATCACGTGAGCACTGTCTTTGCGAATCTTGGATGTCACCTTTGGCATGATGAAGCCCGGCATCCATCCAGCGACACGGTTGCCCAATCGAACCGCCAGCCGATCCACGAAAGAGAAATACTTTGGGACTCCGTACTCTTCGATCAACGTTCCCATCCGTTTCGCGGCGCGCTCGGTGCCGATCATTCGCAACACCTGATCCGCCATCGCCATCGTGAACTTTTTGCCGTCGGCGTCGTTCATCATTCGAGCCATCATCGCGGAACGTTGACGTTCAGCTGATGATTCGTGTTTGCGTGACTGCTCAAGAATTTCAGCAGCAAGTTTGATCGCATCTTCGCTGACGGCGAGTAAATCCAGTTCTGTTTTTTGCATCGCGTTCAGGATTCCTGGTTGTCCGAGACGAGGTCCATGTGTTTTCAGTTTGCAGCCCGGACGACGGAGTTGCCCTGTCCCGCATTGCCAACACGAAAATTGCCAACTCGAATTCTAATCCGCGATCTGGAACGCGAATACGGCCCGAATATGGCTTAGTTGTGCATTTATCGTTGCAATCCCGACATCAGTTTCATTCAAACTTTCTCCCGCAGATGTTTCATTTTTTCAACATCGGGCATGGAGGGTTCGGGTTCGCCCACAAACGGTCACTTATGTTTCCCTGCGTTTTTCTAACGACGAGACGAACACTCAGGGCGACCTCATGCAAGGCTTCAGCAAATTTTTTCGGCGAACAAACCTGAACCGGTCATTGTTCGTGGTTAGCGTACTCGGGCTCTTCGTTGAGCTGCTTTTGATCCGTTGGATTTCAACCGAGATTCGCATCTTTGCCTATCTGCAGAACACGGTCCTGATCGTCTGCTTTCTCGGCCTTGGAGTGGGGTGCTTCACCAGCAACAAGCCCGCCAAAATCGGAAACGCGATTCGAGCCTTGCTCATTTTGACGTGCCTGTTGGCCATTCCGTTTACGCGAACCATGCTCTCGAACATCACCGAGCAACTGGGCGTCCTCTCGGATTTGGTGATCTGGTACGAAAGTGGATTTATGTCCACGTTTGAAAAAACAGTCAGCGTTTGCTCCGGCCTGGTCCTTACGATGGGCCTGATGATTCTTCTTTGGGAGATCTTCGTTCCGGTCGGACGCATGCTTGGAAAACTGATGAATCGGCACCCGAACACGATCGCCGCCTACTCGATCAACATCGCGGGCTCAATGGCCGGCATTGGTCTGTTTGTCCTGTTGAGCGCGTTTTACCTTTCGCCCGTCGTGTGGTTCATCGTTGCTGCGGTCCTGTTTGTGATCCTGTTGGGATTCCGCCCCAAGCACTACACAAATCTCGGACTGGTTGGCGCTGTTGTTGTCGCTGCGATGGTCGCAAACTACGATTCCCAGTCGATCGAAACCGTCTGGTCGCCATACCAAAAACTTACTCTTTCGACAGAACAACATCCAACGCTCGAAGGCAAATACCTGATCAACGTCAACAACTGTGGCTATCAGGGGATCATCGACCTCAGTGATGATGCCGTCGCCGCGAGCACCAGAATTGAAGCGGAACGCAAGGGATACAGTCAGTACGATCTTCCGCTAATGTTCCAGCCCGATCCGGGAAATGTTCTGATCGTTGGAGCAGGTTCAGGTAACGACGTTTCGGGTGCTCTGAGAAACGGAGCACGCAGTGTGACGGCCGTCGAGATTGATCCGGCCATTATCGAAATGGGTCGCAAATATCATCCAGAACAGCCCTACCAGTCGGACAAGGTCACAGTCGTCAACGATGACGCTCGCAGTTTTTTCGCTTCGACAGACAAGAAGTTTGACCTGATCATCTTCGGGCTGCTCGACTCGCACACAACGAATTCAATGAACAACGCGAGACTCGATCACTACGTTTACACTCGACAAAGCATCGAGCGAGCCAAGTCATTGCTGACTGACAACGGCGTAATCTGCTTGAGCTTTGAGGCTCGAAAGACTTTCATCTCGGATCGAATCGCACGCTGTATCCATGAAGTGTTCGGTTGGGAGCCGATTGTGTTCCGCGTTCCTCAGGACGCCAGCGGTTGGGGCGGAGTCATGTTCCTGACCGGCAACAAAGGCGTCATTGAGCAATCGTTCGCCCAGAACGCAAAATTGGAAGGCCTCGTCGAGCAGTGGCAGAGCGAATGCCCGATCGAACTCACCGGACAAACACCAGTTGCAACGGATGATTGGCCGTACCTGTACCTGGAATCTGCCCGCGTTCCCGTGCTCTACCTCTTCCTGCCTGCCGCGATGTTGTGCTTGCTGGGCTATGGAAAGTGGCGAATTCGAACGCCAATCATCGTCGGAAAGTGGAACGCGTCGCACTGGCATTTCTTCTTCCTTGGTGCCGCTTTCCTGCTGCTGGAAGTTCAAAACATCAGCAAAGCCGCGGTTGTGCTGGGCAACACATGGTTGGTCAACGCAGTTATCATCGGCGGCATTCTGACGATGATCCTGATTGCCAACTTGATCGAAATCAAATGGCCTCAGAAACTGCCGACCAGCTACGCATGGACACTGCTGATTGGAACCTGTCTGGCACTTTTCTTTATTGATATTTCAAGCTTTGCGTTCCTGCCGTATCTGGCTAAATCTGTGATCGTTGGAACGCTGACGACACTGCCAATGTTGTTTAGCGGCATCATCTTTATTCGATCGTTCACCGAGGTGAAGCGAAAGAACGAAGCCCTCGGAGCCAACCTGATTGGTTCGATCGTCGGCGGAGTGCTGCAGTCGATCACGTTTGTGATCGGGATCAAGGCTTTGCTGTTGGTCGTTGCTATGCTGTACCTCGCGGCACGGTTCTCCAATATGCT
The DNA here is from genome assembly GCF_008087665.1 of Mariniblastus fucicola. Taxonomy (GTDB): domain Bacteria; phylum Planctomycetota; class Planctomycetia; order Pirellulales; family Pirellulaceae; genus Mariniblastus; species Mariniblastus fucicola. The sequence continues at coordinate 962,260 of NZ_CP042912.1, forward strand.
TGGCGATGGCATCGCCCTGCCCTCTGGTCGACGCAGCTGGTTTTCCAAAGCTGTCGCGAACTAGAGCCCGCGCAAGAGTTTGTGGCTTTGACACGCGGGCATCTTGCGAATGAGTCATTGGACTTGCTGACTCGAACGCTTGCGGTTGTGTTAGATTCTGCATTGAAAAACAAGCCGCTGCACTGAACTGCACGGCCGTGTTGCGTCGACGCGACACATTTTGCCGATCCCGAAATTGTGCTGAATTAGTCGGATGACAAAATTGCGCCCGCTCATACCTGTGCGATGCCAGCGGAAAAACGCACGTGCCTTGCGATGTGAATTTCAGGCGGCAAAAACCGGTGTGAAAGTCGTTTGGTTCCGCTTTGGCACGCCAATTGCTTTTCCCGAGGGTGACTATTTTGAAATGATCTGACATGCCAAGGCTGCGGAAGTCTCCGCATCGGATGTCAGTAGCCTTACGGGAGACAGCAAATGAAATCGTCTACAAATAACAATCGTCTTGGTGATCTTCAGGTCGACTTCGAGAACCTTTTCGATCACTTTTTCGGCAATCAGCAAACGTCTCAAGGATGCAAACTCATTCCACCTGCCAACGTTACAGAATCGGATACGGGGTTCTCTCTGGTGATGGAATTGCCAGGTGTTTCGGCCGATGATGTGTCGATCGAAATGAAAGAAAATCTTCTGGTTGTGCATGGCAAGAAAGTCGTCGATAAACCTGGCGAGGGCCAGCGACTTGCCAAGTCCGAGCGTCGTGGTGGCGCGTTCGCGAGAAAGTTCGAGTTTGCATCGCAGATTGATGCCGACGGGATCTCTGCGGAGTTCAAGGACGGCCTGCTTTCGATCGAGTTGCCGAAGTCAGAGAAAGTTCTGCCTCGAAAAATCGAGATTCGTACCTCGTAGTACAGCATCCGTCGTAGTGCGGCGTCCGCTTGAATCCGATGTCACTGGGCTCCCATCGTGAGCCAGAGTCGTTTAACAATTTTCAGTAAGCGCAAGCGGTTGGGGATCTGATCCTCAGCCGCTTTGGCGTTGCGGAATTCTCTGGTTGGGATTTTGCCTGGGATCCGTCATACTGTGAGACCTGTTTCCTGTTCGAAAACAATGGTCCAAGCGATATGACCTTCTCAAAGCTGGCAGTATTCTTAACTCTCGTAGCACTGACGATTTGCGCCGGGTGCGACTCGACCCAATCGTCCGCCAAACTGGATCGCGACGTTGGAACGGTTGCTCTGGAAATCGATTTTGGTGGCGAGAAACGTTCCAAGTCAATCGACGTCGTTTGCTCACCTGATTCGACCGTGCTTTCGACGTTGCAGAGAGCGGAGAACACTGGCGAGCTGAAAATCGAATTCAGCGGTTCCGGTGAAACAGCTTTTGTTAACTCAATCGATGGCGTCAAGAACGACGGCGACGGTAGTAATTGGACTTATCGAGTCAACGACGATTTGGGAGACAAGAGCGCCGGCGTGTTTCCGGTGGGACCGGGTGACAGAATTTCATGGACTTTCGGGGCCAAACCCGAAGAACTGGACTGACAGTTTTCGATTTTTGTCTACGAACGCCGCGAATTCTGGTTTATCATTCGCGAAATCAATTTAACTGAGACATCGCTATGAAACGCCCTGAAAATATTCTCCGAGACTCGCTCATCCTTCTGCTGCTGGTCGCAGTTGGAATTGGTAGCCGTTTTGTTCTGGCTGATCTGCCTAATTTTAAACCAGTCGCAGCAATCGTTCTGTTCGCTGCGTTTGCGTTTCGCAGTTACCTTGTTGCAGGCTTGGCGTTGGTGTCAGTAATGCTGGTCAGCAACAGTGGACTTGATCATTGCCCGTGGCAAGTGACGCTTGGCGTTGTCGGCGGACTGGGAGTCGCAGCGCTACTTGGTGTGCGGTTGGGCGGCATGTTCAAAGACGGCCGCGCGGTTTCGGATCGACCGGTTAAAGCACTGACTCAATTTCTGGGATCTGTGTTTGCCATGTCGCTGGCGTTCTTTTTGATCTCCAATTTTTCCGTTTGGTCGATGGGACAATGGTACCCGGTTTCTTTGAGCGGATTGGCTCAATGTTTCACGGCGGCGATCCCGTTCTTCAAGTACACGCTTGGAGGCGACATGATGTTTGCAACAGGCGTGTTTGCTGTTTGGTACGCAGTTGAGTGTCGAACCGTTGCTCTGCCGACAATTGGTAGCCAGTCCGTTTAGTCGCTGGCTTTCGCGGTGGAAACGTGCTGAATTCCGAGTGCCGAAAAGCTGGGCGCCAAGTGCCAGTCGCCGCGCGAATCGCCTACGAGATATCGTAGATCGCCGCGGCCGTTTCCTTGATGCCTTTCAAGTCCAGCTTTCCGGTTCCGAGCAGCGGTAGCGAATCCACTTTGTGGAAACTGTCCGTCGACGGAACGAAGATGTTGGGCAAGCCAGCATCAGTCAACGCCTGTCGCATCTCATCAGGCGACGTGTGCGTCGTTGTGTACAACACCACCAACCGTTCGCCTTTTTTCTCATCCGGAACAGCCGTCACGGCGACGTGCAGTTCGTCATCGGAATCGTCATCCGGGGTTCGATCAAGCAACTTCGAAAGAACCTCTTCGATTTTCAGATGCGGAATCATCTCGCCACCGATCTTTGAAAATCGGCTAAGCCGCCCCGTGATTGTGATGAAACCATCCTCATCGATCATCGCCATGTCGCCGGTCTTGAACCAGCTATCGACGATGACTTCGCGAGTCGCTTCCTCCTTGTTCAGGTAGCCCAGCATCACGTTCGGGCCCTTGATCCACAGCATTCCCGACTGGTTCGCCGGAAGTTCTTCGTTGGTATCGAGGTCGCAGACTTTCGCCGTCACATTGGCGATCGGACGCCCTACGGTTCCCTCTTTGGCTTCGACCTGAATGTCTCCCCGCCGTCGTGACTCCGGAATATTCGCCGAAACTCCTGGCGAAAGCTCCGTGATTCCGTAGCCCTGAACCGGGCGAACGCCAAACTTTTCTTCGTACTGATCCGCAAGCTCAGGCGGCAGTCGCTCCGCACCGGTGACGACAGCATCGAGAGTCGCGAACTGTTCCGGCTTGCAACGTCGCATGTATGTTCGCAGGAACGTCGGCGTCGACATCAGGATCGTTCCCTTTTGCCGTTTCACCAGTTTGCCAACCTGTTTCGCATCCAGTGGATTCACGTGATAGGCGCCGCGGACATTGCACATCATCGCGCCCCACAGCGTGATCGTGTATCCGAACGAATGGAAGTACGGCAAGATTCCGACGATCGTGTCGGTGGGCTGGAACTGAGCCGCTTTTTCGAAACCACGGACGTTGGAATGGATATTCTGGTGCGACAACATCACGCCTTTGGGGACGCCCGTTGAGCCGGACGTGAACACAATGGTCATCAAGTCATCGGCTTTGATTGAGTTCAAACCAAGCAGGCTGCAGACCATGCCGGCGGGCAGCACATTGCCCATCAACGCTCCGATCGCTTTGTCCATGCCGGTGACTTTTTCCTTGAAGTCATCCAGATAAACCAGCTCGCAATCCAGCTCCAGGTGCGAGAACTTTTCCATCACCATACGTGTCGTCAACACGCGCTTGATCCCTGCTTCATGAATGCAGTGATTGATCAGTTCGTTCGACAGCGAGTAATTCAGGTTGATGGCAACGCGTTTGTCGAGAGCCAACGACAGGTTCGCGATCGCACCGGCAACGGTCGGCGGAATCAAAACCCCGACGTTCTGTTCGTCTTTCTCGAGAGTGAACTTTCGCAGCAACCGTCTCAGGATCAGGGCACGCGTTAGCAGCATGCCGCCTTTTTCATTTGAGCCAAGGCTATCAGCGATTTTGGATGTTTTGCGTTGAATCCTGCACGATTTGACAAACTCAACCACAGGAGAACGGAAGGGACCTACATAATTTGACACGGCTTCGGCACTCAATCTTTGCAAGGAAGTTTGGACGCTCAACATCGACTCCGGATGAGGCTCAACCGGTTTGCCAATGGTGATACTGATGGGGCGGCGAATACTGCGGGGCCATTTCCAGATAGCCTTACCATCGGCATAGCTAAAGATGCTTCCCCACACTTCATCAATATATACCGGAATAATAGGGACCTTACGATCCTGGAGGATTTTTAACAGCCCCGGTTTCAGCGTTCGAACCTGGCAACTTGGCGAGATTCCGCCTTCGGCAAAGATCCCCAACAGCTCTCCGTTGTCCACTGCCGCCCGCGAATCCTTGAACGCTTTGCGAATCGACTTTGGACCGCCACCGATCAGAATCACGCGACAAAACTCAGCCCATTTTTTCATGATCGAGTTGTTGAAGTTGCCGGCCCAGGCGATGACCCGAAATGGCTGAGGGATGAAAGTCAGAAAAATGACGCCGTCGAGCCAGTTCGAATGGTTGGCGACGAGAGCTCCGCCAGAATTCTGCGGAAGATTCTCCATGCCCGTAATTTTGACGCGATAGATGCACTTCAGCATGAACACCCAGATCAAACGCATCGCCTCACGTGACAGCCGCCAGAGCGCGAACAGGAACACGGGAATCGTGCCGATGCCCATCAGCAGAAAAATCTGACGCGACGACAGCAGCGGCAGTTTCGAGGCTCTGAGCAGAATGCTCTTCAGCTTTCGCTTGTCGTTCGGCTCCGACTCGTCAAACAGACCTGCATAGTCGCTCGCAATCACGGTTTCATCTGCGGAGATTCTTGCTTTCGCGTCGTGGTAAATTAATTCGTTGGTCGCATAAAGTCGCGCTGCCGGTTCGGACTCCGGGATTGGATTCAGATTGTTGATTCGCGTCACCGCGTCGCTGTCTTCGAGCGATGAAATTTCAGTCGCTTCGGCCGCGGCCAAAATCTGTTCGCGTTGTTCAGCCGTGACCGAGTCGGCGATTCGGGACGACTCCAATCCGGAGGTCTCGGTCTCGTGAGTTGCCGTTCGCATTGCATCGAGCCCAAACGAAAACAGTGCGATGCCAGCGAACATCAGGCAATTCGTGGCCGACAGGATTCGACCGCGCTGAGCCACCGGGCTTTTGTGCTGCAAATACGAATTCAATGGCACATCGAAAAATCCGGCGCTGATGCCCAGCCCGGCCAGCAGCATACAAGCCAACGCCTGGCCGCTGCCAAAAATGTTTCCAGTGATGAAGTTCTCGGGCGTAAACGCGAGCGCTACCATAAACGCAAACATTCCAAACGCCCCGATCGGCACCAGCCCCAGTTCGATTCGATTGCCCGAGGCAAGTCCGGCGACGACGCTGCCCACGCCCAGCCCAAGGACCAGCGAAACCAACAGAGGGAATTTTTCGCTTTCGGTGATACTGCCGCTTTCGTCTGCAAAAGCGTCGATGTTCAGCTGAGCCAGTCCTGCGATCGCGAGAAAGAAAACTGTTCCAAGCGCGACGCGAAACAGAGGTCCGCGTGTCGACAGATCAACAATGTCACGCCACGTTTCGAGCAAAAAGTTCTTCGGAAAGGCAGCTTTCGGATTCGCGGCGGCGCGGGCTCGGATCAGGAAACTGATCAACGTTCCGAGCACGGCAACGCCAACAAGAATCAGCGCCGTTAGCCAAATGTATTTTTCGCCGCGAACCCCGGCGACGTCCGCCAGTTTGTTGCCAGCGCCCATTCCGATGACGACCGCGGACAGAGTCGCGAGAGCAAAGATGCCATTTCCCTTGGAGATTTCTTCTTCGGAGAGCAGTTCCGGGATGGTGCCAATCTTTGACGGCGCGAACAGAGCACTTTGGGCGCCCATCAACGCGACCGTAAACATCAGCATGTAGATACTGCCGCATAGCAAGGAGATCACGCCCAGCGTCATCACGATGATTTCGGCGACTTTGCAGGCGATGATGACATTGCGTTTGCGAAATCGATCCGCCAGCCAACCGGCCGGCGATGCGAACAGGATGTAGGGCAAGACAAAGCAAACGGTGCCGAACATCAGGATTCGGCCGTGATATTGCGGCGCGACGAAAGTCTTGCCGACGCCAATGACGAACCAGCGAAAGATGTTGTCGTTGATCGCCGTCAGCCAGTTGGTCCATAGCAAACCCTGGAAACTGGGAGACAGAATGCCTCCCGGTTCCGGTTTGATTTCCGGATCCGACTTCAGGTCCAAAACTGGTTGGCTGGCCAAAATCGGGTCGTCAACACCGGACACGTTTGTATGGTCGCTCATTAAGGCGCAATCTTGTTGAATGGGCTCAGTTGTCGAGAGCCGGTTTTGGAACGGGTACGCGAATTTGAAACGGGCTGTAGACACGAAGATAACCGATTTTATCGATTTCTTCGCCACCAGTTTCCCTTCAGTTGTCAAAGCTTACCAGGTCCGCAGACCGTGCTGAATCGTCACTGTCAGGAACAAATCAAACTGGTACAGGTGAGGCTCAAGTTGCTGGCACCACTGATCGATAACCATTGCAGCAAACGTGATTGACGGAAACGATATGAGTCTCGCACTGGCATCTGCTACGGGCTCTCTGCTTCCAGCACCCCTGACCTACGGAAAACACAATCCATGAACCGAACCGTAGTGATGACGCTCGGCTTCCTCCTCGTGTTCTTCGGAATCCAGTTAAACGTCGTGGATAGTTTCGTCCTGACGCCTCGCATGACGAACTTTCTCTCTGACCAATTGGCCGACGCACCTGCAATTCCCAATAGCGTCGTCAGTCCCAGCCAACAGCCGGGCCCCTTTACTCAGGCAGGCTATTCAAACGGTGATCCCAACACGTACCGAACACCTGTGTCCCCTCGAGCGAATCGGGTGATTCACCCGCCGGGATGGATCGGATGGCCGATCATGTTTCTCGGAGCCGTGTTCTTTCTCAATGGTGTCGCGATTCGAAAGTAGCATCGTTTGACCCTGAATGCTCTCGCATTTTCCGGCAAACAGAACGCAGTCAAAACAAAAAACACTAGTTTGAAGCGTAAGCGGATGGAGTCTGGTCGACCTTTCGCTATGTTTCAGCTAGTGTTTTTTTTTGCGCCGGCGTCGCCAGAGCGGTTCGGCGTCTTTGACGTCAGTAGCCACCCGTTTATGATATTAGGACTGGCGAACGAAATTTGGCGGACAAAGTATGAGCGAAAATCTGGAGTGTTTGGAACTGGACAAGGTCGAGACGGTGGCCGTCGTCAAGTTCCGTGACAAGAAAGTAATGGATCCTTCCCGCATCGAACAGATGGGCAGAGAGTTGCTCGATCTGGCCGACGACGAGGAGAATGAGCGTCTGCTGATCAACTTTGATAACGTCAGTTTTTTCTCGAGTGCCGCGATCAACAAGCTGATCGTTTTGGAAAAACAGGTTCGAGCCAAAGGTGGCAAGTTGCGGCTGTGCAATCTTCGTCCTGAAGTTCGCGATCTTTTCAGCTATACCAGCCTGGATCAAATGTTTCAGATCGACCAAGAACAGGTCGAGTCAATTGAAGCCCTCACGAACTAGCCTACCTTCTTGCCACGAATGAGCTTGCCACCCACCATGAGTCAAGGTGCCCAGGAATTCGAACGCGTCTTGGAGAGTGATCCGAAACACTGCGCCGATTTGGTGCGCGAGTTGTTGGATCTGCTTGAAGTGGCGGGCTGGAGCAACGACGAAATGTTCTCGATTCGCATGGCGGTCGAAGAGGCTGTGATGAACGCGATCAAACACGGCAACGACGAAGACCGCGACAAGAACGTGCATGTACTGATCAGGCTGGAGAAAGATCGCTTCTACACGAAAATATCGGATCAGGGAAAAGGCTTCTGCCCGGACGAAGTGCCGGACCCAACCAAGGAAGCCAACCTTGAGAAAACCAGCGGCCGCGGCGTGATGCTGATGAAGACCTTTGTCGATGAATGTCGCTACAACAAATGTGGCAACTCTGTCGAACTGGTCAAGCACCGTAGCTAGGCGTTGTTTGACAAATTGATATTCATGTCATCAACGCGGCCAAGCATGAGCGGCGAGGCGCTCACATTTAACGAACAGTGCCTACGATTCCAGTTTTACATTGCCAATGCTGCTGACCATCAGAACTCTTGGCAGTCGTTCGATCAGACGTTCTATCTGTGCGAAGAACTTATCTTCCTTCCCGGCGTCCGGCAGTTCAAAACCCAGAATCGTGACGGCTGAATCTTTTGACTGTTTGCCGATCACGTGATGCGGGTGATCGGAAACGAAAACTTCGGCCTCGATTTCGATACGCGATTCATCCGCCAGGCCATGCAAGTGCTTCAACACGTCGGCTTTGGCTTCCTCGGACGAAACAACGCGCATCAGCCGAATCGGTTGGTTTCGCCAAACTGGATTTTGCTTCAACAGATGAGCAAACAGCAACATTAGCTCTCCATTCTTGCGACCACGCCACCAGACATCGATCGTTCCCGGAGGCGCCTGCTTCGGAGTTTCGGTGGGCTCAAGCCGAGCAATCACCACGTTCCGTCGTAGCTTTTGAACCGTACGCAATGTTGAAACCAGCGGCGTGGCTTTCTCGACGTCGCCGGGCCAGCCAATCAGCAGCGTGTTAGGCCGCAGTGCACCAAGGCCACTGCATTGAACCAGGTACTCGATACCTTCGGAAAGTTTTGGGGCTGCGACGATGTTCGGAAACGCATCCAACTCCTCATCGACAATAAATTTTTCCAGCAACTGTTCCTGGTTGGCAATGCGGTCAATGTGTTCTTCTGCGTTGCCGCTAATCACCTGGCCAATATTCAGAATTCCATTCCCTCGAGTCAGCCAATGGCCGAACATCGACAGGTTCAATCGGTTGCTGCCTCCACCGCTCATCGCCAACACAATCGGTCGCCAGTTCTTGGGGTGGTACATGGTTCGTTCAAGCTTCAGAAGGTTCCGACGGGTTCGCTCGAACAGCAAGCCGCTACCGAGGTCACCAAATTGGCTTTCGACCTGTTTGCGATAGATGAAAAAGTAGATCCCGACCATCATCACAGCGGATGCCAAAGCCCACAGCGGGTTCATCAACAGCATGACCGTAATACAGCCGATTGCTCCCAGCAGCGAAGTCACCCAATGGCTGTAGCGGAACGTAGGACGGTAGCTGGGGTTCTTCGTGATGCCTTCGTAGAACGTTGCGATGTTGATCGTCCCGTAGGTGATCATGAAAGCCATCGTAATCAGCGGCGCAATCGTGTTCAGGTCCGCCAACACGATGCACAGGCTGGAGATAATGAACGTGACAATCACCGCGCGGCGCGGTTCGTTGGTGGCTCCGCTGCCGACACCGAACAGGTTCAGCCGCGGGAAGATTTTGTCTTTCGCGAGAGCCTGCAGGATTCGCGGCGCTCCCATCATGCTGCCTAGAGCGCTCGAAAGCGTCGCGGCGAAGACTCCGGCCGTGATCAGAACCGGCCATTTGGAAATTTCTCCGATCACTGAGAAATTGCTGACGAGCGTTTCTGCCGGACGGCAACCGGCGATAAAGAACGCCATCGCGGCGTATACGATCGCCGTTGTGACAATCGACCACAGCGTGCCGACGGGAATGCTGCGGCTCGGATTTTTGAGGTCTCCCGACATGTTTGCGCCGGCCATGATGCCGGTCACGGCCGGGAAGAACAGTGCAAACATCGTGAACAGGTTTTCTTTCTTCCCGCCACCATCGGCATTGAGCGTATTGAGAAAGTGCGGACCGACGTTTTCGGAGAGCTGAGTCCACTGGAATTGGTCGAAGCCGCCAAGAAAAAATGAGATCAGCGATGCGACGAGTGTAGCGAGAATGAAGTACTGAACTTTGATCGTCCAGCCGGCTCCGATGAAGACACAGATAAACACAACGACATTGGTTAGCAACGCAACGAGTTTCACCGAGCTGCCATTGAGCTCGTTGACGACTTCCGCGAATCCAATCACGTACATCGCCACCGAAATGGCCTGAGCCAAAAAGAAGACAATGCCGATCGCGCCGCCGAACTCGGCCCCGAGGGATCGGCTGATCAGAAAGTAGGCGCCGCCGCCTTTGACTTTCGTATTGGTGGCGACCGCGGAGAGGGAAAACGTGGTGAGAGTCGTGATGATTTTGGCACATAGCAAAATCACCAGCGCCCACATCAGTCCCGAGTTTCCGACGACGTAGCCGAAACGCCGGAACATGATCACGCCCAAAATTGTCAGTGTGCATGGCGTGAAGACGCCGCCGAAAGTGCCAAATCCCTGGAACTCGGGTTTTTCGTTTCGCTGACGGTTCGATGGAGCCGAATTCGAAACTGCGAGATCAGCCGGGTTTGCTGATGAACTCATGAATGGATGCGGTTTGGAAGAGGAGGACGGCTTCGTCGAGCCGCAGGAGTCAGATTGTAATCAAATGGCAGTAAGCTGTCGTCACGAGTTTGAATATGCAAAAATAGGCTCTCCAGTAGAACTTCTGCGGCCCGAACCTTTCGCCCACCGAGTGCTCCTCTCCCGCATGCACAATTTCAAGCACAAAATTTTCAAAGTCTGCCAGGAACTCGGAGATGATTTCGTCTGTATGAGAGCCCTGCTCTACCCCGAGATCAATCGTCTGTCCGATCAATGCAAGTCTGCACAGTTCGACCGGCGGCTGATTGAGATCAGCGAAAATACCGAGATTGATTCGTTCTCCAAGCGAGTGTTGCCATCGGATCCCGTAACCGATTCGCTGTCGATTGAGCTGACGCCAACCAAAGATGTTGCCGCAAAACGTTGTTGGATCAAGCCAGCCAAATTCACGATGCACTACGTCGCCTGGCAGCATTCAAGCGAGCTGGTGCGAGCCTGGGTTCCGACGCTCGATCTAAGCATCGTCAAGCAAGGGAAGGTCGACGCCAAGTTCGTGGGCCAGATTCGCAGTGAGATTCGAAGTTGTCTGTTGCGAACGCAGCAGTTGGTCGAGCTTCGCAAGTTGGTCTACTTGCAAAACTCCGGGCCGTTTTCGATCGTCGAGTCGTCGTATGAAGTCTCCCTGCCGTCGGCGCGGGACGTTGCGAAAGAAGAACCGGCCGAAAACGAAAAGCGTGAACTGCCCGAGGTCGCCAGTCGACTTGATAAAGTCAATCGTGCCAGCCGAAAGTCAAAGAAAAGCAAACGCGGCGCTCAAACGATTCCAGCGTTTCATATCGACGATCAAATCCGGCAGTTGGCGGCTCGGCTGGCGGAGCCGGATCGGCAAAGCGTCCTTTTGGTTGGCCCGTCGGGCGTGGGCAAATCCAAAACCGTCCAGGCACTCGCGCGGCGGAAAAGGGGATTCGGTTTCGGGCCATTTGAGTTTTGGGAAACCAGCGGCTCGCGGATCGTCGCAGGAATGTCAGGTTTTGGTCAGTGGCAGGATCGTTGTCAAAAAATCACCGAAGAGCTGAAGCAGCGAGACGGGATTCTGCACGTCGGCAACCTGTTGGAGCTGTTGGAAACCGGCAAGTCATCGAATCAGGTGCAGAGCATCGCTTCGTGGATGCAAACGCAAGTCCAACGAGGCAATTTGCAGATCATCGCCGAATGCACGCCCGAGCAGTTGGTCATTGCTGAAACTCGCGATCCGCAATTGCTTGAGTCGTTGACCGTACTGCGAATCGATCGACCGGATTCGAATTTGCAAAAGAACATTTTTGGCTCGGTGCTCGATCATCTGTTGGAAAACTTGCCCGACAGCGATTCGTCTGACCCTGCCGTGACTGCCGATCCACAAGCCGTCGATTCGGTGTACTGGCTGCACCAGCGCTACGCAACTTATTCGGCCAATCCGGGCCGTCCCATTCAGTTTCTGCAGCGTTTGGTTGAAGACGCGTGGCACGAAGTCGAAAGTTCTGGTGATGCGAACCGAAAGGTGGTGCTTGATGCCGAGTTCGTGGCACGTGCATTTTCTGCGCGAACGGGTCTGCCTTTTTTTCTGCTCAGCCGCAACGAGCCGCTCGACCTGTCGGCGACTGAAGACTGGTTTCGCCAAAGAGTTCTCGGGCAACCCGTTCCGGTCCAAACCGTGACGAACCTGATCGCAACGATCAAGTCCGCGCTTTCTCCACCCGGCAAACCGATCGCGTCGCTGATGTTTATCGGACCCACCGGCGTCGGCAAAACCGAGATGGCAAAATCGTTGGCCGAGTTCATGTTTGGTTCGCAACAGCGATTGCTGCGATTCGACATGAGCGAGTTTTCTGATCCGGTCAGCGTCCAACGACTGATCGGAGGGACGGGAGAGAAAGAAGGCATCCTTACGGGCAAGGTCAAACAGCATCCGTTTTCAGTGGTGCTGTTCGACGAATTCGAAAAAGCTCACCCGGCGTTCTTCGATCTGCTTCTACAGGTGCTCGGAGAAGGCCGTCTGACCGATGGGCAGGGGCGCACGACAGACTTTTCGACGACGATCATTGTGATCACTTCGAATTTGGGAGCCGAACAATTCAAACCGGTTTCGTTCGGATTCGCGGGCGCGGAAAATGATGCAGACACCAAAGGTCAACGCTACGAAGATCACTTCGTAACCGAAGTTCGAAATAAACTTCGTCCGGAATTGTTCAACCGTCTTGATCGCATCGTTCCGTTCCGGCCGCTGCAAATGGAAACCGTTGAGCAAATCGTCGGCCGCGAAATTGAAAAACTGAAAAAGCGGGAAGGCATTTGGTATCGCCCAGTCACCTTGGACGTTCAGCCGGAAGTAATCCAGTGGCTCGCTCGCAGCTCGATGGATTTGCGTTATGGAGCTCGCCCGATTCAGCGGCTGATCCACGATCGACTCACTGTTCCGTTGTCGGAGAGTCTGGCCAACTTTACTCACGAGCAAAGCGTCGCTGTTGCGGTCACTTGCGATGAAACGGACTCTGCGAGAAAAATTCGCATCGAAGCCAAAGGAGTCGAAGAGGGAGCCGCAGAGATTCGCTCGTCGCGGTTGCTGATCGATGAAATTCAGCAGGTTCGCCGACGCGCACAGAAGCTTCGGGATGGGGATGTGATGGTCGGATTGCGAAACGAAATGTTCCGGCTGGTTCAGGCAAATCAACGCGATCACCGCAAGTTCAACAAACTGCTCAAAAAGAAACATCACGACGATTCATATCTGAACTCCTTGCAAGCGGCGATCCGCGAGCGAGAACCCGAGATCGAAAGTCATCGCTTTTATATCGACATGGCGGCATCGATCTTTGACCGCTGTAGTGATTTCGAAGAGCAAATGTTGCTGAAGTACTTTGCCAAACAGGACGTGGCGACCGGTCAGGCCAGGGCCGAAAAGAACGATCTTGATGCGGAAGTCAGCGAAGCCATCTTCAAGAACTTTCTGTTCCATTCCGGTGCCGCGAACCGGGCTTCGGTTTTCATCTGGAGTCGGCATGAAGACATTCGGCAACAAATGGTCCGTGCCTACATCGATTTTGCTACGTCGCGAAACCTGCGAGTCACCTGCTACGCCGTGCTGCGATATGACTCCTCAGTTGAGGCGTCCAGGAAACAGGGAACGCTCGGCGGTGTGCCGGATGAAGACGGCGACACCGAGATCGTGGCGGATCTCTATCGCCAGCCAACGAACAATCCTTTCAGCGTCAGCCACGCAGCACCGTTGGGGTACGCACTCGAATTTAACGGACCTGCAGCGTTTCCGATGTTTGGTCACGAAGCCTGCCGTCATCAGTTCCGCGAAGAAAAATTGAGAGACGCGCTCGTCGAAGTGACCGGCGAGAAAGTCACGCGACATCAATTGTCGGATTTGGTCACGACACTGGGACCGTTTGATGAACTTTCCATCAAGCAGCGTGTCTACGACTTCTCTCGCAAGGTCGCGGTCGACGCCGCGTTCGGTCATCTTCGCGACGTGGATTTCTCAAGCATCAGCAAACTCGTCGTTGGTTGTGTGGAGAAAGCCCTAGAAAAACACCTCGACAAGTTTATGGAGTAACTTCGAACCGTTGGATATTTCTCTGCCAGTTTACGTCAAAGTCATCAAAGGCTCTGTCGATCGCAAGACCGTGTACCGCACGCAGTTGCTGTTCTCGTCGGGACATCACTCCGAGAACATCGTGCTTCAGCGCGCGATCCAGCGGCTGACGCGAAATGTGCGCAATCGCTGCGACGAGTTCGGCAAAGGGTGGAATCAGAGAAAGCTCCTGCCGTTGACTTTCAATCCGGCTTCCCTGCAACACACAACGCTCAAATTCGACATTCAACTTCGAAAAACGCGGTACAGTTGCAAGTATTTCATGGTCTGGTTTCAGGCGATGGGCCGTTGCATCGCGTTCTGTCCGGAATTGCCAGGCGTGTGGTTTGAGTTTGAAAAAGGCGAGCTTCAGGCTCGGGCAGAGGAAGTTTATTTGGCTCTGTTTCGCAAACTTGAGAAGGACGACGGCGCAGATTTTGTTTCGCCGGACCGGTATTCAATCGATAGCAAATCCTGGCTGACGTCGATCGACGTGACACTGAATATCAATCAGGAGTCGCGCGACGAGATGGAGAAGAAAATGCTCTCCATGTGGACGCGCGAAACCGTCAGTGGAGATTCGGAACTGACGCGCGTGGGACGTTGCCTCGATTGGCTCTATCCAGACGATCTGGACCGGGCGTTTTTGCGCGACCGGGAAGCAGAAACGCTGCTTAGTTTGCTGGAGTTGCCAGACCGCCGGCCTGTGTTGCTGGTCGGCGATTCACTGGTTGGGAAAACAACGCTGATCCACGAAGTCGTCGCCCGCCGGGTGAAAGCTCGACAGGACAAGGCGCTTGAGAAGGGGCAGGAACAAAAAGCCAATGCCAATCGAAAGAACGTGTGGTTGCTCGCGCCACAGCGTTTGATATCGGGCATGTCTTACGTCGGCCAGTGGGAGCAGCGAGTTCATGCGATCCTGAAAACGGCGGCTGAGAAAAAGCACACGCTGTACTTTGACGATCTGATCGGACTGTTTCGGGCTGGGAAAAGTTCCAGTTCCAACCTCTGCGTCGCCGACCTGTTGCGGAAACCGCTACAGCAACGAAAAGTCAGGTTTTTGGCTGAATGCACAACCGGGCAGTACGAACAGTTGCTGAATCTCGATCGTAGCTTTGCGGACCTGTTCCACGTAATGCATCTCGACGAAATGGATGAAGATCAAACGCTTCGTGTCTGCATCAAAACCAGTCGAACGATCGAGCATCAACATCAAACAAACTTTGACCCTGACGCTTTGCCAACCGTGATCCAGCTTCAGCGTCAATACGGCGGCGCGCAGCGGTTCCCCGGAAAAGCCGTTCGTTTTCTAAAGCAGATTGGCATCAAGCTTGGCTATCGTCAAATTCGGCGCAACGAAGTGTTGCAGGAAATGGCGGCGACCAGTGGCATTCAGCTTCCGATGGTCGACGATCAGCAAACGCTGCTGAGGAAGGATGTTGTTGCAGACTTTGAAAACCAGATCGTCGGGCAGAAAAGCGCCGTCAACGCTTGCGTGGACTTGGTGATGACCGAGAAAGCTCGACTTTCGCCTCAAGGCAAGCCGATCATGACGCTCCTGTTCACAGGCCCGACTGGCGTTGGCAAAACGGAGACTGCAAAAGCGCTCGCGAACTATCTGTTTGGCGATGCAGAGAAGATGGTTCGCTTTGACCTCAATGAGTTCAAGACGGGTTATAGCGCCGCGCGTTTGGTTGGGACGTTTGACGAACCCGAAGGCTTGCTGACCAGTGCAATTCGGCATCGGCCCTACAGCGTCATTTTGTTTGACGAAATCGAGAAAGCTCATCCCGACGTGTTCGACGTGCTGCTGCAAGTGATCGGTGAGGGGCGGCTGACCGATGCGATTGGGCGGACGACAGATTTCGGCAACACGGTCATTGTGATGACCTCCAATCTGGGGGCTCGGCGTGCCAGCCAGACGGTGGGTTTCGTGCCAGGCGACGATCAACGGCACTATATCGCGGCCGCGGAAAAGTTCTTTCGGCCAGAATTCTTCAACCGGATCGACCGCGTCGTGCCGTTTCACCATCTCGACCGCGAGCAGATTGCCGAGATCGCGGAAGGGCTGATGAGGAAAGTTGTCTCTCGCGAGGGGCTGATGCGGCGGCGTTGTATCTTGAACGTTGGGCCGGCGTTGATTTCGGACATCGTCGATGTCGGATACGATCAGGCGATGGGCGCTCGCGGGCTCAAGAGAGCCATTGAGCAGCATTTTACGCATCCCGTGGCCGCGGAACTTTCATCCATTCGCAGCGAAACGCCGACGCTAATTACCGTCCGCAAGAAAGAACCCGCTGATACAGATGACGATCGGTCGAGCAAACTCAGTATCGACGTCTTGCCACTGGAGAACGTGGAGACGACCGAGCAGCCGGTCTACGATTCGCTTGAAGAACTTGGTGACATGGCAGAAGCGTTTCTTGATCGAATTCGAGAGAACGTATTGGCTCAGCGTCCCGACGGTGAAATCAGCGGTCGTGGTATGAGCCCCGAACTGCTTCGCTACTTCGCGCTTGTCGAGGAAGCCAATCAAATCGAGCAGAAAATCAATCAGCTGCGAGTTGTTTCGGAAGCAAAGTCCGATACGTCGATGCCAGCGATGCCGATCAGTCAGACTCGCCGCTCGGTCGCCGACCGCGAGAAGTACAGCATGCCTTCAAAAACGTTTTTGCAGGATGTGGCTTCGATCGGAGACATCCATCAGTTTCTCCAGGATGCGGGAGCCAAAGGCGCGATCACCGCAGAAACTTTGGCAGACCAATTGGTGCGAAGTTGTCGAGTTCTGGAGGCGATGGCTCAATCGAATGAATCCGAAGCAATTTTCTTTTTGAAGGACTCGTCAGCAAACGGCTTGGCTGAGGGGCTCGCGGACAGTAGCGTTGCTGCCAGTTCGCAACAGCGTCCGTACCTGCACGCATCCCATCACGAAGAAGCGGTCCGCAGAATGGGATTTGATTGGCGTGCGAAAGAGATGATGATTGGCGGCCAGGCGGTGAGGCTGTTGTACGTGTCGGGCAGTTGCGTAACGGCGATGCTGCGAAACGAAATTGGCTTTAGCCTGTGCTGCGACTCATGGGGGCGATTGACGCTGGACGAGACAGGAATCCTGACTTCTGAAGATCCTGACTTTCAAAAACTTAAGGCCGCGATCCTGTCCGAGGATGCGATTCGCGAACCTGTTTCCTGCCAGAGCATCGAAACTGTACGGCGTCATCAGGTGCTGCGATTTTGGGGCAACACGTCGATGGATTTTCGCACCGAGCAAACGATCGATGGCAAAGATCAAACTCAAAGGCTGCTGTCTCTGATCCAAAGCGGTTTGCCGCTGCCAAACGAATTTAGTGCTTCCAGTCAGTCAAAACAATCGCAACGGAAAGGGGAATGATGTCGTACAAAAAATTCCCAATCGTCTGGTGGAAAGACCGTCAGGGCACGTTTTACGCTCAGACAGTCAGCGGAGAATCGGTCTGCGCTGCGGATGATGACCTGAAGAAATGCGTTCGGCAAATCAAGTCGGCGATCCTTTGGCATTCCGAGAACACGTACGTTTCCGAAGCGGAATTTGAAGCTCCGAATCTTGAGTTGCTGAAGGTTGCCATTCGCACCTCAGAGACCTTTCGCGAACGCCGACATCTTTCCAGCGAGCAAACGTGGGTTTCGGTGCCCTGTGTTTGGGGAAAGCGGGACGATGGGTCCGTGGTCTGCAACGCCCCGACGATCGAACTCAAGTTTCAATGTGACTCAGAAGATAAATTCCGGGAGATCGCTCGCGAGGAAATTCAGTCGAGACTCAACGGATGCTCGCAAGCTCAGCTTGCTTCGATGTTGCCCGAAAACGGACTTATCGTGGACGTTGTGAATGTGAAACTGGGCGAGTCAAAAGACACGCAATGGTCTTTCGATTGCGAAAATCTCGAAACAGTGGCCAATCCGCTTACCGGACGCCACGCACAAAAACAGTTCAGTGCACCGATTAATCGGGATGAGGAAGTCGCCAGCTTGCACCGCCGACTGCGTCTCCAGCAAGGTAACCTGTTGATCGTTGGGCCGCGTGGAGTTGGGAAATCGACGATCGTCGCGGCTGCTGCACGCAAGTTTCAGGACACACGACGCAAGGCAGCCAAGGAATCGGCAGCGGAATCGGAAATTGATACCGCGAAGGCCCAGATGCCTTCGATGTGGATGTGCAGTGCTGATCGAATCGTCGCTGGCATGCGATATCTTGGCGAGTGGGAGCAACGTCTGGAGCGAGTCATCGAAGAGTTGGCTGAATTCCAGGGCATTCTTTGCTTCGAGCGGCTCGACGCGCTCTGTCGGCTTGGCGGCGAAGACGCGTCGGCCAGCATCGCATCGTTTCTGGCTCCGTTTATTCAGAATCGTGAACTGCGAGTGATCGTCGAAGCGACTCGCGAAGAACTTGATCAATGTCGGTTGCTTTTGCCAGGATTCGAGAATCTGTTTGAGGTGTTTGAAGTTGAACCAATGCCCGAAGAACAGGCGCGACAGCTGCTCGATGGGCTGGGAAAAGAATACACACGCAATCACAAAATTGAATTTGAACCAGAATCCGCGGTGCTTTGTCAGCGACTGTTCAAAAGATTCATGCCCTACGATACGTTTCCTGGAAAGTGCGTTGGCTTTTGGAAGGGATTGTTCGAAACGGCCAAACGGGACCGGGCTGCGAAGATTGGTCAGGATAACGTCGTTTCTGCTTTCATCGACCTGACCGGATTGCCTGAATCATTGATTCGAGACAAAGTCAGTTTGCCGACGAACGAGATTCGCGATTGGTTTGCCGAGCGAATTATCGGCCAACCAGATCCTTGCAATCGACTGACGGATGTCATCGCCACATTCAAGGCCGGTCTGAACGATCCCAATCGGCCAATCGGTATCATGTTGTTCTGCGGACCAACAGGTGTCGGGAAAACCGAAACGGTCAAGGCGCTGACGCGATACATGTTTGGCAACGCGACGACGACCAGCGAACATGAAAAACAAGCCGTCGTCCGTGATCGACTGGTGCGTTTGGACATGAGTGAGTTCGCTGGTATCGGTGCGGCGCAGCGTTTAACCATTCAGAGCAATGGCCAGCCCGGGGAGTTGGTCAAACGACTTCGCCAGCAGCCGTTTTCAATTGTGCTGTTGGACGAAATTGAAAAAGCATCATCCGACGTGTTCGACGTGCTGATGGGCGTGATGGATGAAGGTCGTCTGACCGACAAGTGGGGGCGAGTGACAGATTTTCGCAGCAGCATCATTATTATGACTTCGAATCTTGGTGTGCAATCGAGGGAGTCAGTTGGATTCAAGGCCGACACGGACTCTGGTTTCGAAGCCGGTGTGCGAAAGTTCTTTCGGCCAGAATTTTTTAATCGAATTGATCGCATCGTTTCATTTGCTCCGCTGTCGCGAGAGTCAGTGGCCAGAATCGCAGAGCTGGAACTCCAGGCGATGACACAGCGTGAAGGTTTCAGCAGTCGACGATTGAAGCTGAATTGGAACAACGAAGTGACATCGTTTCTGGCCAGCCAGAGCTACAGCAAAAAACTTGGGGCTCGGCCGCTGCAGCGTACGATCGAACAGCAAGTCAGTACTCGCATCGCCAGAATTCTCGCTGCCCAACCTGGACTTTCCGACTCAACTTTCGCGCTTTCAATTTCAGGTGGCGAGCTTTTGGTGGACGTTCGGTGAACTTCGCTTTGAGTTCACGAATCAAAGTTCTTCTGCGTGGCAATCGCCAGGCAACAGCCGGCCAGAAAGAAAGCCTCTCTGTTTACCGAAGAAGCCTCTCTGTCCAATAACTTTTCGGTCAGCGCAAAAAAGATGCGCAGGCAAATTCCACAAGTGAAATCTACCTACGCACCGGGATGGGGTTTCCATCTATTTTGACTGCCCAAACGACCGGTTTGGGGAGATTTTGCTCTGTCGCAAATTGATCGATAAATATTCGTACTCATCCACATAACGAAACGGGCTGTCAAAACGAATCAAAGATTCCGCAACAAATTCTGAAAACGCCATATTCATCAAAAATGGCCGGGTTTTTGGCTGAATTTTTCTTCGCCAATGTGTCTGAAATCTTTATTCGCACGACTCGGATCAAAGCGCAATCGTTGCAAGCAGCAAGCCTTTTCTGATGTGACTTATGCGGTTCAGTGCTCGAAATGAAACGAAAAACTGAATGCAGGAATCTGACAGCAACTTCGCCGATGGTAGCTATCAGGTGGCGAAACGGCGTTCGTCCAAGGAAGTACCGGATCAAGGATTGCGAAATGAAAACTCTGTTGGCCATAGGAATGGCTTTGGCGATGATGACGACGGTGGCACAGGCTCAGCAAACACAGCCTGCGGCCGAAAAATCGTCTTCTAAGGAGGCGATGACGTACTCCAAGGCGTACAAAAAGGCTCAAGCTGGCGACAAGCCATTGTTGGTGCTGGTGACCGCTGAGTGGTGCCCACCATGCCGACAAATGAAGGCAAACACGTTGCCGACTCTCTTTCAGCGTGACACGTTTCACAATTTTCACTTCGCGATGATGGACTATGACAAAGAGTCCAAATTGGCTGACAAGCTGATCGGCGATCGTGGTTTGCCGCAGTTGATCATGTTCGAAAAGAGCAACGGCAAATGGCTTCGCCGCTACCTTACGGGCAACAAAGGGCTTCATTCCATTGCGGGCGTTGAGTCGTTCGTCGCACAGGCTGGTACGTATCGTCTGGCCAGCAATGGTGAAGAAGCAACGAAGAAGAAGTAAGCTATATTTTTCCAGGTCGATTCCTGGCGTTTCGGCTTAATCCGGAACGGAAGCGAGAAGTTGACATCGCCATCGTCGCGATCCAAACTCGCTTGCGTTTCGGGTTATTTTTTGCGCGAGGGACGATCATTTGTCAGCCACTGTTTCGGTCATCATTCCGGTCCTCAATGAAGAGGCGATTATCGAAACGACGGTCGTCCGGGCCGGAGCAATTGCTGACGAAGTCATCGTCGTTGATGGCGGCAGCACGGACCGAACACTTGAACTTCTTCGTCCGCTCGATTGCACCACCATTTCAGGACCTCGAGGGCGCGGTCAACAGATCTACGCCGGATCGAAAATAGCCAAAGGCGCGATCCTGCTCTTTCTGCATGCCGATACATGGTTGCCAGTTCAAGCCAAAAGCCAAATCCTTGACTGTTGGGACGCAACCTCGTCGTCCGAAAAGCCATACTTTTGTGGCTGCTTCGAGCAGCGAATCGAAGACGCGAGATTGATCTACCGCTGGCTGGAGAAAGGAAACCTCTGGCGCGCCAGGTATCAACGACTTCCCTACGGTGATCAGGGAGTCTTCGTCAGTCGCGAACTTTACGATGCCGTTGAAGGCATGCCCCAGATTCCTCTGATGGAGGACTTTGAGTTTGCGCGGCTGATTTCGAAACGCGGCAAGATGAAAATCTTGCCAGGGCCAATTCATGTCAGCGCCCGTCGCTGGGAAAAAGTTGGGCCGATTCGCCAGACGATTCGAAACTGGACATTGGCCCTGCGGTATCGCCTGGGAGCAAAACCGGAAAGCCTTCTGTCGAAATATTGATCCTCAACGGCGAGCGGAATGCTGGTTTGCGGCAACGTCACGTGCGACAATGAGCCCATGATCAAGCTGATAAAACGCGTTTTCGTTCCCAGTCGTTTCGATGCCTGCTGCATGGTCGTCGCGTTGCATTGGTTGACTGCAATTTTGAGCGTCACGGTGCTCCCTGCGCTCCCGACCATCGGAGCGGCAGGATTTTCAGGTCCGGTAATTCTCTTCGCCGGATCCACCTTGCTTGCCATTGCGGCAACGGTGGTCTGGAAAGCAAACTCTCGACGTCGCACGTGGCTGTTGCTTGTTTCCGCTATCGCCAGCACCTGTTTCGTGATTGCCTGGTTTTTCTTCAATGAGGAATATGCGAGAGAGCTGGCCTATCGACCAAACGTCGCGGCTATGAACCAGGCTCCTGCGTTCACTTTCAGTGGCTTCATGGCAAACGCAGCTCAGTCGCTCGGCATGGCATGGGCGTGCGCAATTGGCGCCTTTGTCCTGACGTGGTGCGCTCGGTTCTTGGGAAAATCTGTGCTTCGCCCATTCCGTTGGTTTAAAACCAAATTTCAAAGTGACCGAACGAGGTTGCTGGTTGGAGTTGCTGGCGTCATGTTTGTGCTGGCAGTCTTGAGCCGACTGATACAACTGACGGAAAGTGGGGGACGCCGCGATACGAGTTTTATGGCTGTCGAAGTTGCGTTTCAGTTGCTGGTGATTGGCATCGTCGGGACGATTGCAATCGTCTGGTTCCCGCGAAGTTTTGTGCTCAGTGGCAAACCGATTCAGAAAGCCTTTTCGATACTTGTGATTCTCGGCATGGCGATGCCCGGGATCGCCAATTTGATCAGCGGAGTGTTCGTCTTCGATGGGGCGATTTTTGTTTTGGCCGGATTGGTGTATGTGCTTTCAGTGATTGGGGTTGGCGGATGCGGGCCTGCGAACGATTCGGAGGCTGCTTCTCGTGCCACGCCAGGTCTTGCAGGTTCCTGGCCGTCTGCCTGGTCTTTCGTGCCGCTCATTCTGTTGATTGCTGCTATCGCAGTTCCGACAGTCCTCGACCTACAGGTTATCTCTGGTACCAATCGCAAGCTTTCGGTTGCGGAACTGTTTCAGAGGGCGAGGGAGTCTGCGATCGTTAAATGGGAATCGGCGGGGCGGGTCCAGCTTCGAACGGAACAATCCTACAATCTGGAATTGTGGCAAGTCCAGTTTGATGATTCGGCGCCGCGGGATCTGCTCAATGTGGTGCAGAAAATTTCCTCATCCCGAAGCGTCGAGCTATGCGATTTGACGCCTGAGTTCGATATTTCTGTGCTCAACGGCAGCGGAATCGGGGTGGCGCTTAAAGATTGCGAAGTTTCGAACGCTCAACTCACCGATATTCTGTCTTCAAGTTCCTGGCTGTCGATAGAGGGCCGCTTCGAAATTGTTGACGACGGAACTGAAGTCGACGCAGGAGTGATCAATTCGGTCAATTTTCAAAATGTTGAGCCGGGCGCGATTCGAACTTTCTTCGCCGCAGCGAAATGTGAGCAGCAGATGACGTACATGATCATTCATTCGCCTGCGACCAACGAGGACTGGTCAACCATCGAAGAGGTCGGGCAAACCGGCTATGTGTTTTTGTGTGGCGGCTGGGCAGAAGACTTTGAAATGCCGGAAGTGACCCGTTCGTTGAACCGAATCACATTTCAGAAAATCGTAAACAATACGGGGCAACCGAAACCGGTCGACAAACGTCTGATTCTGGAAACGGATTTGAGGCTTGGGCTCAGGATGCCTGCGAATTCCAGCAAGCTCGCGTGGAAGCTGCTGATGCTGCGTGGCGATTCAAGTGGCTTTGATTTTCAGTATGCGTTCGCGGAATCTGGCAAGTCGCTGAGCGAGTACGCAAAAGACATTGGAATGGCTTGGCAGGAGAACGAAGATCAGTCGGTTCGCTCATTATTCTTCCCCTGGGGGAGCAGCGTGATTGAGACGGCATCGATGCCTGAACTGAGATCTCTAAGTTTCGATGCCGATTGGGTCGGGGCCATGTCGCCGTTCGGGTTTCGCGGCGATCCGGTGGATGTCTCGCACCTGGAGCCTTTGAGTTCGCTGGAAGAGCTTTACTTTGAAGCCAGTTTTGTGCCGTTGAATCTGGCATTTCTGGAAAAGCTCACATCGCTGAAGCATCTTCAGATTTCGTCGGTCGTGAGAAAAGTCACTGGTCCGATCGGCTTCGACGCTTGTCCGTCGTTGGAGTCGCTTACGTTTCTGGGTACGCCGGACAACAAGTCGTACCATGAAATTTCGCGGCTGAAGAATCTCGAGCGTTTGGTGATCGTCAATGTTGAGGACGATGAAAAGCTGACACCGGAGTATCAGGACAAGCTGCAACAGAAGCTGTCAGGTGTAGAAGTGCAGATCATTCCAGCTTCTGAGAAAGCCTCTCTGATCCCGAACGCTTTCCAGGAACACCGGGAAAGCGTGCGAAAAAAGCTGCTTTACGATACGACGTGGCTGGACGAAATAAAGGGCGTGAAATAGAAGCTAAACAACTCGTGCAATTCCGCCTTCAATCAAGCTACTGAGCTTTCATCTTGCCGCGTCGATCGACAGGCTCGACAAGCGACGCTTTCAGGAAATCGCTGTTCATGCGACCGATGAACGCGATGCTGATTCCTTTCGGGCACTGAGCCTCACATTCCGCATAGTTGCGGCATGAGCCAAAGCCCTCTTCTTCCATTTGCGTGGTCATGTCCTGCACGCGATCGTAACGCTCGGTCTGACCTTGTGGCAACATTCCCAGATGCGAAACCTTTGCCGCGGTGAAAAGCATCGCCGAACCATTCGGGCACGCCGCAACACAAGCGCCGCAACCAATGCAGCTGGCCGCATCGAGTGCCGTTTCAGCAACGCCCGGATCGATCGGAATCGAGTTCGGCTCGGGCTTGGGCCCGGAGTGGTTACTGATGAAGCCGCCGGACTGGATGATTCGATCAAAAGCACTACGATCGACCATCAAGTCGCGAATGATCGGGAAAGCACCGCTGCGAAATGGCTCGACGTAAATCTCTGCACCGTCGCTGAAGTGACGCATGTAGAGCTGGCAAGTTGTTGTTTCGCGTTTCGGGCCGTGGGCCTCTCCGTTGATCACCATCGAACAGGCGCCACAGACTCCTTCGCGGCAATCGTGATCGAACGCAACGCCTTCCTTGCCCTCTTCGATCAACTGCTCGTTGAGCATGTCCATCATTTCCAGGAACGACATGTCCGGATTGACTCCGTCGAGCGAATAAGTCTCCATCGCGCCCTTGGATTCAGGATTAAGTTGGCGCCAAACGTGTAGTTTAATTTTCATGACTTGTAGTTCCTCGTCATCAATGGCAAGGCTTCGAAATTCAGCGGTTCCTTGTTCAGTTCCGGCTCTTCGCCTTCACCCTTGTATTCAAACACGGCCGTGTAAGCAAAATCTTCGTCGTTTCGCTTGGCCTCGCCTTCCGGCGTCTGATGTTCCTCTCGAAGGTGACAGCCGCAAGATTCGTCACGCAGCAACGCATCGCGGCACATCAACTCGCCAAAGTCCAGAAAGTCGGCGACGCGTCCGGCATGTTCCATCGACTGGTTCATCGATTCGTTGACCCCCAGAATGCTGGCGTTGTTCCAGAATTCTTCGCGAAGCTCCGGGATCTTCTTCAGTCCCTCTTTCAGCGACGCCTCGGTACGTTGGATGCCGCAGTGCTCCCACATGATTTTTCCCAATTCGCGATGAATCGAATTCGTGGAACGCTTGCCTTTGATCGAAAGCATCTTGTTGGCGTGATCGCGGACTTCAGCTTCAACCTTCGCGAAATGCTCGTCGTCGGTCGTCAGGTTGTCTTTCTCCAGGCCGCTCAGGTAGTTGCCGATCGTGACCGGGATAATGAAGTAACCGTCTGCCAGGCACTGCATTAACGAACTCGCACCCAAGCGGTTGGCGCCGTGGTCCGCGAAATTGGCTTCTCCGACAGCGAACATTCCCGGGATCGTCGTCATCAGGTTATAGTCCACCCACAGCCCGCCCATCGTGTAGTGAACGGCGGGGAAAATCCGCATCGGTGTTTTTGTCGGATCGTCGTCCGTGATCCGTTCGTACATTTCGAACAGGTTCGCGTACTTTGACTTGACCGCGTCGACGCCTTTTTGCTCAATCGCTGCCGCGAAGTCCAGGTAGACTCCGTAGCCCGTTGGACCCACGCCCAGACCCTGATCACAAACGTCTTTCGCGTTGCGGGCTGCCACATCGCGAGGCACAAGGTTTCCGTAACGCGGATAGCGCTCTTCCAGATAGTAGTAGCGATCCGCTTCCGGAATATCCGACGGTTTGCGCTTCTCGTCTTTGTTTCGCGGCACCCAAATTCGACCATCGTTCCGCAACGACTCGCTCATCAAAGTCAGCTTTGACTGATAGTCGCCCGACGCCGGAATCGAAGTCGGATGAATTTGCGTGAAGCACGGATTCGCGAAACCCGCTCCGCGGCGGTAGGCTCGCATTAATGCCGAAACATTGCAGTTTTTCGCGTTAGTCGACAGATAATATACGTTTCCGTATCCTCCAGTTGCCAGAACAACTGCGTCCGCGACGTGCCGTTTAATTTCGCCTGTCACCAAGTCACGCGAAATCACACCACGGACCTTACCGTCGATGATCACATAGTCGAGAACTTCGGTACGAGTTTGCATGTTCACGGTTTTGGCCGCGATCTGCTCCTCGAGGGCCTGATATGCACCGAGCAGCAATTGCTGACCCGTTTCGCCGCGGCAGTAAAAAGTCCGCTCAACAAGCACGCCACCGAACGATCGATTGGCAAGCTTTCCGCCGTATTCACGAGCAAATGGAACTCCCTGCGAAACCGCCTGGTCGATGATCGCCGTACTCAGTTCCGCAAGGCGATAGACGTTTTCTTCCCGGGCACGAAAGTCACCGCCCTTTTGTGTGTCGACAAACAGTCGCCAAGTCGAATCGCCATCGTTGCGGTAATTCTTCGAAGCGTTGATGCCACCTTGAGCCGCGATGCTGTGGGCACGGCGTGGCGAATCCTGAAAGCAAAAGCATTCGACTTGATAGCCCATCGCTCCGATCGAGGCAGCCGCCGAGGCGCCGGAAAGCCCCGAGCCGATGACGAGCACTTTGTACTTCGAGCGATTCTTCGGGCCGACCAAACGTAGCTGGTCCTTGTGGTTGGTCCAGGCGTCTTCGATCGGGCCTTGGGGAAGTTTTGCATCAAGCGTGAGCATGACAGGTCTTCAGTAAGTTAGGAATTGATTTGACGGTCTTGTAAACTTTGGGAGGTCGAGACTCCCGTTGATTCGTTTAGTGTTTCGTAAGCAGTTCGTGCGAGTACTCGACAGCCTCCGGCATTTGCCCGGACATGAACGAGACTGGAATCAGGATGAACGTGGCTGATACGCCGATCGCAAAAATGATTGCGAACGCTCGCAAGAACCGGTTGCGATCCGGATTGTCCCAACCCAGCGTTTGAAACAGGCTCCACACGCCGTGGTACAGGTGGAATCCGATCACGACCATCATCACGATATAGGCCAGCGACACCCACCAGATACTGAACGAGTTCATCATGTTCTCGTAGACGTATCCGTGCTCGTGTGCTCCCAACAACGGCAAACTGCCAGTCGTGAAGTGCAGAATGTGCAGCACAATAAAGGCGAGGATCAGCGTTCCGGTCACCATCATGTAAAGCGCCGCTGGCGATGCCGCAGCACGCTTCTTCACCACATAGTCGACCGGGCGGGCTTTTTTGTTTTGGTCGCTCAGCAAAATCACGGTGACGATGTGCAGAACCACCGCGCCGAGCAAAAACAGCCTTGCGCCCCACAGCGCCAACATTGGCGGGAGTGCCGGAGCGCCGAAATCTTTCAGGAACTGACCGTACTCATCAATGTGCGGCACGCCATCGGCGTTCATTCCGGTGAAGATTTTCATGTGGCCGCCAGCGTGACCGACGAGGAATCCGAACATGATCAGGCCGGTGATCGCGGCGATAAATTTCTTCCCGATCGAGCTGGCGAAGAGGAGTTTCAGTCGTTTCATGGTTGATTCGACCACCCGTTCGGAGGTCGGGACATCTGAATTGAAGGGCTTAATCGCGTGAGTCTTCAGTTTCGCGGATACTGTCGATATCGGCTAGGGGCGTCACTCATATGAACCGCAATTGATTCAGGATATTATCAGCGGATATAACAAATCCAACTGTGACGTTTTGGCCCAGTCATGCGGCACAAAAACAATTCGCTTTAATCGCTTCAAACGCACGCTCCGCTCCCGCGAGGGTTTGCGGATGACGATCGCGATCGGACACCCCGATCGCTTCACATATCCCGGACCCTTGGCGATCGGTCCATCGAGCCCATTTATTACGAGACTATTTGATTGATAAACCAGGCATCTGAATCACGTTCGCAGTCGACAGAATCGCTTTCCGCAAAAAGTCGATCTGAATCCGCCAGTTCATGGACCCTGGAGCGTTCCCGTCAGCTTTACGGCGTGAAACGTTGGGGGTTGGACTATTTCGGGGTCGGAGCCGACGGATTCGTTTCGGTGACGGTGCCAACGTCTTCCGGTCAGAAAACGGTCTCGATGCAGGACGTGATCGCCGGGCTTGCCGATCGCGAGCTGTCGATGCCGGTCATGTTGCGGATCGAAAATCTGATTAGCGATCGGGTCGTGAAGCTCAACGAAGGCTTCCGTGACGCGATCTCGACTTCCGGATACAACGGAGTCTACAAGTCTGTTTTCCCTATCAAAGTGAATCAGCAAAAACACGTTGTCGATTCGATCGCGGCCGCTGGCGATCCGTTTCAACATGGATTCGAAGCCGGCAGCAAGCCCGAGTTGATGGTGGCGCTGGCGACAACGCCGTCACCCGAGAGCCTGATCGTTTGCAATGGCTATAAAGATGAGGAGTTTCTGGACCTTGGTTTGCAGGCCAGACGTTTGGGCTACCAGATCTTTTTCGTCATCGAGTCGCTGGCAGAATTGGCGCTGATTATACGCAAAGCCAAAAAGTGGAATGTCGAGCCGTTGGTTGGTTGTCGCATCAAGCTTTCGACGAAAGTCGACGGGCACTGGGCGGACGACAGCGGTGACCGAAGTCTGTTTGGTCTGACTGCCCGAGAGACGATCGCGGCGGTCGACATGCTGAAGCAGGCCGACATGCTGAAATGTTTGCAGATGTTGCACTTTCATCTCGGCAGCCAGCTAACAAATATCCGCAACGTGCGAGATGGAGTTCGAGAAGCATGTCGCTACTACATCGGTTTGGTCGACGTTGGGGCGCCGATGGGCTATCTCGATCTCGGCGGCGGCCTGGCGGTGGATTATGACGGAACGTTCAGCACCCAGCCGTACAGTCGCAACTATGATCTGAATGAGTATTGCGTTGATGTGGTTGAATCCGTGATGAACTCAATGGATCAACACCAGATCCCGCATCCGGTCTTGGTCAGCGAGTCGGGACGTTGGACGGTGGCGCCGACCTCGGTGCTGTTGTTCAATGTGCTTTCGGTGACCGATTTCGAACCGATGCCGATCGAGTCCGAAGCCGATCAGGAGTTTTGTCAGCCAATCGGAGATCTGTTTGACGCAATGGAGAACTTGCATGTTCGACGTGTGCAAGAGAACTTCAATGACGCAAACTACTATCGCGATCAGCTTCGCGAGCTGTTTCGTAGTGGCCGAATTCAGTTGCGAGAGTTGGCTTTTGGCGAAAACCTTTATCTTTCGATTCTGAATCGAATCGCGTTCGAGATTTTGCCGCAGTTGAGCCGAGTGCCTGCAGAGTTGACTTCGCTGCACGATCAACTGGCTGATATTTACTACGGGAACTTCAGCGTATTTCAGTCTTTGCCGGACGCGTGGGCGATTGAGCAGATCTTTCCGACGATGCCAATCCATCGACTTGATGAGGAACCGACGCGTACTGCGATCATTGCCGATCTGACCTGTGACTGCGACGGTAAACTGGACCGGTTCACGGACGAAGTTGGCGAACCGAGTCGAACATTGAAGTTGCATCCGCTCAAGAACGATCAGCCGTATTACCTAGGCGTTTTTCTGGTCGGCGCGTATCAGGAAACGCTTGGAGATTTGCACAACCTTTTTGGCGATACCAATGTCGCCAGCATTTCCATTGACGACGATGGCAAAGTTCAATTCGTCGAAGAAATCCACGGCGACAGTATTTCGAACGTGCTCAGTTACGTCGAATACCAGCCGCAAGAGTTGATCCAGCGATTCCGGTCGCGAGCCGAAGCAGCGTTTTCGCAAGGTTCAATTTCCGCGACGGAACGCCAGGAAATGTTGCGGCTGTATCGCGAGAGCATGCAGGGCTATACGTACTTTGAAGTCTGATCCTCCTGTCAGCCGCGAGAGTATGCGGTGCCTGATCGATTGCTCGCTAACGTTCGAACTCAACCGCGTATTCAAGATCCTTCTTGCTGTTGCCGGGACCGGGTGACGAGATGATCGTTTCGACTTTGGAGTTGGACATCTTCAGTGGCTTGTCAGTGTACGGATCCAGCGGAACAGCTCCCGCGTCGGCGAATTCAAAGGCTTCTTCGAGCGTCGTTGGAGCTTTTCCGTCGTGGTTCATTCGCCACTTTTTCACCACCGCGATGCACAGCCCTGCACGACGATAGAATCGCATTTTGATTTCGTTGTCCGTAAGTCGGCTCGTGCCACTGAAGGCGAGGATGGGCGATTTCGTCCAGACTGGATTGAAAGACCAAACCACGTTCAGTTTTTCGATGTCTTCGGCGCGTTCCGCAGCGGGTTTTTCGCAAGCAGCCACGATGTCGCGATAGCGATGCTGTTGTACCTCGATTTCTCTGGCAAAGTCAGCTCTCGACATCTTGTCGACAATCGCCACAAAGGTTCGGTCGGTGTCGGATCCCATGGATAGATTTTGTTTCGCGTTGGCGGTCCGCTGCAATGTCTCCTCCAAAAAGCGTTTTTGCTCGTCCGTGAACTGTGCAAGCTTGGTGTACTCAGGCTTCAGAAGTTCCTCCATCCGTTCAGCGATGTCGCGAGGATGGCTGCTGGTATCCCCGAACGCCTTTCTAATGAGCGCAGAGATGAGACTGTCCAAGGTTCGGCCACGTATGTCAACGTTGCCGTAAGCGTAGTTCTTGTCGCGCAGGGCGATCAGGGCAGCAACCGATCTGATGAACATGTGCTTGGCTTCTTCGACGAGTTCGTCCGTCTCATTCGTTTCCGCAAGATGTTGCTTCAAAAATTCAATGCATCCGTCGACGTCTGCCTCGTCCTGCGGTTGTGAAAGCCCGGCCTGCAGAAGGTTGTTGAGCGCGAAGATTTCTGTTGATTCGATGTTGACATTGCGAAGCGGTGCGAGATCGCGTGCGAGCGCAAGATGGATTTTGCAAAGTCGAAGATATGAGAGTCCTTCGAGCGGTTCAACGGCATAAATCACCTGCGTCAGAGAATGCAGGTCGGGATTCAAGTGTTGAGGGCTAGTGAACGGACTGGCAAAATCCTGGAGAAAGAAGCACGCTTTGCGCTGTTCCTGGGCGGTCTCCAGGTCGTCGTAGATCCACTCGAGATCCCTGATCACACGGATTAGCCGTACTTTGTACCGGTCGTCAATCTCGTATCGGTTTCGTCGTGTTGACCAGCGTTTGCTCTTTCTTATGAACTGGTCAATCTTTTTAAAATTCTGGGCGGTCTTCTTTCTTTTTCTTTCGAGCGAAGAGTTTTTCAAAAACTGTTGGGCGCCAATGGGTTCAGCAAACCAGTGGTTTGGATCCGACGGCCCGACCGAATGGTGGGCGATCATAAAAAACGTGCGCAAGTAAAGCTGCTCGCGGTTGTCACGATCTTTGATCGCGTACAAAGCGTCAGTGTCAAAAGGAGTCGATTGCCTTAATTCGTCGCTTAGCTCCAGCCACGTTCCCTGGTATCGCATCGCCGGCCAGGCGAATTCGGTCTTCTTTCGCTGAGCTATTGCGGCGTCCGGAAACTGAAGGATCAACGAGGGAGTCAGAATTCCAAAAACAAGAAGTTGGGTCAGCAGTCTCAAATGAAGTTGGCGCATGATCTACAAAATGTGAAACAGTTAAAGTATCAAGTTTCACCATCCCGCGACTCACAATAACATCCTGTAAACCAGATAGCAAATCAGGACCAACAAGCCCACCGATGCTCCGGCAATCCACCGCAAGCGACTAATGTAAAACCCGCGAGTCAGTCGGCTTGAGTGCAGATAGCCATACAGAATTCCACACATTCCCAAGACAAACAGCGTCGCGATCAAGGTGCCACGGAGCCGTTTTCTCAAACGAAGCTCGGTCAACTGTTGCTTGATCCGGTCGAGGAACTGGTCATGAATTTTGACGCGAACGTAGCCGCGATAAAAATCGTCGTAGTCGGCTTCCAGTCGTTTCGCGGTCTCGGCATCGTATTCCCGTCGGAACTTGTGGATGATCTCCTGGTTCTCGTGAATGAGATCGCGAATTTCTTCGTGAGGCATTGCTTCGATGATCGAACGACAGTCGCTGCCGAAATTGTCGGCGGCCCAATTCGACACAACGGACTTGACCGCAGGCATCAGGTTTTCAGTGGCCGCAAAGTGAGTCGAAAACTCCTTCGTTTCGACGACAAATAGGCGAGGCTCCTCTGGTGCAGAGGTCCACGACGGAAGCTCTTTTTCCTCAAGCGTCGCGGTCAGCGAAATCGAACAGCACAGAAAGCCCAGGATCAGTTTCGCAGCGAGCATCAGCCAACCTTCAGCTTCTTCGCACCAAGGCAAACAAGTTCGCGCTGCGACTGGTTCAACCAAGGCGCCGCCAGTTGAACTGAAACAGAAACCACGCCCGCCAGAATGCAGGCGTTGATCAACGGAAGGCTCAACAGTTGAGACAGTGCTGCTGCGCATACGAGGCCAATGCCAACTTCCCACAACTTCAGTCGCGATTCGCGAATCGGATCAGTGATTCGCCACCACGGCAGCGATCCGAACAGGGCAAGAAAAAAGATCAGCCATGCGGGAATGACTGGCAGAGGTAGCCCAAACGCGAGCGTTGTGTCCGGACGATTGAAGTTTGCAAACGTCAGGTCAACATGGAAGATGTTGGCCGCGATAATCGAAGTTAAACCTGTCAGCAATCCAATGCCCAGCATCACCAACCGCCGTTGGGTTTGGTCAATCTCGATCTGCGTTTCCCAGTATTTGGTGGCGCACAGGATGCTCGTCGACGCCGTGGCACAGGTAATGGCCATCCACGTATAGAAAGCCCATCCTTCAACGTTGGCTGTGTCCAAAGATTGCCAAACCGCCAGGCCGAACAGGCTGACGACGACGCAGGAGAGAGTGCCAACGAGTACTGAACCCAGCCATTCGGTGAATCGGTCAGTTACAGGTAGTTGCTCAATCCAGTTTCGAATTGCGGCCGGATGAATGCCGGTCTTTCGAACTCGTTTTTCCTGTCGCTCAATTTCCGATTTTCCGGCCCACGTTCGCATCAACATCCATGAAACCCACGCGAGTGCGAACACGACTACCAGCCACGGCAACCAGTGTGGCCATGAAACGATCATCCATGCGGCGATCGCCAGCAAGCCAATCCGAATGGGCGTCGCAAATACGTGGCTGGAAAATCGATCGTTCATGGTGTGGCATTTTCGAGCCACTTTCTTCGCCAAAATTCGTTTTCGCTGCGACAGCCGAAGCAGCTTTCCTTTGGGTTTGGCTTCGTGGACAATCGGCGAGGCACCAGAGAGCATTTCATCGAGGGCCGATACGACTTCTTCGGACCCCATCAACGCAACCGGCTCCATGCCCACGACAGTCGTCCGTCGTGCCAGCTTCTTCTTTCCCGCCGGCGGATCCAGAGCTGCGGCCATGCCGTCGTCTGGCTGCGAATCGCGCGGAGGCGTCGTCTTTCGGAGCTGGCGAAGTTTGTCCTTGTCACGCATCACCACTTCTTCCGTCGGTGCGTAGTCCGACAGCGCGCCAAAAACGATTTCTGGAGTGTGAGCAACTTCGTTTTGGTTGCTGATCAAAATTGGTTCGATCCGCGCTCCCTGCTGCGGAGACACCGCGTCGGAAGCGGATGGCGACTTGGAAGTCGCCACATTTTCCGGTCGAGGAAATACGCCAACTGAATGCAAGGAAAGAATCTTGGCGTCCTTGCCCTGAAATTCAGGCCACGGCATTGCGGCCATTAGTTCCGCCACGTTTGAGAAACGGGTTTCCGGTTTCTTTGTCAGACAACCTTCGAGAACATCGCGATAGATCGCCGGGCATTGGTCGAAATGGACTTCTTCCAACAAGTGCTTGTACATGATCTCCTGCGAAGTTTCACCGTTGAACGGTACGTCGCCAGTGAGCAGTTCGTACAGGATGATTCCGAGAGCATAGATGTCGATCTCTTTGCCGTAGATACCCTTCGAGATCTCGGGTGCCATATAGTGCACCGTCCCGACCGTTCCGGTTTGGCCAGACTGACGATTGCAGGAGATGAACTTTGACAGTCCGTAGTCGCCGATTTTGATCACGTGAGCATCGTCGTCACGAAACACGTTGGCGGGTTTGAGGTCGCGATGCACGATTCCGCGATGGTGCAGATAGGCGACTCCGGATGCGATTGAAGTAAACCACAGTTTCATCATCGATTCGGGGATGCCGCGCGGATGGTCGTCCAGGATGTCTCGCAGGCTTGGGCCGGGAACGTATTCCATCACCACCCAGCTTTCTTTCGAGTTGCTGGTCTGGATGTCCCAGAGAGCGATTAAATTCACGTGGCGAATGTTCAAACACTGTCGCACGCCGCGAAGTTCAATGTCGAGGTTCCTCTGGATTTTCTTGAGGGCGACTTCTTTCCCTGCGTCGTTGAGCGCAAAGTACACCTCGCCGAAACCGCCGATACCGATTCCGCGTTTAATGGTGTATCCCTGGAGCGGTTTCGCTCCGCTAGGGTAAGAAAACTTCATTCAGGTTTGGATCACGAAAAAGAGGGGAGCCGGGCGCCTCCATTGTAGCCTGCTTTCGAAACCACGGGAGAGTTAGAAGGCCCGTGAGCCGTCAACGTTCACGAGAATCGTTTCGTCTTGTGTCAGGCAGAGGGCAAATGGCCTCAGAAACCGATCAGCGTCGGGAAGCTTGCCTTAAAAGAATGGCAAGCCAATTCGGTGACGGTTCCCTGCCGCTGTGGCAAGTCGATTGGGTGTTCCAATGGAGTTCCGGTTTCCGAATGGCTGCCAAAATATCTTGTTGAGGGTCGCACGCCATCCAAGTAATTGGGTTCGTCCTGTTGCGATTGTTGTCGCGGCCAATCAGCAGCGACGGATGGCGTTGGGTTAATCCCCCTTGGGTTAATCCCCCTTGGGTTAATCCCCCATAACTAGGAATCGTGAAATTTGCGGCTCGATGACACTGTATCGCAGCAACAAAGCATTGAGCCGACTGTAACGAAAATTGGCTTTCGGGATGTCGCAGCCGCTAGCGATCAATTTCGGGTGCTGTGGCTGAGAAACCGATGTCATTGTGGGGCTCACCCTCGTAGTAAGCCTGCAGGGCAATGCGTTCGCCGGTTCCATGAGTCAAAATTGTCTTTGCTGAATCATGCTTGCCCAGAATGCGATGTGAGTTGGCAATGTTTGACGATCAGCGAAAAAGTTCTGTTTGGTTGAAGACTCTTCTTTGTGACGGTTGTGTGCCTTGTTTTGGTCGCCATGGCTACGCGTTCAGGTGGTGACGATGATGAGGATAATTCAAATCTCATCCACACGTCGGTATGAACCATGAAACGTCATTGGCTTTCCAATGTTGTGATCTCAAGTTTGGGATCTTTTGTATGCCTGTCATCCATCCTTTTGGTGGTTGCAGGATGTTCGACAAAGAATCGCGTCATCATTCCAACGCAAGTCGCTGGTGTGCCGTGCACGGACCAATTGCAAAAGATCGCTGTGCCTCAATTGATGGACGAAGCGTGTCTCGAAGAAGCACCTTACACCGGTCCGCCGATTACGATTTCGAATTTCGAACAATCACAACCACTCGAAATGACCCTCGACGAGTGCGTTCGCATGGCGCTGGCAAACAGCAAGGTCATGCAGAAACTTGGTGGCGTCGTTGTTTCGTCTCCGAATGCCGTCAGCACACTCTACGATCAGGCGATTGTGGAAACCGGGTCGACCAGTGTCGAAGCCGCACTCAGTGCTTTCGACGCTCAGCTGACCTCGGCGTTCAACTACAACCGCAGCGAGCAGGTTTTCAACAACCTGTTCTTTGGTGGTGGTGCACCGTCGTTGATCAGCAACACTTCGGACTTCAGTTTTCAAGTCAGCAAACAGGCAGCCAACGGTTCCACGCTGACGATGCGGAACCTGACCAACTACGATCGCAATAATTCACCTGCGAACCAGTTTGGTAGTGCCTACAATATGGTCAACCAACTTGAGTTCCGCCAGCCGCTTGGTCGTGGAGCAGGAACGATGGTTAATCGAATCGCCGGCCCCAACGCAGTCGCCGGTCAATACAACGGAGTTTTGATCTCTCGGATCCGTAGCGACATTTCTCTCGCAGCTTTCGAGTCGTCAGTCCGCGATCTGGTTCGAGACGTCGAGAACAACTACTGGGAGCTGTACTACTCGTACCGTAACCTTGACACAATCCTTGAGGCACGTGACTCGGCCCGTTCAACCTGGGAAAACCGCAAGCTCCGTTTGGATAATGGCGTTGGTCGGCCAGACGATGAAGCTCAGGCTCGTCAACAGTTCTTTGCTTTCGAGATTCAGGCTCAATCCGCACTTGCCGGACGTGGACAAGGGCAACTTGGAGTCCTTGGGGCAGAACGAAATCTTCGCCGTCTGATGGGAATGCCTCCAGTCGACGGGTCGGTTATTCGGCCTTCGTCAGAGCCAGTGGTTGCGCCTATCGCATTCGACTGGGAAGCCAGTCGCAGTCAGGCGTTGTCACGCCGCGTTGAGCTTCGTCAGCAAAAATGGAGCATTCGCCAACGTGAACTCGAGTTAATTGCCGCCAGGCAGCTCAATAAATGGGACTTTGATCTGGTCGGAAACTACGGCTGGAGAGGATTCGGCGACAACCTTATCGGCAGTCGTGATCGCGTCAACGGAAGTGCCATCGAAGACCTGACCAGTGGCGACCTTGATGATTGGCAACTGGGGTTCGAGGTCAACGGGCCCCTTGGAAAACGTGCCGGCCACCTTGCCGTTCGCAACGCAGAACTGAACCTGATTCGTGCACGTACAATTCTGACCGAACAGGAACGGCAGATTCAGCATGACCTCAACGAAGCATTCACCGAAGTCGATCGCTCGTTTGTCAGCATGAAGTCGAGCTTCAACTCTCGCATCGCGTCCCAGGATGAACTGGAACCGAAACGCAAACGCGTTGAAGAAGGTAAAGACCAGGTGTTCTTTCTGTTGGATGCCCAACAACGATTGGCGACGGCAGAAAGTACGACCCATCGATCCATCGCTGACTACAACATTGCGATTCTCAACTACCATTACTCAACTGGGAATCTTCTCGGACGATTCAACATTCAGTTGACGGAAGGTCCATGGTCAGAGAACGCTCAGGCACGAGCGGCTGTTAAGGCCGGACGTTTGGGCCCGGCGGAAAACTGCTGTAGCGATACCAATCCTGTGTCCGCTGGAACGTTTGCTCAAGAGTCGTCAACTGTTTCCATGATTCCAACCGATGGTACGGCGGGATACGAACAGGGTACCTCGTTCGAGCAACCTGCAGGAGAAAAATCGCAACAAACCTCACCGACGAACGTTGAAATTTCGCCGCTGCAAAGTGACACACAGCTTGACGGATTGGACACGTCGTTCAAACTGCGAGAGCGTTCTATGTCTCGTCCTGTCGTCAATCCAAAGTCTCAAGGATTTCTGTCCGGGATTGTGGACCGAATCAATCCGAATTCCAGACGCTAGACTATGATGGGTGACACGCAAGTCAGCTGTTAGTTGCAAAAGTTAGTTCTAAATCTGGGTTCGAACTTCGCGGTCGTTGGAAGACTGTGAAACTCAACGTCGTGCAGTACGCTACAGGCATTACGTTGAGGCGGTCGTAATGTCGAGGTTTTGATTTGGCTCTGGTCGGGCAAGGGTCCGGGGAAACAGTTGACCGTTGTTAGTTTTAAGTCACGTTCTGGTGTTCTGTTGTCCGCACTTTTGAATTCCGCATTTGTTTTACTGGTGCTACTGCTGCCGCATGCTGCTCTGGATGATCTGTTTGAGACGGAAGTCCTGCCGATTTTTCGTCAGCACTGTTTCGAGTGCCACGGACTAGGTGAAACCGAAGGTGAACTGTCCCTGGAAACCGTTGCGTCACTAATGCGCGGCGGTCATACGGGAAGCGCCATGCTTTCCAGTGATCTGGAAGACAGCGAACTCTACTTGCGTATCACGTCAATGTCTGACGGTTATCGCATGCCCAAACGTGGGGAAACTCTTGACCCGCTTGAAATAGAGACGATCGCGAAATGGATCAAGCAGGCTTCCGGGAACGTCGATGTTGATCTGTTTGCTGCATCGGAGGGCTCCGCCGATGCCACAGAGTCTGTTGGACTGCGCTCAGCGGCGGAGATTCCATTTTCAACAGATCTGCTTGAAGGGAAAGAGCCGTCGCAGGTTGCGATGTTGGTGATTTCTACCGTCGTCATACTGACCCTGGTTTGTTGGATGTTCTATCGAGTATTATTCGGTGGATCTAAAAAGCGGGAAATCAAATCGCATTCAGATCGTGTTGCTGCGACGATAGCCATGCTCATCGGTGCAATGAGTTGTTTGGTGCTGATATTTACAGGTTACTTGTATTGGCGAACCGGAGAGCTGGTGAAGGAAAACCAGTCGCTGCGAGATCGATTGCAGGCAGGCAGCATGAAAATGCCGGAAACGGTCGTCGTCAACGAGACCAATTTGCCGCTGCCTCCGCATCCGATGCATCCGCCACGGCTTGGCGGGCAATACTATCGAGGCAATGACGAACGGAGTGATTCGCTTTTCAATGGCGGGTTCTATCGCACGGCAACGATCGATCTGCACCTCGTGAACTCGCAAGGCGAACGGGTTGAGTGGGGCGACGATGGCGTCGACGATTTCAGCGTGGAGTTGGAAATCAGGCGGGCACCCGAAGCGACGAAAGAGCTGTTCTCGCAGCGGGTTCTCGATTCGATCTCGATACAGCACTTCTGCCAGAGCGTTCCCGGATTCAAACGCAATCTGACCCTGGAGGTCGTCGAAAAAGAAGACCTCTGGGCCGTCAACGTACCATTACCAAAAAGTGGTCAGTGGGACGGCAAGGAGATGCAAGGTTTGATCTATCTGATGTATGGATTTCAGCCGGGAGAAGCCCGGTTGCCACGCCCGCACTTCGCAATTCGCTACGATTTGCAGTTTAAGAACGGTGAGATTTCTGACGATTCTGAACTTTGGATGGGATCAATGTACACGCTTGGCAATCGGGTGCTGGTTCCCGACGATGACAAAATTCTGTTGGACCGCTGGTTCGATTGGCGTCCGATTCCCGTGATTGAAGGAAAAGGATCAAGCGATCCTGAATTGCTCGGTACTGAAGAGCACGTCGGGAAGTAGACTTCCAGATTCTCAGGAGCCGACTTTGACATCCAGTTTTCAAACGCAGCTTGCCGTCGCACTTTCTGCAGCGAACAACGCAGGGCAGATTCTTAAAGACTACTTCGAACAGGGAGTCGCCTCAGAGGTAAAGCTCGAAGGTGGCAAGAAGCAGGGTTTGGTCACCGTCGCTGACGTCGAAGCGGAAGCGGCGATCATGGAAGTGATTCGCGGTTCGTTTCCCGACCACGCGTTTCTGGCCGAGGAGTCTGCTGCGACAGGGGACAACCCGGACCATCTGTGGGTCATCGATCCGCTTGATGGGACCAATAATTTTGCTTTCGGCATTCCGCATTTTGCGGTCTCAATCGCCTACATCGAGAACGGAAAACCAGCCGTCGGCGTCGTGCTGGATCCAGTTCGGGATGAACAGTTTGTGGCTGTGCGAGACGGCGGCGCAAGCCTCAACGGCAAACCAATCCATGTATGCGAGTC
The DNA here is from genome assembly GCF_008087665.1 of Mariniblastus fucicola. Classification (GTDB taxonomy): domain Bacteria; phylum Planctomycetota; class Planctomycetia; order Pirellulales; family Pirellulaceae; genus Mariniblastus; species Mariniblastus fucicola. Next base: position 1,001,790 of record NZ_CP042912.1, read on the forward strand.
CACTGGAATTGATTCGGCGATTGTTGGGACCGGATTTTATTACGACCGCGGCGAAATGATGAGCCAAACACTGCGCTGCATTGAAACGTTATTTCGCCATGACATTCAGGGGCTCCGCCGCATGGGAGCGGCGTCACTGGACCTCGCGTACGTAGCCTGTGGAAGATTCGGTGCCTTTTTTGAGCTGACGCTTTCTCCCTGGGACTTTGCCGCGGCACAATTGATGGTCACCGAAGCCGGTGGGCAGATCACGAACTGTAGCGGGCGAGAAATTGGGCTGGAAGCGACTGATGTGCTGGCGACGAACGGTCGATTGCATGCCGAGATGATGCAGTTGCTGGCCAAAGGTGCAAACGAAAAGCCGTAAAGCTCAAACGTGCCTACGGCTTTGCGATCGCTGGGATGTCGCGAAAAAATTACTCTGCCGCGGCGGCGTCAGCTTCCTTTGGCGGAAGAGCTCGCTTGCGAATGTCCGTTTCCAATTGGCCGAAAACTTCTTCATGCCGACGAACAGAAACATGCAGAGCGTGAAGTAATCGTTTGGCAGTGTAAAAGTTCATCACGACTCGTTGCTGAACATCGACCGTCGAATCTGCGTTGTTGACGGGTTGCGTGTTCATGCCAAAATCGACAATCAGCTCTTCCGCAGAACCGGTAACGCGGCAAAAGTTCGCGTAGCACGAAACCGCATTCGAATCGTCGACTTTTGTGGGTTGAGGTTGTTTTTGCTGTTCAGCCATTTTCGGATTCTCGTTTGTTCGTGTTACTTTCGAGTGAGTAGCGTGGAATTATAAAGGATCGTCGATGCGACGCTATGTCATGTTTGAAATACAGGTTGAGCTGGATTTGTTGGTCATCCAGGGGAATTCAGGCTGCCATTTACGATACGGCAGTTTGGAAACGCACGTTGTCGTCTATAATTGAAACGCATTAAAGCAATCCGTTCTGTGAGCAACCAGTTCTTTTAGGCAAACAATGATTCGATTGAGTGTGACTCTGTGCGTTCTCGCGTTGACAGTCTTTTCGCAAACCACCCATCCTGCCAATGGTCAGGAGGGCGCTGGCGATGTGCAGACTTCGGTTCAAGGCATCGTTTCTGAAAAGCCGACCGAAGGACGCTTCGTTGATCTGGGCGATGGCAAATACATGGTGCCTTACGCGACGACCATTCCGGGAACAGAGATCGAGTTCACGATGGAGCCGATCCCGGGTGGAACGTTCACGATGGGAAATGAAGACGGCGAAGACGACGAAAAACCAGCTTTCGCAGTCCAGCTCGAACCGTTTTGGATCGCCAGGCACGAAATCACGTGGGCTCAGTACAAACGCTACATGCAAATGGAGAAAGCTCTCAAAGCCCTCCAGGCGACCGGTGTCCGAATCGTCGACGACAGCAACAAGATCGACGCCGTGACCGCGCCGTCGGCACTTTACGATCCGTCGTTTACTTACAACGCCGGGCAAGAGCCTGAACAGGCAGCAGCGACGATCACTCAGTACGCGGCCAAACAGTACACGAAATGGTTGAGCCTTTCCGACGGAAACTTTTACCGGTTGCCGTATGAGTCCGAGTGGGAATACGCTTGTCGCGCCGGAACCGATACAAAGTTCTATTTTGGTGACGACGCGGACGAACTGGAAAACCACGCCTGGTTTGAGAACAATTCCGACGAAGAACGCCATGCCGTCGGTGAGCTGGAGCCGAATCCGTGGGGGCTGTATGACATGTACGGCAACGTCAGCGAATGGACGCTGGATCAATACAGCGAGGAAGGCTACGTTCAGGCCGCTTCAGCCGAAGAAGGAAAGCCGCTGAGTCTGATCGAGTCTTACAACAAACCAACCAAACTCTTTCCGCGTGTCATTCGCGGAGGAAGTTTCCTGCAGGATTCGGAAGAGTGCAACAGCTTTGCCCGCTTCCCTTCCAACAGCAAAGAATGGCGCTCAACGGATCCAAACTACCCGAAGAGCCCGTGGTGGTTTACCGATGAGCCTGCCACTGGTGTCGGCTTCAGAATCGTGCGCCAATACACGCCCGCGACGCGAGACGAAAAAGAAGCTGTCTGGCAAGCAGACGTCGCGTCGATCGAACGCGATGCCAACAATCGAATCGAAGCCAATGGACGCGGCACTTACGGCGTCGTTGATCAGGATCTCGATGAAGAAATTGAAGAACTCGATGAAGATCTGAGCCTCGACGACGGGTAAGTTCAGTGCTTCAGGTCGTTAAGCCGCGCGGCGCTGTTCGTCGTGCGGCGCGATGCTGACGGATTCCAGCAGAAGATCGCCACGGAGAATCGAACCGTGGCTTTCTGGGGAATTCCATTGAAGACAGATGGCGCCCAGTTCGAATTTCACGCCGGCAAGGAAATCTCCCTTAAATAGATAGCACTCTCGGATTGGGCCGCTGTCTTTGCTGTAATGCCGCAACTTTCTCGCCGCGATTTGGCGAATGACGTCGAAGTCGAACGGGATGGAGGCTTGGGCTGGCATATCAATTTCACGACCACGGAAACTCTATCCTTTCAGGTATCGGCGTTCATCACCGAAAACCCGAGTCATAACGAAATCAGGATTTCGCGACGCCAAGCCCCTATTTTTCCCAGTCTGCGCTTTCGTAAAAAAACATTCGATCGGCACAGATTTGTCAAACCTTAAGGTGGCCGCAAACCGAAAGATCTATGGAAGGACCGCCCCTGGGAGGTCCGCGCGTACCGTAGTCTGATTGAATCTCATGCCCTCTGAAATTCAAAAATTTGCCAAAGAGCCTCTGGTTTGGGTCGGCGCTGCTCTGCTGTGCGTCCCACTGCTGGCATCCAGTTCGCTCAACCATCTCAGAGAACGGTTTACTGTTGATGCGTCTTCGGTTGCCCTGGCCGAGCCACTCGAGAAAGCTCCCGTGAACGAACCAGCACTGGGTTCGGTTGACGGTTCCAGTGCAAAAGATTGGCGACAGGACTCCGACACGCCCATCGTTGCCCTTCCACTGCCACCGTTGCCGACGAGCGAAAGTGAAGCCAGCCTTGCTGGGCCGTCGAATGTAGCAACCACGCGCACTGAATACTCTCCAATTTCATTGCCTGCAGCCGATCCAGCGACGAACTCACGGGATCCGGGTTCGCTGCTGGAAGTCGCGGACCTCTATGAAGACAGCGACAGCGATTTTCCGGTTTCGGAATTCGGAAACTTCGAGGCTCAGGATTCCAGCCAGGCAACGCCCGCGAAGCAAAAGTCTGCGGCGAAAGATTCATCAACAGAAGAGTCGCCGGATGAGGAGTTCGACTTCCTCTTTGGCGATGATGGTCCGCAAGACAATTCGGACAGCGACGCTGTAGAAAAAAGCCAGGAAAAACTTTCCAGCGAGAAAGCTCCACAGTCCAAGGCTGGATCTGAAAAGGCCCAACCGAAATCGAAGCCTCGCAAACTGCCGCTCAAAGTTCAGGAAGGGACTCCAAGTTGGTTGTTTCCGGAAGCTGACCGGAAGTCTGGTCGCGGCGACAAGCCGAACCGGAGTACTTGGCCGAGTGCAAATGATCGTTCAGATGCGAACGCTGATTCGGGCGCGAAATCTGAATCGGATTTGATGCCGATGGAAGAGCCGGATCTGTTCCAGCCGCCTGCTTTCGCGGATCAGCCGAATGAACAGGCTGAACCTGAATCGCTTCAATCCGTTTTCCCACAAGCCGCCGAGCCCACGTACTCGCCATTGCCAGCGACGCCGACGGAAACATTTGGCCAGCCCTTGCCTGCCCCGCAGGAAGCTCCCTCAAGCGACTACTATTTGCAAGTCGACAGCGGCCCAGATTGGTGGACGCCGTACTGCCAACAGCCGTTCTGGCAATCCGTTCCGGCACACCAGACGGGTCTCGATGCGGTCGTGTTTACCGCGATGCAAAATTCACCCTACGTTAAATTGCTGAACACCGAACCGCAGATGGCGCAAACGGTTGTGAATGAAGCCGACGCTGTTTTCGATTGGTCAGCGTTTGTGGAAACATCGTGGCGGGACATCGATCGACCAGTTGTTTCGTTGCTCGATACAGGAACCGCTGGCGGAAGATTCGTGCAGCAACAATTGCTCTTCGAATCCGGCGTTCAGAAGAACCTGCGAACCGGAGGCCACCTTCGCGTCGGTCAGGCTTGGCAAACGACAGACAACAACAGTGCGTTTCTTTCGCCGCCAGACCAGGCCACAGCCCAAATTTTGTTGGACTATCGCCAGCCGTTGCTGCGAGGTGCCGGTAAGCACGTTAACAACAGCCAGGTGCTGCTGGCTCGAATCGATGTCGATGCCTCGACCAGCAATTCACAGGCGTTGCTGCAACAGTTTTTGGTCGATGTCGTGTCGGAGTATTGGGAGTTGCACTATTCTCGCGGCGTCCTGATGCAAAAACTTCGTTCTGCGGAACGAGCTGAACAGCTGTTGAGTGAGCTTGCGAGCCTGCCGGATGCAGCGGAGCGAAAGCGAGACCTGGCTCGAATCCAGGCGATTGCGACGGCGAGACGAACTGAGCTGATTCGGGCCAAAAACGCAGTGGCGACTCATCAGGAAACATTGCTCAACCTGACTTATGGAACTGCAATGCCTGATCCGGCATCGCTTGAGGTGGTCCCGGTCGAATTGCCTGGCGTTTTTATGGTGCCCTACGATCAGAATTTCGTCACCGAGATGGCGGTTCAAAATCGCGCCGAAGTCAAAGTCGCGTTGGCCGCGATTCGTGCTTCAGCAGTTCGGCAGAATTTGGTGCTCAACGACCTCAAGCCCAAGCTTGATGCGATCGTGTCGACGTTTGTTTCCGGTTTGGACCAGGCCAAAGATGTTGGCGGAGCGGTGGGCAATGCGTTTGATTACGATCCGTCCTACGCGGTCGGGTTTAGCTTCGAAATGCCGATCGGTCGTAGAGCAGCGAACGCACGACTGACTCGACAACAGTTGGATTATCAGCGACTGCAGTATCAGTTGGAACAGACGCTGGGCAACGTTCGCCTCGATGCCCGATTGGCTTATCGAAACGTGAGTAGTATTGCCAGCGAGATGGAGAATCATAAACTCGCCGTGCAACAGGCAGCTCAGGATTTGCATTTCGCGACCCAGCAGGCTGCTGCGGGTATCGCCGATTCCGCCGGAAACACAAGCTTTCTGATCGACGACTTGCTGCGATCTCAGGAAGGCGTTGCGGCTGCGGAATCACGATTGCTTCGCAGTCAAACGGATCTTTCGGTGGCGCTGGTTCAGTTGAAACGCGCGACAGGTCAGTTGCTTCAGACGGCTCCGATGCCTCAGGTCGCCGATCACGTTGTGCAAGAGGCAAGCTTCGTCCAGCAGGCAGGTTTTGATCAACAGGTGCCGGACACGCTGTGGTCCGTTCCCAACACGCAATCTGGTGCTCAGGCTGAATCGCAGAGCATCTGGGATCAGTAAACGCTTGGGATCAGTAAACGCTTGGGGTTAAAAAAGCGACTGGTTGAATGGCAACTTTGCGGTTTCCTGTTTCGGGTTCCCGATTCGGCAACTCTACTGCGATTGCTCATCGTCTTCCGGCTTGATCACCCAGTCGTTCGCGAAATCGTGTTTCAACCACGAATCTGCCACGTCGGTTACGACATTGTCAAAGTTGATTTTCATATCCTCAAAACGTCGCTCGTTCCGATGCCGCGCCAACCGCAGGTAGAGCATGCCGGTTGAGGTCTCATGGTCCTTTGCCGGACCGGAAATCGTCGCGTTATTAAAAACGGTCGAAAGCCGCGAATACACGCAGCTGGCCATAAAGATTTCCGTCGCGATGTCGGCCAGACGCAATTGAAGCAGCTGTTGCTCGATCGCGCCCTCACGATATTTCGCCAACACCATCTTGATCACCCAACCGAATTTTCCGATTTGAGACGCAAGCCAATTTCCGTGGTAGCGAAGATGTTCGTGCTTCACGGGAACCTTTGCAGAACGCAAAACCGCCGCCGGGATGCTCAGCCAGCCAGCAGGTTTGAGTTTGGATTCGAGGTCTCGCGCGACATGTCTGAATCCGACTGATGCGATGAAAGCACGCATCACATCGTTGGCACCTTCGCCAATTAAGTTCAGCCTCGCGTCCCGCATCATGCGCTCAAACGGCTGGTCAGTGAAGAAGCCTTTGCCGCCCCAAATCTGCAGGCAGTCGTTCACGATTCGCCAAAGTTGATCGCTGGCGAAGACTTTGATCATGGCTGTCTCAACCATATAGTCTTCGGCGCCACTGTCGATCAAAGCCGCCGTGTGATACGTCGCGCTTTCCATCGCGTACGTGTCCGCAGCAGCCTCCGCAATCTTTGCCTTCACCATCGGGAACTCGCCAAGCGTTTTTCCAAACTGCTTGCGGTGATTGGCTCTGGCAACCATTCGCTCAACACAGAACTTGGCCGCGCCCGTGCAGCAGGCTCCGAACGTCGTTCTTCCGAAATCAAGAACGGTCAACGCGACGCGCAAGCCCTTCCCTTCCGGCCCCAGAATATTTTCCTTCGGGACGAACATGTCAGTAAACTTCATCCGCCCGGTTTGCGTGCCGCGAATTCCGACTTTCTCCATTCGCGATTCAAGAACTTCAAAACCTTCCATGTCCGGCGTGACCAGGAACGCGGTGATCTTGCCCTCGGGATCCGAGGCATCTGGAGTCCTCGCCATGACCGTTAAAACGTCCGCGATGCCACCGTTGGTGATCCACCGTTTTTCCCCATTGAGAATGTAGCCGTTACCGTTTGGGCTTGGCTCAGCACGCGTTTTAACATTGCCCGCGTCGGAACCGGCATGCGGTTCGGTCAGTGCAAACGCCGCAAGTTTCTCACCGGCAGCAAGTCCTTTCATCCATCGCGTTTTCTGTTCGTCAGTGCCAAAAAGTTCGAGGGCACGCAAGCCGATCGAGTGATGAGCGTTAACGAATACTCCGGTCGACGCGCAATGTCCGCCGATGATTTCCATCACGCGACAGTAATTGAACTGCGATTTTCCACCGCCGCCGTACTTTGGATTGATCGTCATGCCGAGCACACCAAGGTCGCCCAGCCCTCGAATCACGCTCTGCGGAATCTCTGCGTCTCGATCGATCCTGTCCGGATCAATTTCGCTTTCGCAGAACGCTTTGACTTTGGCGATATAGGCGTCGCTTTGGTCTTTGGCTTCGGGCGACAACTCCGGGAAAGGAAAGATGGAGTCCTCGCGAAATTTTCCGTAGTAAAGATCTTTGACAAAGCCTTCTTTCTCCGGACCCGAGAAAAGAAGCTCTTCGGCTTGATCGATTTGGCGTTGAATCTCTTCCGAAACAGCCACTTTGGTTCTCCGATTTATGCTGTGTATGCTGGAAGCCAGTTTAACGGAAGGCAGTCACAGATTCACATCGATTCCAGCGAAACCAAAGAGGTTTGTGCGACAGGCCATTGAATTATCGGACTATCCGACGTCGCTGATCTGAAGCGACTTGCCGTAGCGTCCCGTGACTAGCTGTCGAAGCCTGGTGAACTCTTCGCCGTCGAGATTTGGAGATTCGTGAATCAGCATTCTCGCGTCGGCAAACGCACGTTGCAGTGTATCGGTGTCCCGGATCAGGTCCGCAATCATCAGCGGCGGGAATCCGGATTGCTGCGAGCTGAACAGATTTCCCGGGCCGCGAATTTCCAAGTCACGCTGCGCCAGATCGAATCCGTTCTCGGTTTCCGAAAAAGCTTTCAGGCGTTCGTTTTCCTCCGCATTGTTGTCGCTGGCGAAGAGGCAAACGTAGCCTGGATGCGAACCGCGGCTGACGCGACCTCGAAGCTGATGCAATTGCGAAAGACCGAACCGTTCCGCGGACTCAATCGTCATCACGGTTGCGTTGGGCACGTTGATTCCAACCTCCACCACCGTCGTGGCAACGATCACTTGAGTCTTGCCAGATTCGAAGTCCAGCATCGCGGCTTCTTTTTCTTCGATCGACTGCCGTCCGTGCAGAATGTCCAGCCGAAACTCTTCGAGGGGACCGTTGGAGAGTTGCTCAAAGATCCGTTCGGCGCTGCCAAGGTTCTGCTCATCGTCGCCGTCCACCAGCGGTGCGACAACAAACGCCTGGCGGCCTTCGCGAAGTTTCTTGCGAACGAACTCCATCCACGAATCGCGATTCGAAGCATTGCCGAGATACGTGTTTACCTTTTGCCCAACTCCGCTGGTTCGCTCAAGTGTGGAAACGTCCAGGTCGCCAAACAACGTCATCGAGACCGTCCTCGGAATTGGAGTCGCCGTCATCACGAGGTAGTGCGGATCCGGACCTGTGTGCTTCAGCCTGGCACGCTGCTTGACGCCGAACTTGTGCTGTTCGTCGATCACGACCAGTCCCAGATTCTGGAACGGCAACTGTGACGCAACAACGGCCTGAGTGCCGACAATGATATTGATTTCACCCGATTCAACGTCGGCAGCGATCTGCTTTCGCCGAGCCGTTTTGACGCTGCCGGACCACAGTTCGATTCGAACGCGGCTGCGTTGAAGCAACTCACGGATCGATCTCAAATGTTGTCGCGCCAGGATTTCAGTCGGCGCCATCAGCACCGCTTGATGTCCATGAGCCACCGCGGTTAGCATCGCGCAGAGTGCGACGGCTGTTTTGCCGCTGCCGACCTCGCCGTGCAGCAAGCGATTCATGGGCCACGCGTTTTTCATGTCGTCGGCGATTTCCGAGAAAGCGACTTGCTGCGATTCGGTCAGTTGGAACGGAAGCCGTCCGAGGATTCGTGACTTGATCTTCGGAGTCAGCTCAAGTGACGTTGCTACCTGCCGAGAGCGAACACGATGCCGCCGAATCGCCAACGCAAGTTGCAAAATGAACAGCTCCTGATACACCAGTCGGGCTCGCGCCTGATCGACTTCTTCCTGATTCAACGGCGAATGGATCTGCTTGATCGCTTCGGCGATACCGACGATGCCGGTTCGCTTGCGCAGCGATTCTGGCAACGCTTCGGTAACCAAATGAGCACATTGTTCGACGGTGCTGGCGACCAGTTTTCGCATCTGTTTCTGGTTGATGCCTTCGGTCAGGCGGTAGACCGGCAGCATCGTTTGCTGATTCTCAATCGTTTCATCATCGTCCAACAATGTGACCTTCGGGTGCGTCATGCACTGTCGATTGTTTTGCAGACGGGACTTTCCCTGCAGCATCACTTTCTGGCCGATGCGAAACTTGTTCAGCATGAACGGTTGATTGAACCACGTGGCTCGCAGGAAGCTGTTGTCCTGCCGAAACAGCACGTAGGTGATGTGCCGGCCATTGGACCGCGATTCATCTTTGTCAGAAACTTCCGCGACAACGGTGGCTAACTGCTCCTGGCCCAGGTCTCGAATGTGGTTCAGTTGCGTGAAGTCTTCGTAGCTTCGTGGAAAGAAAAACAGAATGTCAGCGGCGGTGTGCAGTCCCAGTTTCGCTAACAGTTCGGCTCGCGCAGGTCCAACCCCTTTAATGAACTGAGTTCGCTCAGTCAGCTTGTTGAGAGGTGAATCCTGTGAGTCGCTTTCGGGCATGCCCACAGTTTAACATTGGTGGGCATTGGCAACGAGGTCCGAGCCGACGCTTCGCATGAGGGGCCGCCGTGTTGAGTTACCGCCAAAGTGAGTGTGCCAGAGAGGCTACGCCGAAGGCAGACCGGCCTTGTTGCTGATCTGATGATCTTCCTCATCGTCGTACCAGGGATCCCGTTCTCGAAAGATCATCGAGCCAATCAGCTTGATGAGATAGAACGCGATAACGCAAACAATGGACAGGGTGACGCCGCCGATTCCGACGTAGATGCAGCTGTTCCCAAAGTCCGGACTTGGCGGCGGTCCACCGGATTCGCAGTGAAGGCATCGGTCGAAGTCCATGCCTCGATACTTCTGTGCCATCCGGTTGTAGACGCCTTGCGGCAGTCCCTGTTTGTTGGGCCAGTAGTAAATTTCCAGTTCACCAGCCTGCAGCAGTTTAGCCAGCTCTTCGGTCCCGCTGACGCCATCGATTTCCGCGATGATCGAAATGTAGTTTTTGCCCAGCCGAGTGGTCTCGTTGGAAAACAAACAGACGTAAACTTTCTCCCATTCGCCATCTTTCCTGGTGGGCTCGGGATAGACGCTCGCGCCGTGACGAATGTTCGTCAGCTTGTAGTGAGACGTGTCTGCGAGTCGTTTACGCGCGAACTCATCGAACGTCATCTCAACCGCCGGAGCAGAGACTTTCTCATAGTGCGCCAACGCGCGCACACCTACGGCACCGATCAGTCCACTGACGATCGCGACGCACGCTCCAAGTAAAATTGGGAGATATCGGACCATGAAAACAGGAGTTAAAGCTTCTTCCGCACCACGTGGTGCTGAAGAAATTTAGTTCTTGCCTTGGCGATCGTGCGCGAAAATGTCCACGAACCCGCGGCTTCCCGGTCCGGTTGAGTCGGTTATTCCGGCCAACAGGGTTTAAGCCGATTGGCGTCGCCGTTTCCCCAGGCAGTTTTCGCATGCTTGGAAAACGTCGGCCGCGAGGATGTCCATCATTGCATCATTTTCCGCACCGCGGCGTTTGCGACAGGAGCCCGATTGATACCACTTCTGAACAGCCACGTGTGGCGTCGGCAGTGCGTGCGGCCACGCGCCAGAGTCCTGCGGACGGGTCGTGCCGTAGAGCCCAACACATGGCGTGCCGACGGCTGCGGCGATATGCAACGGCCCGGTGTCGCAACCGACAAACAGGTCGGCCAGAGAAAGCATGGCGGCGAGTTGCGGCAGATCTGTCGACGGTGCGATCGCGAAAGCATCGGGGTCAAAGGCTGCGATTTCTTCGGCCATTGCTTTCTCTTCGGCGCCTGCCCAAGTCAGGACGCTTCGCAATCCTTGGTGACGAAACAGCCATGAGCCAACAGATCCAAACCGTTCGTTGTTCCAACGTTTGGATGCCCAGCTTGCACCCGGATTGATGATGGAGAATCGTTTCAGTTGCACCTGATCCAGGAACGATTTGCAAAAGCTGATTGCTGTTTCAGGCAACGGGAACTTGAAGCTTGCCGGTCCGGCGGGTTCGCCGAATCCTTCGATCGCACCGAGCAGTTCCATGGATCGATCAGCCAGATGAGTCGCTTGTGTCTCGACGAGCCGATTGTTCAGCCACGGAGAGAGTTCTCTTCCCCACTGCCCCTTGATGCCGATCCGCGTTTTGGCTCCCGAGATCCACGCCAGCATCGCACTCTTGGTGATACCTTGAGGATCAATTGCGATGTCGAAATCACGTTGTATGAATTGTCGCCGAAGTTCGCGCCAGTTTGCAGGCTTCTTCATCCACGCTTTGGGTACCACAATGAACTCGTCGACGGAATCATGCCCGGCCAGCAGCTTTTGCGTCGGAGACTCAATCGCCCATGAGATCACGGAGTCCGGAAAACGATCCTTGATGCGGTTCACCATCGGCAGCGTCAATACACAGTCGCCGATATGGCTGAGTCGCGTAATAAGAATCTTTGGTTGTTCATCCATGAACGTGCCCGGTTGGAAATTGCTGTTCGATAACTGCAATGTATTCCCAATGCCAGTTCCTCAACAAGGCCAGGTTTTTTGCCAGAAACGAAACCGCTTGCCTTCCGCGACGGTCTTCGAAAAATTCCCTCAAATCGCCATCAGATTCGCCTGCGACGATTTCCATGCTGTCATGAGCGGGTTTGCCGGAGCGTTTTGTTGTCTGAAATTCGGAGAAGCGACCTTTTCCGAAAACTGATGGAAGTTGAAGCCTCGACGGGTCAGCTTGCCGTAATCTGGTGCTTCGTTCAAACTGTGCCGTTTGTTTCTTGCCGCCAGTCATTTTCAACAGTAAATCGTGTCCTCAGACAATCAGCCCAAAACTCATCTGGAAGTCGTCGATCGTTACCGCGAGAAGTTGCGGGTTCAGGAAGCCGTCGTCGACCAGTGCAACCGTCAATGGAGCAAGTTCGCCTATGCGAGAGGCGGCGTTCTGCTCCTTTTTCTGATCGTGTTGTTTCTGGCGTGGAACGGAGCGTGGGCGCCCGCGACATGGCCGTACTACATGGCGGGCGTTGTATTCTTCGTGTTTACCGCGGTGGCCTGGAAAGTTGAAACGCTCGAAAAAACGATGCGTGAATCGCGAATGGCGGCGCGAATGTTTCGCGAATCGATCGCTCGTTGCCTGCGACAGTGGAAGGAAATCGAAGTCCCTGTCGTCAACGTTCCTGCAAAGTTGACTGCCGTATCGACGGACCTGGACATGTTCACCGATAGCTCGATTTTCAAGCTGTTGGGCATCACGCGAACGCCGCTGGGGACAGAAACTTTGGCGCAGTGGATCTCGTCCGGAGCTTCCGCGGATGAAGTCGCGTTGCGGCAGGAGGCCGTTAAAGAACTGGCCCCGAAGCTTGAATGGCGCGAAGAATTTCAGCTTCTTTGCGAGCAACTTTCTGGAAGCCACGCGAATCCGACCAGCTTCGTTGATTGGGCGAAGAGTGGGAACTGGTTTCGCGGCCGCCAGTGGTTGCTGGTCGCGGCACGTGTGACCTCGGTCTGTTCAATTGTCCTGATCGCCTGTTTGCCATTTCAGTTGTTGCCGCTGACGATCCTCGGACCGTTGTTGATGCTGGTGATGGCCTTCAATTTTGGGTTGGCGGTTTTCTATTCCGGATCGATCCACGAAGAGTTCAACAAGATCTCCACGCAAGCGAACGAAGCACGCGGATACGTCGAACTATTTGAACGCGTTGCGAAATTTGAAGCCAGTTCACAGCGTTTGCAATCGTTGCAAGTTGGCTTTCGTGATTCACAAAGCGGTGCCCAGAAAGCGATCGGGCGACTTGGCGGACTCACTTCGCTGGCGATGATCCGTCGCGGCTCCGGGTTTCTGCTTTATCTGTTGCTGGAGTTTCTCTTTTTCTGGGACGCTCATGTTTTGGATTTGCTGGAGCGATGGAAAGCCAGGCATGGACAACGCGTGCCGGGTTGGTTTGGCGACCTTGGCCATTGGGAGTCGCTTTGTGCTCTGGCCAAGCTGGCTGCAGACGAACCGCGGTGGTGCTGGCCGGAGGTGACGCATCCGAAAAGTGATGCCGCAAAAGTAATCAAGGCGAATCAGCTCGCGCATCCGTTGCTGGGGCAGGAACGCGTTGCCAACGATGCCGAAGTCGGACCGCCGGGTAGTGTTTTGCTGGTGACCGGTTCGAATATGTCCGGGAAAAGCACGCTGTTGCGTAGCATTGGGGCGAACGCCGTTCTGGCTCAAATGGGAACCGTTGTTTGCGCCGACTCGATGAAGCTGCCGCCGCTGCAAATCGAAACCAGTATGCGAATTGCGGACTCATTGGCTGACGGGGTTTCATTCTTTATGGCCGAGCTAAAACGACTGAAGCAAATCGTGGATTCTTCGAAAGTCATTTCGGCCTCCGACGAGAAAACGATGCTGTTTCTGTTGGATGAGATTTTGCAGGGAACAAATTCGACCGAACGACAGGTCGCGGTCAGTCGGGTCGTCCGCAAACTGATCGACAGCAAGGCCATTGGTTGTATTTCGACACACGATCTCGATCTGGCGAAAACGGATGAGTTGGCTGACGCGTGCCGAACGGTGCACTTCAGCGAGCAGTTTGTGACCGAAGACGGACAGGAAAAGATGACGTTCGACTACGTGATGAAACAGGGGATCGCCCAAACGACGAACGCTCTGAAACTGTTGGAACTGGTTGGACTTGGCGAAGATTGAGCACTGTGGGAATCGTTGAATTTTCCTTCGTTGTCTCATTTCATTGAACGCAAAAATGCCATTCAAGCCTCGCGAATTTCTACACGAACAGCGCCAGAAACTTCACGATCGTTTCGTCAAGGGTTGGAAAAGCCAGGCACTTTTCGAGTTCATCACTTTCGGTATCAAGCAGGCGTGGGCATGTTTGTTCGGTGCGTTGATGCTCGCGCTACTACTGCTGACGTTCTTCTTTTATCCGGCTTCATCGCCGCTGCCGCGTTACGACTTTATTGCGCTGGCGGCAATTTCGATCCAGCTTCTGATGCTGCTGTTCAAGCTTGAAACATTCGAGGAAGCACGCATCATTCTCGTGTTCCATGTCGTTGGCACGGTCATGGAGATCTTCAAAACTCAAGTCGGTTCCTGGGTTTATCCGGAACCGGCCTACCTCAGCATCATGGGCGTACCAACGTTTTCCGGATTCATGTACGCCAGCGTTGGTAGCTACATTGCCCGCGTGTGGCGAATCTTTGATTTTCGATTCGACTCTTTTCCACCGCTGAAATGGCAAGCGTTGCTGGCCGGACTGATCTACATCAACTTTTTCTCACATCACTACATTGTCGACATTCGTTGGGCCCTGTTTGCATTCTCATTCGCGCTCTACGGTCCCGGAGTGATCTGGTTTAAAGCCGACGAAAAGCATCGTTGGATGCCGCTGCTACTGGGGATGATCTTGTTCGCGCTGTTCATCTGGTTTGCAGAAAACATCGGAACCTTCGCCCGAGCGTGGACCTACCCGTCTCAAAAGGCTGGATGGCATATGGTGTCGATCCACAAGTTGGGAGCCTGGTATCTGCTGATGATTATCAGTTTCGTGCTCGTCGCCTGTGTCCACAAACCCACGAAGGACCTGCCGCAGTAGGGGGGAGTTGCCTAGTGAACCTGCATCGCAAGTTCAATCTTGTTTCGCAACCACTCGCAGGAAGCCAGATACAGATAGCTGCCCATCGATTGACGACCGGTCTTGAAGAATGCGAGTCCTCGCTGTCCGCTGTGAAGCGATTGGCTGATGTCGTCTTCGAGCGAAAGCTCTGCCGTAAATCGAGGCGACAGCAGTTCAAACGACGGACCGTCTTCGGATTCGCTGCCGCTGGCTTTGACGGGTAGCGGACCACCGGCGAAAGCACACAGGCTTGGATGTGTCGGTGTGGTCGTAGCTCGCGGATTGACTCGTGTGAATCGTGATCGAAACACGGGCATTCCCGAAATCATGACTCTCAGTTCCTGGCCTTGATTTTCCTTCACCGAATCGAGGTCCCGTTGATCGATCGAAACGATGACTTCCTTGGAACGGTGACGTGCGACATTGAGCATTGGGTCGCCCTGTTCGACGAATTGACCCTGCATGTTGTGCAGCTTTCTTTGGAACACGAACCCGTCGAACGGAGCACGGATTTCAAGCGATTGGGCCATTTTTGTTTTTTCAGCCAGTTGCTTTCTCAGTCCCGCCAAATGTTCTTCCTCCACCCTTGCCAAACCAAGTTCGTCGGCCTGCTGGTGGATTCGAATCTGAATACAGGACTCATCGACATCGCAAGCCAACGCTGTGACTTCATCAAGCAGTTCCTGATTGCGAAGCCGAACCAGCAAGTCACCCTGTTTCACCTGGCTGCCTGACTCAACGAACACCTCGTCAATGAAGCCAGGTGAATCCGCACGAAGAATTGTCTCGTTGGCGAATTGTACGACGGCCGGCGCGGACTTTGTGGCTGGCGCTCCCAGCACAAAGAACAGTAAACCCGCGATCGCCGCGATCGTGCAACCGCTGATGGCCAGTCGTTTCGGCGAAACTGGGTGTTTGGCTTTGTTGCCGATGGTTTGTTGGTATTGCTGATACAGCGGCATCCCGATCCACATCGCTGCTCCAATCGCAGCCAGAAATACGCCAAAGTTTGGCAGCAGAACGCTGGCTCCGATCGTCAAACTGATTGAAATCAACAGCTTCCAGAAGAAAGCCATCGAGCCATAAATCGAGCATCGCCAAAACTCGCCTCGTGGAATCACGTTCGGTGTAGGCGGCGTTCCGAAAATGACGCTCTTGAGACGATCGCCAAACCAGCGGGTACCTTTCGGGTACAGGTTCGCCACGCCGAGCAAATCGGACAGGATGAAATATCCGTCGAACCGCATCAGAGGATTTGCGTTGAACAGAATCGTAGTCACGCTCGACATGATGAAAAGCTGAAACGCTGTATCCGCCACGATCCCTTCGGTTTGGCTCCACACGATCACGGAAATGAACGAGATGAATAGCTCAACATACATACCGGCCGCGGCGACGACGATGCGATGCCAACGACTGGAAAAACGCCACATCGAGGTCACGTTGACGTAGGCCATTGGAGTGAACAACAGCATCAGGACGCCGGCTTCAGGAACTTCGCCACCGTATTTTCGACAGGCGATTCCGTGAGCCGCTTCGTGGACGATTTTCAGGACCAGCCAAAACGCTAACAGCCATGCCCAACCGTATCCGGAAAGGATGCCAGTCGAAGCGCCGCCCATCGCGTCCCAGTGAGCCCAAATGGTTTTCAGACCGATTGCGGTGACAAGGCACCAAACGACAAAAAACGGTTTCAAAAACGCAAGTCTTGCGACCGGAAAGATCGCGTCGAGTGCTTTTGTGGGATTGAACAGTTTGACTTTAAAGGAAACGGGATTCAGTTTCCCGATCAGCCCGGCTTTTGCGATAGACTGAGCCTGTGCATTGATTCGTTTGCTGCTGTCCATCGCATCGCTGTAGGCGAGGTTCGACTGGATCAGCCACTGACAGACCTGAACCGCGAACGATTCGCCGATGCTGTCGTCACCGATATCTGCTGCCAGTTCTCCCATCGTTCGACTGCCATCGATTGCGGAAATCAAAGAGAACTCACGCGTTCCAATTTGAAAGAACTTGTTGCGAACCGGATCTTCGACAATGACAAAACTTTTGCCTTGTTGAGTCCGGGTTTCGAAACGGAGTTCTTTTCGAAGTGTCAGGACGGCGCCGAGCCATTGTGCGTTCGGATCACCCATCGATTGCATTGCAGCAGCATTCATGATGACCCTACCAAATCGTCCAACAGCGAACGGATTCCCATGCGTTGTGGAATAGATTCCAACCGATTGGACGCCACGACGTTTTAATCTTGGCACTTCCCTTCATGCCTGGGCGAATAACCGACTCGTCGTCGACAAGCTTCACGTCGGCAACAAACACGGATTCGTCATTGAGCATTTCGGCGCTCGGATTGATCGTGTTGACTTCGCCGTAAAACGTTCGGTATGGAAAAGCATTCAGCTTGATCGCGACACTGTTGGTGCCACTGACGTACTGAATTTCCGATTCCGGGATTGCGACTTCGGCCAGCATGTCGTCCAGCGGAGCAACCTCGAACAATGTCTGCCCGATTTCCATCGTCGCACCCTGGGCTTTATCCAAATCTCCGCTGATCACGATGCCGTCGTAAGGGCTGCGGATTTCGAGTCGCGAAAGCTGATCGTTGAGTGACTTGATTCGGGTTTCCAGTTTTCGCATTTCGCTGCGTGCGATCTGGGATTGAGCAACTTCGCCCTGAGCCAGTGCAGACGAATGGCGACGTCGGGCGGCTTGATGTTCTGCTTCGACTCCCGTTAGCTCCAGTTGCAACTGTCGGCCATCCATATAGGCCAACACCTGATCTTTGGAAACGACTTCTCCGGGCCGAACGACGGATCGCTCCAGCGGGCCTGTATACGGAGCCGACACGAATCGTCGGGTGACCGGTTGGATTTCGCAATCGCAAGCCACGCGGTACGGAATCGGAATGCACATCAGTAGCGCCAGTGCCGCTGCAGCTTTCCAGCCAAACCGAAACCAGTTTTTGGACGGAATTCGCTTGATACGTTCGGCCACCAGTTCGCTTCCTTTCAGGTTGGCGCGTCGTACGACATCCAGATGAGCGCCGTTGATCGCGGCGAACTGTTGTAGCTGAGTCAGTTGTAGTTCTGAGAACGAGTCTTCGTTGCTGGCGACCAGAATCGACCCTGTCGCATTGCCTTCGTGGTCCTGCATCGGCACGCTGACGCATGAAGCGAAACGATTGGCTTTGCAATACGCTTCCAGAACCAGCGTTTGAACCGCGTTGGCGTTGGAGACGTTGGCTATATTGGAGGCGTCGGTAGTGCCGTTCGAGTTGGGAGAAAACACGATCGGTTCCGCGGCGCCGATGCCGGTGCTGCCTGCGGACAGGATGACGCGTGATGATTCGCTGTGAGGATCAAATTGCTCGACTTCGGAGATCGCGAGCAGCCTCGATCGCTCCGGCGTCTTGCCGTCACAACAAACGACCTGGCTCACGCCAAGCAATCGACGCAAGTGATTAACGAGGTAGTTTGCGGCTTCGCGCTTCGACGTCGAACGGTCCAGCATGCCGCACAGAGAAAGTGCATCACCAACAAATTTGGCCTGTTTCTGGCTGCGACCAAGCTCGCTTTGGCGTATCCATTGCTCGATCGTCTGCGAACCGATTTTCATCATCCATTGTTGATGCCGGGTCGTGCCTGAGGTGTGCACAAAGCAACCTGTGAAGACCATGTCACAGCGTTCCGGTGTCAAGCCGACGGACGACGCGACGATGGAGTGATTTTCACTGATCTGGACCGTGCCCAGGATTCCTGTCTCAATCGTCGTGCTGATCAGATGTGGTAACTTTTCACCAGCCACCTCTGCGACGGACGATGTGTTCTCATCAGTCAGCGGATGCGTACGTAGTTCGCCACTTTGTGGTTCGCGTTGTGAAATCCAGAGAGCCAGACATTCAGTTTCCCGGCACACGACTTCCGCGACACCGCGAATGATGTCGGTTAGCTGCCCTGATTTGGCAACCAGTTCTCGAAGCTCCAGGCCAATAGGGTTGGTTTCGATCTGGATCTCGAACTCGCGATCCTGCGCAACCGTCGGAGCGGTGGCTGGAGTTGGCGAAGTTTGGATGGACTCGGACATGGTTGCCGACAGTTCGTTGAGGGAGCAAAATGTTGGGGATGGCGAAGGATTCGCCGACGATCACTCGTTGATCGCCGCTATCGGAGAAACGTTTTTGGGTTCCTAGATGTTCAGCGTGCAGATTTCTCCGGCTCGGAAGATACGGCCGCGGTTCTCGAACACCAACTTGACTTCTACCGTTTGGCTTTGAGCATCGGTGCTTACGCTGACCGAGTGTACGGTTGCGACAACTGATTTTCCGCTTTCAAACTTCAGCTCAAATTCTTTGCCAACGCGAAATTCGTTCGCCTGGGAAACTGGAATGTTGAACGTCGACAGGAGACGATCCACCTGGATGATCGTGATAACTTCTGGACGAAGTGGTGAAAGGTATTCGCCTTCGCGGCGGTGAACAGTTGAGACGATGCCGCCCATTGGAGCCGTGATTGAGCGACGTGAGAACTGGATTTCGGCACGTTGTTTTTCCATCGCACGGATCGCAGATTCTTCGCGAGCCGCGTTGTATTTGGCTTCCGCGATTGACAGCTCCATTTCGCTGCGGATCAGTTCGCTGTCGCTGGCGTGGCCGTTGGCTTGCATTGATCGCAACCGGTCGCTGATCGTGCGTCGCTTTTCCAGTGTTTTTCTGGCCGCGTCCAACTGGCTGGTTGCGTTCGCCATCTCGGTTGCGATTTCCAGTTGAACTTGCTGTACACGATCGTCAAGTCGAGCGATGACGTCACCTTTCTCAACGTCAAAACCTTCTTCGACTTTCAGTTCGGCAATCGCACCGGCTTCGTCGCTGGAAAGATCAATGCTGCGATACGGTTCTGTGAAACCTTCGATCTGTCCGTGCGAAACGGCAGCAAATGTGAAGAAAGTCAGGCAGATGCCGATCGTCAGAATGATTAGTTGCTGAAGCGTTTTCGGTGATTGTTGAAACTGGTTGGTGAACATGGTTCAATCCACGGATAATGTGTTTGCGTTTGCGGGGAGAAAACTCCACGCACAAAGGTTGCTTTTCCGAAACGTAGCTTACGTTCCGGGCGCAACCGCTTTACCGCCAGAAAAACCGGAATGGTGTCCCAAGAGAGGCCGCAGAATTGAAAGATTCGATACAATCGGAACATGACTGCTCTTCCACCTCCCGAAATTCTCTATGAACAACGCGGCATTGTCATTTTCAACAAGCCTCCGGGGCTTTTGACGCAAGCCCCGCCTGGGATCGATAGCCTGGAGTTGAGAGCGAGGCAATTTCTGACGAAGCGTGACGAAGCGCCGTCAAAAATCTATCTGACTCCCGTTCACCGTTTGGATCGACCAGTATCGGGAATTGTCGTGTTCGCAAGAAATGTCCGTGCCGCAAAGCGTGTTTCAGCTCAATTTCAGAATCGATCGGTGACCAAAAAGTACCTGGCTCGCGTCGCTGGCTGCATCGATCCCGATGAAGAAATGCTGGAGGACTTCATGCGAAAGGTGCCTGATGAAGCCCGATCTGAAATCGTGCCTGAAGGCAGCGAAGGCGCGAAGAGGGCGGTGCTGAAATTCAGCGTCAAGGAACGAAGCGAGCATTGGACCTTGGTGGAGATCGAATTGCTTACTGGACGGACGCACCAGATTCGTTTGCAGTTCGCCAACCGTGGAAACGCAATTCTTGGTGACGCTTTGTATGGATCGGATTTTGAGTTCGGCGAACAGACTGTCGATTTGCGTCAGCGGCAAATTGCGCTGCACGCCTGGCAGATTGAATTCGATCACCCGATCGATGACGAGCGAGTTGAGCTTGAGGTGATGCCCGAATGGAAGTAGCTCGGTCTGTCCCAGACCGGCATTTGCATTTACGAGTCTGAGGCAGACTCCCCTACTTGCGCCTGGAACACTTGCCTATTGAAAGTTTGAAATCAGGCCACGGATTTCAACTTCATACTGCCAGCGTTGCTGAAGTTTCTGCAGGTAGCCGAGCTTGGTTTTCGCGTAGAGTTGCTGAGCCAACAAAAGCTCCAGGTACGGCGTTTCGCCCTGGCGATAGCCCTCGTTGGCAAGCTCCATCGCTTCAGCAGACTTTGGCAACAGTTCCCGGTCGAGAGTTTCCAGCTGTATGTTTGCGTCGACGTAGCTTGACCAAGCCTGCGTCAGACGGTCGCGAAGCTCGATGACTTTCTGGTCTGCTGCATGAACCGAAGTCTGGATGTTCTGTCGAGCCTGCGAAATGGCTCCCTGATTCCGGTTGAATTTTGGAATCGGCATTCCGATCTGAAAACCTCCAACCACTTCGTCGGTCGTAAAGTCGTATTGCAAATTGGTTTGCCACGTCAAATTCGGAATCGGGACAGCTCGTTGTTTCGCCAATTCACGCCGCGCCTGTTCGATGCTGGCAAAGGCCGCAGAGAGCTCTGGATGGCTGGTCAGCATTTGATCAAATACGACCTCGAAATCACTCATTGGCGGAGCGTTTCGAACGTCGCCGGCAAGTGACTCGAAACGAACGGCAGACTCGCCAAGCAGCGCTGCGATTCGACGCAGCGATGCAGTACGCTGATTCTCCGCTTGGCTAACCATCATCTTCGCGTTCTGGTACTCGACTTGCGATCGCAACACGGGTGCTTTCGCGATCTCCTGGGCCGCGAAAAGTTTCTCGGACGTTTCGACCGATCGGAGCAGCACGTCTGCCAGTTCTTTCGTTTGTCGTACTGTTTCCTGAGCCAACAGCACGTTGTAGTATCGCTGGCGTAAATCAATCAACAGACGCTGTCGGGTCGCATTGACCTGGTTTTGAGCGACCTCTTGTTCTGCGCAAACCACAGATTGAGCAAGTGCCAGCTTGCCACCGCGGACCACCTGTTGGCTGTAGAAGACTCCGTATCGCCCCGCGCCGTCATCGGCGTTGATATCGTCTCCGATCATCCCAGCGGTCGGGTTGGGCGGAAGCGTTGCCTGCAGTTGCTTTCCCGACAACGCTGCCAATTGAGATTGAGCTTTGAGAATTTCCGGATTCGTGGAAAGCAGAATCTGCTCCAGTTCGGCCAATGTGATCGGCGAATGGCTTTCGCTCGCCAACTCGACCGCTGATGTAGCCGGAGTCGCGATGAACTCGCTCGTTTCAACGAAAGAATCAAGGTTCTCGTCGATGGAAAGCGAAATCAAACCCTCTGAAGAATCGTCGATGTCCGACTGAAACGCGACCTGCCGAGAGTCAGCTTTTTTAGTAGTCGCGATTTTGGATTTGGGTGCCTGGCTTGAAACCGTTTCCGGCGCAAACGAAACCATTCTGGGAGCCAAGCCGGTGTTAGCCGTCGTGTGGCAACCCACAGAGCACAAGAAGGTCAGTCCAGCCAGAGCGCTGAGACAGGCATGTGATGTTGCCAGTCGTTGAGGTTTTCTGATTGGCATGAGTCGCCTGACAAGGTGGTGAGTTTACCTGTCAGGCTTTATCGGAAATTACGCTGCTTCTGATCAATCCGGATCGCCGGTTGAACGTATTAGCTGATCCCTGCGAGTCCGTATCGTTAAAGTATTTCGATTGCGAAAACTCTCGGGCTGCTACAGCCTGTCGAGAGGCTACCGCATGACAGCATTGCTTTGCCACCAAATCGGATCATTGCCGCCAAGCAAAATCTCACGCTCGTGATTTGAGGGTGAAATATACACCAACTCATGCCGCAAACGATGTTCCTCCCGCTGATCCAATTCGATCGCGGACAGCTCAAACGCAAGCGCTTCATCAAAGCTTTCGGCTTGCAGATTCAATCGAGACGCCGGCGCGACATACTCGACCGGGATCGAGTACGGATCGATCGAGCTGGCTGGCTCAAGAACAGGTTCTGGCGTTTGCATCGGAATCGGTTGCGGTCGAGGCTCCACCGGAGTTTCGCGTTGACTGACCTGAAATTCAATACGCTGACCTTCGCCCTCGTACTTGGCAGGCTTCACCTGCGATTCGAAGACGTCTTTGTGAGCCGGCAGCACGCGGACGTCAGCACCAAGTGAATGGAAAATGTCGCGGATATGATCGTGGCAAGTGAACATCAGAATCTGATATCCGTTCCGCGAGAAATCGTAAAGCACTTCTGCCGCGTTGCGAGCACGCTGACCGTCGAAGTTCACCAGAACATCGTCCAGCACCATCGGAATCAACGCACCGCGTCGGGCGTAGGCGCCGACAAGAGCCAAGCGGAGGCTGAGGAAAACAGCCTCTCGTGTTCCGCGGCTCAATTTATCCACAGCGATCGACTCATCATTCGCGTTGTCGACCAACAGCTCTTCGCCGGTCATTCGCGTCCAAATTCGCGTGTATTTGCCATCGCTGAGTTTCTCGAGATACTGCGAAGCCTCGCGAAGTGTTTCAGGCTGTCGTTTCGTTTCGTACGATTCGCGAATCATCTCCAGCATCTGACTGCTGGCTCCCAGTTCCTGCCACTTGAGCTTGAGCTTACCGATTTCCGTTTCGATCGAGTTCAACTCAAGTCGAACTTCGTCCAATCGGGAATCGTCACCGAGTGCTTTGACTTCCTGCATCAGCTCGCCGCGATGCTGCATCAAACGGTTCTGCTCTTCGCGATCAAGTTCAAGTTCCTGCTGAATCGATTCCCAGCGTTTCTCCAGTCCGCTCGAACCGTAAGTCGCGAAGATTTCCTGCATCTCCTTGTGCTCGAACTGTTTGCCGATTGACATGCGAATCTGATCGTCCAGTTCAGCACGCTTCTTTTCCAGCTTGCGACGTTGTGCGTGACGCGATGCAATCTGTCGATAGGCCTCTTCCGACTCTGCACCAACGGCTGCGAGCAGACGTTGTTTGATTCCAAGCTGCCGATCGAGTTCCCGTTTCGTTTTGTTCAGCCGTGAGCGTAGCGATTTGTACTTCGATGCCAATTCCTTGCGGGCCGAAACGTGTATCCGTTGCTCGTTGATCGCTCGCGAGATCAAACCAAGCCGATCGGAAAGTCCGGCTTCCTCGAACGGCAATCCGGTTTCGTGCAGCGTTGTTTCGATTCGCTGTTGGATCGTTGAGATCTCTTTCTGTTTTGAATCCAGTTCCGTGCGAAGCTGTTCCAGCCGCGAATTGTGTGCTGAAATTCGATCACTGCGACTGATGATTTCTTTCAATTGCTCGGGCTCGAGTGCTTCCGGCAACCCGGCAGTTCGAAGTGCCGTACGCCAGTTCTTTTCAAGCGTTTCGAGTTCGCGTTGCTTCACCGACAGATTGCGACGCGCGTCTTCCATCGACATTTTGGTATTCTCAACGCGGTGCTCAAGCGGCACCAAATCTGTCAGGCGGTTGAGCCGATTGGTGGCGTTGTCGAGTTCCAGTTCGAACTGGGCGATGGACTCAGGCGGAAGCTGTTTTTCGATTTCGTCTCGTTCGTGCTTTGCCCGTTTTAGCTGTTGGCGAACGATGTCCATTTGGTGACGGAAATCGTCCAGCTGCTCTTTGGCCATCTTCTCCCAGTGGTACTTCGTGCCGAGCGAAATCGCCAACGCTGCGGTCCCGAGAAACAGCAACAGCAGCCCACTGCTGGTGCCGCTGGCTCCCACGCCGCCAAAGCCAAAGTTGTTCGAAAAGATCCCCAACCCGATCAGGATGAAGCCCAGAATAAACACGCCGCCAATCACAGCCAGTTTCTCGACTGGCAGCACCTGTTCGGCGACCACAGAATCAATTTCACGTTCCAGCAGTGAACGCGAGCGATTCAGTTTGTCTATTTTTTCACCCAACTCAACACGACGCTTCAGCCGATTGACGTAAGCACTAGTTTCTTCCAATGATTCCGAAACGCCTAGCTCGCTTCGAGATTTTGTCAGGCGCTGATTGTGCTGTCCAAGATCGAACTGTCGTTTTTCGACATCCTGTTTGGCGACTTCGAGTGCCTCGCGTCCATCGACCAGACGATCGCCGACTGATTCGAGTTGACGGAATCCGGCTCCTCCGATGTCGCGGACGTCTTTCGCCCGAAGCTTCATCTGCGGTCCAAGACTGTTGACTTCTGCGACAAGCGTTTTCTCGATCCCGTCGATCTCGTCGCGAAGAGATTCCGTTTGGCGCTCCAGAGACTGAACCCATGGAGCATGTTCGCTGATCGCTTCCACGCGAGCTTTCTGCGACCACAAGTGGCGATTGATCGGCAACGACATCGCTTCGGCTTTGATCGTCCGACGTTGAGTCCGGACTTGCTCGATGCGTTCTTTCTGTGTCGCAACTTTTTCGTTGATTTCGTCCAACTTTTTGATCGAAACGTCTCGCTCGTCAGGCAAGTTCGAGTAAGCCGCGATCTGATCGCGAACAACCGTCCGGCTTTGCCACCGCTCGGCGATCTGGATTGCGATTTCAATCAGCCGCGATTCGCGTTCCGTCTTTTTCAACTTCAGTTTCAGATCATCCAACTGGTGATTTACGTCCGTCGTTTCCGACGCGATCCGCGACCATCGCTTGGCGTTCTGTTTCAGTTCATCGATCTCACGCAGCAGTTTCTGACGTCGGTCCGATAGAACTTGCAATCGCGATTCGGCCTTTGGATTGGCAGACCAGATCTTTTCCCGTCGATTCTTCAGGTCACGCATCACGTCGATCAACGAAACGCGGTCCACACCGCTGGTCAACCGATAGAGATACTCCGACGCTGCCGTACTGTTGAGCGCACCAAGTTCCTGGATCTCGCGCAGACCGATTGCGAAAACATTATTGAAAATGGATTCGTCAACATCAGCCATCAGGCTGGCCAGTTGAGCACTTCCATGCACAGAGCCATCGTGTTCGTCGGTCACCGTCAGGTCACCGATCGGATCCGAGTGCCGATTCGGATCAACGTGCCGCGCGATGTCCCAGGAGCCGTTGGGAGTGCTGATGTTCATCCCGCCGCCAGCAAGCCCGCCGTAAACGGGAGGCGTGTATTTGTCCAAGCGTCCCGGCGAGAATCCGAACATCATCGAACGGACAAACTGCATTAGCGTCGTTTTTCCGGCTTCGTTGTAGCCGTGGAAAATTGTCATGTCGCCAGACAGCGAATCGACATCCAGTCCTTTCCAGACGCCGAACCCGTCGACTTGCAAATCGGTAATTTTCACTTCACACTCCCTGTCATGGATCGCTGTGGCTTCCAGCCGCAGCATTCGTTGTGTTGTTCGTTGTCGGTCGAGACTTCATGCCCCTATCCGCAACTACGACGCCTCGCGCAAATCATCAATCTCATCGACCTCGTCATGATCGATCTCGTCGACATGTTTGTGGCTGGCCAGATAGTTCACGCCAACCATCGCCGCGCGACGCAACGTGATGTCGCGTCGTTCCCGTGTCACATGAGCCACTGATGCCATCATGTCGCCCTTGACCGTGTGCGGCATGTACTCGTGCAAATTCAGCTTCAGCGAATCGTCGCTCTGGTAGCGTCCCACTGCGCGAAGATACTCGCCAAGAATCGTGTCCTCTTCGTACCACTCCATCGGAAGCGACTTCGGAGTCTCCACATCGACCTTGGTCGACCACAGTCCTCGATCGCCACGTCCAAATTCGTCGCGCAGCCATTCAAGAATTTCGCTGCTCCATTCTTCCTGTCGAATGCGGGGGTTGAAGTTGCCTTCCGTGTTCAATAGCCAACGGGAAAGGACGATTTGATCTGTCGTGTCGGCGATGATCTTCAACGCCCGTTCGGAAAGCACTTCTTTCAGTTCCAGGACTCCGACGTTCTCCGTGATCGCGATTTTCTGGGGGAGCCACCGCACGCGATCGCAGCTAACCGACTGGACTTTAATCTTTCCAGAAGAGTCGACTCGAATAAAATTGAAACCGCAAGCGCCCGACTCTTTCGGGTGGCGCCCCTGAGTTGTTCCCGGCCACGCGACGACCGAACCACTGCGATCCAAGCGTGTCGCTTTATGCTTGCCGCCCATCGCCCAGTAGTGAATGTTTTCCGTCTTGAGACTGGTCGACTCAAAATCGCCGTGCGTTAGCGCAATGTTTAAACCTTCGCCCGCCGGCGCTGCAAACGCATCGCCATTGCGACGTTTGGAGTCAAATCCGGATGACAGGATCGTGGCAATTCGCTTGTCGCCGCGGAGATGTTCGACTTCTTCCACGATCGTCGACGAAAACGTGACCACGGTTTCGGGAAGCTTGATCGAACTGGGCCAGCGGTCGGGATGGTCGGTTTCGCCGGCGCACCAGTACACATGGATTCCTCGTTCAGCCAACTTCTGAAAGTTGTTCAGCAGAAACGATGGGGCTCGCGCCGAGCCCGAGTCATGATCGAACAGGTCTCCTGACAGGAGCACAAAATCGACGCGTTCAGTCAGCGCGAAATCGAACACGCGTTGGGCTGCCTCGTACGGCGCCGACGCGAGTGTCTTGATCAGATGATTGGGGATTTCCGACAGTCCACTGATCGGTCGATCGAGGTGAAAATCGGAAGCGTGGACAAACTTGATCGGGTCTGACATCAGGAGCCCTCCTTGCCGCCTGCATGCATGATGAAAAACGAATTTTATCCTGTTTGCCCAAACGCTCAAACACCAGTCGTCCGAGTGACTTTCGGCTTGCGGAACGATCCGGGATGGGCCGTGATCCGGCATTCTGAATTCGCTCGCCAGGCCGCGTTTCGCCAGCGATGTCCCGGCAGGAGACTGGTCCTCCCGAGTTTCGTCGCTCCCGGGAATTCGTTGTTACGGACTTGAGCTTTCCCTGCTAGCATACCCGCATGAACAACCCAGCAAACTTCATTTTTGCGGCGTGCCAGGCCGGTGCCGAAGCTGCACTCCGTAAAGAGATCCCAGAAAACCACCCTGAGCTGAAGCTCGCTTTTTCACGTCCCGGTTTCGTGACCTTCAAGGTCGATCCGAACAACCGGCTGCCCGATCGTTACTCGCTAAAGTCAACTTTGGCTCGAACCAGCGGATGGTCGCTGGGCCGCGCGGAGTCCGAGAACAGCGCTGAAATCGTGGCGTCGATTCTGGAAAACGGAGCCGAGCAACTGGCGGCTGCCGACGTGATTCACGTTTGGGAGCGGGATCGCAAAGTTCCCGGTTCGGGCGGATTTGAACCTGGCGTTTCCGTTTTGGCCAATGAAGTCGGACAGCAGGTGTTGGCGGCGATGGAAGCGTCCGGAAAGTTCAGCAACAAACCAGCACTCAATCGACTGGCGCGGCCCGATTCCGTTGTGTTCGATATCTGCGTCGTCGAACCGAATCAGTGGTGGTATGGATTTCACGAAGCCAACACTTCGGCCGGTCGCTGGCCAGGAGGCGTTCCGATGTTCGACACCGACGTTGAACCGATCAGCCGCGCATACTTCAAGCTCAAGGAGGCACTTCTGTGGTCAGGTATCCCTGTCAGCGAAGGAGACGTTTGCGCGGAACTGGGCAGCGCGCCCGGAGGAGCCTGTCAGCTATTGTTAGAGATGGGTGCTCTCGTGATTGCCATTGATCCGGCTGAACTGGAAGCCGACGTGCTGAAGCATCCGAATCTGAATCACATTCGTCGCCGCGGCCATGAAGTCAAAAAACGTGACTTTCGGGACGTGCGTTGGTTGTTCGCGGACATCAGCATGGTGCCGAACTACACGTTGGACACCGTTTCGGCGATCGTGTCGCACGACGCAGTGAATATCAAAGGCATGGCTCTAACGTTGAAGCTCACCAATTGGGAGTTGCTGGATTCCGTTCCCGCATGGATTCAACGTGTGAAGGACCTTGGGTTCAAGTATGTTCGGACTCGGCAGTTGGCTTTCAACCGCCAGGAAATTTGTCTGATCGCCGCGAAAGACAAATTCGTTTTACGTGCCGGAAAAAAACGAGTCTCGCAACCGCCGCAATTGCAGAGCTGATGGGCTATGGTTTACGGACTTCAGAAAAGCTACTGAACGAAAGATGAACATGACAGACAACCCCTACCAGCCGGCACCCGTTTCCAATCATCCACAAACTCCGGGGCCACATCCATCGAATCTGGTCTTTGGACCGGCGCTCGCGTTGATGATCATCACGGGGATGTGGCTTGCTGCCGTGTTACTCGGGTTGGCCGGGAACATCGTGATGTTAGCGACTGGCAATTTGGTGCCGCGTCAAGGGGTGGATATGTCGCCGACAACAATCGCATTTATCCAGATTGGTGTCGCCGTTTTCTTTTTGCTGCTTCACTCGTTGGCGATGTGGGGTGCATTCAACATGATGAAGTTGAAGAGCTACTCTTCGGCTCGATCGGCTGCGATCGTCGCAGTGATCCCATGCATCAGTCCATGCTACATTCTGGGCATCCCTTTCGGAATCTGGGCGCTGGTTGTGCTGAGCAAGCCTCACGTCAAACAGGCTTTTGAGTCTTAGTAGTCCAGCAAGCTGATGACCGGGTACGGATCCAGTTTTTTCGCTCCGTCAAGAAACGCCAAATGGATCAGGAACAGGCATCCCGTAATGTTGGCTTCGCACTTTTCAATCATCCTGCAGCAAGCTTCAACCGTGCCGCCGGTGGCGAGCAAGTCATCGACGATCAAAACGTTCTGGCCTTTGGAGATTCCATCGACGTGCATTTCAAGCGTGTCGGTGCCGTACTCCAATTCGTAGCTGTACGAATGTTTGTCGTGAGGAAGTTTGCCGGGCTTGCGAATTGGAACCATTCCGATTCCAAGCTTCAACGCCAGCGGCGCCGCAAACAGAAAGCCACGTGCTTCGGCGGCAGCAATCACGTCGATTTCAAGGTCGCTAACCTTCTCTGCCATTTGGTTGATACATTCTTCGAACGCTGGACTGCTCAACAGCAGCGGCGTGATGTCTTTGAAAGTGATCCCCGGCTTGGGAAAATCCTGAACGTCCCGGATGAAATCATTGAGGTTAATCGGGGCATCATTCGACATCGGAAATCCTGAGAGTTAGCGCGAAAGCGGAACAGTATAGCAAAGGTGTCAAAGTAGGCGAGTCTGTCCCAGACTTGTGCTCGAGATGTTTAAAGTAGGCGAGTCTGTCCCAGAGTCGTATTTGTTTGTCAGCCTGGGACAGGCTGACCTACTTGCTACGCAGTCATCAGCCTTGGACCAGCGAATCTACTTCTGCCGCGAAAACTCACCCTGAGCCGCGAAGCGTTCGTTCGGCTGCTGAGTCGTTGGCAAATACCGGTAGTAGACTTCCAGAATCAAAGCCGATAGCGCCGTTGAATAAACCCGGCCTCCATAGCTGGCCCACATGCCATCGGGAGCCCAACTGCCTCGGTCGTCGCCCGTATGTTTCTGACTGGAAAGCAAAACGGATTTTACGTTCTCGTTCCACTGTTCCCATTCCGGACCGCCCGCGAAATACATCGCCATCGTCCCGTAGTACCAATAGTAAAGATTTGGCTTGTGAGCCGACGGCATATCGCCGGTGATCTCAAACTTCGCTTCTCGAACAACTCGATCAGAAGGAGTCTGGCCAAGCACATAACGTCCGACCAAAGATTCCGCCGTCATCGTCGTGCTCGGTGCATGGCCTGGGCGATACGCTGCGACTCCACCACCAGATCGAACCGCACAGCGATCGATAAAGCTGTGCATCTTCGCAATCGTGTCCTGCGGAACGTCGATGCCTGCGATTTTGGCACTGTGCAACGCCAACGCCTGCCAGCCAAACTGGCTCATGTCGCCTTCGTCGCCTGGTTGATAGCGCCACCCACCGTCGTAACGATTTTGGGCTCGAACCGAATAGTCGACGCCGCGCTCAACTGCATCGCGAAGCTTCGCGTCGCCGGTCATCGCATAGGCTTCGCTAACCGCCAACAGCGACATCGAATGACAGTACATTCTGGCAAACAAACGTGCCTCGCCCGCGAACGAGCCCGCCGAATCCTGCTTGCTGATCAGGAACCCCAGTCCGTCTCGAACCGTGTCTTGCCACGGTCCTTCCATATGCGAATGTCCGCCAGCGAGAAACGCGAGCAACGCCAAACCGGTGATGCCCGTGTCCGCATTCGCGCCGGCTCCATCGCGATTGTGACCGAAGACTTTGGTTTCCGTTCCGCCGCCATGTTTGCTTGCATCCCAGCGACCGTCGACGTCCTGATGGTTGGCCAGCCATAGCAAAGCAGCTTCGACGGATTGTTCGGTTTCGATGGAGCCTCCGCGAGCTTGCAATACCTTGAGCCGATTGGCTGCGTTTCGCAGTTCGTACATTTTTGGGACTGGTTGCCCATCGCCAATGCGAACCGGCGAACGGGCGGTTGTCACAAAAGTCGGCTTCTGCGTGGCGGCCTGGAAATTTGCACGTTGCTGAATCGGCGGCGATGGCAGTGAACTCGACGTCGCAAGATCTGACGTCGGTGTGTTGCTCTCAAGCTTCACAACATCGGGTTGTTGCGGATTAGTGACGGCTTTGAATTCTCCCTCATGAGCAAACATTTCGTCCACAAATGCTTTGCTGGACTGAGGAATCTCGACTTCTTCCGGCTTGGACAAAACTTTCAACTGTGACGGCGAAGGAATAGGGTCCGGCTTGGTCAGCTTTGCGAATTCATCGGGAAGCGTCGGCGCCGGAGCGGGAATTGACTGCGGCATCGGTTCAGCTTTGGGCATCGGAGCGAACCTGTCAGCAGGCGTCGACTCGACGACTTCTGCGGGTGTCTCCCGCTTGATCAGAATTTCGGAGTCAATCTTTGGCCGCGGCAACGGCTCAAGCTCCGGGAAAGGCTGATCGTTTCCGAACTCGTTCCATGACATTTTTTCAGATTCGATTCGCTCAGAAAGATCGTCGCTGCCATCTTCGTCGACAAGCTGTACGTCCATGTCGGAATCTTCGACCGGCGCGACTTTGGCCAATGATTGGTCTGGTTTGACCAAAATCAACCGCGTTCCGTAGGCGTAGCCCAGCAAAAGAATATGAGCGGTGACCGACAGAACGACGCACTTCCAAAGCGGACGCGAATGTCCCCATCGAGTCAGTGCCAGGATCAACAGGCCGACGGTTAGCAAGCCAGTTCCCACCAACAGGACCATCTGCAGATTGCTTGAGTTGAAGAACTCAAGAACCTGCCCCGATGCATTGTCGATAAATTCCAGCAGCGCGTTCATGGTTGGGTCGGTGGTTGATGGTTGGGCAGGATGAGGTGAGCGTGGTTTGGTTTGAATGAGTTAATGGAAATTCCATTACTGAACGATGCGACGTCGGAGTCAGGCGATCTCTAGCGGTTCACCGAATCCTGATTCGATACAGCAATGTTCAGGTTCTGAATCCTGACTTTCTTACACGTGGCAATAACTTCGGCGACCCGTTCGTACTGAACTGCTCCGTCACCGCGAACGACGACGCCAAGCTGTTCATACTGCGCTCGCGCATCGGTCAGTTTCGACTCAAGCTCGGGGATGCTAACGGTGTCTTCGTCGAGCGCCACTTGTCCATCGTCGTAGATGTTGATCACGCGATGTCGCGGCGGCGCAGTTAGTGCTCCCGCGTCAGAAACCACTGGCACCTTGATCGCGATGTCGCGTTCCTGAGTGCTGGTCTGGTTCGTGAAATGGCTGCTGACCATGAAAAAGATGATCAGCAGAAAGACGATGTCGATCATCGGCGTCAGATTGATTGCCGTTTGATCGTCGCGTTGTACTTTAAGAGGCATTACGCGGCCTTTCGTGTTTTCGTTCTGCTGGAAGAGCTCGTCGCACGTGACTTTTGACTCAGTGCAATCGCTTCCGCAGAAACCAGGTTCACGACTTTCATCCCCAATGAATCCAGCTCCATGACATGTCGATCGGCACGCCCGGAAAAGAACAGGTACGCGATCAAGGCGGGAATCGCGACGGTCAAACCTGCCGCGGTCGTCAGCAGAGCCTGGCTGATCCCGGTCGCGATCGTCATGCTTGGCTCCGACTGCATCGGCGCCGATGCTGCAATTGCATCAAACGCGTGAATCATTCCCAAAACTGTGCCCAACATTCCCAACAGCGGGCAGACGGTCGCGACACCGTTGATCAATCGCAAGTAGCGTCGCAAATGGTTTGATTCGCGTTCGCCTTCATCCAAAACGGCCTGTTCGATTTCTACCGAAGGTCGTCCCCATTTCGAAAAACCGGCCTTGAAGACGTTTGCAATGGCCGAACCGTTTCGCTCGCACAGTGAGATCGCTGATTCGCGATTCAGTTCGCCGCTGCGGACCTGCTCCAGGACTCGAGAGACGAAAGGCCCCGGGATGATGCGGCCTTTGCGAAGACTGATGAAGCGTTCGAACACAAAGACCAGCAGGATCAGCGAGCAGATTCCAATCGGAATCATTAACACGCCGCCGCGCCGAAGAAGGTCACTCAATCGAGTCGACGCAACGACTGGAGGAACCGTAGCCTCATCTGCCGTTGCGGATTCCACAGCATCCTCGGTCGCGCTGTCGGTGACTTTGATCGGAGCAGCACCCTGCAATGAGTCGGATGCGACTTTGGGAGTCGAAACTTTTCGGTCCGGCGTTTCAAAGCCGTTTTGAACCGGGTTCGAAAACGAGTCGAAATTCTGAGCTTTCGTCGTCGAACACGCGAACAGCGCCAAGCAGCAGGCGGCTGTAATCGTGACGGCGAATGAGCATGATTGCAAACGGTACATTTTCAAATTCCTCGGGACTTCACGCTGTCTGGGTTGGGTGAGAAAGAAATGGTGTTAGTGAGTCTTTGTTTCGCTGTTGGGAAGTTTTGCGAAACGATTCACGCGACCAAGCCGCTCTTTGGCGTCAGCAACGAATTCGCTTTCCGGGTGACGCTCGAGCAGTTGCGCGTACAGCGTCGCCGCGTGCTGCCAGTTGCCAAGATGCTCCTGACATTTTCCGGCCTGGATCAATGCAGCACTGCTCCAACGGCTGAAACTGTAGTCTGAGTTCGTTTTCGAATACGCCGCGATGGCTTCTTTGTGCTTGTTCTGGTGAAAGTAGGTTTCGCCAATTCGCCACTGGGAAATCGCTGCCGTTTCCGTCCCCGCTCCATCGGTCGACTCAATGACCTGAAGGTAATGATTGCGAGCATCATCGAACATGCCGTCGTATTCGGCAGCACGTCCGAGAAGGAACCGGAATTCGTAAGCATTGGAGAACCCTTCAAAACGCTCAAGGCAATCGCGAGCCAACATGGCTGCGTTAGTCCAGCGCTGAGACTTGCCGTGGCACTGAGCCAGTCGCAACAGCAACCACGGTTCCAGGGATTCACCAATCAGGGTGGCGTTGGGTTGCATTTCGTCGAACAGCAACCCTGCTCCATCGAAATCACCGTAGCGATAAAGCGCTTCGGCCTTCCAGTACTTCGCCGTGGCGATCACAGTTTCGTCGTTTGAGCTGTCGATTAATTTTTGCATCAGGTCCGGAACTTCATCCCATCGGTCGCTTTCGGCAGCAACCTTGGACTGCAAATACAACGTCTGAATTTTGACTTCCGGCGGCACGGTCTGCTGAGCCAGAATTTTCTTGACCATCTCCGACGCATGCTCGAACTCACCCACTTCAAGCATTGAGCTGGCCACACGGTAGGCTGCATCGGGCCAATACTTGCTTTCCGGCCGAGTCGCGACAAGATCCGAAAACGCGGTCATCGATGCTTCGGTTTCCCCGAGATCGTGGTTGACCCAACCGAGTTGATAAAGTGCTTCGCCGACGAGCGTCAGAGATTTTTGACCGCTGTCCGCCGGAGTCGCCTCTGCAACTTGCAGGAAGACTTCGATCTGAGCCCGAGCTTTGTGCAACGATTCGACGTCTCCGGCCTGTTGGTTGAACCACGCCAGTCGCAAGCGAGCGATTTGCGCCAGTTCCGTTTTGGAGAAACGGGCGACGACAGATCTGTACAGCTCACAGGCAGTTGTCGCATCATCCTGACCTTCGAGGAATTTTGCACGTGCGATCGCGGCACGTGAAGAAAACGTACTGTCCGGATACTCGTCGACCAAGCGTTGGAAGACCTCGTTGGCTTCTGCCGAGTTGGTCTCCATCATCAACCACGACAGCCCGGCCAGTCCCTGGTTGCGGAAATGCGATTCGTTTTCTGGCATCGCGAGCGTTTTGTAGTATCGAGTCGCGACGTCAAATCGCTTCTTCTCGTACGCGTGATCCGAGACGAACTGAATCGCCTTGAGTCCCGTTTCGCGATCGCCTTCCAGCAACACGTTGATCGCTTCGTCTGCGTCTTCCCAGCGGTTCAGATTTCCGTAGCAAACCACCAGGCGAGAAAGCGCCGACATGACGTTTTCGCGATCTTCAGGTTCGGCTTTCTCCAGATAGGATTCGAATTCGACCGACGCATCGTAGTAAAGCTGCTGCCCCATCAGCGACGTCGCGATCGCCAGTTCGATCTGCGGTTGTGAGTCCGGGTTGACCATGTTTGCCTCTGCCAAACGCAGTTCGCGGATCGCAGTATCAAACTCGCCCAAACCGATGTGGCACAGTCCTTTGAGGTACAGCCACGTCGTTCGCCGTGCACGTTGGTCGGGGGCCGTTGTATCGCCATCGAACGCCGCAGAGTGCTCGGTCAGCAGCTTGTCGAACGCCTTCACGCCCAGAGCAAACTTCTTTTCCTTGTGGTGGATCCGGCCGGCAATTTCAGTCACGTTGAATCGCAAGTCGTCCTTGGGAAAACGTTCTGCAAACTGCTTGCAATAGTCCGCAACGACCGCGTCGAGTCCTCGCTGGCGTAGCAGTTCAATTTCCAGAGCCATCGCACGAGCGCCCAGTTGATTGGTTGGCCAGGTCGAGCGTAGTTTTGCCAGCCATTCGATCGCCAAGTCTTCGCGATCTGTTTTCCATGCCGCCACCGCTGCGTCGTAACAGATTCCTGCACCGCAGTTTTCATCCGCCGGGAGCGACTCAAGGTTAGTGAAAATTGAATTCGCTTCCTCGAACTGACCTTTTTCCAACGCCACACGACCAAGCCAATAGTTGGCTTCGAGGCGATGTTCCGGGTCTTCCTGAGCCAGTTCTGATTTCGCTGTAGCCAAATAGGGTTGAGCTTCGTCAAGCCTGCCGTTCTCGCAGGCGAGAATTCCGAGTTGCAGTTTCGCCAGTGCGGCGTAGTCCGAGTCGTTCTCCGTTGCCACGAATTTCCAGTATCTCGCTGCCGTGTCCTTCTTGCCCAGCATGCGATAACTCTGGGCCAAACCGTAGCGGTTCTGGTCAGCGAGTTCGCTGTCGGGGAACATCTTTAGCGCTGTCGAAAATGCTCGTTGAGCAAGTTTGGGCTCGTTGAATCCCAAACGCAATTCGCCAAGGTATGGCATTGCGTACTCAACTAACGCGTGTTGCGGATACTTTTTGATGAAAAGTTCCAGTGACTTGAGAGCGATCTTTCCTTTACCCAGCTGAAACGCTGCTTCGCCCATTCGGAACGTGGCTCGCGGAGTCAAACGGTGGTTCGGGTGCTGCGCGATGAAGGTCTGAAATCCAATCAACGCATCCGCATAGTTGCCCAATTGGATTTTGGATTCAGCCAGAAAGAAATTTGCTTCCGACGACTTTCGGTGGTCCGGGTAGCGAGACACGAAATCTTCGAACGATGCGGCCGACTGGCTCCAGTCGGATTTCTGGTAGTAGCCCGCGGCGAGTTGGTAGTCCTGTTCCGCAATGCTTCCGTCCTGGGCCATGGTCGCGGAGCAGGCGATCACACCGCAAATCATGGCAACGGTTGCCGTTCGCAGGACGCGTTTGCAACGGAGGATAAAGATGATCAAGGCAATGGACATGGCATTTGCTAAGTTCGACACCAGACTTTCGCGCACCGGAAACGGCAGTGCAAAACGAACAGTCGTCACATTCGGTATCGTCACCCGGCAGCCTTTAACTAAACCGGTTCGCTTGCCGCTAGCGAGGTTCCGGGATTTTCACACTTCCGAGGACTCCGGTCAGCGAGGATGGTGAAGATGAGATCGCCGCGGGGAGCAGGCTGTTTGGGGTGACTTGGCGCCATGCCTCAGCCGTCATCATGCCGTTGGTTCGTAAAAACCAAGGAGCGGGGGCAGCCTGATCGTTTGTTCCGTCGTTCGAAGAGCCGAGTGCAGAAAACGTTACACTTATATAGATGACAGAATCCAATCCCAGAAGATTTCGGCTTGGCCCTGGGCTGTTGGTCACGGCAGCATTCATCGGCCCCGGCACCGTGGTCACTGCTAGCAAAGCCGGCGCGCTCTACGGCCCATCGCTACTTTGGGCGGTCGCATTCGCTTGCTTGACCACGATCGCGTTCCAGGAAATGGCCGCCCGGATCGGAATCGTCTCCGGCCAGGGACTCGGCCAGGCCATCAGGAAACTGATCCAGTCCCCTGCCCTGCAATTCGGAATCGCAGCCTTGATCGTGGTCGCGATTCTAGTTGGCAACGCTGCCTACCAGACCGGCAACATCCTTGGTGCTGCATCCGGCGTCGAGATTTTTGCACAGTCTTCCGAAGCCAGCTACTTCCAGCCCTGGATTGTTGGAGCAATCGGAGCGTTCGCGATTGTGATCATTTACCTGAACAAATTTTCGGTGCTGCAAAACGTGCTCACGGGCCTGGTTGTCCTGTTGAGCCTGTTGTTCCTCGCGGCGGCAGCGATCAGCGCCCCTCCGATCAGCCAAATCGCCTCCGGGTTGATTCCGTCCGTCCCGAAAGGTTCGCTGTGGTTGCTGGTCGCAGTTCTGGGGACAACTGTCGTTCCTTACAATCTTTTCCTGCACGCCAGTCTCGCGGCGACGCTGTGGAACGATTGCAAAACTGACGAACAGAAATCCATCGCGATTCGCCATTCACGAATCGATACCATCCTGTCAGTCACGCTCGGCGGATTGGTGACGGCCGCGATCATGCTTTCCGGTTCAGCCGCGTTTGCCGAAGCGCGTGCCGCGGGCAATGCAGAAGCTTCCTTTTCCGGAGTCGCCAGCATCGCGACTCAACTGCGCCCCGCCCTGGGTGATCTTTCGTCGTGGTTGTTCGGGATCGGGCTGTTTGCCGCCGGGCTCACCAGCGCGATCACGGCTCCCGTTGCCGCAGGCTTTGCCGCCGCCGGCTGTTTCGGGTGGCCAAACAAGCTGACGGACTGGAGGGTTCAAGCAGTCGCTGCAGCTGTCGTTCTGATCGGCGTTTTCGCAGCTATCTGGATGGGAGGAAGTCCACAACAAATAATCGCATTGGCTCAAGTCGCCAACGGGTTGCTGCTGCCAGTGTTGGCAATTTTCATTTTGATGATTGCCAACCAGAAAGAACTGATGTCACGATACGTGAACTCAAAACTATTCAACACGATCGCAATCGCCATGATTGTGGTTATCCTGTTGTTGGCCCTCCGTCAACTCAAAGGTGGGCTTGGGTTTTGAGGCTTCACTTCGGGGATGATTGATGCGTTTCATAGGCTTGCTGTTTTCTACCTGGCTGCTGATTTTTACTGCTTCGGTTTACGGACAATCGTCGCCAGAGCTAGTCTGGATCGAGGATGGGCAACAGTTTCTCTACGAATCAGATGGCCAGCGATTTCTCGTCGATGTGAATTCGCGAACAAAAAAATCGATTGACGACGCCCAGCAACTTGCCGCGATCGAGTCCAATGCTCGTCTTTCGTTGCCGCCGATGTCCAGCCAAAACGGTGGCGAATCGACATCGATCAAGGTCAAGAATCAAACGCAGCAAACGCTGACGATGTTTTGGGTCGATGCGAAACGCGGCGAGCGTTCCTATGGCGACGTCAAGCCAGGAGAGACATTTTCGCAACAAACCTATGTCGGTCACACGTGGCTGTTAAAGGCCAACGGCAAGCGGCTAGGGAGCTTTCGTTCCAGGAAGAACGAAAGCTTGGTGGTCGATGTGGAAATGCTGAAGAACGTTCGACGCAAAAAGAAACGTCGAAACAGAATCCGGTCGGTCCGCACGAGAACGGGCGCGCCAACGGTTAAACCTCCGATCGAAGTACGCGATCACAATCTGTGGCTGCAAGGGAATCAGCTGACCGAAGACGCGACTGAAAGTCTCACGTTTCAAAACGTCGGACGCGGAACGCATTGGTTCAAATCGCCGCGCGGCCCCGACGTCCGCTGGTCCCCCGACGCCAAGTATCTGGTCGCGTTTCAAACGGCAAACCCCGAGGAGCCGCGTGTTCATTTCGTCGAGTCGACGCCCTCCGATCAGCTTCAGCCCAAACTTGACAGCTATCAATATGCAAAGCCTGGTGATGAGCTTCCGACGAAAACGTTGCGTCTGTTTTCGGTTGAGAACAAGAAAGAAATTCCAGTCTCCAACGAACTGTTTGAGAATCCGTGGATCATTCGGTTCGTCAAGTGGACTGACGATGGCGAGAAATTTTGGTTGCACTACAACCAACGGGGCCATCAGGTCGTTCGGCTTGTCGAAGTCGACGCTTCGACCGGGAAAGTCAGAACGTTGATCGAGGAAAAAAGCGATACGTTCATTCAATACTCAAACGCCGCGAAATCGGTTTTCGAAGAGTTGGACGATCAGCAGATTCTTTGGGCCAGCGAGCGTAGTGGTTGGAATCACCTATATCGTTTCGACGGAAAATCTGGCAAGCTCCTCAATCCGGTCACCAGCGGAAACTGGAATGTCAAACGGATCGAATGGATCGACCGCACGAACGAAGTCGTCTGGTTTTACGCCGTTGGTGTGCACGAAGATCAGGATCCCTACCACGAGCATTTTTGCAAAGCCAGTTTTGACGGCAGTCAGTTCACGATACTGACCGACGGGGACGGCACGCACAAAGTCGAATTCGAAAACGAAGACAGGTTCCTGGTCGATACCTATTCGCGAGTCGACATGGCGCCGGTGACGGAACTTCGCGACGCGAACTCTGGCGAACTGATCGTCGAACTTGATCGGCAGGACACGACTGCAGCGTTTGGAGACCGTCCGCTTACGACGCGTTTCTCCGCAAAAGGCCGCGATGGAAAGACCGATATTTGGGGCATCATCCATTGGCCGCGTGACTTCGATTCGGAAAAATCGTATCCCGTCGTTGAAAATATCTATGCCGGACCCCACAGTCATCACGTGCCAAAATCCTTTCGCAAAAACTTCCAACGTCAGTATCAGTTCGCGGACAGCGGAATGATTGTCGTGCAGATCGACGGGATGGGAACGGCGTGGCGGTCAAAGAAATTTCACGACGTGTGCTTCAAGAATCTCAAAGACGGTGGGTTTCCGGATCGAATCGCGTGGATGAAAGCCGCGGCGGAAAAGTATCCTCAGATGGACCTCTCTCGCGTCGGCATTTACGGTGGGTCAGCCGGCGGCCAGAACGCCATGGCGGCTCTGTTGTGGCACAACGATTTTTACAAAGTCGCCGCTGCGGATTGCGGCTGTCACGACAACCGCATGGACAAGATTTGGTGGAACGAGCAATGGATGGGCTGGCCGGTCGACGAAAGCTACGCGGCCAACTCAAACATGGAAAACGCTCACCTGCTAAAAGGACATTTGATACTGACCGTCGGCGAGATGGATCGCAATGTTGACCCTGCGACCACGACGCAGGTCGTCAAAAAGCTGATCGAGCACGACAAGGATTTCGAGTTCTTGCTGATTCCCGGCCGCGGTCACGGAGCCGGTGATTCACCTTGGGCGGCCAAAAAACGTTTGAACTTTTTCAAGCAGCACTTACTGTCCGATGGTTAGGCGTTGCTTGAGGCTAGGCGACCGTTGCTTCGGGCTCAATTGTCTCCGGCTTTTCAAAGATCGCTTTAATTCCCGGCTTTGAAAGATAAGAGATGATGAACCCGTAGACGCCAAGTTTAATCAGAGCCCCGATCACGGCAAATCCGACCGCGAATCCGGTTGCCATCGTGGCGGCACCTTCTGGCATTCCCCGAATTCCTTCGAACGAAGGCAAGGTAACCCACGTGACAACGACGGTGAGGCAGTTGTAGAAAATGGCTGCGATGCAGATGGTCGAAGCAAACGAGTTTGCGTCTTCACGACGTGTCAGCAACATGGCGCAACTTACGATGAAGCCAAGTCCGACCAGAGCACAAATGCCGTTGTGCAAGTAGATGACTGTTGAGAACTGTTTCGTTGTCTCGATGCTACGTCGGTACACCTCAGCCTGTTCGCCCATCCCCGCAGAAATCTGCGACGCGTCGAGGTTGGAGATTGTCACCTGACCCAACGCGCCAAATGCTCCGCCCATGATTCCGACAACGCCGAACAGGCCCAGCAGACATGCGATCACAGTCAGCATGGTTGTACTGGATTGTCTCTGCGTCTGAGCCGTGTATGGATTGCCGGGCGAATAGCTCGCCTGCGAATTCAGGGAAGCCTCCGATGCGACGGGTACTTCCGGTTCGTTGTATTCGGCAGGTAGATATTTGGCGGATGATAGTTCAGTAGTCATTTCAGAATCCCAGTGGTTCGCGTCGAAAAAGTCTGGGTTACAGCAAACGACGTGAACCGGGATTCGAGAAAAAACTGTTGCACAATATGTCCGCGCGATCCCGAGCGGTTCAACCTGGTGCGTTTGTGACGATTTCGCAGGCGGCTATTTACCGAATGATGCTGCTGCTTCGTCGAGATAAAACGCAATCGGTCCTTTTGATTCGATAAGCGAAGTCGGATACGTCTCCCAATCTCCGGTTTTTCCAAAGATCTCACCAAGCACGCTGGCCTTTCCCGCGCCGGTAACCAGAAAGTCAATTTTCTTGGCGGCGCACAGTACCGGTCCGGTCATCGAGACACGTTTCTGCCCGGATTCCGGATGCGTTGCCACGGCGCAAATCGCGTCTGACTTGAGCAGTTCGATCTGGTGCGGGAAAATCGACGCCGTGTGCCCGTCGCCGCCCATGCCCAAGATCAGCAGATCGAGCATCGGCAAACCGTCAGCGTTGAGCTCGCAGTGAGCTTTCATTTCGTCGCCGTAGCGAACGGCTTCGGCCTCAGGATCCGATTCGCCGATCACACGATGCACGTTGGATTCTGGGATGGAAACATGATCCAACAACAGCGACTTGCAAACGCCATAGTTGCTCTGCGGATCTTCTGGCGGAACACAACGCTCATCGCCCCAGAACAGATGGACTCGCGACCAGTCAATCTTGTCGGCGAACTGCTTGGCCAAAATCTCAAACAGCAGCGTCGGCGTGCTGCCGCCAGAAAGAGAAACGGTGACTTTTGGTTGCGACTGTGTTTCCAGCCACGCGACGAAGTCTTCTGCGAAAGCTTGAGCAACGGCTGGATTGTCGGCGAAGATTTTCTTGTCGGCTTGCATGGATCGAATCTGAACAGTTGAGAATGAAATGACAGCCACGAATCATATCAGATTGAGCACGATTTTCATCGCGACCCGGATCGGGTTGTTTTGCCAGACTGCTGCTGGTTGGCTGGTTTTCCTTCATCGACTGGTTCCAGCCAGATCATAAACACTTGACGTTCGCTCATCAGCTCAGGAGGAACGCTCGCAACCGCCGACGGATGGAACTCGCTTTTTTGATACAGCACCACCGTGTCGTCTGGCTCGGAAACCAAAACCCCTTCATGACCTTCGACAAACTGCGGTGTCGAACCCATGAACCTTGCAGGGCTACCAAGTTGTCCGTCCGTTGGAAACGCCGCCAGGTAGACCTGAATCCACGTCAGCGCGTGCGGATCGTCAAGGACGGTCGAATTAAGCGTCTGTTCGTCGATGACCTGCACCGTCCAGCGAACTCCCTGGCTGGTTAGCATTTGCTGCAGGCTGACGACCAGCGTCCCCTGAGACTCATCGTTGACAACTTCCTGATTCAGCAGATCAGGCGGACGGCCAGTGTCGGGATCCAGCACACCAGAGCCAACGTGCAATCGGTAGATCTGCTTTTCCGGCAAGTGGTACCGAAACGCGAAACTCATTTGCGGGTATCCGCC
Organism: Mariniblastus fucicola; assembly: GCF_008087665.1. Classification (GTDB taxonomy): domain Bacteria; phylum Planctomycetota; class Planctomycetia; order Pirellulales; family Pirellulaceae; genus Mariniblastus; species Mariniblastus fucicola. Next base: position 1,044,252 of record NZ_CP042912.1, read on the forward strand.
AAGTCTCCGCGTGTGCAGTTTGGAATTGTCGTCAACGTCCATGAATCCCATTTCATGGCTATACGTTTTGAACATCTGTCGCGTGTCGGCGACTTCATTGTTCGCCTGATAAAGTGCGACAGCGATCGCCGCGATGGTGGCCAACATCAGAAACGTAAGCAGTGAAAATGAGCGACGGGTCTTCATGAGGAAATTTTAATGCATCGCGTACCAGGCTGCTTCAAATGGACAAAAGCCGGTAGAATACTGGTTCGTAACGCAAGAACCGGAACCCATTCATGATTAAAGCAGAATTTTCAAAGCAACTCGCCACGACGCTCGACCAGATCGAACAGCAAGGACTTTATAAACGCGAACGCCTGATCGACGGCCCACAGTCAGCCGCGATTCCCGTTCAGGATTCCGAATCCCGCAGCGAAGTCCTGAATTTTTGCGCCAACAATTACCTTGGCCTCGCCGATCATCCGGACCTCGTCGCCGCAGCGAAAGAGTCACTCGATCAGTACGGCTACGGGATGGCGTCGGTGCGATTTATCTGCGGCACGCAAACCATCCACCGCGATCTGGAAAAGAAGATCGCCGACTGGCTGGGCTACGAAGACACGATTCTTTACGCGGCCTGCTTCGACGCCAACGGAGGGCTGTTTGAGCCGCTGCTTACTGCGGAAGACGCGATCGTTTCGGACTCACTCAACCATGCTTCGATCATCGATGGCATCCGGCTATGCAAAGCCAAACGTTTTCGGTTCGCGAACTCGGACATGGGCGACTTGAGAGCGAAACTGACCGAAGCCAAAGTGGCTGGTGCTCGCAACATCATGATTGCCACCGACGGCGTGTTTTCGATGGACGGCTACATCGCCAAACTTCCTGAGATTTGCGATCTGGCTGACGAGTTCGAAGCTCTCGTGATGGTGGACGATTGCCACTCGACAGGCTTTCTCGGCAGCGGCGGTCGCGGAACCGCAGAGCATCACGACTGCATGGGACGTGTGGATATTCTCACAGGAACTCTGGGCAAAGCGCTCGGCGGTGCGATGGGTGGTTTCACGTGTGCCAGCCAGGCGATCATCGATATTCTACGCCAACGTTCACGACCTTATCTGTTTTCCAACAGCCTTGCTCCGGCCCTGGTCGGTGCGTCGATGAAAGCCATCGATCTGGTCAGCAGCAAAGAAGGCGACGAGCGTCGAAAGCAACTTTTTGAGAACGCGAATCGTTTCCGTGCCGGCATGAGCGAGGCTGGCTTTACGCTTCCCGACGGCGAACATCCAATCATCCCGGTCATGTTGGGCGACGCCGAGTTGGCGCAGCGGATGTCGGCAAAGCTGCTCGAAAAAGGCATTTATGTGGTCGGGTTCTTCTATCCGGTCGTGCCGAAAGAAACCGCTCGGATCCGTACGCAGATGTCGGCCGGGCATTCGTCGGAACAGGTTGACCAGTGCGTTCAGGCATTCATCGACGTCGGCAAAGAGCTGGGCGTCATTTGAGTTGCCAGCCGATTTGCAACGGCATGTCACGGCACGCCGACACCGAAAGATGAACACAGAAACGAAACGTCATGAAAGCTCTCGTCAAAGCAAAGTCTGAACCTGGAATCTGGATGGACGATGTCCCGATGCCGGAAATTGCTCCTAACGAAGTCCTGATCAAAGTGCACAAGACTTCGATCTGTGGCACGGACATGCACATTTACAAATGGGACGACTGGGCTCAGGCCAACGTCCCTGTGCCGATGGTTACGGGCCACGAATACGGTGGCGTCGTCGTCGAAGTCGGCTCTGGTGTTCGTCGTGTTGAAGTTGGACAGCGAGTTTCCGGCGAAGGTCACGTGGTCGGCAATCGCAGTCGCAATGCCAGGTCCGGTCGCTTTCACCTCGACCCGGACACGAAGGGAATCGGCGTGAACTTGCCCGGAGCGTTTGCTCAATACGTGAAGCTTCCCGAGTTCAATGTCATCCCGTTGCCGGATGACCTTCCGATGGACATCGCCGCGATTCTTGACCCGCTGGGCAACGCAGTGCATACTGCGCTAAGCTTTGACCTGGTCGCCGAAGATGTGCTGATTACGGGCGCTGGACCGATCGGAGTCATGTCAGCGGCGGTCGCGAGGAAAGCCGGAGCACGTCGGATCGTGATCACGGACATCAATCAGTGGCGGCTCGATTTCGCCAAACAGATCAATCCGGACATCCACACCGTCAACGTTGCCGACGGCGATTTGCGAGAGACGATGAAGTCGATTGGCATGCAGGAGGGTTTCGACGTCGGCTTCGAAATGAGCGGAGCGGCTCCCGCGCTAAGCCAAATGATCGACACGATGATCATGGGTGGCAACATTGCGATGTTGGGTCTGCCGCCCAAGCCATTCCCGACCGACTGGGGCAAGATCGTGCTCAAGGCGCTCACTGTCCGCGGAATTTACGGGCGGCAAATGTACGATACCTGGTACAAAATGCTGGCGATGTTGGACAGCGGCCTGGAGATGGATGGGATGATTACGCATCGCTTCGCGGCCGACGATTTTCAGGCCGCATTTGACGTGATGCTGACGGGCGAATGTGGAAAAGTGATTCTGAACTGGGATTAGGACAAGGTTCACGCCAGTGAATTCATTCGCGCAATGTCGCGATACGCGTTGCCGCGTGCGATACTCTTACGGCGTATCTGATTTTTCGCTTCGTGAAAGAAAGCTACCAGATCTGAATTGCCGTTTCCAACTGGACGTCCAGTTTCTCGTGGACGCCCTTCCTTACGGTTTCAATCAGTTTGATAACGTCAGCCACCGTCGCTCCCGATTCAGTCACCAGATAGTTCGGATTCGCGTCGAACAAAGAGACGCCGCCAACGCTGGTGCCTTTCATGCCCGCACTGTCGATCAAATCGGCTGCGGATTCGCCGAAGGGATTCTTGAACAGGTACGCGGCATTGAAGTCCGCAGGAGGACGCTTGGCTTTCTTGACCAACCACAACGTTTGCAGTTGTTTGGTCAACGCGGCAGGATCTTCTTTTTCGAACTCGGCTTCGACCGCCAGGATCACCAATTCACTCAGACTCGATTCGCGGGAAGAGAACGTCACGTCCTCGCCGCTGTAAGTTAATTGCTCGCCCGACCGTTTCATCACGTCAACTGAGCGAACCCATGTTCCGATGTCGACGTTGGGAAAGCTGATGTTGCTGTGCAAGGCGCCGCCAATCGTTCCCGGCATGCCGACAAGATGCTGTGGCCCGTTGAGTCCTTCACGGATTGCGTTGGAAACCAGATGAGACAACCTCGCACCACCGCCGACTCGCATTCTGTTTCCATCGATTTCGATTTGACAAAACGCCGGAGCTGAAAGATGAATCACCAAACCGGAAACGCCTGAGTCGGGAACCAGCACGTTGCTGCCAGCGCCGATCATCCGAACCGAAACGCCGGCTTCTGAAAATCGTTTGACGATGGCGGCAAGTTCCTCGACCGTGGTTGGTTCGGCAAAGTACTCCGCAGGGCCGCCAAGTCGCAAACTGGTCAAAGGTGAAAGAGGTTCGTTCTCGCGGACAAAATGTTCGAAGCCGGAAATCAGTGACACGTCGGTATCTCGGGAGAAGGTTGGAATGTCTGGTCAAAAAAGGTGAGTAAAGACAGACAGAAACAGACCAGGAGGACCAATGACTGTTCAAACAACGTCTGCTTTACTCACCACAGAATACCCTTTTCAGCGGGGCACTCGAAGGCCCCTGATCGCCGAAAGCAACCCGGAAACGTCGTCTACTGGCGAACTCTTCGACGAAACAGTGGCTGAATCATTCCCGTGTTGAACGGCCGCTGGGCGACCGCATGATAGCCTCGCTTCACCGTCCGTGACCCGTCAGGACGAACCGCAACGCGAGTCCTGGCTGAGGTTCCTGCCGAAGCAACTCGGTAGGCACGCGAATTCGCCGAGCCATGTCGCCTGCTGCCTCCGCTGCCCGATTGAAAGTACCGTATCGCTGCGGCTCGGGCGGCCGGCGAAGTGTTTCGTGCCGCCCACTGATCCGCTTCGTATTCTGCCTGCCTGACCGGTGTGCCGCGTTCCAGGTGCCGCAGTGCAATGTGACCATATTCGTGCGCTCGGAAAAACGAACACAGTTCAGGCCCCAGCCTCGCGCACGTTCTCGGGTTGTACTCGACCGTCAAGGTGTTGCCGCGGTAGCCGACCGAAGCAATTCCTCGCATGCCAGGCACAGCGACTTCCCGAATCGTCTGCGCCGTCAATTCAGCGGAATGAAAAGCGATCATTCCCGAAATACTCAAAAGCATCGTCCCCAGCCCCGAAATCATCCGGGTCATTCGCCTCGTCATTTTCTTCTCCCTGGAAAACAGTTTCAGTCAAAGAAGTGGTGCACGAAGTACGCAAAGTATCTCTCATTGTTTTTCCAAGTCGAGCACTTTGTCCAAAAACGGAATGCTTGCAGCGAAAGCGAAATCGGTGATGGCACTTTCATGCTCAACGCACAAATGAAACTTGATCATTGCGGTAGTGATTGCACCCCAGTTGGATGCTACAGAATGGCAGCTTGCGATTGATGCGAGCAAGATTCGTTGCATTGGTCAGTTAGGAACAGCATTAAGATTTGGCGAATTCTTGCATGGACTCCAGGTGGCCACTTGGTGGATGACGACGCGTGGGAGTTGGGTTGCTAGCAATCGAGTTTCATTGCTGGCAAAGTTTCCCGATTATGCCAATTCTGCTGAAGGCGAAGACCCTGCCGATCCGATCCAGCAAGAGGCTGGTCAGTCCGCGGATCCATCGGTGCGCCGGATTCACGCCAGCTATGCACCGAACATCCTTCCGATAAAACGGAGTCCTGCCATGAACCCAACTGAACTCTTTACATACCTGTTTCTGGTCCTTTCTGGGTTGGTTGTCGGCTACTGGTTGTTCTACCGCGATCGCAGTCACGAAGAAGCGACTCGTGGCAAGCTGAAAAAAGAGAACAATGACTTGCAGAGATCGCTGCAGACCTCGCAGGTTGCGTTTGATTCGTTGGAAGAAAAATTTGGACGGCAGCGCGGGCAGTTGAATGTGCTGCAGCAGCTTTGCGACGATTGGTCGTCAAGTCGTGAGATCTCTGAACGCGAACGGGCTCAACTGGAAACGGATTTGAGTGCCAAAACGTCTCGAATGTCAGAAGTCGAGAAAGAGTATCGGGATGAAAAGCGACAGCGGATTGCTCTCGAAGACAAAGTGCACAAGCTTTCCCAGGAAGTGCTGGAGAAGAAAGCCGAAGTCGAAGAGCAGTGGCGTGGCAAGTGCTCGGAAGCCGAATCTGCGCTCCACAAACGAACGGTTGATTTGGAGTCGATCAAGGTTGATCGCAAGCAGGTCTCAAAACAACTTCACTCGGCCAACGCTCGCATCGCGGAACTGGAATCGGAGATCAAATCGAGCAAAAGCCTGATCGAAACGGCGACGACTAACGCAACCGGATTGAAGCAGGAATATGTTTCGCTTGAGTCCGGACTAAAGGCAACCAACGACCAGCTAAAACAGGCTCAGGCCGAGTTGGCCAAAACTGTGTCTGAAAAAGAAGCCGCGATCAAGGCGACCGCAGATGCGGAAAAGCAGCTCGCGGTGATGGACAAAGAAACGGAAACACTCGGCGAGCAAAACAGCACGCTGCGACAGAAGGTGGAAACGACTCAGGCGGCATTGACGTCGACGCAGGAGCAACTGGCTCGCGTGACCGAGCAACGTGATCAGGCGATGGAGCTGGAAAAAGCGGCGGGCGTTGTTTCGTCCGGTTTGCAAAAGCGTTTGGACAATCAGGAATCTACCATCCACATGCTGCGTCAGAGTCAGGACGATGCGCTTGAGAATCTGAAGCACGAGCTGAAAGTTCGAACGGAATTGGAAGCCAAATTCGACGCTCGGGCCGAAGCGATTCGCGGCGACGCAGAGAAAATGCGAGCCGAGTACGAGGCTCAGATCGAAGCACTTCGTTCGGAAACAGGCGACTCGAAAGTCAGCTACGAGGCTCAGCTGGAGAAGGCTCGCAACGACGCAGAAGCGGCACGCGAATCCGTCGAAGCGGCTCGCAAAGAAGTCGAAACGGCACGCAAGGATGTCGAATCGGCTCGTAAGGAGGCTGAGAAAGTCAGCGTTCAACAGGCCGCGAAGTACGAGCCACAGCTGAAGGAGCTTCGTTCACAACTTGCTCGTCAGGCGGCACAGTATGCAGAGCACTCACGGGATCTACGAAACCAGCTGGCTCAACAGCGATCCGAGCTGGAGCAGGAACGCAACCGCATGACGTCGGAATCGCAATCGATGGCTTCCCGATTCAGCACTCTGGAAACCGAAGCGACGACCTACACGCAGTCGATCGTCAAGCTTGACGCGAAACGGGAACAGCTACAACTGGAACTCGACGCGGCACGCAAACAGATGCAGGCTCAACTCAAACAGGACAGCGAAACGATTGGTGAACTGCAACGCGAACGCAATGACCTGCGAACCGAATTGGAGCAGGTCCATTTGCAGATCGTTCCCTTGCAGGAGCAAATTGACTCTCACCGTGCGTTCACGACCGAACTGGAAATGAGCCAGTCACGAGTCGTGGAACTTGAACGTTCGTTGGTTCAACGGGATCAGGAAAGCAAACGGCTTCACGCTCAAGCCAACGAGCTCGAACGACTTCGTCAACGATATCAGGATGCACGCGAGCGGCAGGAAAAACTGCAGCTTCAGCTAGACGAAATGGTCTCTCGTCAGATCACGCGGGAGTCCGAGCGATCCATCGATCAGGCTCGCATCCACGAACTTGAGGCTCAGCTGAAAGTCAGCCTTGAGACGATCGAAGATCTCAGGAAAGAGCGTGCGTTGGTTCTGGCGACGCTTGCCGATCAGCGACAATCGCAGGAACCTGCTGCAACCGTTATTTCGTTTACGCAGTCTCTTGAGCCTCAGGACGTTTCTTCGGACGACGACTACGATCAGGAGTACGGCGGACGGATGCGCCGCGACGCCAATCGCGGAATGGTCTTTACCGAAGCACCCGCATCCTGTGACGACCTGAAGCGAATTTCAGGCATCGCCGAAGTGCTTGAGAAACGCTTGAATGACTTCGGGATCTACACCTTCAAGCAAGTGATGGATTGGAAGCCAGAAGAGATCGAAGAGTTTTCTCGACTGCTCGCGTTCCGTGACCGAATCGAACGGGACGACTGGCAGGGCCAAGCCCGGTTCTTCTACAACCAGAAACGCAAAAGCGTTCGCGCGGTCGCGTAGAGATCGCGTGGTTGTACCGGTCCGTTAGCGATAGTTGCTGCATTTACATTTCCGCAATGGCGTTGGCTGGTGCCGCAGGCGTTCTACAATGGTGGTCCCATCCCCATTGACTGTCTGTGGACAACGCCATGCGCAAACGCCGCCTTTCGAGCAATCTCTCCCGCTCAGGTAAACTCAGTTACGCAACTTTGGAATCCCGGCAATTGCTTGCCGGAGTTTCGCACGCGATCAGTTCCGGGCCGTGGCATGCGGCGACGACCTGGGACAACGGCGTTCCCGATACGGCAACTCGCGCGGTCATTGATTCCGGAGTCACCGTCAACCTTGCTGGCGTTGATCATGTTGCCGAAGAGCTTGTCATCCAGGGTAACCTCGTCGTCGACGAAGGGGCTACAGCGAAGACGCTGACGACTCGCTGGATTCACGTCAACAGTGGAGGTGTTTTCCAAATCGGCACCGAAGCCGATCGCTACAATACGAATGACTTTGTGATCACGTTGACGGGCGAAGACCCAACCGACTCGTTCGATATCGAAGGCGTCGCCGATCCCATCACCGACAACGATGCCTTCTTGATGGCCGCTGGCGGAGGGAGGTTGCAGTTCTTCGGTGAAGACAAGCTTTCGTTTACGAAACTGAAATCCACGGCAAACGTCGGCGACAATCAAATCGTTGTCGAAAAGGAAATTGATCGGGACTTCGACGGAGACATCGATGCTGCCGACGGAGAAGTCAACTGGACGGTCGGCGACCAGATCGTCGTTGCGAGTTCCACGGGCGAGTACGCGGATGAGGAAGTCCGTACGATTTCGAACATCGTATGTCTGACCAACGGCGATGTGGTTATCACGCTCGATCAGGCGCTCAACCATCGGCATTACGGAGCGATTGAAACGTACAGCAACGATTCGCGGTCCTGGGACATCGATATGCGGGCCGAAGTCGCGTTGCTTTCGCGAAACGTTCGTATCCAGGGACTTGCTTCGCAGGATACGGACAACTTTTTCGGTGACCGAGCTCGATACGAAGCAGGAAGCGGTGACGGCTTCGGAGCCCATACGATGATCATGGGGTCTGCAGGGCAGATTACCGTCGACAACGTTCAGCTCGATCGGATGGGACAGACTTCGCGACTGGGCCGCTATCCGATTCACTGGCATCTGGCTGGCGATCGAAGCGGTGACGTGCTGAGAAATGCGAGCATCACCAACTCCAACAATCGAGGCGTTACGATCCACGGGACGCACAACCTTCACATCGAAGGCGTGGTGCTTCACGACATCCACGGCCACGGCTTCTTTATGGAAGACGCCGTCGAAACGGGCAATGTCTTTCAGTCAAATATCACGTTCGGGATTCATAAAGTCGGGCGGACCGGAAACGCGGTTGATCTTGATGACCCTTTTATTGTCGACACACACGATCACGTCGGCCAAAACGCAGAACGATTTCTCAGCTCTGCCGGCTATTGGATGACCAGCCCGGACAATACTTGGGTGGGTAACGTTTCAGCCGGATCAGAAGGGACCGGGTTCTGGTTTGTGTTTCCCAGACATGCAGTAGGAGAATCTGCCAATGATCCGCAGTACGACAATGTCGTGCCCAACGAAGTCGACCTTGGGCAATTCGACTATAACTCGTCGCACTCTTCTCCGATCGGGTTGAACTTCGATCGTGGTACCGACATCGAAGGCCCGATTGGCGATACGCTGAAAGACAATTTTGATGGGTTGGAGCATCGTCCGGACAACGAACCACAGATCAATTTTTATACGGCCTACAAACACGATACGGGAATCTACCACCGCGGGCGCATCGGGAACTTTCACGAGAACCGGCTTGCGGACGTGGGGCGAGGCACCTTCATTACATTCACTCAGCGAATCACAGATACGCTTTACGTCGGCCACAGCCAGGGCAACAGTGATTCTTCTGAGGGGGTCGCGGGCCATACGTTTTACGACGGAGCCAACACGCTCGATGGCACGCACTTCGCGGGATTCAATGGCTCCAACGCCAACATGTTTATCGCTCATGGCGCCGCCCAGCGATTGACTCACTTTGTGATGAGCAACACCACATTCGAAGACGACGGATCAGCCGACAATGTCCGGTTTGTGAGTCCTTCCGGGGGCACAAACTACAGTCCGGTTGGCAAGACAATGCCGTCTGTAATCTACGATGCGGACGGATCGTTCACCGGCCATGTTGGCGGCGGAGCGGGTTCAACCATCGTTCCGAACCATCCATTTTTCTACGACGCTGATGACTTTCAGCCGACGGGTTGGGAGGCGCGAGTCTCCGACGACCTGTATGCGATGTTCCGGATGAGGGCGCCGGATTCCGGCAATCCTGTTTTTCGTGTGACCAGTCCTGGCGGAGAAAGTGGCACGGCTCAACCGGGCACGGGGCAATTCAGCGGCACCAACACGCTGATGAAGCTTGATGGAGGCGGCGACTATGTGCTGGACTTCCCGGATGGACCGTCCGCCGTTGCCAGCGGATTCGATGTCACGTTCTACGCAAAAGTCGGTCCCTCGGCCGGATCGACAATCGTTCGGTTCAAGGACGTGGCCAGTTCGTTGTTGCCTCAGGATATTCCTCGCGTCAATGGAGGTCTGACGAATCTTCGCGCTGCGACGCAGACTTCGTTTGAAGTTGTCGATGGCGATGTGTGGATGAAGCTGTTCAGTTCGGCAGACAAAATCTATTTCGAACCCGAAGCAAACTCCGCTCCGGTCGCTCTCGATGATTCCATTGTCACCAACGAAGACGTCGCCGTAAGCATTTCTGTGGTCGACAACGATAGTGATTCCGACGGAGACACAATCTACGTCAACGCCTCCCCGCTTGTGGTCGCAGACTATGTTGACGATTTCCAGTCTCCGACTGCGCCGGCCAACTGGCAGTACCTGTGGAATCAGAACAGCCAACTGGGTGACGAATCAGGCTACGTCGACATGAGCTGGTCCAACTGGCGATACCATCCTGTCGACATAACAAACTTTCCTTACCTCGGGCCAACGTTTGCTCATCCCGGCGATGGAACCAGCGAAGGAATCGGTGTTGAGCGATTTGCGATCGCCGCGTTTACGATCCCCGTCGATGGTAACTATTCAATCGCCAACAGTTCGATCACTCCCAACGAAAACACCGTCAACGGCGTCAACGTTGCGGCTCACATTTCCGGCCAGTCAGTCATGTCATTGGGCCAGTTCGATGAATCCGACGTTGGGTCCAGTTTCGATGCTGAACTTGGCTTTGCCAACGCTGGCGATGTGATTTACGTGGCTCTCGGGGCCAACGCTTCCAAAGGAGCAGACGGAACGTCCTGGGATTTTTCGATCATAAGAGATGGCTCGCCGGAAAACGGTCAGCTGACTGTCAACGCCGACGGCACGATTACGTATACTCCCAATCCGGACTTTCATGGCACCGATTCGTTTGCCTATGAAGCCAGTGACGGCAGGGGTGGCTTCGACATTGCGACCGTGACTGTCACGGTGAACAGCGTTCCCGATATTGCCGCACCGGTGGTCGTCGGAAATGCAACAGCATCGCGATCGATCGTGAGTCAGCTGGTGGTTGGCTTTGACGAAATCGTTACGCTACAGCCCGGTGCGTTTACCGTAACCAACGTCGATTTGATGCAGCAAGCAACCGTCAGTGCGGCGATCGACAACTCTTCAGGCAGCTCCGTCGTGACGCTTACCTTTTCCGGTGCCGTGACCGAGTCGGCGACTGGTTCATTGGTCGACGGGAACTACCAGTTGGCCATTGATGGCTCGAAAGTCGAAGGTGCCAGTGGTCAGTTCTATGATGGCGATGGTGATGGCATCGCCGGCGGAATGTATCTGTTCGGTAATGATCCGGGACACAATTTTTTCCGGCTGTACGGAGACGTGACTGGTGATCGAACGGTTAGCGTTTTTGATTTGCTGCAGTTTCGCCAGACGTACCTGACTTCCGTTGGCGACCCGGCATTCAACGAGCAGTTCGATGTGACGAACGATGGCTTGGTCAATGTTTTTGATTTGCTCAGGTTTCGGCAAAACTATCGCAAAGACGTTTGAACCGGTTGGAGCAAAAGTGTCTTGAAGTAGCCTTCCTTTCAATCGGTGCGTTGTCGAATCGGCTAAGATTTTGTCATGAATGAAAGACGTAAGACTTCGGGCGGCGATGGCACTTCTTCTGGTTCCGAAGGCGCTGGTGAAAGCCTGGCGAACCTCGCGAAGGCTCTCGTGCAAGCGGGAGGCGTTAGCAGTCTGTCGACGATGTCTCAAAAGCATTCAGGCTATCCGTTTGGCTCCGTCGTGCCCTACGCAATTGACTCTGCGGGGAATCCAATTTTTTTGATGAGTCAAATGGCGACCCACACGAAAAACCTTCGTTCCCATTCTCAGGCCACGTTGCTGGTTGCCGAGAATTCCGGTTTGCCTCTGTCCGCGGCTCGCGTTTCGTTGATCGGAGATATCGCCAAAGTTACCGACGATTCGAGGCAAGTTGTCGCTGAAGCGTATTTGGCAAAGCATCCTGAGTCAAAACAGTGGATGAGCTTTGGTGATTTTGATTTCTATCGGATGACGATCAAAGATATCTATTTCATCGGCGGGTTCGGCGTGATGGGCTGGGTGAAGCCTGAAGACTATGTGGCTGCTCAGAAGAGTTGAACGCTTGCTGCGAGTGCGAATTGCAATCCGCGTCTCATCGCCGTGATTGAGATTCGTTGCGAACGAGAATCGAATCCATGCAATCCAGTTCCGTGTAGAACATCGCACTTGGATCGATACCGCGTTCATCGAGAAATTCAATGTACGCCTGATTCTGGGGGTTCGCCGACAACCGCGGTAGCGCGACGCACCAGAAAACAACGATGGCTATCGTTGCGATCGCAAGCTTCAAAAAACCGTGGGCTCGATTCATTGGCGATTTACTGGATAAAGTCGCGGAACAGGACGCCGAACATCAGCCACGCCATCACGAGCGTAAGCACGATATTCAGAGTTTGACCACAGATGTAGAGAATCAACGGCTTGCCGCCGCGAAGATAGGGCAGCAACTCGCTAAACCTGGTCTCCAGCCCAATGCTCACGAACGCGAGGCAGAACAGCCACCCGCGGAACGACTTCGTTGAGCCCTTGATCATTGCGGTCACCAGGTCAGGACCACTTTCGAGGAAAGCGTGAAGCGTTGAAAAGATAATAGAAGCCGCGATGAACCCCAGCACGAAACGCGGAAATCGTTTCCAGACTTCGGAGATTCCAGGTTTGTCACCGGAAGGAGTCTTCTCGACATAGGTCACCCAGTAGGTCGCGATTCCGAACGCAGCAACACCAATCAGGATGTTCTGAATCATCTTCACCGTTGCAGCGACCTCCAGAGCCTTGTCGCCGAGAGTTGCTCCTGCTGCGGCAACAGCGCCGGTGGCATCAATCGTGCCTCCCATCCATGCACCGCCGACAATCTCCCCGACGCCAAGCGCGTTGATCATCATCGGCATGAGCACCATCATGATCACGGTGAACGAAAGCGAAATTCCGATCGCCAACGAAAGCTCTTCTTTCTTCGCATTGCAAGCCGCTGCCGAAGCGATCGCCGCAGAAACCCCGCAGACCGACATGTCTGCAGAGATCACCATGTTCAACGACTTGGATTCAATCTTCAGTACTTTTTGCCCAAAGATGTAAGTGCTGATCAGGACGACCGGCGTCACGATCCATGCGACACAGATTCCAGGAAGCCCCAACGCCATCAGTCGCGACATCAAAACTTCTGCGCCCAGCAAAACCAATCCAGTTTTGATGAAAAACTCCGTCATCACCGCTGGCTTTACCCAGCGTGGCGTTCCAATGGTGTTCGAGATAATCAGCCCAACGAGAAGCGCCCACAATGCGTACTCAAGATTGTAGGCCTTCACCAGGCTTTGGCTGGCAAGCACGTAGCTAAGCGTGGCCAACAGGAATACGGCAACGAAACCAATCAGGAACTTCTTGCCCGCTTCACGGTTTTCGCGAAAGCTGATTGCTCCCGTGAGCAGCGTTGCCAAGACTCCAAACGCGACCAGGATTCCAAGCAGCGGACTCCAATCGAGGCTTCCCGAATCGGTTTTCGACGCGAACGCATCCACGGGTGAATTCGTCCATTTGGCGGGCTTCCCAACCCAGCCTTTGAGCGGATTGTAACTTTCGACAATCGCAGTACCCTGCGAATCGACACCGGTTTCCTGTTTTGAAAACCCGACGAAGACGATGGCGAAAGATATCGTCAAAACCAGGCCGGCGCAGATGATTGCCAGCCAATCGTCCGAGATGCCCGTCCGAGCAGCGCGAGGTGACGAGTCAGTAGATTGATTCTGTTTATCGTCCATGTGACCAACCAAAGAAACACTTTCGCAACTCGACGCGGGCTGCCGGGACCAAAGCTGATCTTGTGTGTTACACAGGAATCAGTGATCTCTTGCTGGTCACCGGTCACCGAATCGGAATGATGGGACTTTCCGGTTCCTAAAAAGGAATGTCGCCTTCGTCGTACGACTCAGCGAATGCGTCATTGGCGGATCCGGCATCAGCAGGCGCAGTACCACCGCCGCCGCCAGAGAGAACTTTGAAGCTGAACGCTTCAGCTGAAAGGAAGTATTTGACTTCGCTTTGCGCGTCCCGTTGCCATTTGCGGCCACCAAGCTGGTAGCTGATTTCAACTTCATCGCCGACGTTCATTTCGTCGACGGTATCGCAGGCGTCTCGGAGAAAGTCGATTGGAACGTAGTTGGTGAATCGACCGTTGTCTTTCTCAAGGACCACTGTTCGTTTGCGGAAACCTTTTTGGCCAAACGTTTTTGTTTCTTCGATAACGTGGACGATGCCCGTGATTGTTGAAGCTTCACTCATTTTTCTTCGGTCTGCGGGTTAGCGAGACAGACCGCCCTGTACAATTTGAATATTATTTTGACAATGTTGTCGGCAATATTTGACGCGTTGCCGATTGCATTGTCAAACCTTGATTCCCTTTTCTTGATCGCGAACATCATGCCGAAGAAAGTTGACTGGAGCTACCACCGCCGAGGCTGAAAGACCTGTACCAAAACGCAAGAGTTTCTTGCAAGTGCCGGGGTCGAATCCAAAACAGAAGTGGACGCGAAGAAGGAGACTCATCGCAAGGAAGATGCGATTCGAGTTCTCGGGAAAGCTTCAAAACTGCTTGCTGCACGGGGCAAAAAGGTCGTAGAAGTCGACTTGAAGAAAACTGAGCTGACCGAGGACGAGATCCTTAAACTCGTCCTTGGGCCAACCGGGAACTTGCGTGCTCCGACTTTGCTCGTCGGCAAGAAAATGATCGTTGGCTTCAACGAAGAAATGTACGAGAGTGTTTTTGCCTAGGCGGACCACCGTTTAGCCTTCGCGCGTGTTTGCTTTTGTACATGTTCGCATCGGCTTCTTTGAACGAATCCAGAAAGTCTTGCGAGAGATTCCACATCGACATGCCGATCGATGCCGAGACGCCAGCGGACTTGAAGTTTTCCAGAAGCCGACGTTTCAGCGAGACCGCTCCGAGGTTGTTGCACTCAACGGCAAGAATGCCAAACTCGTCGCCGCCCAGACGCGCCACGATATCCGATTTGCGAGTTGTCTCATCGAGGACTTTCGCCGCCAACTGAATCAGTTCGTCGCCGCGAGCGTGGCCTTCGGTGTCGTTGACTTTTTTCAGGTCGTCGACATCAATTGAAAACATGCAGACCGGATGCCCGTACCTGCGGCAGCGATCAGATTCGGCAGCCAACAACTGGTCCCACCCTCTCCGGTTGTACAGTCCGGTCAACTGATCCGTGATCGCGTCCGTCATCGCCCTTTCGGCTTTGCGATGATGTTCCTGTGCCTTAAGTTCGTTTTCCAGAATCTTGGTCAACAGCATGGCCATCATTTCGACCATTGGAAGCTGATCGATAATTTGATCGGAAACCGGTTCGGGGTCGATCGCGCACAGCGTGCCAAACAGGCTGCCGTCTTCTCGCTCAAGTGGTACTCCCACGTAGGCACCGATGGAAACCTGTTTGCCGATCGGAGCTGTCGCGTAGGCTGGAATAGAATCGGAACATGGCGCGATGCGAGGTCCGTTTCCTTCCACCATCCGTGAGCAAAACGAGTCCGTCCACTTGAAGATCTGACCGCTCTCCACATTGTATCCGTGGTCATTCGCGCTCAGGACAATCCAGTCGTCGCTCTCAACGCGAGTCACCATCCAAAGGTGGAACCCGAGTTGTTTATGGAGGTAGTCGAGGACTTCTCGGGAAGCTGTTTGGAAATCGTTTGAGAGAGATGTGCGCATTTTGCTTGGTGGGTCGAGGTGGGAAACCGGTGGCGATCACCATGGGCGGTTCAGCGACCGGTATTTCTAACGGTACGTCTTCTCAATTCACAATGTCAGGCTTTTCTGCCATCGGCCCTCAAAGGAGGGAATACCCGATTACGCGACACGGCGTGCTCAACGTGCAAAAACAACTGTTTCTGGATGTCAGCGACCCGTTGAAGGCTCATTTCGCCAGTTCGAAGTCGCAGCGGATGCGGAACTACTGTGAGTCCAAAACCAGGTCGCTAACGGATGGCAGCTGTTCTTCTTTCTCAGCCAACGTCATATTCAGCAAACCCGCAAGCTTGGGCAGATGGTCATTGAATCGACGTGTGAACAGCAGCGTCCCGGGCTCGCTTCCTTCGATGCAGATCTTGTTAACAATCATTCCCGGGTGAATCAGCAGTTGATGCTGATCTTTCGGAATCGCGAACGACCTGCTCGGAAGCAACATTCGGCTCTGGATCAACAGCCACGAATCGCCAACGTCAGAAAGCGACAGGCGCTCTCGAGCGGCAAACGGTCCAATTTCATATTGCGGGAAAACCGTAAGCGAATTCTTCTTGGGTTCGGCCCACGACTTTTGCACCATGGCCCAAACCGGATCGAACAAAATGCTTCTCATGTAAGTCACCTGTCGCTTGACCCAACGGAACGCCCACAGGCACGCCAGAAAAATGACCAGGTTCAGCATCGTCGCCCAGAAAGGACTCCAGGCGTAAACCGCCATCAACGCCGCGCAGGCGGATTTGTTTGCTGCTTCCAGCATCGCGTCGACAAACGGAAACGGCATCAGCCAGACGGAAACTTCGAAGAAGAACTTGATGGTGTTGATCACCAGAATGTTGATGATCGCGGCGATGGAGAACAGGACATCGGCTGACATTGAAACGAATCCGCACTCGAAAACCGGAACCATCGCCATCGCAGTTGTATCGCCCACGGGATCTGAAGTCGCTGAGGCAACCCGGATCACAATGATCGCAATGATGCCTGACCAGGCTTCCAGTTGATCAATCGCCTGACCAATCGGCTTGCTGACTTTCGTGAGTCGCGGAAGCGAAGTCACCACGGTCAGAATCACAAACGTCCACAGCACCGCCGGATTCTGCAGCACCGGGTTGTCACTGACGAAAGCGTTCAATGGCAGCCAGTCGCCACCGTACTGACTGATTCCACACAAACACGCCAAACCAAAAAACGGAGAGATCGCAATCGGAGCCAGCGGCCCCAGCCACTCCATCGCGGAAACCGTCCCGGCCAAACCCTCAACCAGCTCGTGATCGTCGGCCGACAACGGATCTGCCGTCAGCTCATCCGGGATCAATCCCTGCAGTTGAGCAACCTGCGTTTCCGATTGCACATTGAAATGCAGCAGCGAGCCGATCGAAACGACAGCGACGAGGATACAGATGAGTCGCAGCGCGAGTGTGTTGCGATTCAAATCGCTGGTTTTGCGATTGGGTGGGAAGTCGGAGAGCATGGGAAGATTTTCGTGGGGCAGAAATGGTTCCCCGGATTCTACGCAATTGCCGACCAAAACCGAAACATTGATTCACGGACACCGCGAAACCGAGAGGACACTTCTGGCAACATATTGCCGATCCCGTTGCGGAAGATGCACGGAAAAAATCTTCACCATTTCCTCAGACAATCCAGATAGATGTCCAGTTACCCGGTCGCGATGCTTTGGGGCAGTTGATTCCCATCAGCGATCTCTGTCCCAACACGGTCGTTTTGTTGAGTCTGCGACAAACTTCGGAAAATAAACCGCAAATCAATTTGGCGTTTCGGCCTTTCTCCAAAGCTGGAATTTTCCGAGACCAAAACGCAACTGGAAAATCGCAAGATCATCGTCCGGGTCAGAGGCGTGGTCATGAATGAAGGCGAGGTTTCTGGGGAAGTCGTCTCACACCGCATTTGAGACTTCGCGATGGATCACAAGTACTCCTTCTCGGTCGACGCGGCCCGTGCCGCAAGAAGGAAAGTATATTCAAGGAGGAAGAGCAAAGAGTGAATCAAGCTTTCCAACGAAAATTGGACGATGTTGGGCAAATGTCCAACTCAGTAGAGAAATAATCCGTGGTGTACAATTGACCAACTACGTACTTTTTAGCGACGCTGGATATTTCTCCACCGCCACGTTTTTTGTTATCTCTACATCACATCATGACCAATTTGTTTTTGCGTCGTCGTCTTTCCCGCCAAGCAAACAGAATCGCCTACGATGGTTTGGAGCTGCGTCGCGTGCTGACAGCGAATCTTCCGGTTAGTGTTTTCGTCGACGGGGCAGGTACGCTCATTGTCGCTGCTGACCCCGCATCAACCGAAACTGTTGTTTTCATCAGGGATTCTGACAATTCGACAACGGCCATCGAAATTCAGAATTGCCAGATGAATGCATCTGCCAGAGGTCCGCTCGACGATGATATCACCTGTAATTCATCAACAGAGGTAGGCGTTTCCACTTTTACATCGCTGCGTTACGTGGGGAATGACTTTGAGGACAACGTTAATCTCAATGTGACTCATTCGTTTACAGCTTCGATGATTGGAAACGGGGGCAACGATACATTGACGAAGAATCGTGGCAGAGGTTTCTATTTTACGTCGAGCCTGATCTACATTTTCAATCCCGATGCGACCGCAGGTGGCGAGGTCAGCGTATACGGTGGCGAAGGTGACGATTTTCTCCAGGCTGAAACCGCGATTGGAGGCGCGGGCGACGATCAACTACACGGCAATAGCCTCGACAACTATCTGCGAGGCAACGATGGCAACGATCAGATCTATGGGTACGCGGGGCAGGATACCTATCTGGGTGAGGATGGCAACGATACCCTGGCTGCATCTGCTGATGCGCTCGACGGGTACGGGACGTATGTTGGGACTGGCAGGATGTTTGGAGGTGAAGGCGACGATATTGTTGTTGGCTCTTTGGGAGAAGATTTCATCTCTGGAGGAACCGGCCACGACCTTCTGCGTGGCGACGCGGGCTATGGCTATGACGATTCGACGGACCATCGAGGCGGGAATGATCGCATCTTTGGCGGCGCTGGGAACGATGAGATTTGGGGTGTTGGCGGTGACGATCACATCGATGCCGGCAGTGGAGACGACGTCGTCAACGGTTCGCTTGGCAATGACACGATCTATGGATTTGATGGCGACGACACGCTGATGGGGGGGGCAGGCGACGATCGAATTTATGGGGGCGAAGGTGATGACACGATACTTGGTGAGAACGACGTTCTAATTTTTGATAGCGAGGACACCGCGAACTATGTTGACTACCTGAATGGCAGCGACATCATCAACGGTGGCCCAGGCAACGACAAACTTTATCCCGACAACGGCAGTTCAATCTTTTCCTTCCATCAGGTTACCTACGATGACGTTGTGGTTGGTGGTCCCGGGAATGACGAAATCGTCGCGTTTTTCGGCGAGGATCTGATCCTTGCTGGCGAGGGCAACGATACTTTTGACTCAAACGCTGCTCGTTTTTATTCGACCAGTACCCCCGTCGCGATTTTCACCGTCTATGGTGGTCCCGGTGATGACGTGTTGGACGGTGGAGCAACGCAGGACTATCTCTTCGGCGAAGCAGGTGAAGACACGATCTCCGGAGGGAGTTTTGGCGAGGACTATCTGCGCGGTGGCCCGGACAACGATGTGATCGTCGGCGGCGGTGACAATGATGTTTTGATCGGAGACGATGGCAACGATCGGTTGCGAGACTCAAGTGGAGACGACTACTTTTCTGGAGGCAATGGAGACGACTACGTTTCCGCAGGGCAAGGCAATGACAGAGTCCTGGGCGGCGAAGGCTTCGATGAACTGCTGGGAGGTGCTGGTGATGACCACATCATCGGAGGCACCGAAGCTGATATTCTCAATGGAGGTTCGGGATCCGATCGCCTTTTCGGCGGACTTGGTTTTGATCGACTGGCCGGAGAAGCAGGCGATGATTTTCTTTACGGCGAAAGCGGAAACGATACTCTGCTGGGCGACTCTGGCAACGACTTCCTCTCAGGCGGCAGCGAGCGAGATTTTCTCTACGGCGGCACTGGCAATGACTCGATGCGTGGAGGCGGAAGTGTCGATAGAATGTTCGGCAACGAAGGCGATGACTATATGCTGGGAGAATCGGGTGCCGATGTGATGTACGGCAACGATGGTAATGACCTGATCAATGGTGGATTGGGGGCCGATCGCATGCTTGGCGGAAACGACGACGACACATTGATTGGTGGTCTGGGCAACGACGAGCTATTTGGAAATCTTGGCTCTGACTTCCTCGATGGCCGCGAGGGCGCCGACGAATTAACCGGCGGCGCTGATCCCGACAACTTCTTTCGAGTCCAGCCTGCTGATGTCCTGATTGACTTTACAGTTTTAGATATGCTTGGAAGCTGACTCTTCTTTGATGTGATGTCAATTTTGGCTTTCGCCAGACCTGGCGCGTGCCAAGTCGGTCTCGATGTTTCCTTGGTTGATGAAGAAAACACGTAGGGTTGCCCAGTTGTGCGGTCGCGAACGTCAGCGGCGACTGATTGCAGAGGAGATGGTGGCAGAGCTATCTGCATGGATCGCAAATCTGGCGGGATGAGGAATCCGCAGATCGACTTGCTGGAACTTCGCGGTTGATTAACGCGATCTCAACTGTGAGTGTGAGCGCAAAATAAAAGCCCGCTGGTATGCGGGCTGAGCAGCTCAGGTTTTCGACGCGACGATTACTCGCGAGGACGGATAGCTCCGGTCAAGCCAGTGTAATCGCAGCGATCCTCACCGTGCCAAAGCGGACGGCCGTCAAGAACTCGCTGGCGAAGAGCTTCGATTTTCTCAGCACTGCCTGCAGGGGCATCAGTTGGAATGAACTCATCTCCCTCGTGTGGCACGAAATCCTCGTCGTGACCATACTCAAGAATCGCCTCGAAAACGTTGTTGATTTGCTTACGCGATGACATAAATGGACCTGAAAGTTGTTTCAAAAAGGTATTCGCTGAGTGCAATGAAGATTTGGAATTGGGAGAATCCAATTCCACGAGAGATTATGTTTCGTTCAATGTTGAGCAATCCGTTTCGCCCAAACCCACCCAGACAAACAGAAATTTTCCAGAGTCCATTCCGGAAGCCGGCTTTTCCGCGAGCCGGTACGGGAGGCATTATTGACGACTGAAGGGCGATGTCAAGAAAATTTAATAAACTTTGAACGCCATTTCAAAAGGGAGCAAAAAAGCGTCCGATCCAACACATTTGGTGAAATTTTTCCGGTTTATGCGACCTTGAGGATCAGCGATTTCAGACTACCCGAAAAATGGTTAATGGTTCTGTTGTCAACCAAGTGGCGTTTTAAGGTCCTCATGACCGGTGATGTGTCTGATCCCTGATTTGAGTGCCCAAATCTTTACTTGTCGAGACAAATGTGAAGCATTGGCGACCCGTAAATTGGGAACAATCGAAGGGCCGTCCAGCGACGAGACTTTTTTGAGCAGATGGCGGACAGTTTGTCCGAGGGCAGGCCGGAATTGTGGAAATGCGATGTTGGCTGAAACGAGAGCGTGAACGATCTAGAAAAAGAAGAACGCCGCGCAGGCGACTAACCGCTGGCGGCGATAATTGTTGGGCGTGACCACAAGGGGCTATTTCAGCTTTTGCTCTTTCGACGCGTTGCGCGTCTTTGGCACTTCGAAGAATCCAGAGAAACTGGCCGTTGCCGTCTGCTTTCGAATCGGCTGGCATGCATTGTCTGAGCAAACCTGTCCGCTGAACTGGACTTCCTGAGCAAGTTTTTGCAGATCGACGCCGGGTCGGACCACGATCGATGCAAAGAACTGAACTTGTCCTTTATGCTTCTCGATCCGTTGGTTGAAAACCGGATCTTTCTCGATCACATGAGGAGGCTTGTCAGAAACGAACTTGGATTGCACTTTCAGATCGTTCGAAGGCAAAACGGCCAGTCGCGTTGGCGCTGGCGAGCCTTCCGGGTTGAGCGAATAAACGTAGTAGCCTTCGTCGAGATCGATTTGCACAACCAGGTAGCCCTTGTTCGTGCCCTTTTCCAAGTGGATTCGACTGGTCATCTTCCACGGGCGGTCCGGTTCGATGACTGGAGATTTTTGCATTCCCGAGTTTTGCTGAACTTGCCCGGTCGGTTGAGTCGCCGGTGTCTGAGCCTTTGGAGTGTTGGGAAACGCTGGCTGAGTTGAAGGCTCTGAGGTCAGTCCTGGCCGAAACTGGCCTTGGCCCATCGCTGAATCATCGCCAAGCGTGCAAAAGCAAGTCATAAAAGCCGCGGCTAGCAGCAGGCTACGCATCACCATGGATTTCATCGGTCACATCCTTGTGGGTTTTGATCGGGCGTCCTGCCCTCTTCAATTCAATCGGACATTAGCAGGATCGTTCTGCCGAGCCAATGCAAATGTCCAGTTTGTTCTTAACCAAAGTTTCACAGCGTTCCCGGCCTTTTTCAACGCGGAAACCCACGTGGCAAGTCAAGGCAGAAATGAATGCATGCGATAGGCGTTGGCGATCGATTCAGCAGCGTCCGATCATCGGCTTATGAAGCATTGGCCAAGCGGGCGCGCGGTGATCTCCCAGACGCCGGTTTAGCAGCAGGATTCTCGGGATCCACGCAGCTTGAATGCAGAGTGCTGGCCCTTTGTGGAAGATTGGCGTCCTTCATTGGTGGATAGTGGCTGGTCAGTGCGTCGGTTTGTGAAATTGAGTCCATTTTGAGGTGAAACAGTCTCAAACACTGGACCAACCGGCCAGCACTGTTACGCTGTTGCCCATGGATGTCCTTCCGACCTTCCCGGAAGACCCCACCGAGATCATCTGCCTTGATTACTTCAGGATGAAGACCCTTCTAGCTCGACCGGTTAGACCCGTCGTCGGCGCATGTCGTTCCTGAACTGTTCAAAGCCGCCGTTTGTTGAACCACAGGAATAATCATGCGATTTGGGACCCCCCGCCTCCTCTGTTCGTCATCTATCGTTCTTTTCATTCTTGTTCAGTGTTTGTCATTGAACGCACAGACCGTCGTCCTAAGCCCGGATCAAATTCTGGCCGAAGCAACCAAAGCTTCGCTCGATGGAGATTACAAGACGGCTCTTGCGAAAACCCGTGAAGCCGGGAAGGCAGGTAGTGGCGATCTAAGTTTCGCGACACGCTATGTGACTGCTGTCGCTGCTATCGCTGACCTTTCCGACGATCGACATCGAAGCTCGCTGCTCAACCAGGCGCTCAAAGCCGCTAACGAAATTGAAACGGCCAAAGTCGGCGACGGCACAAAGGACGCAGAGTTTGCGTGGCACTATCTGGTTGCGATCGGCAAGCTGGCTGACTCGATTGCCGATACCAGCCCCGCCACCAGTGGCAAGCTGTATCTGGCTCAAGCGAAAGTCGCCGCGAATCTGAAAACCAATCCGGGGTTTCCGCAAGAGTCACTTTCTCTGTTGGCTGGACCGTTGATGGGCAAAGCTTTCGCCAAAGCGATTGCCAAAGACGCCGACGGGACACTGGCCGCAATGAAGCCTGCTTTCGAGGCCGGGTTCACGGACTATGAAATGCTGTTGGACAACGAATTCATCAAAGAGCTGAAGTCTGACAAGGTCAACGCTTTGGTAAAAAGCAAGTTCGTCGCCTACAAAAAAGGTCTTAAGAAATGGGCTCGTAACTCAGTCGCCAACTTCAAGTCTTTCGATTTCAAGTTCGACGTGGCTGACATCGAAGCCGGCCGGATTCGCAATTCTGATTTCCGCGGCCGCATTCTGGTTCTGGACCTGTGGGCAACCTGGTGCCAGCCGTGCCGCGAAGCAATTCCGCACTTCGTCAAGCTTGACAAAGAGTTCCGCAGCGACAACGTGGACATCGTTGGCATTTCGATGGACAACCCGGATGATCCGCGGAAGTCTCTGAAAGTCGTTCGCAACTTTGTGGACGACAACGGTGTCGAATATGCGATGGCGATGGGCAATCGATCGGTCATGAACCAATTGGCTCCTGGTCAGAAATTGCCAACAGTTCTGTTCATCGACACTCAGGGCAAAGTTCGCTTCATCGCTGAAGGCCCGCATAACTTCTTCCAACTGGCCGCGATCACGAATGAGCTGATCAAACAGGAAGAAGATTCTCCGACAAGCCTCCCGGCGATCCCTGCGTTATCCGGCCAGTTTTAGTCGCTGCAAGACAAGATGTATCACAGCACCAGCGAGTGAGTCCGGACGTCCGATGATTCACTCGCGGGAGAAGGCTTGATCGGCAGGCGGCACAGGCTTCCTGCCCGTGATGGCATCGTGTGGCACCGCCGATGATCCATCAGCGATTATCGGCAAAAACGCCCAAGACAATGGCCGCAGCGGCCATTGGTCGAAACTCTGCCTCGCATTCACTGGCGTTTCGGCATCGTCAAGAACTTGCTATCGTTCCGCGTCCGAATCTGACTGCGAGCAAGTTTGTGCGGTTCTCAATCCTTATCCTGTTACTGATTACGGGTTGCCACGCGCTGCCGACAACGCACAGTCTGCTGCCGCGGTCACTGGAGCTGCCGCAGAAACGGGAGATCGTCAGAGGTCAGCTTGTGATCCACTCAGACTTTCATCTTCCGCGTCGCCACCGATTGCTGGGGGAACTGCAAAGCCGTCGTGATGACGTGTCGCAACTGCTGAACATTCCGGTTTCGGACGAACCGATTCATATTTATCTTTTCGCCAACGAAGCCTCCTTCACCGACTACATGCAGCGAAAGCATCCGCTGTTTCCGAACCGCCGCGCGTTCTTTGTCAAAAATGATACTTCGCTGATGGTGTTCGCCTGGTGGGGGAATCGTGTCGCCGAAGATTTGCGTCATGAAGTCACCCATGGATACCTTCATAGTGTCATCAACGACTTGCCGCTGTGGCTGGACGAAGGCATCGCGGAGTACTTCGAAACGCCTCGCGTGAACCGAGGTTTCAACTCGCCACATTTTCATCTGCTGATCGAGAAATACGATTCCGGGCAATGGCAACCGGATCTTGAGAGGCTGGAGTCGCTACGCAAAGCTGGCGCATTGACGCTGATGGATTATGCAGAGTCCTGGCTGTGGGTACACTATCTGTTGCATCACGAGGTTGAGACAGCGGGCCTGTTGCAGCACCATATCGAGCAAGTTCGGCTTGATCCAGCGGCTGCAAAATCTCTTCACCAGCTGCTGACGGAATCCGATCGTGATGCCACAGAACTTCTTAGTCACCTTGAGTATTTGCGAAAGACCGTCAAGCCATGATCGTTTTGATCAGCGAAGACCTGATGATGTCGTCAACCGTTTCTGCCGCAGTCCGGGCCGAAGGCGGAACGTTTCGATTCGTCGCTTCTGTCGAACGGGCGAATGTAAAACTCGAAGGCAACAATTGCGAACTGTTGCTGGTCGATTTGCAAGCGAAAGATTTGGATTGGGACGCCCTGGCGGAACTGGTCGCTCGAGTGCCGCGCGCAGTTGCCTATGCTCAACACGTCAACGTTGACCTTCTCAGGCGTGGACGAGAGTTGGCGTTTGAAAGCGTACTGACTCGTGGTCAGCTACACGCTGGAATTGCTGAAGTTGTCACCGGCGCCGCGGAATAGCTTTCTTTGCCGCGTTCCGCATTCCGGAACGTCAAACGGTTCGGCCCGGGTGCTTACTTGAGCATCGCGCCAAACTTACGCTGCTCGCTTGACCTCAACGCCCGAGTCAAGTTTTCTGAGCTGGTCTTCGACGTCCAAAAAGTTAAACACTTCGTATTCGTCGTTGGGAAAGAACAGCATGACCTGTGACGATGCATGCAGCATTCGCGGCAAGAACTTCCACGCCGATGCAAACTCTTCGTCGGCGAAAACATCGCCCTGGTTTCCGCAATCGATGATCACCAAATCGGTTCGGAGGTGCGAGTTGGCGATTCGTTGGGTCGCGCTGCCGAAGTCTCCGGGGACCAACTGAGCTTTTGCACCAAGTCCGTTGAGTTGTCGGTGCATCTCGATCAGTTTGAGATTCGTTTCCGAGGACTCGCGAGCTTCGAACAGATCGACTCCGGTGTACCGAATCGTTTTGGCGCCACTGTATTTCTGAGCCACGCGAATCATTCGCTCGCACCGAACGCCTTCGCCAAGTCCGACTTCGACCAGCGAGCGAAACTTGTTCTTTTTTATGGCGCGCAACGCCAGTCGGTCGTTCGAGGGCTTGGAAAATTGACTCCACGTAAAATATTGCAGCGCTGAGATGGGCTTCATGGCCATGACCGTGTTTGCGTTTGCGTTCCTGTTCCTGGATAAAATCGGCACAATCGGTACAGCCGAAACAGGTGAATCGGAGAAACGCGCAAACCTGACGGAATCAGACGTTCTTCGCTGGTCGAAACAGATTGCTCAATCGTTACAGTTTGCCAGCCAACGACGGCTTGACCCGTGTTTTAGAAAGTCGGACACGCAAAGCAAACCCAATTCTTCAATGAAACGTATAGTTCCCGGCAGGTCTTCGACAGGATTCGAAGGAACCCCCCCCAACGCAAGACACTATTTTTGTTTTGCCATTCCTGCTGCTCTCCGCGCCCAAATGGATTCCGGCGTTTCCCTCCATGATGGTTTTCGAGAGGAATGTGCGCGCACTTCTCGTTGATTGAACCGGCGCGCACTGAGCAGCCCCTCCATGTCACGAAGCCGACAATCCAAAAGTGAACGCAGACGCCGATTCGAGCAATTCGAACAACGGCTCGTCATGAGCGCCCAAGGAATCGCCGCCGATGCCCCGGACCTCAATCAGCTGATCGAAGAGATCGCGCCGCTCGTTGCGGAAACTTCCACCGGCGATATTGCAGAATCCACCAACGCCAACGACTACGGTTTCGACGGATCCGGTCAAACGATCGCAGTAATCGATTCGGGAATCGCCTGGGATCACGCGGCCCTTGGCGGCGGATACGGCTATGGAAACAAAGTCGTCGGCGGTTGGGACTTTGCCGAAAACGATGCTAATCCTTACGACGATGGCCCCGCAGGATTTCACGGGACGCACGTTGCTGGAATTGCAGCCGGCGACGGAAGCGACTTTCAGGGGGTTGCCCCCGGAGCCGATCTGGTCGGGCTTCGCGTGTTCAACGATTCTGGAGTCGGAAAAATTGAGTGGGTTGAGTCCGCTCTTCAATGGGTCAAAAACAATCTCGATTCGTTTGAAAACCCGATCACGACCGTCAACATGTCTCTCGGTGCCGACTGGCAGACCGAAACGGCCGCGGACTGGAACGTTATCAGCGACGAACTGGAAGCGCTCAAAAGTGAAGGCGTCTTTATTAGTGTCGCTGCTGGAAACGACTTCCAGGACTTCTTTTCAAAGACGCTCAGCTACCCGGCTGCAAATGAGAATGTAGTCGCTGTCGCCAGCCACGATGCCGACGGTCAGCTGAGCGATTTTAGCCAACGGGACGATCAAGTCCTGGTTGCTCCAGGTGAAAACATTCAAAGTTCCGTTCCCGATTATCTGTTCGGAACGCGCAAATCTGATCAGTTGCTTGGTGCCAGCGGAACCAGCATGGCGGCGCCCTACGTTGCCGGTGCCAGCGCCGTACTGCGTCAAGCCTACGGCGCGATGGGCTATGGCGAAGTTGATCAAGACACGCTCTATCAGACTTTCTGGGACACGTCGAACCAGATCTACGATTCAATCACCGAAACTACATTTCGGCAGCTCGATCTCGACGCGGCGATTGCCTCCATTGTCGAAAGCGTTGAAGCCAATGTAGAGGTGACTCGCGTTGGCACGCTCACGGGCGGTGAGTTGATTCGCGGTTCGATTTCACAGCCTGCCGAAGTTGATACTTTTCAATTTACGGCTGGAGCTCAGGGGCAAATCGAATTTACCTTCGAAGCCACCGATCAACTTGACCCGACGCTCAAAATTACCAACAGCGATGGGCAACGAGTCCAACTTCAACTCGATGGCGAGCGAGCCTATATCGATGTCGTCGCGGGCGAGACGTATCGCATGGAAGTTGCCAGCGAAAGCGGCACCGGTCACTATCAGATTTCGGCCGAGTTCCAAAAGGCGTCTCAGGCGACGGAGTTGGGCGTTGTCGATTCGCTCGAAGTCGTCGATTTCGTATCCGGCGATCGAACTTATTCGCTGACAGCCAGCAAAACGGGCCCGATGGCGTTCGGTTTTGCGACGGATTCGCTTTCAGGGACGATTGAAGTCTACGACGCGATGATGAATCGGCTGACCAGCCAGCAAGTTCAAGACGGGCGCGTCGACTTTCAGTTTGACGTCACCGAGGGCGAGTCGCTGACGGTTTTGTTGAAAGCCAGCGGTGAGGTCGAACTGGCGATCGACAATTTGCTCTCCATGCAGGACGGTCTGTTGACGGTAGACGGTACGGAAAAAGCTGACTCGTTCGTGGTCACCGACGACGATATGTTGCGAGTCGAAGTGAATGGAACCCGCTACAGTTTTCAGCATGCGGACGTATCATCGATCGTGATTCAAGGTGATGCAGAACAGGATTCGCTCCAGCTCAGCCTGAGCGAGCGCTACGAACGAACGGTCCTGCGTCAGAATCGAGTCGATGCATTTGACGGAGCAAACACGCTGCGAGCGATCGGATTTGAGACGATTGACGTTACAGGCGTTGGGACGCTGACGGTGGCGGGCTCGGAATCCGACGACCAAATTTACGGCAACTATGAAAGTATGTCGATCACGTCCGGGGCTGCACGGGCAACCGGACATGGGTTCGCGATGATGATCGCCGACGGAAAAGGCGGCAGTGACTCGATCCATTTGCAAGGCGACGACGGCAACGATGTCCTACACTCAAAGAATGACTACAGCGTTTTGCGCAGTGGCGACAACAGTTCACGATTGATTGCGATCAACTATGAGGAGCTCGTCGTTGACGGTTCGGACGGCCATGACACTGCCAACCTTTTTGGATCCGAAACGGACGACCAGTTGACGCTCGGCGAAGATTTAGTCGAAGTTAACAATGACCGGACAACGCTTTCCGCAACAGAGTTCGAAAGAGCGACTGCTTTCTCAGGAAACGGAAGCGACACCGTCGTGTTTACGGACTCCGAAGGCAATGACCGGTTCCTGTTCGCGGATGGAACGTCGCAGCTGATCACCGATGGTGTTAACATGGTGGCACATGACTTTACCCAGATCGTTGTCGATGCGACGGGTGGCTACGACGTCGCGCAGATCAGCGGTTCCGTCGCCAACGATCAGCTCAACGCAACTCGCGAACAAACGACATTTCGGGCTGGAATCACCGCGATCGAAATGAACCACTTCAGCCGCGTCAACGTCGTAGCGAACTTCCAGGGCTATGACTCTGCAGAGATTGTTGGGACTGACGGCGACGATCAGTTTATCGTCGACAGCACCAGCGGTTCCGTCATTTTCGACGGAGGAGCAATCGTGCGAACGGTGGGCTTTGGCGACGTCTCGTTCGCTGGAGGAGCCGGCTACGACACCAGCTTCCTGACCGGTTCTGTCGGCGCAGACGTGTTGGATGTGAATAGCGAACGTGCGATTTTCCGAACCGGCAAAATCCAAACCGTCGCTCGCGAAGTTGAATCAACCAGGCTCAACGGTGCAGGCGGAGGTGACGCTGTTTACCTTGACGATGTTCAGTCGCTGGACGTTATCGCGGCGATTGGCGATCGAGCCGTCGCTGTGTTGGAACAGCATCGGATCGAAGCCACTGAATTCGATTTCCTCGAAGCGTCTGCGGTCGACGGAGTCATCGCCACGTACGATATGGAACGCGTCGACTTCGAGGCCGTGTTGCGCGGTCAATGGCAGCAACGCTAGTCCACCATCAACAACCACGACGACGTCCCGCCGGACCGGAATTCAGGTCGCTCTAAACCGTGACCGCGTCTGTTTGGCGGCGAATCATTTCCGCGTAGTGGCCGTTGGCTGCGACCAGTTCGTCGTGAGTTCCTGACTCGATCAGTTCCCCATCATCGACCACGACGATCAGGTCCGCATGCGTAATCGTCGAAAGCCGGTGAGCGATCACAAACGTCGTGCGATCCTTCAACAGCTCTTCCATGGCGGCCTGAATCAGCTGTTCACTTTCGGTGTCGAGGTTGCTGGTCGCTTCATCCAGAATCAGAATTTTTGGATCCGCCAACAGGGCTCTGGCAATCGAAAGGCGCTGACGCTGACCGCCTGACAGCTTCACACCGCGTTCGCCGATCAGGGAATCGTAGCCTTCTTCCAGCTCGGCGATAAACTCGTGAGCATTCGCCTGTTTGGCAGCAGCCACGATTTGCTCGTGAGTCGCCCGCTTGTTTCCGTAAGCAATATTTTCGGAAACAGTGCCGTCGAACAGAAAGACTTCCTGCTGCACGACGCCCAGCAGTTCACGATAGGACTTCAGCTGATAGTCGCGCAAGTCGCGACCGTTGAGCAAGATCGAGCCCTGGGTTGGGTCGTAAAATCGGGCGACCAGATCAGTCACCGTAGTCTTGCCTGCGCCGCTTCGACCCACCAACGCGGTTACCGATCCACCGGCGACTTTCAGGTTGAAGTTCTTGATCACGTCCGTGCCTTCGTTGTACGCAAACCAAACGTCCTTAAGTTCGATCGATTCAATCGGCGGCGCGGCTTCGATCGCATCCGGCCTGTCCGGTTTGTCGATCGGCGATTCAAGGACTTCGAACACGCGTTCCATCGAAGCCAGTGAGCGCTGAAGTTCGGTCAGCGATTCGACGATTTGCCACACCGGGTTGAGCAGCATAAACACGTAGAACTGAAACGCCGTGATGTCTCCAATCGTTGCCTCGCCGCGGACAAACCAATAGCCTCCCAGCCATGTGATCACCACGCCGATCAGCCCCATCAACAAACCCCAGCAACTCCACAACAGGATCTCTCGGCTGGCCGCGAACATTCGCATCCGCGTGATCGTGTGATGGCCCAGCGTGTATTCTGTTTCCTCGCGGTGTTCGCCACCGAAGGCCCGCACGTCCCGGATTCCCTGAAAGGCTTCTCCGACGCGGCCGTCGACAAACGAAACATCCTTGCGGATCGCGCGGTAAACAGGCCGGATGCGACGAATGGCAATCATCGAAAGTGCCATGATCGGTGGGATGATTCCCAACGCGGCAATCGCCAGTTTCCAGTTGATGAATAGCAGAATCCCCATCGCCAGCAGCAATCGCAAAATTGCGACTCCTGGAGAAACGACCGCCATCTGCAACAGCCCAGTCGTTTTGTTGATGTCGTCGGTCAGCCTCGAAATGATTCCGCCGACTTTCATGTCCGACAACTGATCCAGAGGCAGCTTCAACAGTCGCTCAAACAGAGCACGTCGCAGGGTCAGGATCACTCGAACATTTAGCAATCGCTGAAACCAGGCTCGCGTCATCCCGCAGGCTCGGGTGGCAATCACGATGACCAGAAAGAGGCCTCCAACGATATTCAGCGACCAGATCTTTTCGGCGTTCGATTTGTCGGTCAGCAGAATCTGGTCAATGATATAGCGGCCGAACAGCGGCGAAGCGATCTCCAACACGGCGACCGTCACGGCCAACCCGATCAGAAACGCAACCATTTTCCAGTGCGGCCAAAGCTGCCGAATGTACTGCTTCAAATAGCCGCGACGCTTCTGTTTCTTCTCTTTTTTCTGATCCGGATCGAGCGACTCGGTTTCGTCCTTGTTCGAATCGTTCTCTTCGTCGTATTTGCTTTTCTGTTTGAACTCGCCCTTGCGGAATTTGTCTACGAACTCGGCAAAACGACCTTTGGATGTAGACAGACGATTCATGGAGGGATTGGCGGAACATCAGATAGCGAACGAGGAAGTTTATTGTTGGCGGACCGGATTAAGTTGGAAACGGCAAATTGCCAAAAGCCTTCAAATCACTCGCGACGCCGCGCGATCAGCCCACGCTGCGAGGACAAGCAGGACTGCGGAAGGTTCAGCAGCGTGGACATTTATCAGCTGGACACGTCGATAGCCATCGCTTTGATCGCCAACTCACCGGCGCGACGGCACGCCGGTCTTGTTAACATGATTAGTCAAGTCGAATGCCAATCGGCTCCACATCCATGCAAATGCAAAATTGAAATCTCAAACAATGAAGCTTATCAACCAACGTCGTTCCCTCGCGGCGATCGCAATCATGTTCACTTTTTGCATATCGGTCAGTGTTCTGATCGAGAATGCTTCTGGGTTCGAAGGCGCGAGAAAGGATGACGCGAGGAAACCAAACATCGTCATTTTGTATTCTGACGACGCCGGGTATGCCGACTTTGGATTTCAGCCGCAGTGTGCACCAGACATGCGTGAACTTACGCCGCACATTGACTCCATTGCCGCCGACGGAGTTCGTTTTTCAAACGCGTATATGTCCGGATCCGTCTGCTCACCTTCGAGAGCCGGGTTGATGACGGGCAGATATCAGGAACGCTTTGGTTTCGACAACAACCTTCCTCCGGGCACAAAATCCGGGTTGGATCGAAGCGAAAGTTTTGGCGCAAAGCGACTTCAGAAAATCGGATACAAAACTGGCTTGATCGGAAAGTGGCACCTCGGTTATCCCGCCGAATACCATCCCAATGAGCGAGGCTTTGACTGGTTCTACGGTTTGCTTCAGGGGTCACGACGCTATTTTCCAATCGAGAACGTCTCGCCGCATCGTGTCATTCTCGACAACAAAACGCCGACGAAAGAAGTAGGCTACGTAACCGATCGATTTGGCGATGCGGCTGTCCGTTTTATTGAGGAAAGCAAAGAGGAACCGTTTTTTCTCTTCGTTTCTTTCACGGCGCCACACTCTCCCAACGAGCCCAACAGGAATGACTTGCACCGCGTCGAGCACATCAAGAAAAAGCGGCGCAGGAATTATGCGGGGCTGGTCGTTTCCCTCGACGACAATGTTGGCAAAATTCTGGAGGCAATCAAAAGTAACGGGATCGAAAACGATACGCTCGTAATATTTACCAACGACAACGGCGGCCAGACTCTGACTGGCGCCAACAATGGTGAACTCAAAGGAAAGAAGGGAACGCTTTGGGAGGGTGGAGTTCGGGTTCCGTGGGCGATGAAAATGCCAGATACGATCGAACCGGGTACTGTTGTTGATGACCCAATCATATCGCTAGATATCTTGCCGTCCATTTTTGAATTGGCGGGTCACTCGGTGGAGGCTGATTGGAAGCTTGACGGACGGAGTTTCGTGCCTCTGATCAATGGCGACGCCAAAACTCTTCCAACGCGAACGCTCTACTGGCGTCAGGGCGGATCAAATGGCCCGATTGCATTACGCGAAGGCAATTGGAAACTGATTCACAATCGGCAGGAAACAGGATCCGCGGCTCAACTTTTCGACCTCAGCACCGACTTGGGTGAGACCACGGATCTGGCTGGAACGCGGCCAGAAGTTTTGAAATCGCTCAACAGAAAACTTGTCGATTGGGAAAGCGATCTTCAGCAACCGCTTTGGGGACGTGGCTCGCAAAGGACCATTTCGCAGCAACGTGACCGGAACTGACACGGAACCGTCTCAGTGCGTCTGTTGAACGCACAGTCAAAATCTTCGGTCCAACGGTTCGGTTAAAACGGTGGTTTGGACAAACCAGTCGCGTTTGGCGAAACCGTGTGCAGGAATTGGCCTCGCCTGCCGCAACGAGCCGAAAATGCGTTAAAATTTAACAGCCATTGTCCTCGGGTTTATCGAACATCCGATACTTGGTCACAGCCTTCGATCTGCGGTAATTTGCACGAATAACCATTTCCAAAAGTTAAAACTGCACCTAAGCCAATCTAGTACGAGAGCGTCTTGAACAAAAAATCCGTAACCATCACCGACATCGCCAAACGAGCCAACGTCTCCAAAAGCACCGTGTCACGTGTCATTAATAATTCGACGCCAGTGAATCCGGAAAAGCGCGACGCCGTCCTGGCTGCGATGAAGGAGCTACACTTCGAGCCCAATATTTTTGCGAGAGGACTCGCCAGCGGGCAGTCCAGAACGATCGGAGTCATGACGCAGAATATTGGTAGTCCGTTTTACGACGCGATCTCGCAAGGCATTCTCACCAGCCTCGCCACAACGGACTACTCGCCGATTTTCGCTGACGGTCGCTGGCGCGCCGAAACAGGAATCGCTGCCGCGGAAACCTTGTTGGGGCGAATGGTTGACGGTTTGATTGTTGTCGGAAGTCGATTGCCCGAAGACGAACTCGATGAGTTGAAGGATCGCGTTCCGACGCTGATCGTGGGCCGCGAGATCGATGGCTGGGAGAACCTCTGTCTGTTTCTCGACAACGAGCGTGCCGGCTACGAAGCAACGAAGCTCTTGATAGGCCTCGGGCACAAACAAATCGTTCACATCTCGGGCATCGAAGACCATCAGGATGCCATTCGGCGCAAAGCTGGTTACCGTCGGGCTCTCGAAGAAGCCGGCTTGCCGGTGGATCCGGAATTGATCTGCGATGGTGAATTTGATGGTGATTCAGGCGTGAACGCAATCGAAAATTTGCTCAATAAGGGAATCAAGTTCACGGCCGTGTTTGCCGCCAATGACATGACCGCTTTGGGAGCGCGGTTGGCGCTCTACCGTCGCGGCATTCGCGTACCCGAAGACGTCTCGATTGTCGGCTTTGACGATCAAGCCGAATCCGCGTTCTTCACACCACCATTGACGACAGTCAAGCAGCCAGCCAATGAAATGGGAGTTGCTGCGGCTGTCGCGATGATCAAACTGATCGCGGACGAAGAATACAAACTGCCGAACCTTGAGTCCAAAGTCGTTGTCCGCGAGTCAACTATGGCCCGAGATTAGGTCTGTGAAACGATTCGCAGCCAGAGTGTCGAGCTTGTTTTTCACTGTATCTGCTGCATTTCAGCCGAATTCCATTTGGCTCGAACTTGACTGCGATTGATCCGGATCTAGAATCGAACGGCTCTACTTTTCCCGTTGAAAGAATTTCATTGCGTCCTGATTCGTCAAATATTGCCCGATGGTTAGCGATTTTCTCGCTGCTGTTGAGTAATGCACTGACGCTGACGCACTTTCATGCAGACGATGACTGCTGCGGTGTCGAGCATTCGCACCAGCATGTTTCGGCTTCGATGGCCGGGCTGGAGTTGCTCCCGAAAGGTGACGTTGATTGTTCCGACTGCGGTTCGCTGCCGCACGAGCATGAACACTCACCTGCCGATGATCACGACCATGACTCGTGCTCTATCTGCCGCATGGTCTACGAGCACGCGGTCGAGACGGTCGAATTTGCGATTGTCGAATCGGACGAGCGTTCTTTTGATTTCATTCCATCCGTGTTTCAGGTTCCTGAGCTTGAAACGGTTTCCGGGTATTTGACGCGAGGACCACCTGCGCTCGATGCGTAGTGTTCTCAATCAACGTCATCCCTCCCGGAACCCCCTTCAATGAAATCTTCAACTCAGTTGCGCCGTGGTTTTACACTTGTAGAGCTGCTGGTCGTGATCGCAATCATCGGAATTCTTATCGGCATGCTTCTTCCTGCAGTTCAGCAGGTCCGCGAAGCCGCTCGCCGCATTCAATGTGCCAACAACGTCCGCCAGCTTGGGCTTGCCGTGATGAACTATGAAAGTGCTCATATGCACTTCCCTTCGGGCTGGCGAACGGAGAGCGAATTCTTGCCGCTGGCCGAACCCGGCTGGGGCTGGTCAGCAGAGATCCTGCCATTCATTGAAAGCAGCAACGTCCATCGCCAGATCGATTTTCGCCTGGCCGTTGATGACCATGACCACGAAGACATCATTCAATCTGTCATTCCGGTCTACCTCTGCCCTTCGGATCCCGCCGAAGACGTCCAGAACATGGATGTCCACATCGACGAAGATGACCACGACCATGACTTCCCGCACGACGATGGCGATGATGACGACGATCACGACCACGGCGGAGAACTGCTGGCTGGAAGAAGCAACTACTCCGGCATGTTTGGCAGTGGCGAGTTGGACGAGTATCTCGGATCCGGAAACGGAGCTTTCTTTGCCAACAGCGAACTTCCGATCGCGCGATTTACCGATGGCACGAGCAATACGATCATCATTGGCGAACGAACCAATGAGCACGGGCCGATCTCCTGGGTAGGTCTGATCCCTGAATTGGATGCACCGGCGGCTCGCATCGTCGGCGCCGCCGATCACCCGTTGTCTGACGACCATGGCCATCTGGAAGATTTTGCCAGCCACCATCCGGGCGGAATCAACGTCGTGCTTGGCGATGGTTCAACGCATTTCGTCGATCGCAGTATCTCGTTGGAAGTCTACCAGGCGTTGGCCACACGTGCCGGCGGCGAAGTCGCGAACATTGGCAACGCCAACTAGTTTGACTGTTGAAGGCCAGCGTCAGTTTCCCTGATTTGCCAATCGCGGATTCTGTTCGCCGGTGACTTCGACCAGTTTTTGACGAAACAGCTCGCAAAGTGACTGAAGCTCTTCGACCGAAAGCTGCTCGGTCCGAGCATCCTCTCTGAGCCCTGCTTCGGCCAGTACTTCATCGACCTGAGGTTTGGACAGCTGACCTTTGAAAGCCGCGACAGCCACGCTTCGCATGAACTTCCTGCGGTGAAAGAACATCGCGCGA
Organism: Mariniblastus fucicola; assembly: GCF_008087665.1. Lineage (GTDB taxonomy): Bacteria > Planctomycetota > Planctomycetia > Pirellulales > Pirellulaceae > Mariniblastus > Mariniblastus fucicola. Next base: position 1,080,446 of record NZ_CP042912.1, read on the forward strand.
ACGAACGCGTAAAAGAAATCGATGTCCGGGACCGCAGCCGCCTTTTCCGGCCGGTGCACGATCTTGAGAATCGCAGAATCCACTTTTGGTCGCGGCCAGAATACGTGTGGCGGCATAACGCGGACCAGTTCGGGATCGGCCATGCTTTGCACCCAAACGCTCAGCGATCCATAGTCCTTCGAGCCTGGTTTGGCCGTGATTCGGTCGGCCAGTTCCTTTTGGATAGTTACGCTCATCGTTGCCGGAATCACTTCGCTACGCAGCAGGTTCGCGATGATCGGTGTCGCCACGTTGTAGGGCAGATTTGCGGCGAGCTTGAAAACGCGGCTGGAGTCTGCTGCCAGCGCCTTCTTGATCGCATCGATCACCCGGTCGTCGAACTGGTTCTTGTTCTTCAAAGCGTCCTGTTTGAGCATTTCGATATTGTCGAAAGCCTCAAGCTCTTCCGAGGCCATCTGATACAGATAGCCATCGATTTCAACGGTAATTACATGAGCCGCCTTCTGGGCCAGCATGCCTGTCAGCGATCCCATTCCGGTGCCGATTTCCAGAACGACGTCGTTCTTGCCAAGGTCCGCAGATTTGGCGATCATCTGAATCAGGTTCAAGTCAACCAGGAAGTTCTGTCCATGTCGCTTGTTCGGGTTCAAGCCGACTTCTTCGAATCGGCGCGACAAATAGGACACTGTTTGGCGATTGACCTTTTTGCCTTCGCCTTCCTTTTCGTCAGCAGCGTCGGCAATTTCCTTGATGCTCGGTGGAAGCGGTTCGCCCGTGATGACGGCTTTGGCACGCTCGGCAATCGCCTTTTTGTCTTCCAGAACCTTGCGAGCGCGAGCCCACGGATCGTTCTCTTCGTTTGAAGGATTGTCAGTTTCGTTTGAGTTGTTGCTGGACATACTTGGCCAATAAATCAGTTTCAATGTTCACCTGGTCGCCGACGTTTCTCGATCCCAGCGTGGTGACTTCCAAAGTATGCGGGATGAGAGCGACGCTGAATCGGTCATCGAGGACCTCAACCAGCGTCAGGCTAATTCCATCGATCGCGACCGAGCCCTTGTTCGCCATTTGACGAGTCAATTCGGTCGGTACTTCGAACCAGAACGTGGACCACTGTCCATCGTCGATCCGCTGAGCGACCTTGCCGACGGCGTCGACATGACCCGTGACGTAGTGACCACCCATGCGATCACCAACGGCGAGACTACGCTCAAGATTGACAGGATCGCCGGGTTTCAACGGACCCAGATTCGTTTTGGAAAGCGTCTCTGAGCCAGCCTGAAAAGTCAGTTCCTGATCGTCCATTTTCACGACCGTCAGGCAGCAACCGTTGACGCAGATGCTATCACCGATTGTAGCGTTTTGGCTGCAAATTTCAGCTCGAATGGTCAAATCCGAGGTTTCTCCTTCGGCAACAGCGGACTTTGAGACCGAGACGACGGTTCCTCTTTCTTCAACGAGGCCTGTAAACAATGGAACGACTCCAGCAGATAGGGCGACAGAGTCCTGACCGTAGCGTGAGGCGAATTTCTGAGAAGGCTGAAAATACTCGCAGCGCATAAAAAATGAAGGGTTCCAGCTCGCCGCTACCGGAACCCTTCTAAAGTTGGCTGTCCGATTGGGAACAAGTTCCTGCTCGGAGACCCACAGCCAATAGTGGTATCGACTTTCCGAGGGCATCCATGAACTAAAAGAATCAACATGGTGCTTAGTCCGCAAAACGGGAAAAGTCAGATGTTAAACTTTGTCGTTGGTAGGGCTTGAGACGGTCAATCGAAGCTCCTGGCAGGATGAAAATCGCTGCGAACATTTAAACAGGCTTTGCGATTCCGACCCGGAAGTAGTTCCGAAGCATCGCAGCCTCGTGTAAGATTGTCGAAATCTGTTTCAGATTCTGCATCTCAGGGAACCTTCAGGCATCACAACATGAACGCAAGTGAGTCTCAAGTCGCCAAACTTGCTTTGGAGGACGGCACTGTATTCACCGGACTTTCTTTCGGAGCCGCCGGAACGACGACCGGCGAAGTCATCTTTAATACTTCCATGACCGGTTATCAGGAAATTCTGACTGACCCAAGTTACTGCGGACAGATCATCACGATGACCTATCCGGAAATCGGTAACTACGGCGTCAACCCGGAAGACGTCGAAAGCAAACGGCCTCACCTGAGCGGCTTTGTCGTTCGCAACGTCAGTGAGATCGCAAGTAATTTTCGCGCGAACGAGACTTTAGACGAATACCTCAAGAAGATGGGAATTGTCGGCATCTCGAACATCGACACACGAGCCCTGGTTCGTCGCACCCGTTCGCTAGGAGCCATGAAAGGAGCCATCTCAACGGAAACGCTTGACGATGAAGCTCTTGTACAAATCGCCAAAGACAGCCCCGGTCTGGTAGGGCGTGACCTGGTGAAAGAAGTCCTGCCCGATCAACCTCTGGATTGGGACGGGCAGCTGAGCGATTGGTGGGACCTTCGCCGCGATGAACATTCCAGCGACGTAGAAAAAGTTAAAGTCGTGGCGATTGACTTTGGCATGAAGCAAAACATTGCTCGCCACCTCGTGGATCAGGGGTTCAGCGTCCGCATTCTTCCGGGAACCTGTACGGCGGAAGAAGTCCTTGCTTGCGAACCCGATGGAATCTTTCTTTCCAACGGTCCTGGCGACCCGGAAGCGTTGGACTATGCAGTCCAAATGATTCAGGGCATCTTGGGGAAGGTCCCTGTGTTCGGGATTTGCCTTGGCCATCAATTGTTGGCTCTGGCTTGCGGAGCAAAGACTTACAAACTCAAGTTTGGCCACCGCGGTGCCAACCAACCGGTTCAGGAGGTTTCCACCGGTAAGATCGAAATCACGTCACAGAATCATGGGTTTTGCGTCGATCCGGATTCGCTGCCGGATTGCCTTGAGGTCACGCATTACAACCTCAACGACAATACGATCGCGGGCGTGAAGCACAAAACGATGCCGGCATTCAGCGTTCAGTATCATCCGGAGGCATCTGCTGGCCCGCACGATAGCCAATACCTGTTTCGACGGTTTCGGGAAATGCTGCAGGGCGATTCGGTTGCACAATAGCAGCGTTGATTGCCTCAGAAAAACGTGGATTTGACGCCCTTGGGGTGCACTTCACGTGTGGCGATGAGCGATGAATGCGGATTGACCGCGAATTTGGCTACGGCGGATCGTGGCCGCCTTTGCAAAACGGCTGGCAGCGGACGATTCGCCAAGCCGTTTTCCAACCGCCTTTGATTGCACCGTACTTTTTGAATGCTTCGATCGCGTAGGCACTGCATGTCGGTTGGAATCGGCATACGCCGGGCAGCAGAGGGCTGATTGCGATCTGGTAAGAGCGAACCAGCCCGATCAGGCAAAGTCGTGGCCACCGCCAAATCCAATTCAGAATCATGGCTGGTCTTCCAGGCAATTTTGGCGATCGCGGTTGACGCTCAGTTTCAAAACGTCGGGTCGCGAATAGTGGCCGGAGATATCAAAGTTCTGACGCTCGCGGAGGACTTCGCGATAGTCCAACTCGGCAATCAGGAGATCTTCTCTGTCGCATACTGGCTCAACAATCCAGTCTCCGTTGGGAGCCGCAATGCAGGAGCCCCCGTCGCTGATGATCTCATTCTCGAATGAATCGAGGACCAGATCCCGATGCGGAAAATCGTCAGGCACATCTGACTTTCGTAGCAACCCTGAAACCGAAAGCACATACGACCTTGATTCGATGGCGATGAAGCGTGTGATGTCGATCGTGTTTCGTTTAGCTCCAGGCCAGACCGCAACGTGCAGGTTTTCTCCCATCCCATGCAGCGCCGTACGCGGCAACGGCATCCAGTTCTCCCAGCAGTTCAATCCGCCTAGCGTAAACGGTCCGATTGGAAAAACCTCCAGGCCGTTTCCGTCTCCTGAACCCCACGCCAATCGCTCTTCATATGTCGGCACCAGTTTTCGATGGGCGTTGCGAACCTCGCCGTTTGCTTCAATGAAAATCAGCGAACAGTATCCCGTGTGCCCGCCTCGGTCGGAACCCAGTTCGTAGCATCCGAGCATTACTGCGATGCCGCGCGATTTTGCGATTTCACAGATTGGCTGCAAATCACCACGCTGCAAATCGACGGCCGCACCGAGATAATGAGCATGGAGGTCTTTTTGGATATCGCATTCGAACTTCGACCCGTGCGTCGAGCTCAGCCAAAACGGGTATCCTGGCAACAGCGTTTCACCGAACGCAACCAGCGAGCATGCTGCGTCCGCGGCTTGTAACACGTAGTCGCAGATTTTCGCCGTGGTTTTCTTCCGGTCGAGCCAGACGGGTGCGATTTGCGCGAGCCCGACTTTTAGCGTTTCTGACAATTTAGCGCTTCTTTCCTGATTGGCCCAGTGTGTACACGATTGCGAACGCGCTGATCAAGCCGAGTGTCAACCAAACGAAGTCCAAGGCTTTGAAGCGTGTTCTGAGACTGCTCCAGAAAGTCCCATCGGACTCGAAACGATCAATTACTTCGCCAAAACCATCGCTCAGTTCGTCGAACACTTCCTGGTTAATCTGCGGATCCCAACTGGGATACTTTTCTTGTGCCTTCGCGATCATCGTATCGATCTCGTCCTGATCAAGCTTCAGCAGTTCAGCATTGACGACCGCCTTGAGCTCATTCTCCAGTTCCTGCTGAGCCTCGTAGTCATATTCTTCGTCTTCATCGTAGTCAAACGCATCGTCGTAGATTCCCTTGAGCTCGATGTTGATCGTAGATTTGGCTTTTGCTTTCAGGTGATCAGGAATGTCGCCTGACTCCGCCATCGCGTCCAGCATCACCAGGAACTCGTGTTGCACGGGAGTCCACGAAGGATGATTGATTCTCGCGCTACGGATCGCGTCTTTCCGCTCCTGATCATCCATCGCGACGTATTTTTCCAGCACCAGTTCTCTTAGCTTTTCGCCGCGTTCGTCCATTTCGTTTCGCGTCGTATTGCGGAAATATTCCTCGTCATAGTCGCTGTCGAGCTTCGCCAACTCTGAGCGTGCATGAGCCAGCAAACCTTCGTCCTCGATCTGTTCGTTGACTAACATCGAGTCCATGATCGCATCGTAGTGCCATGGTTGGTCCATCCACTCCGGATGCGCCTCGCGAACTTTCTCAAGTATCGCTTGTTGTTCTTCGTCCGACATTTCGCGGACCACTTCGCGAACTTTTTTGTCCAGTTCAATTTCGGTTTCCCATTCCATCTCGTCGTACTCGATGCTCGTGGAATAGTCTTCGTTCGAAAAGAAAGACTTGATCTTCATCTCGGCAAGGTCTTTCTCATCGCCTTCAAATTCGCCGTTGCTATTCATTTCTTCCATCACGCCGATCGAAACGCCCGTATCCGGGATCATCGACATGCCGAACTGCTGAATGGAACTCATCCCCGAGACCACGAACATGATGACCCATGCGGAAACCAGTCGGCCGAATAACATGCAAAGAAGTGCTCCGGCCGTAGTCGCCAGGCAAAACCGGAGCGAAGGGTTTCTGGCGATCAAGCCCGCGATGCAACCAACGACCGCTCCGATCGCCCACGCAAAAATCTGGGCGCCGGTTCCAAAGAAGCTCGCAAGCACGCCCCAGATCAACGCCAGGAACAATCCGACACCGACGGCAGCAAACCACGCTCCGATCGATCGCCCGGTCGAAGGCTCCATTTTGGAAGACGTCTGGTAGGACGGATCGTAGCCGTAGCCATCTTTCGGTGCGTCAACCTGTGTCGCGTACGGCGAAGCGGAAGCTGAAGAAGCAATCGCCGGGTTCACCGGCAATCCACCAGACATGCCGACCGGTGTCGCCGTCACGGGCGCGGCCACGTCCGCAGTTCTGCCAGTGGGTCGCGGAGCAATCGGTGCCTTTGCTGAAGAGATCTGATCCAGCACGTGACCACAGGCTCCGCACATGCTGTCCGACGGATTAAACAGCTCAGTTTGGCAGCTGGGGCAAACCGGATTGGCAGGCGCTTTGGGAACGTGAGCCATGGTGGCTTCGAATACCGGATTGGCGGGCGAAGTAGCTGTCGGAATCTTCGGTTCCGCGTTTGGAACACGAGTCGCATTCTCGCAAGCAGGGCATTTGATCAATCGCCCCGCATACTTTTCGTCGACGCCGATCGCTTTCTGGCATCCGGAACAGTTGAACTTGATCATGAAAATCTCGACGCTCGTTATCGGAAAGTGGGCAGCTTACTATAAACGATCCCACCGCGCGGTTCCAACTTCAACCCAACAACGTGGCGGTTCGTACCACGCTCTTCAGGTTCGACAAGCTTAACGGATGCAATCAAGTGCCCGATTTCGTTTCCGTCTGCACATTAGCGAGAGTGCGGAGAGGAAAACCAGTGCGGCACCAGATGGTTCAGGAACTGAAACGACGATATTGTCGACGGCAAAGTAGGCCGGTGTGTTGAGCCCGAACATTCCAACGTCAGATCCATCGAAACGAAAGCCCAGCCGATTCGCGTTGAGCGAACTCACGTCGACGCTGGTCCAGTCATCCAAAACGTAGTCCAGGGAATTGTCGGCGAATCGATAGTCAGCCAGAAAGAATTCGAGGCTCGCGATTTCGCTGCCCGTCGCGTCGAGAGACAGGATGTCGATTTTGAAGAAGTCGGGATCGTTTCCTGTCGCTCCGCCAAACTGTTTCGCGAACGCGTCGCCGTTAAGCATCGAGAGTGCTGAATAGGTCGTGTTGGTGATCGAGAATCCTTCGATCGTTCGTCCGTCGACCGAAAGAATTTCCGGAATGGAGCCCGCGAATCCGTTAAACGCAACCGCGTAGGTTGCGGAGTTCGAATCGCCGATTCCGGTGAACGCGCTGTACTGGTTCCCAAATCCTGGCGTGGTGTTGTCCGTTTGATTTGAGTACGACCATCCTGCCCAGGAATCTCCAAAACCCGCGTCAGGTGTGTAGGTGTTATTGAAAGACAGTGTTCCGGATTGAAATCCCCCTGCCCCATCGGAACCGTTGTAAAAACTCTCCGTCGCGAGGTTCGCGCCCACGTCCTCCAGATCGACAACGGATTGTGCAGCCGACGGCGTCGAGCCAGCAAGGACAAACGCTGCGACAACGAAGGCCGCGAAATTGTAAAAGTTTCTCATGGTGTGTACTCAAAAGTCGTGATTGGTTTCCCCACCCGCTCGCGTGCACAATGCAGCGAGAACTTCCAGGGAAACCGTCTGGTTAAGAAAATGAACGCTTCCGTCGGCCAATGAAACGTTCGCTCCGTCGGGATGTCGTGAGCGAATGTCATTTTCGAAAGCCGGAGCCTGATTGATTGGAAATGCCTGATCAAAAATGTTGCGGCCATTGATCCATTGGCCGTCGCTGAAATCACTGTCTTCGGCAACGATGATTGTGTGTGAAGATCCGTCCCGAATGTCGCGATGCGAATACGATTGGCCGTAGACCATCAGCCCTTTCGGTGGATTGTTTGGTCCGGAAATCCGCTCTCCATACATGCCGCCATAGTCGCACGGCCCGCGGCCATCAGAAAGTTCGGTTCCGCGCAGGCTCGACGGGCAAACGAAGACCGCGATGATGGACTCAGCGGCCGCCACATTGGATTGGCTGTCGAACCCGTCTGTAAAATCGATTCGTTCGAAGACGTTGTTCTGGTCGAGAAATGGCAACAGAAAAGCGCTCCATGCAATCTGCGTTTCATCCGGCGTCCACGAACTTCTCCAGCCCGTCCCGCCGACGGGAAACTCCTGATGAGCAGAATGGTAGTTCTGCAGCGCAAGGCCAATTTGTTTCAGATTGTTCAGGCATGTTATTCGTCGTGCAGATTCGCGGACCGATTGCACAGCGGGCAGCAGCAGCCCGATCAAAATGCCGACGATCGAAATGACGACCAGCAATTCCACCAGCGTGAACGCGCAGCGCGAATGCGCAGCCGACCGTGCGGCAAATGCGCACCGAGAGCGCATCGATTTCCGTTGTCGAAAATGACAGAACAAAACAATCCCCTGACGTGATGCTCCCTCGCACATCGCGATCAATGTTTGACGGCTGGCAGGTATTCTGGCTTCCGAGAATCAAAGCCCGCCTTCTCACCGGCAGGCCGGCAATGGCAATGAATGGACTTTGAGCAAACTCAGTTACAGCGGGCGGGGCCGCGCCGGATTCACACCGGCTTCCCTCTAACAGCCAGGCAGAAGCAGGGCTGTCACCAATCGTCTTGAGGCGAAAGTATAGCCAACCCAGCCAAAGGAAACAGCCATATTTGCATTCGGCGAAAGGAATCGCTCCAATATTCAATTCCGTAAGTCGAAAGAACTACAAACCGTTGCATCATCTATCACTGACGTTCCATGATCCGCTTTTTCGGTAGTCAGAACAAAGACGAACTGGAGTCCTCCGGGCTTGAGGCATCCGATGCGCGTCTGCGAAATGTCGAGTGGAAAGTCAACCTGATCCTTGCCATCGTTGCGATTCAGCTTGTACTGACTGTTCTGCTGATGGTGCGGGCTTATCTGATCCCCTCAACGACCACGATCGTCCTCGTAAGCGTTGCTTTGATTGCAGCGATCTGGTTCTTTCGCAAACAGATACCGGCCTTGGTCAAACGGATGTTGGTTCGTCAGTTCGTCGGAGAAGATTCGCTCACGAAGAAGTCTTCACGGTCGAACTCTGAAGATTCGATCAAGTAGCAGGATTCGACCGCAGTCTTGCTCTCAAGGCTTTCATTGCCCGCCATAAGCCGCAATAATGCAGGCGACACAATGGATTATATGAAAGTCTAAAATGAAAAATGCGGTAGCGCTGATTCTCGGCGGTGGTCGGGGGACTCGACTGGCACCACTCACTTCGATTCGTTCAAAACCGGCAGTTCCGTTGGGAGGCATGTACCGCCTGATCGACATTCCGATTTCCAATTGCCTCAACAGTGGAATCAATCGCGTTTTCGTGCTGACCCAGTTCATGTCTGTCAGTCTGCACAACCACATCAACAACGCCTACCAGTTCGACAACTTTAGCGGAGGTTTCGTCGAACTGTTGGCCGCTCAGGAAACGCCTTCCGCGGGAAGCGACTGGTATCAGGGAACCGCGGATGCCGTCCGCAAGAACTTGATCTACTTCAACCAATCCGACATTGAATACGTCGTGATCCTGTCTGGCGATCAACTGTACCGGATGGACTACAGCAAGTTGATCGAAACGCATATTGCGAAAGGAGCCGACGTCACCATCGCCTGCCTGCCGGTGACGCGCGAAGACGCCAAAGGCTTCGGCATCATGCAACTCGACGATCACGGCCGAGTTTCCGGGTTTGTTGAGAAACCACAAACTGATGAAGCGATGGACGCGGTTCGCACCGATCCGGATTGGATTCGAACCCAGGGCATTGATCCCGAAGGCCGCGATTGCCTCGCGAGCATGGGAATCTATGTGTTCGGGCGTGAGCTGTTGAACAAATTGCTTGAGGGCAGCACGTACACCGATTTTGGGAAAGAAGTCTTTCCTGAAACCATCAAGAATTTCAAAGTCTACACGCATCTGTTCGATGACTATTGGGAAGACATCGGAACGATTCGCTCGTTTTACGAAGCCAACCTCAATCTGGCGAGTGAGAAACCTTCCTTTCAAATGGTGCAAGGCAACCGTCCGATTTATACGCACGCACGCTTCTTGCCGCCGACGAAAATGGGAGACGCGTCCGTCAAGAGCAGCCTGATTTCAGTTGGCTGTGAAATTGGCGACGGTGTAGAGATTGAAAACAGCGTCATCGGGCTGCGGACAAAGATCGCTCCCGGAGTCAAAATCAAGAACTCAATCATCATGGGCGCGGCGTATTATAACTCGGAACGTCCGGCTGAAGTCGACACTGAAATTCCGCTCGGAATCGGTGAAGGCACGGTGATTGACGGAGCCATCATCGACCTCGATTGCCGAATTGGAAAGAACGTTCGCATCATCAATGGAAAGAATCGTATGGAGACTTCGTTGGATCATCCAACGTGTGTGATTCGCGATGGGATTCCGATTCTGATCAAGAAATCGATCTTGCCTGACGATTGGACGCTGGACGACGAAGTTTAATTTGGCTCAACGACTTACTGGATGGAAATTGCAACATGATCGTCGACGCACATCATCATTTATGGGACCGATCGATGGCCCAGTTCGACCACTCCTGGCAGGAGTCGGACGAACACAAGCCGATCTGTAAATCGTTTTTGCCGGCTGATCTGGAACCGCATTTAAAAGCCAGGGGCGTCGACAAAACAGTCTTTGTGCAAACTCAGCACAATGTCGCGGAAAACGATTGGGTTCTGGGACTCTGTGAGGAGAATGATTGGCTGGCCGGAGTCGTCGGTTGGGTCGATCTGGCCAGTGACGAGTGTGAGGCTCAGATCGAGAAATACAAGTCGAATGAGAAGTTCCTTGGCGTGCGGCACATCACGCAAGCCGAACCGGATGATGACTTTATCGTCAGCGATCCGATTTTGAAGGGGCTTTCGCTTCTTGAAAAACACGATGTAGCGTTTGATTTGCTGTTCTTCGTCAAGCATCTGAAGCACGGCGCGACGGTCGCTCAAAAGTTTCCCAACCTGCGTTTGGTGATCGACCATTTGGCCAAGCCCGTGATCAAAAACGCGGACTTGAATGTCTGGAAAGACGATCTAATCGCGGCCGCGAAATGCCCGAACGTTTATTGCAAGCTTTCCGGGATGGTGACCGAGGCCGATTGGCAAAACTGGAAGCCAGCGGATTTAAAACCTTACGTCGATTTGGCGCTGGAGCATTTTGGCCCCGAGCGTTGCATGTTCGGCAGCGACTGGCCGGTTTGCGAATTGGCTGCGACGTACGAAGAAGTCTTCGACGCGTTGGTCGATTGCATCGGCGGTCTTTCGGAGGACGAAAAGTCACACGTGCTTGGCCAAACCGCGATCGAGTTCTATCGTTTGAAGGTGTGATCGAGCTGAGTTTTGCATCTCAGGTGGCATAGGCTTCCAGCCTGTGTCTGCATGTCTTCACGACATCTGCTCTCATCCGCAACTGAGATGCGATGTTGGCTGCGATGTAAAACATGTTTCGTCACGAGCCTCAAATTCCCTTGGCGATCCTGTCCTGCGGTTCGAAAGCACCCCTACATTCCAAACTTTTCGAAAGCATCCATGTTCTGGCGATCCGTCGGTCGATCCGTCCTTTTCAAACTTCCCGCCGAATGGACGCATCATTTTTCCATGGGAACGTTCGCGGGTCTCTCGTCCCTGCCTGCCATCCCGTCTCTGATTCGGTCGCAATACACAGTCAACGATCCGAAGCTCAAAACGGAATGCTTCGGCCTGTCGTTTTCCAATCCGGTGGGGCTTGCTGCCGGTTTTGACAAGGACGCTAAATGGTTTCCGGAGCTGGCCAATCTTGGCTTCAGTCACATCGAAGTCGGGACGCTCACCGGTCAGGCTCAACCCGGAAATCCCAAGCCGCGATTGTTTCGCTTGCCGGCCGACCAGGCGATCATCAATCGAATGGGCTTCAATAACGAAGGTGCTGATGCGGCCGCGAAACGCCTGGCCAGCACTCCGAAGGCTCGGGCAAGCGACGTGTTGGGAATCAACATTGGCAAAACAAAAGTAGTCCCCGTCGACGAAGCGACCGACGACTATTTGTTCAGCTTCGAACGATTGTTTTCCTATGCGGATTACTTCACGATCAACGTGAGCTCGCCGAACACGCCGGGGTTGCGTGAGCTTCAGAATCGCGAACCGTTGATCAAGTTGCTCAACGCGTTGCAGGACCTGAACGCTCAGCTTGCTGCGGATCATGAGATCGCCCGCAAGCCGATTCTGCTGAAGATTGCTCCGGACCTTGGCGACGGTCAGCTTGAAGACATCGTTTCAATTGTCAAGGAAACGAAACTGAGCGGTTTGATCGCCACGAACACGACGATTGCTCGTGATGGACTGAAATCGCCATCCGCCACGGTGGAAGGAATCGGCAACGGCGGACTTTCGGGGGCTCCGTTGACGGTCCGTAGCCGCGAGATCGTATCGCGTGCATTTAAGCTTGCCGACGGATCCTTCCCGATCATCGGCGTCGGCGGCATCATGAACGGCGACGATGCATGGGAGATGATTTGCTCCGGGGCTTCGTTGGTTCAGATCTACACCGGCTTCATCTACGGCGGTCCATCGATCGTAAAGGAAATCAACAAAACGATTTTGCGTCGACTGAACGAGTCAGGCTTGAACAGCGTTGCGGAAGCCGTGGGGCGTAATGCAAATTGAATTAAGCCACAGAGACCACCGAGGACACAGAGATTTTGTGCTGCTGGTCTGCACAGGTCGAGGAAATTCAAGCCAGACAAGATAGCTATGATTGTCTATCGCAGTCATTTGCATGTCCTCTGTGCTCTCGGTGACCTCTGTGGCTAAAAACTTAGTCTCTCAGCTTTTGTCGCTAAAGCGAAATGCGTTTGATCCCATCAACTAATCGCTTCTCGCCAAAGTTTAGAAGCAAAGCTCGTGAAAGACTGGTCGCCTTCAGGTAGGACAATGTCTGAGCGATTGCGACGTCAGGTAACTTGCTCACTGCCTTGAGTTCAAGAACCAGCTCTTCATTGACGAGAACGTCGACCTTCTGACCTTTAATAAGTTTGTCTTTATAAACGACATCGACTTCGACTTGCCGCTGGTGAGCGATGCTCCTTAGTTTTAATTCCCAGCAAAGAGCTTCTTCGTAGATTGATTCCAGCAGACCGGGCCCAAGAATTCGATGCACTTCGATCGCCGCGCCGATCACCCTTTGAGTCAACTCGTCGCTCATGTTTTCAGGCGCTTCCTTTGGTTGTAGGGCTGCGACTATTAAGCCACAGAGACCACGGAGGGTTCGTACTGCAGGTCCGCACAGATCGAGGAAGTTCAAGCCGGAAGACAAGATTGCCTCTGCACGCATTCGCATGTCCTCCGTGCTCTCTGAGGCTAAAACCAACAGCCCGCAGTGTTCGTCTCTACGGCTTTCGTTTCTTCGCGCTCTTTCGATCCGGGCGATAGCCTTCGCCTGGAGCAAACCGCGATTGCTTTCGCTTGCCTTTTGACTTGCTGCCTTTCTTCTTCCCGCCCGGGCCGTCGATCTGATGCACGTAGCGGCCCTGGAACTGCTTGCCCGCGCTCTTGCGACGATGCTCAATCGCTTCTTTGGGTGGCTTGGCCGGAATCAGACAGTCGCAACCATTGCCAATCAAATCCTGGCGACCGGAAGCCTTGAGTGCTTTCGCGACCTCGAAGTAATTCTCCGGTTTAAAGAACTGCATCAGAGCCCGCTGAGCGTTTCGGTCCTTCAGCTTCTTTGCGATGAAGACCGGTTTCTTGGTGAACGGATCCATCTCCGTGTAGTACATGCAAGTCGCGACATCGAGCGGAGCAGGAATGAAGTCCTGAACCTGATCCGGTTTGTAACCGTTGCGTTTGAGGAACACCGCCAACTCGATCATCGATTCGATGTTGCTGCCCGGATGACTGGAGATGAAATACGGCACAATGTACTGCTTCTTCCCTGCCTTCTTTGACTCCTTGCGAAACTCGTTCGAGAACCGGGCAAACTCATCGATGCCCGGTTTCTTCATGTTGTTCAAAACTTTATCGTCCGCATGTTCCGGGGCGACTTTCAGCAGGCCGCCGACATGATGTTCGGTCAACTCCTTCATGTACTCAGGGCTGCGGCGAGCAAGGTCCATGCGAATTCCGCTGGCGACCAGAACCTTCTTCACGCCTTTGACTTCACGCGACTCCTTCATGATCTGAATCAGCTCGCTGTGATCGGTGCCCAGCAGTTTGCAGATTTTCGGATGCACGCAGGACTGACGTCGGCAGATCGCTTCCACTTCCGGTTTGGTGCACTGCATCTGATACATGTTCGCAGTCGGACCGCCGATGTCGCTGACCGTGCCTTTGAACTTTGGATCCGCAGCCATCGTTTCGATCTCGCCAATGATCGACTCCTTGCTACGCGACTGAATCGTACGGCCCTGATGCGCCGTGATTGAACAGAAAGTGCAACCGCCGAAGCAGCCTCGCATGATCGTGACTGAATCCTTGATCATCGTGAATGCAGGAATCGGTTCCTTGTAGGCCGGATGCGGGGCACGTGTGTACGGCAAGCCGTAGATCGCATCCATAGCTTCCTGAGAAATCGGAAACGACGGTGGATTGACGACGACCGTCTGCGTTCCGTGCACCTGAGTCAATCGTTTCGCGTTGTAAGGATTCGTTTCCTGGTGAATGATTCGTGTCGCGTCCGCGAAAGCGACCTTGTCCGTTTTGACTTCTTCGAACGACGGAATCGCGATCGTGTCATCGCCAACAGGCGTTTCTTCGCTGGCCCCAAGCGTATACGCAACGCCGCGCATGTCGCGAAGATCCTTGACGGATTCACCGGCGTCGAGTCGCCGCGCCATTTCGACGATCGGGTTCTCTCCCATGCCGAAGCAAACCAAATCGGCTTTGGAGTCCAGCAAGATCGACTTCCGAACATTGTCGCCCCAGAAATCGTAGTGGGCCAACCGGCGAAGCGATGCTTCAACGCCGCCTGCGATAACAGGGACGCCTTTGAAGGCTTCACGGGCACGATGGCAATACGAAAGCGTCGCCCGATCCGGACGTAAACCGATTCGTCCGCCCGGCGAATACGCATCGCTGTTGCGGACTTTGCGATTCGCCGTGTAGTGGTTGATCATCGAGTCCATGTTGCCGCCGCTGATCGCGAAAAACAATCGCGGCCGGCCAAACTCGCGCCACGCATCGCAGTTCGTCCAATCCGGTTGCGACACGATGCCGACTCGGAAACCGGCGGCTTCGAGAGTTCGGCCAAGAATCGACATGGCGAATGAAGGATGGTCGATGTAGGCGTCGCCAGTAACGAAGACGATATCGATTTCGTCCCAACCGCGTTTTTTGGCTTCCTTCATCGACATCGGAAGCCAGCGACTTCCGGCCGGCGTCGGCACAGCGGTCCCATTGAGCACCTCAAGGCGTGCACAGGCTTTTTTGGCGGTTACGATGGGGAGTTCCGTGGCCATAATTTCAACAAAATCGGGATGAATGATCAGCGGTGATTATATCGCAAACAGAAAAATCTTCGTTGTGAAAAAGGCCACGAATCGGTTTCGGGACTGGGACAATGTCAGCTTACGAAGCCGATCGGCCCTACAATGCCGACATCCACGACAAATGAACGCACTCATCAACAGTCAAACTCAGGCCTGTGCCTCGACGTCGCCCATGGGTACCAGCAGCGAATCAGAGCCGCATATCGTTTTCATCCACGGGATTGCCGCACCGCGGATCGTGTTTCTGTATTTGAAATGGTACGTCGCCAGGCATGGATTCTCGTCGCGGATGTACGGCTATCGCAGCGTTTTCAAATCAATTCCCGATCACGCCGACAAGTTTACCGAACTGCTCCAACAGATCGATAGTGATCCGTCGATCAATCAGTTCCATATCGTCGCTCACAGCATGGGAGGCGTTGTGACTCGTCAGGCGTTGTTGAAGTTTCGCCCAAGGAAACTCGGACGGTTCCTGATGCTGGCGACTCCGAATCGCGGGTCGGCAGCGGCACGAAAACTTTCAGGAAGTATCTTTCGTTTCTCAAAGACACTGAAGCAAATTTCGGACGAAGAAGACAGCTACGTCCGACAGCTTGAGTTTCCCGATGGCGTCGAGGCAGGAGCAATTCACGCGGATGTGGATCGCGTCGTGACTCGTGAAAGTAGCCGGCCTGCTGAAGACGTGCCGTTTTGCGAAATCGCCAGCGGACACAACGATTTGCTGTTCCGCAAAGCAACTGGGGATGCAGTGGTTCAGTTTTTGAAAACTGGAACGTTCGCTTAGGCGATGCTACTCCGGCTTCGAGACGGATACGAACGCGAGTCAAATCTCGAGTGAAGATGGCAGGATTGGAAAGATGTTGCGGCTGGGATCGGCCATGGCGCTGCCGCGGGTACTTCTCTCCGCAAGCCGCCGTCGGCGTCCTGAATTCCCGAACTGTGTTCTTCCTGCAACCAGTTTTGGCTTCAAAAGCAGCAGAACCCGTCCAGGTTTTGATTTCAGCAATCGACAAAACGACAGCAAATTGCGTGAATTGGAGCGTTTACTTCCAGTTCTCGATTTTTGTCAAGATTGTGACGCCTGAGTCGAATGAAGGGTGCCACAACAAGAAACCGGTGTCGTGGTGCCGATGTTATGAAACGGCACCGAACTGCCGCCAACCTTTGAACGAAACCAACTGGCTCAATCATGCCTGACTACTTTGATGACGACGATTCAGACTTTAATCAGCGCCGTCCGCGCCGCGGGGATCGTAGCCGCCGCTCCCATGAGGACGCAATTCAGGGGATCAAAAACGGCCTGCAGTCGGGGGCGTTTCTGTTTATCTTCGGACTGATCGCGCTGCTGGTGTACACGAGTTTCTATCGCGTCGACGCCAGCGCAGAAGGCGTCGTGCTTCGCTTTGGCGAGAAAGTCCGCACGGTTTCTCCCGGGCTGCAGATGAAAATGCCGTGGCCTATCGAAAGCGTCTACACCGTGCCGGTGATGAAGATTCAGAGCCTCGAGTTCGGCTTTCAAACGATTTCGGCAGATCGAAAAACGGTTTACGCCAAACGAAACAATGAGCTGGATGACGTTGCGGATATGCTGACCGGCGACTTGAATCTCGCTCACGTTGAGTGGATTGTTCAGTACCAAATCAGCGATTCGGCAAAGTCACTCTTCAACGTTGGCGGCGGTGATGGCGGCTACTACATGCAGCAACTCACGAAGTCCGGTATCAACCCGGCGATTCCGGACACGATCCGGGACGTTTCAGAAACCGTGATGCGAAAGCTCGTCGGTGACCGCAGCGTCGACGCGGTTTTGACGATGGGTCGCGAAGAGATTGCGAATGAAGCCAAGCGGAGCATTCAGGAGATGCTCGACGAGTACGACATCGGCGTGCAAATCGTCACGGTGAAACTGCAAACCACTTCGCCACCGGAATCGGTGAAGGACGCATTCCAGGAAGTTAACCGGGCGCGTCAGAACAAGGAACGTGTGGTCAACGAAGCTGAAGGCGAACGCAACCGCCAGATTCCAGCGGCACGTGGTCGAAGAGACCAAATGATCTCCGAGGCAGAAGGTTACCGCGAGCTGAACGTGCTGGAGACCCAAGGTTTGATCAGTGCTTTTAATGCGAAACTGGCCGAATACGAGAAAGCTCCCGAGATCACGAAACAGCGACTTTACCTGGAGGCGATGGAAGAAGTTCTTTCCAGCGTTGGCAACAAGACGATTATCGACGATTCGGTCAATCAGATGTTGCCCATCCTGAACATTGGCGAATCGACTCCGGGCAATCCACTGCGAGGTAACTCCAAATGACCGCACGTATCACTGCAATTCTGTTTGTGCTAATTCCACTCGCATTCATTCTTTACCTCGCGACCTACATCGTTCAGGAGGGTGAGCAGGCTGTCATCACGCAGTTTGGGAAACCCGTGGCGTACGTGACCGAGCCGGGGTTGAAATTTCGAATCCCACTGGTGCAGGCCGTGCAGCGGATGGAAAAGCGATTGCTTCCGTGGGACGGAGCACCCGAAAACATGCAGACTCGCGACAAAAAGCGAATCTATGTCGATTGTTGGGCGCGCTGGAAAGTCTCCGATCTGTCCAAGTTCTATACAACGTTGCGCACCGAACGTGGGGGACAGAAGATCCTCGACGACAACATTGATTCGGGCGTTCGGAACGTCGTGGCCAAGCACAATCTGATCGATCTGGTGCGGACGACGAACGAAAAACTGATGTACGAGTCAGATGAACTTGAAAGCACGGGCATCAATCGGGATGTTGTCAAAACAGGTCGCGAGAGAATCGAGAACGAAATCCTGATGACGTTGAAAGCCGATTTGATGGATCAGTACGGCATCGAATTGGTTGACGTTCACATCAAGCGAGTCAACTACGACGATCAGGTGAAAGCCACGGTCTATGGTCGCATGCGTAGTGAACGCGAAATGGTTGCTCGCCTGTTCGAATCGGAAGCCGAAGAAGAGCGAAACCGAATCAAAGGTTTGACTCAGAAAGAACTGGACACGATCGACGGTAAAATGAAGCAGAAAGCTGCGGAGATTCGCGGTAAGGCGGACGCGGAAGTGATTCAGCTGACAGCCGAAGCCTACGGTCGCAATCCTGAGTTCTTTGTCTTTCTGAAAAAGCTGGAGGTCTACAAGGCCGCGATGAAGAGCGATACGAATCTGATTCTATCGACGGATAACGAGCTGTTGAGTTTGCTCAAATCGATGGACGAGCTGCCGCGGCGAAAGGAAAACGCTGAGGTCGAAGAGTAGCGAAAAGTGTGCGGCGTGCGTTCGGCGGGAGTTTCAACTACGAGATGAACGCTGCCGCGCCAGCGATGCCGACGAGGATCGTCAGGAAAATCATGGCGATGTAAAACAAGGCCACTGCAGCGACCATGCAAGTGGCGATGATGCCCAAAATCATTCCGGCTTGAGTCATCCCATGGCCTGATGGATCCATTTGTCCGGCCTTCATTTTTTTGAGATCGCCGCTGCCGAAAATCCATGCCAGGATCCCGGGCACGCAAAACATATTGCACAACAGAGAGAGAATCCCCAACGTCAGCACCAGACCTCCGCGGTGCGGCAAATGATACTGGCTTCCGTATTGCATCCCGGCTGCTCCGTATCCCATCGGTGCGGCATAGGAAGAATGTCCGGGATTCGGAGCGACTGGTTTTGAGAAAGGGTTGTCGGCGCCTTTTTCTATTCCAACCTCTTCGGAGTGCAGGCCGGAGCTGGTTGGCGACGTTGATGCTTCAACAGCGTTGACTGTTTGGCAGTTGGGACAGCGAGCTTTCTTTCCCAAATGCTCTTCAGGCACACGCAGGATTCGGGAACAACCGCTACAAGAAAACTCAATCGTCACTTGATCCCCAAATTCTCAATTGCCTCACGAGAATCACTGCCGGTCGATTTTGCCGAACTGCGAACTGCGAACTGCGAACGGCAAACGGCAAACGAACGAGTGCAATCAACAAGACTCGTTCGCCCCGCGATGACTCGTTCCAACTACCACTTCAAACCAAACTGTTCACCACCGGATGGGTTGTTGGTTCCACCCTTGAGTGGTTTGCCAGTTGAAGGCACGACAAGTTCGCGGCTGTCTGGCAGTTCAGGTTCATCCTTCTTGCCATCGGACTTGGCCGCAGGAGCCGCAAGGGTTGCTTTGTGTGACAGCGACATTTTTTGATTTTCGGTATCCATCGACAGGATCTTCACGTCGATTTCATCGCCCGCGTTGCAAATCGAGCTGACTCGCGTCACGCGGTGATGAGCCAGTTCGGAAATGTGAACCAGTCCTTCAACGCCAGGAGCCAGCTGAACGAAGGCTCCGAAATCCATCACCTTGGTGACTTTGCCTTTGACCACGTCATCCACCGAGAACTGTTCGGCGATGGTTTTCCATGGATGCTCCAGCGTGTCACGGTGCGAAAGGGAAATTCGACCGTCGCCGATTTTCTCGACTTTGACTCTTACCTTTTGGCCGACTTCAAGGACTTCACTGGGATGCTTGACCCGAGTCCAGCTGACTTTGCTGACATGGATCAAGCCTTCTGCTCCGCCAAGATCTACGAACGCACCGAAGTCCATCAATTTGGTGACCGTACCGTCACGAAGTTGTCCGGCTTCGAGTTCTTCCATCAACGCGGCACGCTTCTCTTCGTTCTCACGATCGAGAATCGCACGTCGGCTAACGACCAGCTTACGTTTCGCCGGGTTCACTTCCATGACGACGCATTGAAGTTTTTGATTGATGTAGCCAGAAACGTCTTCGACTCGAAACCGATCGATTTGGCTCATCGGCATAAAGCCGGAAAGCGAATTGATTTTTACTTCCAGCCCACCGGTGTTTGAACCTGTGACCACTGCTTCGACAACGGTACCTTCCTGGATGTCATCCCAATCGGCGACTCCAACAACGGCGCCTGGAACGCTCAGCTCGTAGAGTCCGTCTTCCGCATTGCGACCGCGAACGATGATCTCAATCAGGTCGCCTTCTTTAGGTTCCTCTTTGAAATGATGAAACGCTGCAACGCCTTCGAACTGCCCGTTTAGCTTGAAAAATACGTTGTCGTTTTCACGATGAATTTTCGTTACCAGCCCTTTGACGCGACTGTTCAGTTCCAGCTCTTCAGTCGCTGCCTCGGTGCTGTCCAAAACGGCTTCCATCGACAAACCGGCGAGTGCTGCGTCGATGTCGTCATCAATGTTGTCACTCAAGCCAGCGTCTGACTTGATCGCTGGTGCCACGTCGACAACTTCGGCAGCTTCCGGACCATCAAGGGATACCGGGTTGGCCAATGCTGCTTGAACCGCTGCGGGTTTGATTGGGCCTTTGGCCACGTCGCGTTGCGATCCGATTTGAATTTTTGGTTTGGCCGGAGTGGCGGGTTCAGCTGGCTGGGCTTCTGCCGTTGGCGATTCTGCTGCCGGAGATTCGACCGATGGAGCTGTGCCAGCGTCTGGCGTCGGCGTATCTGTTGTAGCTGCTGGGGCTGCGGATTCAGGCGTCGTGTCAGGAATCACGTTGGCTTGGGCCGGAGCGGCAGAAGCTTCTGTTGATTCCTGAGGAGTGTCGGCGGCTGGATCAGTGTTTGGTTCGGTCATTGCAGTTCCGGAATCCGGTCTGATATTCGTTAATTTGTCAAAGAACAATTTATCTGAAAAAACGTTGTCGACCAGATCGAAAACAGTTCTTTTGTGGCGTCGAAACCGCACTCAGCCACGTTCAAGAATGGGCTGGATCAGGTTAACATTGGGCAAAGTCCTTGCGGATTCCGCCCCAGCCATGCTTGGGTAACCGCAAACGAATGTTTTCCAGACCGTCACAAATCAATCCATGAGTAAAGTCACTGATTCAGTCACTCACATGATCGAGCAGCTTTCGCGGCTGCCTGGGATCGGGCGAAAGTCTGCCGAACGACTGGCGTATCACATTTTGCGCGTCCCGGATACCGAAGCGTTTGCCTTGGCTGATTCGATCCGTGCGGTGCGCGAAAATGTTCGGTACTGCGAAGTTTGCTACAACCTCGCGGAAAGCGAACGTTGCAATATCTGCAGTGATTCAACGCGTGAACAAACGCAAATCTGTGTCGTACAGCAACCGCGAGACCTGATCGCATTGGAGCAGTCGGGAACTTATCGCGGACTTTATCATGTGCTTCTCGGCAGGATCGCTCCGCTGGAGAATATTGGTCCGGAAAAATTGACGATCGATTCGCTGGTTGACCGTATTGCCGCCGGTGGATTCAAGGAAGTCATTATGGCGACCAATCCGACGGTCGAAGGTGATGGCACGGCACTCTATATAAGTAACCTACTGCGTGACTATGACGTCCAGCTAACGCGACTGGCTCGTGGAATCACGACCGGCAGTATCCTGGAATACACTAACAAAGAGATCTTATCGGATGCACTGGCAGGGCGACAACCGCTTTAGGAATACGAAAAGTGGCGTCCTGATTTGACACCACACTCCACAGACTCGTGATTTTCAAAGCGAAAAAATTGCACGGCCTGGCACGGAACATGCTAGACTTTTGCAGCTCCAATATTTTGCCCCACGCTCCCCTACGAAACCAATATGAGATTTTCTTTCGGCCAAAATCTGTCGCAGAAGCAATCGCAAACGATGGCTCCGCGGATGATCCAGTCGATGGAAATCTTGCGTATGGCCGCGACGGAGCTTGAGGAAAAAATTGAGCAGGAGCTGATCGAAAATCCGATCCTCGAGCAACATACTGTTGATCCGGATTCGACTCCTGAAGAGAAACCGAAAAAAGAAAAAGAGAAGGACGTCGAGCAAAAAGAGCTGGTCATCGAAGAGGGCGACAACGCCAACAACGAGGACGATTTTGAACGATTGGTCAATCTTGATCAGGATGTCCCGGACCACTTTGACGAACGGCCTCGAGTTTCCTCCAACCGCGTGCAGGAAAGCGGTGACCGACAACATGACTTGATGGCCAACGTCGCCACTCGTAGCGAAACGCTGCAGGATTATCTGCTCAGCCAATTGGGAGAGCGTGAAGTCGAGCCGGACGTGATGAAGTTTTGCGAGAAAATCATCTCCGCGATTTCGGCAGAGAGCGGCGGCTACTTCAAAGCCAGCCTGACAGATCTGTTGCCGCTTGACGCTTCACCCGAAGCCATTGAACTCGCTGAAATCGCGTTGGCTCATGTTCAGGATCTGGAACCCAAGGGCGTCGGTGCACGCGATCTGAAAGAGTGTTTGCTGTTGCAATTGACGCTTGATATCGAAAACTATCACAGCGTTCACAAGCTGATCGTGGATCACCTCGATGACTTGATGCACAACCGTTTGCCGGTGATCGAAAAAGCAACCGGGATGTCGATCGAAGAAATTTACGCGGCCCGAGACGAGCTGAGAAAACTTGATCCGCGTCCGGCCAGTGAATTCGCGGACAACTTTGTGGCGGTCGTCAAACCGGACCTGTGGCTTGAGCAGGATGACGAGGGCAAGTGGGTTGTGAAGATGGACGAGGGTCCTGCGAGAAACCTTTACATCAGCCGCTACTATCGTGAGCGATTGAAAAAGGGCAAGGCAACGAAGGCTGAGAAGGAGTTTATCAAAGGCAAGATTTCGTCGGCTCAATGGTTGATCGAATCGATCGAGCAGCGTCGAAGTACGCTTCTTCGTGTCGCGCAAGCGATCTTTGATCACCAGTCTGACTTCATTGACAAAGGGCCCGAGTTTCTCAAGGCGCTGAAAATGGATCAGATTGCGGAACGCGTTGGCGTCAATCTGAGCACGGTCAGCCGCGCGGTCGATGACAAGTACATCGAAACGCCTCGGGGAATTGTTGCTTTACGAGCGTTCTTTATTCAAGGGACGCAAACGGATGCTGGCGAAGATGTGACCTACAACAAGATCCGTATCGAGTTGCAGAAGTTGATCGACAACGAGGACAAAGCCAAACCGCTCAGCGATTTCGAAATTATGAATCGCTTGAAGAACATGAGCTTTGATATCGCTCGTCGGACGGTTAGCAAGTATCGCGAGAAGATGGGAATTCCCAACACGCGTCAGCGTCGCGACTATCGCGCCGCAAAGAAGTAGAGCGGCAACCGCGTTCTTGGGACGGTTTAGCCATCCGCCCTTCCGCATGCAATACGCCAGCGAATCCTTGATTTTGGATGTTCTGCTGAGTTTCGGATTCGCTAAACTCGTGCAACGGGAATCCGGACGCGACGAGTTTGGGGCTGGAGCCTGCTTCTGTTGCTACAGCGACGAAAGCGCCTGCTCGAGGACTTCTTCTTCGATGAAAATTGGCAGTGCCGGATCGCAGGTCACCGCAACCGCGATCGCATCCGAAGGCCTGGCGTCCAGATCAAGCGTCTCGCCATTGTGTTTCACTCGCAAGTTTGCAAAGTAGGTGTGGTCACGTAGATCGTTGATGACCACGGATTCCAGTTCGCCACCCATCATTTCGATTGCTCCAACGAGCAAATCATGCGTCAGCGGGCGAGGTCGATTGATGTTTTTGACTCGACGATCAATGCTGGTTGCCTCGAAGATTCCGATCAGGATCGGGAATTGTCGCTCGCCACCAACTTCTTTCAAGAAAACCAGTTGGTTGTCATTGATCTCGCTGATGATGATGCGAGCCAATTGCATTTCGATAAGCATTCAAGTCTCCGGGGCGGGAACGTCAACTACCGCGATTGTACCTCTGGACAGGCCGCTGGGCCACTGTCAGTCGAGTTTGCGCAGTTTGATATCGCGAAGTGCCGACGTGGTCGCAAAGTTCGTGATCCCCAAAGGCGTGGTCGAAATGACGTCGTTTCGAATCGAAACTTCGACATCCTTGATTGATTCGTCAATCAGTTTTTCTTCATCGATCCACGCAGTTATCCGCTCCGGAAGAACCTGAAGACGAATGTTGTACCAGCGTTCCTTTTCAAACTTCTTGTTGAGTTTCGTGTCGTTGTCCGAAGCGTCTTTTCCGTCCAGGTTCGACAGGCCGACCAGTGTGCCGCCCCAGCCACCGACGACCAGCGTGCAAAACGTATCGTTGACCGGAAACGTGATCGCGCAGAAGAAATCGCTGCCTTCGAGCTTCATGCCGTCCAGAGAAATTTCGTAGTTCGCCGTTGGAAGTTCCGTGTCATCGGTCACACAAATGCCTGTTAGCGGATCCCCGGCGAACATGCGGATCTCGCCGTGGATGACTTCAATGTCGCCTTCACCGCCAAATTCGATCTTCTCCCAACCGTTTAGTGTTTCGCCATCAAAAAGAGCAGTCACATCATCGTCGTCCTGCGTCTGGTGCGAATCTGCCGAACGGGGCGAATCAGATTTGACTGCTTTATCGGATTCCTGCGTTTGATGTTCGGATTCGGAAGCCGGTGGCGTTTCCGTTTGTGCTTCGCCGCTCGCGTTCAAATCCGGAACCAGGACTTTTTCCTGCTGCGTTCCGCAACCGCAAACGCCAAGCAGGAAAATGCAAACGGGAATCGCAATCAGTCTCAATGTTTTGAAGGCACGCATGATACGGTCTATTTCTGTCAGGCCAGTTTCGTTGACTGGAATAAAAGTTCCAGCTGCTGTTATTCTATACCCTGGGAGTTCGCGGCGTGAAAGGCATTGATGAATACCACGACAGAATCAACACTCGATCCGGGCAACGAAGCACACTGGGCCAGGTTCCGGCATGAGTTCCGTGTTCGCGCCGATACGGTTTACCTCAACCACGGCTCGTTCGGAATCGCGCTTAACAAAGTTCGTTATCGTCGCGATTTGTTGTTGCGGCAGTTGGAAATCCAACCGATGGATTTCTTTCTGCGTGCCTACGAACCGCTACTTATGGCGGCGCGTCAACGGTTGGCAGAATTCATCGGCACCGAAGCCGAGAACCTTGCTTTCGTTGACAACGCAACCTACGCAATGAACGTGGTTGCGAATTCCGCGCCGTTGGAACCCGGCGATGAAGTCCTGTTAACGGATCAGGAGTATGGGGCTGTCAAACGGATTTGGGAAAAGAAAGCTCGGGAGACCGGGATCAAGATCGTTCAGGTTGCGCTTCCGGAAAAAATCGAATCGCAGCAGCAAGTCGTCGATCTGATCCTTCAGGCCGTGACGCCAAAGACAAAACTGGTTATTTTCAGTCACATTGTTTCGGTATCCGCTTTGATCTTGCCCGCCAAAGCAATCTGCGACGCGCTGAGGGAGCGAAATGTTTTGAGCTGCATCGATGGCCCACATGCTCCGATGCAGATCGATGTTAAACTGAATCAAATCGGCTGCGACTACTACACCGCCAGTCTTCACAAGTGGCTGTGCGCGCCGCTGGGAACCGGATTCCTGTTTGTTCGCGCGAGCATGCGTGAGTCTGTCAACGCGCCGATCACAGGATGGGGCAGGCTCGATAATTCTGACTTTTCCGGATGGGAAGAGGAGCAGTTTTGGTTGGGAACTCGCAACCAAACCGGTGCATTGGCGGTCCCAGAGGCGATTTCTTTCTTTGCCGAAATCGGATTCGAAAACGTCAGGCAACGGATTCACCATTTGGCTTCGGTCGCTGAGTCCGAGTTGATCAAGCTGCTGGGAACCGGAACGATTGCCAGTCGCGCCGACGGATTCTACGGATCGATGGCTCATGTTCAGCTTCCTGATGGCGACTGGAGCAAGCTCCAGGAAGAGCTGTGGATTCAGGAAGGCATCGAAGTTCCTGTTTGGGAACTGAATGGAAAGTGGTGGATTCGCGTTTCCTGTCACCTCTACAATTCGGTGAAAGAGATCGAGTTGCTGGTCGCTGAGCTGGAAGTGCGGCTTTGAGCAAAAACCTATTCGGCAGTTTCAACGTCAGCATATCGCGTATTGGAGCGAGTCAGAAGCAGTTGAACGTTCAGGCTGGCTTCGTTTTGGCCAACTCACGACCCAGCGGGAACGAGTTGGCAGTTCGCTGGCTACCGGACGCATTGGCCAACATTGCCTGCTTCTGCGAGCATTCGTCGCGAAAGCCAGGAAGCCAGATGGGTTAGGTTGTCGTTTTTGTCACGGAATGCAAATTTTCGAATCCAAGGGCCCACAATTTGCGTAATGACGATAGTCGTGAACGGAATTTTTAGTGATAATGCAACCATGTGGCCTGAACAACAACCAACCGAAGAGCTTCTGGCTCAAGCCAAAGTCGGTGACGATTCCGCAGTCAATCAATTGATGGATCGACATCGGAACTCTCTTCGTCAGCTGATCCGAATGCGGCTCGACGCTCGAATTCAGAAACGAGTCGACGTTAGCGATGTCGTTCAGGACGTGCTTGTCGAAGCCAACAGGCGGCTGGAAACCTATATCGGCAATCCGATCATGCCGTTTCATCTTTGGCTGCGGCAAATCGCCAAAGACCGAATCATCGACGCCCATCGACGCCACCGCGTTTCAGCAAAACGTTCTGTTGATCGTGAGCAGGGGATGGTTATTCCGCGCGGCCACGACCACTCGTCGATTCAGCTGGCCTCATTGCTTGGCGACGGAGGACTAACACCTGCCGCGGCCGCATTGCAGAAAGAAATGGCCGCCAAAGTCGAAGCCGCGATCTCGCTGCTGGACAACAAAGACTGCGAAATTATCACGATGCGTCACTACGAGCACCTGACGAATCAGGAGATCGGTTCAATTCTCGGACTGACCGAGCCGGCGGCCAGTATGCGTTATCTTCGCGCGATCAAGCGACTCAAAGCCATGATGCAGGCAGACGAAACTGCTTCCGGGGACGCAGTCGGATAATCGTTAATGGCCGATGGCGCGACTCACAACCAGGATGAAGATTCCGTTCACGATCAAGCTCTGGCGAACCTGTTTTCCCAGTACACCGATCGAATCATCGGCGGCGAAGAACTGACGTTGGAAGACGCTGTTCAGGAGCACCCCGAATTCGAATCCGACTTGCGGGAGCTGTGGGGCATCATGGTCGTGACCCAGGCCGCCGGTCATCATCAGAGAAATTTACTCTCGGGCGAAACCGAGTTTGAGTTTGCCGGCCTGGAACTTCCGTTTGAGCTTGGCGACTACACGCTTGAGCAAGAAATTGGTCGTGGTGGAATGGGGATCGTCTACGAGGCGGTTCGAAAGTCTGACGGGCGAACCGTTGCCATCAAAATGATCCTCAAAGGTGACTTTGCGACCAAGGTTGAGAAGGAACGTTTTCGCGCCGAAGCTGAAGCCGCGCGAAGACTGAACCACCCGAACATCGTTCCCATCTACGAAATCGGTGAACACGAAGGCTTGCCGTATTTCTGCATGAAACTCATCCGCGGGCATACGCTTTCGGAGAAACTGACACGCGGCCCCATGTTGCCGCAACAGGCCGCCGGAATCATGGCTTCGATCAGTGACGCGATCGCGTACGCGCACGAACAAGGCGTGCTGCATCGTGACCTCAAGCCATCGAACATCATTCTGGACGACAAAGGGATTCCGCATCTGGCGGATTTCGGTCTGGCCAAAGCAATCTCAGGCGGAGCAAGAGCGTCGTTGACTCGTACTGGTGCCATTCTTGGGACACCGTCGTATATGTCGCCTGAGCAAGCCTCAGGGTCGCGAGGAAACGTCGGGACAGCCAGCGACATCTACAGCCTCGGCGCAATCCTTTATCACACGCTCACGGGGCGGGCTCCGTTTTTGGGTGCCACGCCGGTAGAAACGGTATTGATGGTGATCGAACAATCGCCAATTCCGCTTCGAACGCTCAATCAACGCGTCGATCGAAACCTCGAAATGGTTACGCTTCGATGCCTGCAGAAACCGCAGGACCTGCGATACCAGTCAGCAGCCATGCTGCGAGATGATCTTCGAGCCTTTCTCGATGGCCGTTCTGTTAGTGCCCGCGAGGGGCGATTTTTTCAGATAATCGCCAACCTGTTTCGAGAAACGCATCACGCAGAAATCCTCGAAAACTGGGGGCTGCTGTGGATGTGGCAAGGCCTCGTCCTGCTTGTCGCCAGCCTGTTAACGTTCGTCTACAACCAGTATCTGGACGTGTGGAACTACCGCTGGCCATATATTTTGATGTGGACGCTGGGGATCGGCGTATGGGCGATCGTGTTTTGGATGCTGCGTCGCCGAATGGGACCGGTGACTTTCGTCGAAAGGCAAATGGCACACGTCTGGGCATCGGCGATGGCGCTAGTGATCTTTCTGTTTCCGCTCGAGTGGATGCTGAATCTTGAAGTGTTGGATCTGGCGCCGATGTTGGCGTTGATTGCAGCGATGGTGTTTCTTGTTAAAGCCGGAATTCTGTCTGGCCAGTTTTACGTTCACTCCGCGCTCATGTGCGTGACCGCCATTGTCATGATGCTGCATCCGGAAGGCAGCATGATTCTGTTCGGAGTTACCTCCGCGAGTTGTTTCTTTCTTGCAGGCTTGAAGTACTACCGACGAAAGAAACAGGGCATCGCCAGACGCAATGCTTTTCTCAAATAGCAACGCGGATCTCATATCTGGAAAGTCGACGCCGCGGTTTCGTTACGACCGTTATGACCAGAACGAAAATTGCTTTTTTGTCGGTCTGCTTTCCCCCTTCGCTACGTCCGTTGAACTTTTTTCAGATTAATTGACCGTCAAAGTTTGACTATGCGAAACAGTGTCATAGGTTTCTATCGAGTCGGGAGTGAACCTGACTTGGAAGCACAACCTGCTTCGTTTTTACTTACCGAGCCCACCTGGGTTCAGCCCCCGTTCTGGGGCATCCAATTCCGTCGGAGGAAAAATTATGAAGAACATCGTTTCAAAAGTACAACGTTTCTTGAAGTCTGAAGATGGCCCAACAGCTGTTGAGTACGCGATCATGCTTGCACTGATCGTTATCGTCTGCCTTGCAGCGATTCAATCTGTTGGTACCAACGCCAGCTCTAAGTTCAACCAAATTGCTACGCAATTGAACTAACTTGGCTGGCTTCGCTTCGGCGAAGCATTTATGCCACAGATCATCGCTCACCCGGATTCGTCCGGCGTGGGCGTTTTCTGCTTTAACACCGGATGATTCCGGAAGGACACGATCATGCCATACTCAATCTCGCCAGATATCTGTCAGCAGGGATTTGCAATGATCTGCTGTTTTTTCACGATCATCGCGGTATTCGCGAGCTACGTTCTTACGTTACGCGGCTAGACCACCCATCTGGCACAAAACAAAAATACGAACACGTTTACCCTGCCCCGGGAAAACAGAATTGACGCCGCTCAGTCAAACGAAACAGACAAGAGAGTCGACTGGAAACAGTTGCATCGACAAGGTTTAGGAGAACAACATGAGCGAGATATTTGCCACCATGGCAGACAACTGGGTTTACTGGGTTGTCGCCATTTTTGCTGTCGTCGCAGCTTACATCGACGGAAAGGAACTTCGTGTTCCCAACAAACTAACATTCCCGATGATCTTCGCTGGCTGGATCTACAGCAGCATTGCTTACGGCATGGCTGGAGAGGGCTGGTACTACGGCCTGATGTGGAGCCTGATTGGCACGATCGTCGGCGGACTGACGCTGCTTCCATTTTACTCTATCGGAGGAATGGGAGCCGGCGACGTCAAAATGATGGCTGCGATCGGAGCATGGGTTCATGTCACCATCGTATTCATGTCGTTCTGTATCGGAGCAGCAGTTGGTGGCGTCATTGCCGTCATCATGATTCTGATGTCAGGCGAAGCAAAGAAACACTACGACCAGTTCTGGTATTTGATCAATGAGATCACGACCGTTCAGGATCCAGAGAAACTCAGCGAGATCGCTGCTGAGAGAAAAAGCACAATGCGTTTGCTGCCTTACGGCATTCCTATGGCAATTGGAACAGTTATCTACCTTGCCTGGGAACGAATGCTTGTCTGATCTTCGCAGATCCGATAGTCGCAGACCCACAGCTGCCGATGAAAAGACACGCTCAATGCCGATGACCTGACAAGGGTCGTCGGCGCGGGCAAAAACGTTCGCCGGATATTCCGGTGCTCAATAGAAATTGCCGGATAGTCCGGCGTTTAGGGATTTACAAGCTGTTCGACGTTCGCTGATTAGGCAGCGGACAAACAGCCGAAAATCATGACAACTAGAAAAGCTATCAAACCCCCCGCTAGCAAGCTGACTTACAGTTTCGGCGGATCCAGGACGGAAAAGTTGCAAACAGGATGGATGCTCAATTACATCAAAAGGCAATCTCCGGAAATCCTGAGGAATCAAGATGAAATCAAAACAGCTCGTACTTATCGCCATCGCACTCCTGTGTGGTTTGGTATCCGCAATCGGAATCATTCAGGCAATGGGTAACAGTGGCGACGTCGCTGAAAAAATTCCAATGGGCCCGGTACTCGTTGCCAGCGCTCACCTTGACCACAAAGCAGAACTCACTGAAGAAAATGTGAGCCTCGAAAACTGGCCAACCAACCTGATTCCCGAAGGTGCGGCAACGGACTTTGCGGAAGTCAAAAGCAAGTTCATTACGACGCGTTTGCGTACCGGACAGGCGATCATCCTGGACGACGTTTTCAATCGTAACGAAATCCCTGGCTTGGCGATTCCTCCAAATCATAAAGTGATCAACATCAAGGTTCCGCCAGAAGATTTGCTGGGCGGATTGCTTCGACCTGGCGATCGCGTTGACATCATCGGCATTTTCAATATGCGTCGTGGTGGAGAGCAGAAATCAGAAACCAAGACTTTCCTCAAAGGGATCCGCGTCTTCAATATCGGTGCCAGCACTTCGGCTCAGGATTCGAAGAAGAACGGAAGTGCCAGCGGGATCGTTGGCGTTCTGGTAACCGAAAGTCAGTCTGAGAAGATCGTTTGGGCCAAGAAGAACGGCGAGATTCGTTTGGCGATGATCGGTGACAATGTCGCGGCTTCCGAGGAAGACCCGGATTTCCCAATGGACGAGGAAGAGCCGGAAGCAACTCCTGCGAGCATGCCCAGTTTTGACTTCACGCTGCCAAAAGCGGCACCCAAGTTTGACAAAAGCAAGCTTCGCCAAGTGAAGGTTTACTCTCAAGGCACGGTTCAGATTTCCTACTTTGACGACGACGGCAACCAAATAGAGGTTCAGGGCAGTCGTGGCAGTATGGGGCCTCCCGTAGGCATGCCAAGCGGGGCAAGAGGGTTGCCCCCGGTAGACTACGAAGGATTTGACGGTTCCGCTGAGCTTCCCAACGGCATCGAAGAAGATCAATATCGGGGTGAGTAGGGTCGAATTACACCAGGTGCACGTGTCGTGTTGTTTACAACGGTCACGTGCACTTTACCCGAGTTTACTGCTTTTGACGTGGTAATTCGGGCTGCCGAATGGATTTGGCAGCGTACTCGAACCATTGGCCACTTATCAATGTGGCTCAACCACGGGGATCTCACGGATGATCAAGCATCTGAATTGCAACCTGTTTTGTGCTCTTCTTGTTGCTCTGGCGACGATTGCCTGCTCTGAAGCTTCGGTTTCAGCTCAAGCCAATCTGGGACAGCGATTTAAGGTCGATGACTCAGTCGACCAGCTTGAATTGATCGCTGGTGCGGCCAGACGGCTCAAGTTCAAGTACGACATTCCCGAACTCGTTGTCGAGAATCCGGAAATCGTTCAGGCAACTCCGGTTTCGCCTAACGAGATCCTGATCACGGGACTCAAGCCTGGAGTCTCAACTCTGACGGTCAGCGATGCAGACAAGAATCTGCAGATGATCAACGTGGAAGTCAAAGTCGATACGCGAAAGCTGGAGATGGCTTTCCGCAACTACTTCCCGGACTCGCAAATCAAAGTTCACCCGTTGCAGACCGGTGTTATCCTTGCCGGGCATGTTGCCCGTGCCGATCAGGTCGCCAACATCATGGCAACGGCTCGTGATTTCTTTCCGACCAACGTCGTAAACCAGCTTCAGGTTAACGGTAACCAGAATATTGCGATCAAAGTCAAAATCTACGAAGTATCGAGAACGAAGCTTCGTCAATTGGGAATCGACTGGTCGTACATCGATCCTGAGTTCTCAATTGTTTCGAGTGTTTCTCAAATCATCCAGGCCGTCAACCGAAACAGCGGTGTTACAGCGGGCGAAAACACGCTTAGCTTCGGAGTCGTCGATGACGGCGGCACACAATTCGATACATTTATTCAAACGCTTGAGCGACACAGTATTGCGAAACTTTTGGACCAGCCAATTCTGGTTGCCCAGAACGGTCGCCCTGCTGAGTTCCTGTCTGGTGGAGAGATCCCAATTCTGATCCCTGCTGGCTTGGGTACCTCGACGGTTGAGTTCCGTGCCTTTGGTACCAAGCTTGACATGGTTCCGATCGTTCACGGCAACGGCGAACTGACTCTTGAAGTTCGTGCTGAAGTCTCAGAAGTCGCTGACGACCTCGCATCTGCCGATGGTACTCCCGGTTTTCGTGTCCGCCGCGTTAACACTGGCGTGAAAATGAAAGCCGGCCACACGTTGGCTCTCGCCGGTGACTACCGCGAGGATCACGCCGCAACCAAACGTGGAATCCCCGGTTTGATGCACAGCCCTGTGTTCGGACCAATCTTCCGTACCGTTGAAGATACAGAAAACGAAACTGAGTTGGTCTTCCTGATCACGCCACGCTTCATCAGCGACGTCGATCCTGCATCGGCTCCTCAGCTTGGCCCTGGCCAGATGACTACGGCTCCGACTTCGCGTCAGCTAATGGTTGATGGCTACCTCGAAGTGCCACGCTGTACTGACGATTGCCCAATCCCGCCTTCATACAGCCGCCAATCGATGAACGGAAACATGAGTCAGGGTTACGGAGTCAATCCCGGAAACAACGGACAGGCGATGCCAGCTGGCTATCCTGGCATTGGAAACGGTGCGGTTGCCCCTCAAACGCCTTCGTTCCAGAGCCAGTCACCGAACTTCGGGCAGACCCAACCAACGAATGCAAATCCTGTTCAACCGGTTTCCTTTAACAGGGATCTCGAACAGAAAGCCTCCGCTGCGAAAAAGAAAACTCTTCTCCAAAGAATCGGGATCAGTATTCCGAAACGAGAAGAAGGGAATTCTCAATCTGGTGGTGGATTCATGTGGCCTGGAGCTAACGGACAATAGCTGTTGGCAATTTTGCCAGAACACTGTGACTGAAACTTGTTGAAACGGAATCGAAATGAGCGGTACACTGCGAATTTCAATTTGTGATCCTGACGAAACATCGAGAGAGAACCTCAAGAAGTTCCTTATCGGAATGGACAAAGTTTGGCTCGAAGCGGACTGCTCCCGCTATGAGTTCTTTCGAGAGATCGTAGGCGAGACGACACCCGATGTCGCCATCATCGCCATTGACGGAGACACAGAGAGAGCCCTGTCGCTGGTCGCAGACATCAGCCAGGAGCATCCAACTTGCGGCGTGATCGTTGTCAGTTCAGTGACCGACGGTCAGCTGATTCTGCGAGCGATGCGTAGCGGAGCACGAGAGTTTTTGAACTCTCCCGTGCAACTGGACGAGCTGATGGGCGCCTTGGATCGCGTTTCCTCAAACGGTTCCGGCAGCGGTCAACGTTCAAAAAGCGGAGTCATCATCCCGGTCGCTGGTGCGTCGGGCGGAGTTGGAGCGACTTCGATTGCGGTCAACATGGCCGTTTCGCTAGCTCAGAATCCTGAACGAAGCGTCGTCCTTGTCGACCTCGACCTGGCTTTGGGAGATGCCGATATCTTTCTGGATTTGATGGCGGAGTACACGCTGCTGGATGTCGCCCAGAATATCGCTCGGCTCGACCTCGCATTACTTCGAAAATCGTTGACAAAACACCAGTCGGGCGTTTATCTGTTGCCGCGCCCTGTTCAAATCGAAGACAATGCTTCGATCTCAGAAGACGATCTGCGAAAAGTTCTTGGTTTGTTGAAGGCGTCTTTCTCACACGTCATTGTGGACTTGTCCAAGTCATACAATCGCCTGGACATGGTCGCTCTCGAAGCATCGACCTACGTCATGCTTTTGACGCAGCTTGATTTGCCATGTCTGCGAAACGTTGTGCGTTTGTTGGCGTCGTTTGAACGATACGAAGGCGTTTCTGAACGCGTCAAAGTTGTCGTCAATCGCGCCGGTCTTGAGAAGAGCCAGATTAGCCTTGAGAAGGCAGAGAAGACGATCGGTGGAGAAATTTACGCACGTATCTCGAACAACTATGCCGTCATCTCGGAATGTAGAAACAACGGAATCCCATTGCTGGAACAGGCTCCCAAAGCTGCAATCACCCAGCAGATCACGGAACTCGGCGACCGGCTTTCAGGAGATTCCTCCTCATCCGTCGCCCTTGATGATGACGCGAAAGAAAAGAAAGGCTGGCTGAACTTCCTTTCGAAGTAGCCTGCCGCCACAACCTATCCCGCAACCCGAAGCCCTGCTCGCTGAGCAGGGTTTTTTTGCGCGATCGACACTTCCACTCTCGCGGTGTTTCTGTTTCAGGTTGCTCTCACGATCATGACTCTAGCTCTAGCCGCGGCTGATCCAGTCGAGGCCGATATCGAAATTGAGTGCCGAATGCGTCAACGCTCCTACACTAATTCGATCCACTCCCGTTGCCGCAATGCCGGAAATCGTGTCAAGATTCACGCCGCCGCTGGCTTCCAACAGGACGTTCGGGCAACGTTCGTCGCGAATTTTCACTGCAGTCGCCAGTTGCTCGGTCGACATGTTGTCCAACAGCACGATGTCGGGCTGTGTCGAATTGGATGCCGCGATCGCGATCTTAAACTGTTCAATCGTGTCGACTTCCAATTGAAGAATTGTATTGTCGCCATTGGGCAGTCGTGATGCGTTATCCAAAATCCACTTCCTCGACTGCGAAAGTGCTTGAGGGATCACGTCGATATCGTTTTCAACCTGAGACCGAAAGAACGCCAGATGGTTGTCTTTCAACATGACGGCATCGTACAGTCCCATGCGATGGTTCGTCCCGCCTCCGCACGCGACAGCGTACTTCTCGAGTCGTCGCCATCCGGGTGTCGTCTTGCGTGTATCCAAAACCTGAGCCTTCGTTCCCGCGACGCGGTCCACGAATGAATGGGTCAGCGTGCTGATTCCGGAAAGCCGGCACATGAAGTTCAAGCAAGTACGTTCAATCGTCAGGATGTCGTGGGCCGGGCCCTTCATCGTTGCAATGGTCTGTTTCGGCTCCACGACGTCACCGTCAGCAACAGAGACGACCAGCTCAACGCGCGGTGCAAATTTTTCAGCGACCAGTTTCGCGACCTCGACGCCGCAAACAACGCCAGACTCACGACTGACAAACGCCGCCGACGCCTTTGAATCGTGAGGCACAATTGAGTCGGTCGTGCAGTCGATGCCGGTTTCCAGATCAGACGAACCGGTGTCCTCCGTCAACGAGGACTCGATCAGCTTCAACGCATCTTCAATCGTTTCCTTCGATAGCTCAGACACAATCATCGTCTTTCAGTTTTGCCAGATAGGCGCCGATGCGACCGCGGATCAGGTCTGCAACGCTGCGAAAAACTTTCATCTTGTCTTCATCGCTACCTTCGGCGTCGTTCGGGTCTTCGAACGGCCAATGCAAGACGCGGCTCGCGCCCGGAAAAACCGGACAGGCGGTTTTTGCGTTGTCGCAAACCGTCACGACCAGGTCAAACTCCTGACCATCAAACTCGGTGATCGATTTACTGGTCAAGCCTTCGGTTGGCAGCTCGAATTCCTTCAGCAGTTCAATCGCCATCGGATGGACGTAGCCCGACGGATCGGAACCAGCAGAAAACGCTTCCCAGCGTCCTTCGCCAAGGTCGTTCCAGATCACTTCAGCCATTTGGGAGCGACAGGAATTCCCTGTGCACAGGATGAGGACTCTTTTCTTGTTCTCGGACAATGCTCTTTTCCTAGATGTCGTAGTAAAGACAAAATTCAAATGGATGTGGTCGACGGCGCATGGATTCTACTTCCTGGTCACGCTTGTGCGCAATCCAGTGCTGCACGACGTCGCGCGTAAACACGTCGCCGCGAAGCAAAAACTCGTGATCGAATTCGAGAGCCGCGAGCGCTTCGGCGAGCGACCCTGGAGTTCGCGGAACATCTTTCAGTTCCTCCGGCGGCAAATCGTAAATATCTTTGTCCAGCGGTTGGCCCGGATCGACTTTGTTTTCGATTCCATCCAAAGCCGCCATCAGAATTGCGGAAAACGAAAGGTATGGATTGCCACCCGCATCGGGACAGCGGAACTCGACGCGTTTCGTCGCCGGATCGGTGCTGTAAACCGGAATGCGGCACGCCGCCGAACGGTTTCGCTGCGAGTAAGCCAGGTTGATCGGTGCTTCAAATCCTGGAATCAATCGCTTGTAGCTGTTGGTGGTTGGATTGGTGAATGCCAGCAGTGCAGCAGCATGTTTCAGAATCCCACCGATCGCATACATCGCCGTTTGGCTCAGCCCGGCGTACGCGTCACCGGCGAAAATGGGTTCGTCTTCTTTCCATAGCGATAGATTTGTGTGCATGCCGGAACCTGCCTCGTCGAGCAGCGGTTTGGGCATGAACGTGGCCGACTTTCCATGTCGCGCGGCAACGTTTTTCACGATGTACTTATAAGTCATGATGTTGTCCGCGGCGCGAACAAGCTCGTCATACCTCAAGTCGATTTCCGATTGGCCAGCAGAGCCAACTTCATGGTGCTGGCACTCGACCGTCAAACCGCAGTCGATCATCGTCTGCATCATTTCGTTGCGGACGTCCATCAGTTTGTCGACCGGTGCACTGGCAAGGTATCCTCGCTGATACCGCGGACGGTAACCAGAGTTCGGGCCAAGATCGGTGCCACGATTCCAGGGGCCTTCGTCGCTGTCGATGTGGTACCACGCAGCATTGCGGGTCTGGTCGAACTGGATGTTGTCGAAAATGAAAAACTCAGCTTCCGGTCCGAACCACGCGCGGTCGGCAACGCCGGAGCCTTTCAAATAGTTGACGGCTTTGCGAGCGATGAATCTTGGATCGCGGCTGTAGTCTTCAAACGTGATCGGGTCGACGACGTTGCAGATGATGTTCAGCGTTGGCAGTTCGGTGAATGGATCCAGAAAGCAAGTGTCAGGCTGAGGCAGCAACAGCATGTCGCTTTCGTCGATACGTTGCCATCCTTGAACGCTTGAACCGTCGAAGCCGATGCCTTTTTCGAAAACCGCTTCGCCAAACATGGACACCGGCACGGTCGTGTGAGCCCACTGGCCGAGGAAGTCCGTGAATCGCAAATCGACGGCGCCAACATTGTTCTCACGGCAGTAAGCAAGTACTTCTTTGGGTGTCAAACGAAACTCCGGGCACGTCAGAACTGCATCGATTGGAAACCGTGAAGATACCCAGCCAGCGGTAAACTGTAAACTTGCCGTACCGAATGAAAGGCCGCAGCAAAGTCGTAAAAAACAGGACGAAAAAGCTGAATTGGTCGCCTCGTCCACTCACAGGCCGCGGACCGAGGCTAACGAATCAACCTGTTAGAAGAAAAACTTCGAGATCCGCCCGACATCCATCACGGTCACGAAAATCATCAGGCCAAGGATGAAGAACAGGCCACCGTAGGTCAGCAGGATTTCCACTTTCTCGGTGACCGGTCGTCGAAACAGTCCCTCGTACGCAAGGAACATCATGTGACCGCCGTCGAGAACCGGAATCGGAAGGAAGTTCACGATCGCGAGGTTAGCGCTGAGCAATGTCAGGAAAAGCAACAGTCGACTGGTGCCCTGGGATGCCTCTGACGTCGCCGCCACGGCAATCATCCCCGGTCCGCCCATGTTGGTGACCGACAGCTTTCCGGTAACCAGTTTCTTCAGGAACCGCCATACTCGGCTGGCATCATTTCTAACCTGCTTGGCTCCGTTGCTGAACGCGTCCGACCAGGTTGGTGACTGGTAGTGCCATTGCAATCCGGTTAGCGAAAACCCTCGCATCGCCAGGTAGTGACGATCGGATTTCGTTGACTTGATCGTGACCGATTTGATCGTTTCACCACTTTTGAAATCGATCGCGAACTCAGTGCCAGCCGGCAGTTTCTGGACCATCTCAAAGATCTCGGCAAAGCTGGTGTCTTCCAGCTCCACTTCCTTCTCGTGCATCTTCTCAAACCATTTTTCTTTTTGGTCCGCTTCGGAGAGAAGGTAAGTCACCTTGACGATTTGATCGCCCGATTTGATTCCTGATTGAGCCAGTTTGCTGGTCGGATCAATGTTGCCAACGCGATCGGATACTTTGACCGCGATGCCGATTGAATCGATAGCCAGCACGCCGATCGATCCAACGCTGGACATCGACTTCGAGGGAACCGGAGTCACCTTCACCGATGTCTCCTGCCCTGCCCTCTTGATCAAAAACTCAAGCTCGCCACCACCTTCGGCAAGATGACGGCTCATTTCAAAATCGAACGTCAGCGGGCCGATATCTTCCAAGCCAACGACAGAGAGAATCTCGTCGCCTTTCTCAAAAACTCCATCCGCCGGCGAACCTGTTTGGATCGCGGCAACGGTTCCCCACTCGATTCCGAATCCAATTTCACGAGCCGGATTGTGGTCGATCGAAACTTTGATCTGGTCTTTGGTTTCGCTTTCCTTTTCACCCGTCGTTCGCTCAACAAGCAACTCAACCGGTTCGGAAGCGTTGACGTACATTTGCTGGCGAAGCATTGCGACGCGATCAATTTTCGTGCCGTTGATTTCAAGGATCACATCGCCCTTTTTCAGCGGCGGACTCGCGTTCATCGCGGGATTGCCCGGAATTGCATCGTCGGAACCGACTTCCGCGATCATCTGCGGTCCCAGCCCCAGCAGTGGAAGGTCGGGCATGTCGCGTCGCATCCCTTTGCGAGCAGTAACGGCAACCGTCGTCGCTTCGTCAGCTCCGTCACGCTTGAGATCGAATTCAACGGGGCCCTCGTCAGCCGAGAAGATGATCTCTTGAGCCATGTCGCCCCAAGTGAAATAGCGATCTTTCTTCACCGGTTCATCGCCGACCCGTGTGAGTTCCGATCCAGCCAGGTTTTGTTCCCAGGCCGGTCCGCCGCCGACGACCGAGCCAATCGATGCAGGATCGTAGTCCACGCCAAACTTGAACGCCAACGCTGCGAACAGAATGGCAAAGATCAAGTTGAAGATAACGCCCGCAGAAATGATCGCCATTCGCTGTGGAACTGTTTTGGCGCGATAGCTTCTTGGGTCAAGCTCATTGCGGTCGACGTACCCAGCGCTTTCGGCCTGGCCATCGTCGCCGCGAGAACGTTGGATTTCGCGCTCGATGTTGCCCGGGTTATCGTCCTGCCCCAGCATCTTTACGTATCCGCCGAACGGAACCATGCCGATGCCGTATTCCGTTTCGCCAATCTGTTTGCGAAACAGCGCGGCTGGCAAAATCTGGCGACCAAAAATTTTGATTGGAACGTCAAAGCCGACATAGAATTTTTCGCACTTCACGCCGCATGCTTTGGCCACCAGGAAGTGTCCCAGTTCGTGAACGAAGATCACGAACCCGAGGCCCAGAACGACTTGAGCGATCGCCCACCAGGTTGAAAGCTGCAACCAATAACTTACGTCGTCGGCAGCGAGTACGATCAGACTGAAATCCACTTAGCTAACTCCTGGCGAGCCCACTGGTCGCAAGCCATAAGCTGCTCCAGATTCGGATCCGCGATAAAATCGTGTTGTTCCAAAATTTCCTGACACGCGATCGCAATGTCAGTGAACGAAAGTTCTCTTTTTAAAAACGCAGCCACGGCAGATTCGTTCGCTGCATTCAAAACAGCTCCCGACGTCCCACCTCTGGCCGCGACATCAAATCCCAGTTTCAAAGCCGGAAACCGGTCCGTGTCCGGCGGTATAAACTCCAGCGTCTGCGGTCGACTCAAATCCAGCGGCGGACTGACTCCCGCGATTCGGTCGGGCCATGTCAACGCGTACTGAATCGGCAACCGCATATCCGGCGGACTCAGCTGAGCAACCGTCGAATGGTCGACGAATTCAACCATCGAGTGCACGATCGATTGAGGGTGCACCACGACTTCGATTTTGGCAGCCGGCAAATCAAATAGCCACCTGGCTTCGATGACTTCCAGCGCCTTGTTCATCATGGTCGCCGAATCGACCGATATTTTATCACCCATCTGCCATGTCGGATGCGCCAATGCTTGCTCAACGGTGACAGTTTTCAACTCAGAATCCGAAAAATCCCGGAACGGCCCGCCGCTGGCCGTCAGCACGATTCGGGACACCTCGTTCGGCTGACCGGACTGTAAAGCCTGAAAAACGGCACTGTGTTCGCTGTCTACGGGCAGGATTCGGCTGCCGCTGCTGGCCGCCATCGCCGTGATCAGGGAGCCCGCGACGACCAGCGACTCCTTGTTCGCGAGAGCCACGGTTTTGCCAGCTTCTACTGCTGCCATCGTGCCTGGCAGCCCCGCGATTCCCACGATCGCCGCCACGACGACGTCGACTTCCGGAGCAGACGCGATCTGGGCGATGTGGTGAGAACCGACAAGAAGCTCGGTCCCTGCCGGCAGATCTCCGAAGTCAAAACCGTCGGCCGCGGATTGGCTGGTCGCTACGACGAATTTCGGCTGAAACTCTTTCGCGGCTTCCACGAGCGACTCCAGCGCCGAATGCCCGGACATCGCGAAAACCGACATCCCGTCAGTCTGCCGCACAACGTCCAGCGTGCTTTGGCCGATGCTGCCTGTGACGCCAAGAATGCTGATTCGTTTCGGTTGGGTCATTCAGCAAGCCGGTGGTTGGGGCGGGATTTATGTTGCGTCGAGGCAACGTGTTTCAATATATCAACAAAGTCCTCCGAAACTCTGTTGGGAAAAAGCATCGCTCGCTGGCGGCAAACTGGCTTCTGAGAGAGCAGGAAATTTTACGAAACGGTGGAATCTCCACAAGATGAACGTTTCATGAGGGTTATTTGTCGCGGTTTCGTGAAGCATAACGCTATCGCGGCGCGGTGACGCTTTACTGCATTTCGCAGAGCGATACCATTGAGTCCACTCTGACTGGCGCGGGATCTGCATCCTTTGTTCAGGGCTTGGTGACCGCTTCGTGCTGTTGCCGCCATTCTGGAGCACTTACCTACGGGCAAAACGAGAACATGGATCAAAACTCAAAACGACCTTCCGAACCCAAAAATAGCTCGACGACGTGGTTTGCACTGATCATCGTCGCTTCCCTCGCCGTATGCCTGTTTCTGGTTCTTTCGCAGAATCGAAAGACGCTCACGTTCAGTCAATTCGAAGCTCTGGTTGCTGAAACGAAATATGTCGACAGCTTTTCCGAAGAGCTCGAAGACGGATACAGCGGCAAGATAACCATCAAAACAAAGGGCCGAACCGAGCGAGAGTTCGTGGTTGAAAAGCCCAATGACCTGAAAATCAGCGACACCGAGATTCAGGGAACCTGCTTTTACTACGAGAAAGCCAAATCGATTGACGGCGAACCGTACGGAACGCGTACGAACTTCACCGTTGTGAAAAGTGATTCTGATTCGGCGCCGTCGATCAACGAGCAACTGGCCTCGAGCAACATTCGCTGGCAATTTCTCAAACCATCGTTCTTCGAAGAGTACGGCGGCTTGCTGTTGCTGATGGCTCTGACCTTGGGCTTGTTTTACTTTATGATCCGTCGACTCGGCGGAGCCGGTGGGCCGATGCAGTTCGGTCGTAGTCGCGGAAAGCTGTACGCCGAAGAAGACCTTGGGGTCAGCTTTTCTGACGTGGCCGGAATCGACGAAGCGGTCGAAGAAGTCCGTGAGGTCGTCGACTTTCTCAAGTCCCCCGAAAAGTATCAGCGGCTGGGCGGAAAGATTCCTTGCGGCGTGCTGCTCGTTGGACCTCCCGGAACCGGGAAAACGCTGCTGGCGAAAGCCATCGCTGGCGAAGCTGACGTTCCATTCTACAGCCTCTCCGGAAGTGACTTTGTGGAAATGTTCGTCGGCGTCGGTGCAGCGCGTGTTCGAGACATGTTTCAACAGGCTGAAGCCAAGGCTCCCTGTATCATTTTCATCGACGAGCTGGACGCGCTTGGGAAAACACGTGGCGGCCAACCCGTCGGCGGTCACGACGAACGCGAACAAACGCTCAACGCGTTGCTCGTTGAGATGGACGGATTTTCCTCCAACAGCGGCGTGATCGTGATGGCGGCAACCAACCGCCCTGAAACACTCGACCAGGCGTTGATGCGTCCAGGTCGCTTTGATCGCCACGTTCTGGTCGATCGGCCTGACGTTCGCGGACGCGAAGAAATCCTCAAAGTTCACGTCAAGAACGTGAAGCTGGATCCAAATGTTGACTTGAAGAAAGTCGCTGCGATCAGCCCCGGGTTCGGCGGTGCGGAACTGGCCAATCTGGTCAATGAAGCCGCGTTGTTGGCGGCTCGAAAAGAACAGAACTCCGTCGTGATGGAAAACTTCAACGAAGCCGTCGAACGTGTGACTGCCGGTT
Organism: Mariniblastus fucicola; assembly: GCF_008087665.1. Lineage (GTDB taxonomy): Bacteria > Planctomycetota > Planctomycetia > Pirellulales > Pirellulaceae > Mariniblastus > Mariniblastus fucicola. Next base: position 1,122,948 of record NZ_CP042912.1, read on the forward strand.
TGGAGAAAAAACAGCGGGTGATGAACACGGAAGAAAAACAACGCGTTGCGTACCACGAAGCCGGACACGCGTTGGTGGCTTATGTGCTTCCGAACACCAACCCGGTCCACAAAGTCTCAATCATCCCACGCGGTCTGGCAGCGCTCGGTTACACCATGCAGCGTCCAACCGAGGATCGTTACTTGATGACCAAGAGTGAGCTCGAGAGTGAGTTGCAGATTCTGGTCGCGGGAACGATGGCTGAAGAGTTGGTCTATAAAGATATCTCAACGGGAGCCTCGAACGATTTGGAACGAGCCACTGATATCGCTCGCGGTATGGTGACGCGATATGGCATGAGCTCGCTGGGCCGAGTCAATTTCCAGCCGGATCGCAGCAGTCCGTTCCTCGCCGGTTCAGGCGGTTCGGTCGGAGGTCAACTTTATAGCGAAGTCACGGCGCGGGAGATTGATCAGGAGGTCAGCCGCATCATCGAAGAGGCGGTCGAGAAAGTTCGCGATACGCTCAAGGTCCGTAAGCAGGCTTTGGTCGCACTTACCGAACGATTGATCGAAGTCGAGTCCGTTGATTCGGAGGAACTGAAGAGCATCATGGATGAAAACTCTCCAGGTCCGCTGTTGGTTCCAGGGACCAACGTCAAATCCGAAACGGAAGCAGAGCCTGATCAGAACGATGAGGAACATGGGACTGACCTCAACGCGGCTCAATAGATAGCCGAACGATTTGGCAATCAAACTCCACCCGAAAGGCCGGTAGCTCCATATGCTGCCGGCCTTTCGCTATTCGCGGTTCTGGCACCCGAACGGATCGCCTCGGTTTTGTCGCATGCCGGTATAAGCGTGCGGCTCGTAGCTGCTTTTCTCATTGTATTCACCTGGCGATCAAATAGGATCAAACGAACCCATCCCGTGAATACCGCCTGGAAAAAACCATGAAGATGCTTTCGAACTTGACTTGTGTTGGCCTGATTTTGATTTCGACCGCTGTCGCTTCGGCGCAAACCGGTGGCTTCTCAGAGATCAATTTCGAACGCGTCGCTGACGGACTTAGTCGTCCAATCTTTGCAACTTCGGCTCCCGGAGATCCAGACCGATTGTTTGTTGTCGAGCAACATTCGGCGGATATCAAAATTCTGGATCTGGCAACGAACACGGTGACTGGCACGTTCCTCGATTTGCCGAACGGTGTGACGACTGGAAACGAACAGGGACTGTTAGGTCTGGCGTTCCATCCTGACTATGCCAGCAACGGACTTTTCTACGTCAACTACACGAACAGCAATGGTGACACGCAAGTCCAGGAGTATTCTCGACTCAACGCGAATCAGGCGGACACGAGCTCAGCAAGAAACATTCTTTCGATCGACCAACCGTTCTCCAATCACAACGGAGGCTGGATGGGATTTGGCCAGGATAACCTTCTTTATGTTGGAACCGGCGATGGAGGAAGTGCCAACGATCCGCTAGGCAACTCGCAGGATATTACCAACAACCTGTTAGGCAAGATGTTGCGGATCGACGTCAATGGAGACGACTTTGCCGCCGATGCGAATCGAAATTATGCCATCCCGAATAGTAATCCGTTCGTGGGGCAAACAGGAGACGATGAAATTTTCGCCTACGGTTTGCGGAATCCCTGGCGGAGCAGTTTTGATCGCCAAACCGGAGATTTGTGGATCGGAGACGTTGGGCAAAATGCCCGCGAAGAAATCAATGTGTTGCTAAACGGAACCAGCGGACAGAACTATGGCTGGCGTGACCGTGAAGGAACCGTCGGCAGCGCGTTGGCCGGCGCAATTGATCCGATCTATGACTACTCTCACGGTAGCGGCGACTTGCAAGGATTCTCGGTCACCGGCGGCTACGTTTATCGCGGACCGATCGAAGCGCTCGACGGACACTATTTCTTCGCGGACTTCGTGACGGACAATCTGTGGTCGATGAAACTTGACGGAACCGACGAAACGCTTTTCGACGGCACGAATTTCAGTGACTTTGTTAACTGGACGGACCTGATCAGCACGGATTTTGGAACCGTGAACAACATTTCTTCGTTCGCCGAAGACGGAAACGGCAACCTGTACATCGTCGGTCTCGACGGGGAGATTTTCCGTTTGGTATCGGTTCCAGAACCGGCCTCCGGATTGATCCTGTTGGGCCTTGGCGGATTGATGGCGATGCGTCGGCGAAGATGAATGTTATGATGTCTGTTCAATGAACGACTGACATTATTCGGATCCGTGATGAACAACCGACGCAACTTTCTTGCCGCGACGGCAGCTTCGGCTGCACTTTTGAGTACGACCACAGCCCGCATCTTTGCGGCTGACCCGCCGGTGCGGACCGAGCCATCGATGATGAAGCTCAGCCTCGCCGCGTACAGTTTCAACAGCCTGTACGCGCGTCGCGGAACGCTTGAGCAAATTGCTGCGGCGAAAATGTCGCTGGAGAAATTCATTACTTATTGCGCACAGCAAGGCTTGGGTGCGGCGGAACTGACGGGATACTACTTTCCCAAAGACGTGACGCCCGAGTATCTGGCCTCAATCAAGCAACTGACTCATCGGCTGGGCATCGACATTTCGGGTACTGCGATCGGCAACAACTTTTGCTTGCCCGACGGCGAAGCGCGGGAGGCTCAGCTTGCGATGTGCCGCGACTGGATCGACTACGCCGCGATGATGGGTGCGCCTGTGATTCGCATCTTTGCCGGCAATAAATCGAAAGACGATACCGAGGAAGTCGCAATCGATCGTTGCGTTGCGGGAATAAATCAGAGCCTCGAATATGCGGCGACCAAGGGCGTTTTTCTGGCACTGGAAAACCATGGCGGCATCACTGCGACGCCCAAACAAATGCTCAAGATCATTGATAAAGTCGACGACTCGCCGTGGTTCGGCGTGAATTTTGACAGCGGAAATTTCCGTACGGACGATCCGTATCGCGACCTTGCAACGATCGCACCCTACGCGGTCAACGCCCAGATCAAAGTTGCCGTTTCACCCAACAATGCCGGCAAGCAACCTGCAGACATTCCTCGTGTCATCAAGATCCTCAAAGATGCCAAATATCGTGGCTATGTGACGTTGGAGTTTGAAGAACAGAAACCGTTCGAGGAAATTCCAAAGTATCTGGATCAGCTACGCGAGTTGATCGGGTGACAACGCGAATTAGAAAGTCTCTTTCGTTGTCTCAGCAAGGTCTGCCTGCATCATCATGCCTGAACCGCTGAGACGCTTTAAGACTTCGCCTTCTTGCAGCCAAATCGCTTCGCCGTAACCGTTGTACACAAGCCTCAGTTCGGGATCGGACTGCGCCCATTCGATCAGCCATCGTGGTGTGTGCTCGGTATGGTCGACCAAAAAGATCTTGATGTTTGGCGTGCGGTTATTCCACCGCCAGTCTCTGACGAATTCATCGACTTCCCTTTGGCCCAGAACCGAATTGGCTGACCAGCGTTGTTCGTAAGGAAAATCGTTTCATCAAATCACGGAACTCAATTCCTTCAACTGCTCTTCATCCAAACTCCAGCCCATTGCCCCGGCTGTATCTTCAATCTGCCAGGGCCGTTTGGCACCGCAGAGTACCGAGGTGATTCCCGGGCGATGCATGCACCAGTTCACGACAACCTGAGCCACCGTTTTGTCATGCTTACTCGCAATCAGGTCCAGCTTGTCCAGCAACAGTTGGGCTCGCTCAAAGTTCTCGCCTTGAAAAACTTCGTAGGACAGTCGCTTGTCATTTGGATCGAATTTGAAATCGCGACGGATCTTTCCGGCAAGCAATCCCTTCATCAAAGGCCAGTAATTCATCACTGAGACATTGTTTTCCAAACACCACGGAATCACTTCATCCTCAAGCCCACGCTGCAGCATGTTGTATCGGTTCTGCACGGCAGAGATGGGGCAGACTTCATTGAAACGCTTGAGCTCATCAAGTTTGAAGTTCGAAGCGCCAACACTGCGGATCTTTCCGGACTCCAGCAACTTCACGAACGCCGTCGCACTTTCTTCGACCGGCACGTTGGGGTCTGGCGAATGCAGATAGTACAAGTCAATCGTTTCGATGTTCATTCGCTGAAGACTGATTTCGCATTCCTTGACGATTCGATCCGGCGACGCGTCGTTGTGGCGGACGATATCGCTATCCCAGTGAATCCCTCCCTTGGTCGCGATCACGACATCGTCGCGGCAATCCGCGATGACTTCTCCGATCAGTTGTTCACTTTTTCCATCAGCTCCGTAGCAAAATGCCGAATCCAAAAAGTTGATGCCAGAATCGATCGCAGCGCGAACCGTGGCTCGAGAATCGTCGTCGTTAACATTCAGGCTGGTCATACCGGAAATCGGCCAACATCCCATCGCCACAGGCGAGACAAAGATTCCGGACTTTCCAATTTCGCGTTTCGTCTCACTCATCATAGATTTCCAATTCGTGTTTTGTTGTCGCCAACCCGCACTTGCGAGCTTCCTGCGAAAGTACTGCCAAAGCCTTGCGGCCGACCTCGCCCAAATCGACCGTCCAGTCGTTCACATACAGCTCCACATGCTTCATCAGCACATCGTCATCAAACTCGGCCGCGTTCTTTCTCATCGTTGGTAGCGCCGCGTCTGGATTGGCGTTTGAAAACTCAATCGATTCCCGAATCACCGCCTGGACTTTCGTCACCGTATCACGATCGAGAGATTTACTGGCCAGAATCCCTCCAAGTGGCAACGGCGAATCGGTTTCGTTCTCCCAGCGTGTGCCAAGGTCTTCGACGAGCGACAATCCGTTTTCTTCCCAGGTAAAACGCCCTTCGTGAATACAAACGCCAAAGTCAGCGGTCTGGTTTTTCAGCCTCGGCATGATATCTGAAAACAGTTCCTGCTCAACGTTTGCGTCGCCGTAGAACAGTCGAAAAAGCATGGTCGCCGTTGTGTGAGTTCCGGGGCAAAGCGTAACCGAATCGACTTTGATCACAGGCGTTTGATTCGGTTGGGCAGACAGAAGCAGTGGTCCGACGCCGAATCCGAGTGCCGATCCGCTCGGCAGCACCCACATTGAATCGGCCAGCAGCACAGCCGCGTGAAAGCTGGCTTTGGCAACATCGAAGGAGCCCGCAAACAGACCGTCATTGAGTTGTTGGATGTCGAGCAACCGGATTTCAAAATCGAGGCCTCGCCAATCCACAAGGCGATTCATCAGAGCATGAAACGCGAACGTGTCGTTGGGGCAGGTGGAGATTGCCAGTCTAATTTTTGGGTCGTTCAAATCTTCGTCCGGTTGAGGTGCGTAAGCTTTCAGGATCTGACCGCATTTCACTGCATGACTTTATCGGACATCTCCAGTACGTCCACATGTGGAAGCCTATGCCGCCGAAGTCCACTTGTTTACCAACGCTGCCGCGGCAACAAGTGCTTCGTCGATTTTCCAATTCCCTTTCGCACGATCGCCAGCCACGTTCGAGATGCCGCGAATCGCCGTTAGAGGAACGTTTGCGACCGCCGCCGCGAAGGCAACGGCAAAAGTCTCCATGTCTTCTGCAATCGCGCCGGGAAATCGTTCGCAGCGAGAATCTGCTTGAGCCTGCGACCCGGAAGCCGCGCAAACGGTCAGCAACGATCCTGCTCCGCTGCCTCCAACCAAATCAAGCCTCGCCCCGATCGTTCCCCAAAAGTTCCAACCCATCGACTGAGCCGACTCGAATTCTTCGCCCGAACCGGCTCCGATGCCATCGATCAAGACGTCAGAGAAAACAGATGCCTGGCCGACCGATAGAGAATCGCCAATCGCGCCTGCGATCCCGGTTAGTAATATCGCCGTCGGCTGCACCTGCTGGATCAGTGTCGCCGTCCTGGCCGCAGCAGCAATCGGCCCGAAACCGCAAACGGCGACTTCCACGTTCTCGTTGTCCAAATGGTTCAGGTGCGGACGAAGCTTGTTCAGCTCAAACTCGGTCGGCACCAACAGCAGAATCTTACTCATCGCAGGCTCATTCTCCGCCACGATTCTGTTCCGCAGCACGCATCCCGAACAGCAGCGATTCCGCTCGCTGCCATCTTGCCGATTCGCGACCTCCCAGATAACTGGCCAAAGTCGCCACGCACAACATCGCGACGCACCACAATCCGGCACGGCGAACCAGCCCTGATTCAAGGCCAAGGAACTGCGGAATGAAGCCGCCGCCGTCGCCAACGATCAAACCCGTCGAAAGGATTCCGAACGTCATCGCAATGGCCAACATCGCAAACGAAACCGCTCGCAGCGAAGCCCAATCTGGAACCTGGACCAGAAAGACCGCGTACACGATGTGCAACAGCGCGGCGAAAATCTGTAGATAAATCCAACGCGGCAACGGTTCGACAACGTCCATCGAACTCCAGCGATACCAGTAGATTGCTGCCGGGACGACATTCACGATTGCCACGCCAACCAGGCAGGCCGCGAGAAAACGAGCCAGCACGACACGGTCGTCATGCGATTTTCGAAAACGGGACTCCCATCGATTCTGTTCTGATTCCGGATGAATGTCGAAATCGATCATGGATCAGGACTTCTTTCCGCTACCGTTCGTTTCTTCCGCCCGGGCAAGGTTAAAGATGTGATCGATGTAGTCGAGTGCCGAATGGTCAGACAAATAGTCGATACGAAAGCGACGCAGTTCTCGAAAGAATCCCTGCAGTCGATCGCTGACACGTTTCCATCCGGAAAGCTTCACGTGCCGTCCGTTGCGGTCGATGTACTGCTCCTGACCATTGTGTCGGTAGCCCATGAAAACGGGAGGAACACGCGTCACGATGTCGTTATTGTTGACCCAACGATTGTGCTGAAGCTCCACATGCGAAACGTAGCGTTTGCATCCGATTCGCGGGCTGCCGTAGGTGTAAAGTTCTTCGGGGTCGCTTTCGATGTAAGACAGAATGCAGCGAGCCGCACAGATGTTGGCCATGGCGCCGCCCAGTGAATGGCCGCAAAACCACAGCGGTTTTTTGTTCTCTTCGAGCGCCTCTTCGATGTAGGGCCAGATCCGATCGACTTCGGCTTTGAATCCGCGATGGACTTTGCCCACCGTTTCGGCGATCGCAGTCAACGCATTGGCGTCCGCTTTGATGTCTTCCCATTCGTGTGGCTCGGTACCGCGGCAGACCACAACGCTGTCCCATTCGTTGTGGAACCAATACGCCTGAGCGCCTTCGGTGTCAAAATACTTCCCGTTTGTGAAGCCAAGTTTTCCTGCCGCGATATTGCATTCCTCGATCGAGAGATACGAAATCATGGCGACTTCCGCAAACAGCACCGACCGGCGGAGAAAGGAAAGCTCCGAAATTGGTCCCGTGAGCTTTGATTTGAAGACAAAGTCCTCTGCGGATTTGTCGCCGACGTTTTGCAGGCCCTTGTCCTGTTGCTTTTTCGTTTCCGTTGCCATGTTGCAGTTAGATAAGAGTACCGCGATCTGTTCGGCGGCGATTATAGCAAATCAGTCTCGCATGGTAGTGCCGATTTGGTCAGGCGGTGGCAAAGCCGTCTGCTTGAGTCCGCATCTGACGGCGTGAGCAAAAAGGCTCACCAGCACGGTCCCTTGATCACGCTTTGGGTTGTGAATCTTGACTGGAGCCCTTAGCTTGATTGGAAGACACGAACCAATCGAGGCTGAACTTCATCATGCAAATCAAGATCATCCACTGTCCGACCTGACAGTCTTACGTTCCAAAGGTGGCGAGTTACGCTGCCACGATTAAGGACGCGTTCGGCATTGAACCTGAAATTGAAACGGGTTCGCGAGGTCAGTTTGATGTCCTTGTTGACGGTAAGACCGTCGTTTCGCGTAAAGGCGGTTTGATGGCACTGTTGCTTCGCAAGCCCTGGCCCGATCGCGCAGAAGTCGTCAACTCTATTGAGGCAAATTCTTGACAACGATCAGGCGATCACATCCTTGATTACCTCTCCGTGCACGTTAGTCAATCGCCGTTCAAGCCCGTTGTGATAGAACGTCAGCCTTTCGTGATCCAGTCCCATCAGGTGTAGCAGCGTCGCATTGAAGTCGTAAACCGATCGCTTGTTCACCGTTGCCTTGAATCCGAACTCGTCGCTTTCGCCGAAACTAAAACCACGCTTGACGCCGGCACCGGTCATGAAGCAGGTGAACGCGTCCGGATTATGATCGCGCCCCGTGCCGTTAGCTTGCAGGAACGGCATGCGACCGAACTCCGTCGCCCAAACGACGAGCGTGTTCTCCAGCAAACCGCGTTGCTTCATGTCCGCGATCAACGCTGCCGTTGGCTGATCCATAATCTCCGCCTGCATCGCATGCGTTTCCTTGATCTTTGAATGCGAATCCCAATTCGTGATGCCGTTGCCTCCCGCCGGATCGCTGCCGTTGAAAAGCTGCACGACGCGAACACCTTTCTCGATCAAGCGACGGGCAAGGATGCAGTTCTTGGCATACTCCTTCTTCAAGTCCGTTCCCTGATCGACACCGTATGCCGTCAGCGTGGCTTGTGTCTCGCCAGAAATGTCCATGACTTCCGGCACCGAAGTCTGCATCCGTCCCGCCAGTTCATAGCTGGCGATTCGGCCCGCCAGGTTTGCATCGCCAGGATACTTCTCCAAGTGATTGGCGTTGAGTCGTTGCAGCAGATCCGTTGTTCTGCGATCAGTATTGCCGGTATAAGCTTTGGGTCTGAACAGGTTTGCCGGCGGATTCTTGGCGTTGAAGTCCGTTCCCTGAAAAGCCGCGGGCAGGAATCCGCTGCCGAAATTGTTCTTGCCGCTCCGCGCCAGACCGCGAGGATCATTGATCGCGACAAACGCCGGCAGTTCCTGATTCTCCGTACCGAGCGCGTAGGTTACCCAAGCCCCAAACGAAGGAAAGCCCTCCATCGTGAAGCCAGTGTTCATGAAGTTTTCGCCCTGAGGATGAGCACTCGTCTCGGTGTGCAGCGAGTGGATGAAGCAAAAATCGTCCACCATTTCGGCAAGGTGCGGCAGCAAATCCGAAACCATTTTTCCGGTTTCGCCGCGCGGTTTGAAATCCCAGAAAGGTTTGGCAATGTTTCCCGACGGTCCCTCAAAGGTCACTGCCGGCATGCCCGGCGGTTTCTTGCCGTGCATCTTCGTGAGGCCAGGCTTGTAGTCGAACGTGTCGATGTGACTGACGGCTCCTGGGCAGTAAATCACCAGCACCTGTTTTGCCGGTGCTTCGAAGTGAGCCGCGCGAGACGCGTACGGATCGTTGGCTTTAAACTGCGGACGGATCGGAGTCTTGCCGCTGACAGTTTTCGCGTCGTCGTTGGCGAGCAAGCCTTCGCTGGCGAGAATGCTGGTCAGACCCAGTCCGAGCGTCGAGAGCCCGGCTGTTTGGATGAAGCCACGGCGGTTGAGCAAACTGCGTCCGTGGAGAGATAGTTTTTCTGGGTTCATGTGATTTGCCCTGGGTGGTTGGAAATGCTTTTTTGTTTTGTTGGCGGCAAGCCGTTGGCGGCTGTGTTTCCGAAGGTTCGCAGTCGCCTACGACTTGCCGTTAAACGAGTCAGTCGCCTGCTGCTCGCCGTCAAACGAAACAATCGCCTATGGCTAGTCGTTAAACGAAGCAGTTGCCTGCGGCTAAACATTCGGTCGCTTATGGCAGGAACGCAAATTCATTGGAGTTGATCAGAGCCCGACACACGATTGCGAGGCTCTCTTCTTTTACAATGCTGGAACAGAAAGTCAGTTCATCATCGGTTGGTTCACGATTGAGAATCAACTCAAAGCAACGCTTCACCGCCGCGGACTCGCTGTCTGATTCCGAGACTGCCCGATCGGCGATCAGATTCGATTGTTGAACAACGAAATCGCTGTTCATCAAGTTCAGAGCTTGCAGCGGCGTTGTCGAAACTGGACGGCGGGCTTTGATCTGACCACAGTCCGGGAAATCAAATGCCGTGAAGTTCCTGTCATCGACGCGTCGCATCCTTTCCTGATAAAGCAACCGTCGCCAGGTTTTATTGCTGAAGTTGTCGACGACTTCCCATTGAGCGTAGCGTTCTTTAACGTTGTGAATTCGGTAGCTGCGTCCGCCGATCGAGTCGTCCAGCTTCGCCGAAGCCTGCAAAATCGAATCACGGATCACTTCGGCCTCCACACGCTTCGGCGGATATCGCCACAACAACGTGGCTCCTGCGTCGACCGCGAGGCAATCCGCCCGCGGCAAACTTTGCTGGCGAAAGGCGTGCGACAGGACCATTTTTCGGATCATGTGTTTTGTCGACCAGGGCTGTCCGTCAGTCGGTTCAACAAACTCGTTGGCCAGCCAGTCCAACAGTTCCGGGTGCGAAGGCGGAGCCCCTGCTTTGCCAAAATCGCTGGTTGTCGGAACGATGCCCTGACCGAAAACGTGATGCCAGATTCGATTGACCATCACACGCGACGTTAGCGGATGTTCTTTACTCGCCAGCCATTCAGCGAACGCGGCGCGACGCTGCTGTCCATTGGCCTCTGCGTCGATGCCAAGATCTCCATTGAGTTCCGTCAGCCCGGAAGGGTAAACTTCGTCGCCCAAATTTTCGGGACTGCCGCGACGGAGTACGTGCGTTTTACCAGGCTCAACGAACCGGGCGACAAAGCTGGGCTTGGGGCCTTCTTCGGCCAGAATTCCCAGCAAACGCTGAATCTCGGCGAGTGCTTCGGCACGCTCGGGTTTGGACTTGTTTTGGATAGCGACGAATTTCGAATGAGCAACCTGTTTCCATTCGCCATCACCGGTTTTCAGCTTCAAAATGTACTCGCCGAAGTTCTTGGGATTCAGACCTTTGAGATAATCGGTCTCCATTGAATCTTCACGGTTCGTGCTGATCCGCATTCTGTCGACGGACTTTGCGGAACCAAATTCAAACTCAAGCCATGGACGCTCCTTTGAGCCTTTCCCTGATTTGACTCTCCATGCCATCGTGCCGTACAACCCATCATTGAGAACGTGAAACTCCTTGATCTCTTTGAGGTTTTCGTTTTGCGTGACCGTGACGGATTGGTTCTTGTGAACCAAATTTTGGTCGCCCTGTTTTGTGCCAAAGAACTCAATCTCATCGATACCAATATTCGGCCAGAGAAACTCAATGCGAATCGCCGTCGCTTCCGTGGGGTAAAAGTGTAACTCGTCGTAGCCCAGAGATGACTCGATCCACGGACCTGTTTTGCGAATGATGTCACGCTGCCTCGCAATCTTCGGCCAAATCTCATCTGCCCGTTTTCGTCGCGGGTGGTCCTCCCTGTACTCTGGAAAACGACTGCCGAATTCTACATCCTCGAAAGCGGCAGTCATCGCATAGTAGTCGTTGATCGAAATCGGATCGAACTTGTGATTGTGACAGCGAGCACACCCGATCGTGACTCCCATCATTGAGGCGCCGACCGTTTGCATGACTTCGTCCATACGATCCGCGCGCGCCTGCCGTTGGGCTGACGGTTCACGTCCGACGGTGGCTGCAGGAACGTGAGGACCAGCAACCAGGAATCCAGTCGCGTCGCCGATACCCATCGTGTCGCCAGCAATCTGCTCGCGAATGAACTGGTCGTACGGTTTGTCTTCGTTGAAAGCCCGAATCACGTAGTCACGATAGATCCAAGCGTTCTTGCGATACATGTTGCTCTCGGAACCATTCGTTTCCGCCCAGCGAATCACATCCAGCCAGTGTTGCGCCCAGCGTTCTCCAAAATGCGGCGACCCGAGAAGCCGTTCAACGAGGCCTTCGTAGGCCCGGTCGGCATCATCTGAGTACGCCTGTTGGAAAGCACTCACTTCTGCCGGAGTCGGTGGCAAGCCTGTCAATACGATCGAGGCGCGACGAATCAGCGTACGCGGATCGGCTTCGGCTGACGGCGAAATCGACCTGAATTCGAGCTTGGCTTGCAGGAAGGCATCGACCTCGTTCCGCCGCGGAAACGTGGACTCGACTTCGGGAACTTTGGGGCGCGTTACGGGTTGGAACGACCAATGGTTGGACTTTTCTCGCGTGACTTCGGCGTCCATTTGACCCGGCCAGATCGCACCTTCCACGACCCAACGTTTTAGCAATTCGATTTTCGTGTCATCCAGCTTTTCATCCGGCGGCATTGCCAAGTCTTCGTCCTCGTAAGACACGACATGGATCAACATGCTTTTCGCGACGTCGCCTGGCACGATCGCTGGTTCGCCATAGTCGCCGCCCCTTAGCAACGCTACGCGACTGTCAACGCGAAACCCGGACTCGGCATCGTCGGGGCCATGACAATCGATGCAGGATTCTTCGAAGATCGGCATGATGTCACGCTCGAAGTCGATCTCTTCCGCAAGAAGAATTGACTGCATCGCCAGTGCGACGATGACAAAGATTAGGTTAAGTTTCATTGGGTTGGCGTGGTTGAACAGGGGCAGTCTTGCTCCGCAGAATTAGGCTGCGTAGACGTAGTCTTCGCGTTTTGAGGCAACGATCGGTTACTTGGATTTGCGAATCTGGGCCATCAATCGTTCGCTCAGCCGGTTTGTGATTTCCGGATACTTGTCCGCGACGTTGGATGTTTCATGTGGGTCGGCTTCATGATCATATAGCTCAACAAAAACAGGCTCCGCATCTCGATCGCGATAGTCTCGCCAGGAAACCAGGCGGTAGCGATCCGTTCGCATCGTGTAACCCATCAGGTGTTCTTCGAAAAGTTCACGGTTCCATTTGTCACCCTGCTGTTTGATGATTTTCTTCTCGACTTGATTGATCAGCGGACCAAAAAATGTCTCACGCATGCCCACCGAGAGGGGATTAGCGGCCCACTCTCGCAAAGCCGGATTCGGATACTGGCTGAACGCTGCGTCCTTCCATTTTTGAGTCGGATCGTCAAGCAGCGGAACGAAGCTCTTGCCTTCCAGATGTTTTGGCAGCGAAATTCCTGCCAGTTCACACAGTGTCGGATAAATGTCGACCAGTTCCACCAACGCGTCCGTTTTCTGACCGCGAACTTGCATGTCCGGAGTCCAGATCATCATCGGTACACGGGTCGCGATCTCGTAATTGGTCGCTTTACCCCACACGCCCATGTCGCCGAGATGCCAGCCATGGTCGCTCCAGATGATGATGATCGTATCGTCGCGCAGACCTTGCTCTTCCAGTACGTCCAGCAGAATTCCGATCTGAGCATCGACGTAGCTGACTGACGCAAGGTAAGCATGCTTCAGCGTGCGCGAAAGCTCTTCGTCGAGCGGTCCTTCTTTCGGGATACCGGCACGAACCCGCAGTTCGAACGACGCGTGCAAACCCATCGCGGCACCCCCATCAGGACTTTCCGATTCCGTCGCCATTGGGATTTTCGCTCGATCGTACATGTCCCAATACTTCTTGGGCGCAACCCAATTGAGATGTGGCAACTTGTAACCCATCGCCAGAAAGAAAGGCTTTGACTTGTCCGCCGCCAACACCTTCATTGCTTCAATCGCACGCAAAGTGTTGTGACCATCCACGTAAGTCTCATCCGACACGTCGGCACTCTCGTACGCCGGTCCAATGCCGAGCCCTCGCTTTGCGGCCTCGCCGTACTTCTCGAACATCTTCTTGAAGTTTTCATTCCGCGATTTGATGTTTTCCGGCAAAGCATACCCAACCGGTTTCTTGATGCCTTTGATCGATTTCGGACAAGCGTAACTCCATGACCTGCCTTGATCGTCGTCGCCACGATGAAAGATCTTGCCGCTGTAGGCGGCCTCGTAGCCGTTGGCGATAAAGTGCTGCGGCAGCGTTACGACGTCGGGCTGAAGTTCCCGAAGCGAAACGTAATTGTGAAACAACCCGGTCGTTTCAGGCCGCGTGCCCGTCATCAGACTTGCTCGTGAAGGGCGGCAAATCGCCTGCTGACAATATGCTCGATTGAAAAGCAAGCCTTGCGACGCAAGCTTGTTCATCGACGGCGTGACAGCAATCGGCGATCCATAGCAACCAAGCTCAGGTCGCAGATCATCGATCGCGATGAACAGAATGTTTGGCTTTTCAGCCGCGGCAACATTGGGCAGCAGGGCGAAAACAAGCAACAGGAAGCACAAGCTGAATCGATGCGACGTGATCATGAGCTAACTTTTCAGTAGGAGGTGGTAACGCCATCCTAGCAAAAATGGCGCGTGTCCATTTCATGGATTTTGTTGCAGTACCAGTCCAGCCAAACAACCTGACAAGGCAAATTTCGAGCTATCGATTCGACGCTATCGGTGGCCGATGGCAAGTCTGCAGATCAACGCCATCTGCATCGTTTGCAGATTGAGAACCCCGAAGATGATTTCGCTTGCGTAAAAATTTCTGGTCACCGCAGCGAGAAGGTCGATCGCAAAAACGCCAAGGTCCAGCCTGGGCACTGTTTGGCAAACAAGCACCACGCGCCAGCGAGTGAGTCGGAAATTTGGGCGTATACTCACTCGCTGACGCATCGGGCTCGTATTTATCAGGCAGTGCCTGGCTAGTTAGTTCGACGGCTGACCGATACGGTCGAGATACTCAGCGAGTCGAGCCTGGACTTCCACAATCTGCTGCCACATTTCTGCAGTGATTTCGATCGTTTGCTGGCGAGGTTTGACCTCTGCTTCGCTGACGATTTCGCGGACGTGGTGATGAAGAAAGTCGATGACTTCAGAAAGTTGAGCAGCCTGCCCCGGAGAAAGTCGCTCGGGAAGTTTTGGTGGCGTCGACTCAAAGATTGGAACGTCTTCGTGGCCCGAACCGCTGGCCTTGGAACCCGTTGCCGGACCGGACTTTTTCAGACGCTCCTGGATTTCCGCACGAGATCCGTAAACGAGAGTGCTGCGACCAACTGTGATCAGGTCTCCATGGCGTAAAATTTTAAGCTGAATTTCTTCGTTGTTGACTCGTGAGCCGTTTGTGCTGTCCAGGTCCGTTAGCACAAGATCGTCGTGATCCATTTGAATACGCAAATGGACTCGGCTGACGCGTTCGTCGTTCAGTTGAATCGAATTGCCTTCTTCACGACCGATGGTGATCGGAAGCGAGATGTCTTCGTAGATCTCTCCGCGGTTTGCACCGTCGAGCACTCGAAGCGTGATCTTGGTCATTCGTCTGCCTTGTTTTGAGGATCAACGATGACGCATTTGACATGCTCTCGATCGCTCTGGTCCAACGGGTGGGACGCAACGGTGATGCTGGGACTGGAAGGGAAACTGCCTGAAATTCCGATTGCGTTCACTTCCAATACTAACACAACAAGCAAAAAAATCGCGGGTTTATCCGCTCCGATGCAGAAAAGAACCGGTTGCAGGACGATTTCACCCCCTTAAATCGTCGCAAGCCCAAACGTCGACACTCAAGGTTTGCGAAACAGGGGATGCTGTAGTCTTGATCGGGTTAGATCGCTACTCGAAAGTCGATTGTGTTCGTTGTCGAAAAAACAAGACTCTTGCCGCTTTCCTCAGAAAATCAAATCCGCTATTATTCATGCCACGCACCCGTGGCTCAACTGGATAGAGCATCGGTCTTCGGAACCGAGGGTTGCAGGTTCGAATCCTGCCGGGTGTACTTTTTGAGCAAACAAAAACCGAGGTCAAATCTGATCTCGGTTTTTTCATGCGCAGTCCCCTCCTCCCGAGCGACCCACTAATCGACCCACTAATTCAATTTTTTTGTAAGCACTCTCCACGATTGATTCATGGACCGAGGATTCTTGCCCAGCTCTCCAGCAGCAGAAACGTGCTACAGACGAAGCACATACAAGTTGCCGGGGCTCAAAAATTCACTGGAAAGGCTAATCGACCGGAAACGCTTTGATCGCGTACCCAATCGTCATGTCTATTAACTTTCGCCCGCACGTGGTGAGTTTGGGTTGCTTTGTGCTGCCTCATTTTAATTCGCCGGTTCAACCGTCAAGAACAGCTCGCTGCGTGGCACAACCAACGGTTCGACGCCGCCCCTTGGGACGACATCGAACCGGGGAGCCAAAAGCACGCTCGCGATCTTGACTGGTCGACTTGCGGCTCATTGGAAATGGGCTGCACTTCGCAACACCAAGCGAAGGCGTTTTATTTTCTTCCCCACATCCCATGGGCAATTCTTTCAATGGTTCAGCCGTACCAGATAACGGCTACCCTCAAGCGGCAGAAACGATTTTCGTTGAAACGCTAATCCCCTTTCACTTCGATCTGCCGTCCGGCAATGAAGCACTGGTTCACTACCGAATGCAAGAAATCGAATTTAGTGACAAGCGATCTAGCTGGAGGTTTACTCCCAGCGATCGAAAGCCGTTCCTGATCACTCCCGGAGCCGAGCAAGCAATCGGCATTGGCCTGGCCTACGAATGCCTGACACGACTCCACGGTTTGGCAAAGCTTCACAATGGCATCGACTACATGCAAAAGTTCGAGATCCTCGAGTCGGATATCACCGTCTGGTTCATCGAGGATGGCGACGGTGGAGCAATCACCGCTTTGCTGCCATCGGAGTACTAAGCCGACTCCCCTCTTCTATTTCTTTTCCAATCAAAACTATGGAACCAAATGCAAACATCAAACAGTGGATCGAGCTATCGAGACAGCACGGCGGAAAGCCGGGGGAAGCTCGCGTGCTTCCTATCGCACGGCACAAAAGCAAGTACTACTTCATTGACGACCGTATGCGACAGCTGCGAAACGTCGAAGACTTCAATGATTCGATCAGCTTCAAAACCAACGGCGAGCTACTCAGCTTCAAAATGAATCAATGTTCGATCATCACCTAAGGGGCATTCGCCCCTTTTTTCATGCGCCACAAATAAAGAAGGAATATTTTATGAGCTGCGGTAGGTGTGAGGCTAAAACTCGCCGCCCCGCTGGCTGGTGGATCCCCTTCGCAGACACGATTCCATCGATCTCGCTTCGCTACTCCCCTACCTCAGGTCGCGGCTTCGAATGACTGGCCCGCCGAGTTAAGCAACGAGTGTCGTTGAGCTTGTTCACTTGACTTGTTCATCTTCACGTCGAAGACGCGTCATCGACACGGCCATTGGCACGCCAGTGCGTTTTGCAAAATGAGTATGCCGCTCTATCAAGCCAAAACAAACCTCACATCAGCTCGTCACGGTGCTAGTTCAAACTCCCCTCTTCACGCGTCACGAGCTAGCTACTGACGAGTCACCAATGACACTGCCACGGTAACGCTGACGAGTTCATTTTGCCGAGCTGCAACGTGCGCACTTGCCAATGATCGCGACCATGGCAAGCCATACCGCGTTGGTTGAGCGTGCAAATATTGTGTTCCCCCCACCAATAGCTAGCGATAGACACGTTCAACACAAGCCCGCGAGCTTGGCAAGTCGTTTTGCTGGGCGCCGAGTCCATCCCGCGCTACACTGGGCACGCTCATACTCCCCTACCCATGACTGAACAATTCTTGAGCCTCAAAGAGGCTGCACAACACACTGGCAAGTCGCACAGTTCGCTCCGCCGGTTCCTCGAGAAAATCACCAAGGCCGACGATCATTCCGATCGCGGCCTGATCCAACCAGACGTCACTGAGGTTGCCCGCCTGCACGCAGAAAACCATCCGTTCTCGTGGCGAGTTAGCACGGTGCTACTGGATCGTGAGTTTGCGAAACAGGGGAGCGGTGAATCAGACACAACGAAAAGTACTTCGCAAGCTTCTGAGACGGCCTATCAACTACTCAGCAAAACTATTGAGATGTTGCAAACAGAGCTTGCTGCAAAGAATAAACAAATCGACGAATTTCTCGCTCGACAAAAAGAAACAAACATTCTCATGTTGCCAAAGGGGCAACAGCAGGCGGGCAGGAACGACGAAGCGGTGACGGTATACACAAGCAGCACCGAGGAAGAGGGAAGTAAGCCCTCCCAATCCAACTCTGATCAAGACTCTACACCTGATCCGCAATCCAAACAAAAAAGAGAATCGCTTTGGGATAAAATGCGAAAGCCACTTTTTCAACGCTAAATGAATCACCATGCCGTTATCCCACAGGCATCAAAAGCGTCAATAAAGCAAGACGCCGCTGCAGAGCAGCGGGCGGAAATCTTTCGTGGCTTCGAACCACTGAACTCCAACTACGTCTACTGCCCCAATCAGTTCTTCGATATCTGCCTTAAAAGCAGCTCACGTGGCATGGTTCGAATTGTCGCCTACATCCTTCGACAAACGCTTGGTTGGCTGGATGAAAACGGGCAGCCCGTCAATCAAAGGGTGAAGGTCAGTTATCAGGACCTTATCACCAAGGCGGGCGTCAGCAGGGGAGCGATCAGCAAGGCACTTCAGCTTGCTGTCGCAAGTGGTTTTCTTGATTGCTGTGTGATTGGAAACGCCAACGCCAAGGGGCGTTCAAGTCAGTCAGCTGAGTACACCCTGCGATGGGACGAAAACGGAGAGTACACGGGAACCTACGACCGTTTTGAAGGCTTCTTTGCTGGTGACGGCAACCGCACACCGGTTCCAAACTCTTTTTTCGACAGCGTTATCCCTGCTGAAAATCTCGCCGTCGTGAAAGTTGTCGGGGCAGTGATTCGACACACCGTCGGTTACCAAACTCAATTCGGCGGAAGGCGAAAGGTAACGCCGCTTTCCTGTTCATTCATTCAGCGGTACACCAACTTGTCGAACCGCCGCAACCTTATCGCAGCGATCCGCCGAGCAGAATCGGCAGGCTACATCACTAAAGAGAAAGCTGGATCTTTCTCGCCAGTTCCTTCAGAACAATCGGCAACCAGTTACAGCATTCGCTGGCTTCAAACAAACAAAAATTCCGATAGCGGTTCAAAAATGACACCAGCCGCGCAACAGTTCAAAAATGACACCAGCAACGGTTCACGAATGACACCAGCGGAACGGTTCAAAAATGACACCAGTATAGAAATAACAAATTCAAATAAAATTCTTAAACAACAAACTGCTGCTGCAGATTTGAAAACCAGAAACCAATTGATTGAAGTTGGTTTTGATGACGCAACAGCCAACGATCTCATCGAGAAGAGGGGAGTTGCAGTTGCCCAAAAACAGCTCGACTGGATTGATGCACGTAAACCCGAGAATCGCTCGGCGATGCTACGGAGAGCGATCGAAGAAGATTGGTCGGAGCCAGCTTCGTTCGCAGTAAAGCAAAAGCTTGCAGACGCTCGCAAACGCGATGCGATGCGAGATGCAGCGAAGCGTTCGGAAGAAAGGATTATCAATCAGCGAAAAGCAGCGAGGGCGAGCCGCAAGAGCCGATTGCTGACCGAATGGGACAAAGCCACTCACTCAGAACGAGCCGAATGGATTGCTGCGGCGGCCAAGCGTCAAACGGCCACGATGCTGCAGCAGATCATTGCCAAGCAAAATCCAACAACCGAAAAGCCGCACGCTCAAGTCCTTGATGAAATCGCGTTTGCGAAGTCACTCCCGGCGGTTACCGAACCAGCCTCACTGCCTGTCGAACCATCGGCTGCGGAACAACCGAAGACGCAACCACAAAGCTCAGCAATCGAGTCGAAACCGAACTCGCTTCGCTCACCACGAACAAAAAAACGTCGACCGAAATGGCGTCGTTTTGAAGCCCACCCGAAACCTACAAGGCGACCGGGATGATGACCTTTGATCAGGTCGTCCAACATGTCACTCAACAGGTCGACGCAATCGAACCTGTTCACCGCTCGGCACAGCCAAGAAAGCCCCACGACGAGGGCGGGGGCGTCGACGTCCTAACGTCCGCGACCCGGGCGGCTTCCGACTATCGCATGGAATGCGGCGTACACCGCCCGGGTCGCGGCCTTTGCTCCCCTTCGGTCGCTCGTCCTCGACGCCCCCGCCGCACACCACTTTACCACGGTGGAACCGCCCCTCATTGCCGGCGAAGCCAGCGGTTGACGCCCAGATTGACACATCAGTTGTATGAACCAAAATAGTAAATAACTTTGCGGTCGATTTTCAGAGAGGTTCGCAATGAATCAAGTTTGGGCATTTCGTCTTTTCGTTTTCCTTCTGGTCATGTGCATTGACGGGTCAGTCTTGAGCGCCCAGCAAAGGTTTTCTGCCCCTGGGCTTACCAATGCACGGCGATTGATCGAATCTCGGCAGAGAAAGATCATGTTCGCAATGCACCCAACAGTTGCTGACAAAGATGCCATATCACTTGAATACCTCGGTTGCGAAGTTGAAGGAGCCAACGTCAGCTATAAATACAAATTCCGCTTTAAGGGATTTGATGGCAAGCAGAGTGCGACCATGAAATTCACGTTTCACAACAATGGACTGTTCAGATCAATCGAGACAGTCGACTATACGTCACAGTTAGTTGCTCCATTTACTGCTGCTGATCTTGTAATTGACTTGTTGCGAGACATGGTAAAAGAAGATGCGAAACTCAAAGACGACGCTTTGATGACTAAGAGGGTGTTTTAAAATTATTTTTCCAGCCTGTTTAGCATGAATTGAATCATTGCGATTCGTATGACAGTTTCGCTGTTTTGAGTCAGTCTTTCATAGTCCTTTGAGAGCCTTCTGAATTTTCCAAGCCATGCGAAAGTCCGTTCAACGATCCATCGCTTGGGTAAGACAACGAACCCTTCGGCTTCGACCGGACGCTTAACGGTTTGCAAGATGACACGATACCATTGCTTCAGGAACTCCGGCAAATCAGCCCGCCCGTAAATCGAGTCCGCGAAGATGACTCGAAGCCGACGAAACTTCTGTCTGATGTTTTCAAGAACAAGATGTGCACCTTCGTAGTCTTGTAGATCGGCCGAGTGGACAACAACGACCATCACAAGCCCCAACGTATCCACCAGGATGTGACGCTTTCGTCCGGTAATTCGTTTCGCCGCGTCATACCCGCGTAATTCTCCTCCTTCAGCACTGCGAATGCTTTGCGAATCAATGATGGCTGCTGTTGGCGTTGGCTTCCTGCCTTCTTTGCGGCGTACCTTTTCGCGAAGACGATCGTGAATGCGTTGCCATGTCCCATCAATACGCCAAGCTCGATAAACTCCATAAACCGTGTTCCAATTCGGAAAGCAGTCCGGAAGCAACCGCCACTGGCAGCCCGTTCGACACCAATACAATATCGCATCGACAATTTGACGCCGATCGATTCGTTTGCGGCCGCGAAGTTTTGCTGGCGGAATCAGACGACGAAGCAATCGCCATTGATCATCACTGAGACTGCTGGGATACTCAATACTCATCGCTACGGCTCCTTCCGTTTACGGTTTAAATGCAAACGGGGCTGTAGCGATTTTTTCAACTCAGAGCAATTTCAAAACACCTTCTAAGAAGGATACGAAAAAAATATTTAAGGAGACGATGGCGATCTATGTTGGCTTTCTCAAAAACCTCTACGCAACCGAAATGCCAGGTGAGACGTATCTTCACAACGTGATAGATAGCGTGCCAAAGAACGAAGATGGCGAATAGAATTCGCCGCAACTATGAATTGACCAATCTATGGCCTTGTAGGTGAACTTGCGAGTTCTTTAGCCGAATGGACAACTCAGATTTTTTGAGTTGATTGTTGTTAGAAACGATGCCGATTCTTCGTAGCGACTTCGCAAACCTTTCAAAAAGTATTCGTTGTTTATAATTATCATTTACAAGTTCAAATTTTTCAAGCAAGACATAAGGATCATCCCACGTCGAATAGTCAAACCAATCAATATTCAGAGACCGGAGCGACACTTTCATTCGTTCCTTTAATTGAGGGTGCGGGTTTTTGTCAAATCCGTCATACGTTATGTATGAGACCTTCCCAGAAAATCGATGAAGTTTAATTACATTTGCATCGTCTAATTCACCAACCAAAGCTCGTGCACAGCCTTCGTAGATCCGAAGCAGCGGCTCAAGGCTATCCAAGCAACTCTTGTGAAAAATCAGGGCATTGTCGACAAGCTGACCAACGTTTGATCGTTGACATGCCTGGTCGATTGCATCCGGATCGCCAGCACGGAAAAGTAACGTGTCGGCCCGACCACATGCAACTTTGTAGCCGCCCAGAAAAACCTTGATGTCTTTCTGAACCGTTGGCGGAAGTTTCGACAAGGGTGGTCGTTTTCTAAAACGAGCCAACGCAAGATAAACAAGCAAGTCTTCGCAACGCTTTTGGGCAATCTCCTCCCACGGCGATTCATCAGTGACCTTCTGAATCAATTTGAATGCCCGCTTCAACGATCCGAATTTCTCAATGATCGCATTTGATGCTGCATACTCACTGGCGGCCGGCACACGACCAAGCTCAGTTAGTCGCTCCATGAACGGGTCGAGCAAATCCCGATTCTGATCAAAGAGGACTTCAGAGATTCTTTGACGTGGAACGGTGTATCGACGCTTGAATCGCGTCGCAAAGAACTGTTGTTTGGCTTCCTCACATTTGAACAAATAAAAGATTCCGGGCGCTGCAGAAATTGCATCAGTACCAACAACGTCTTGCAAATATTCACGGAGCTCATGCTGGTTGTAGTACTTTTGAAATGTACCGCGTGATGTCAGGTAGCCGTCGCCAAAAACTTGTTGCTCCTTTTCTGGCGCTGCGAATTCAATTTGAGCCGCTACACAAAGCACCTCTTTCGCGAGAGCCCAAGCACTTCTCACGGCGTCAGCTCGCTCGTTAGGATCCTCGATTACGTTGATGACGTATCCGATGTTGACAACCGCCGCCTCATTCTTAGGGGCGGTTGGGCGAAACGCGGGATCCCAGCCTTGGCAAGAAATGTCGATGTCGGCCAAGAGGTCCAAGTCGCGGCCATGGCCACAGCCGTAATCGAAGAAGACCTTTGAATCCGATAGAAGTCCATCACGCAACAGACACTTTACAGGTTTAGAATAGCTCCCTCGTTTAATCGCAGTCTTGTGACGCGGAACTTCAGTCATTGGTTTGGCTGCTTTATCACATTCGGATAACTGCTCGCCCCAGGACTCCCTTGGTTCGGAAACTTCATCACGAGGCTGGCCATTTAGTCGTGGCAGGACGTTCTCGACCCAATAGCTTTTCTTTCCAATCTTTCGTTTATTCAATCCCTTCAAATTGATCCACCTCAAGGATCTCATGCGACTACGTTCAACATCAAATCCTTTGTAATCGTCAGCCACAAACATCCACTTATGATGATAGATTTCCGGATCCTTGGCTTTGCTTCGCCGTCTTGTTTGGCCATCGGGATGAACAATGATTGAATCGCCAACTTCAGGCTCGTCTTCAATATCAAAGTCGTCGCAGCAAATGAATGAAATGGCCTTCGTTTTCAAATTGAGTTTTACGATCGTGTAATCGACTTCATCGTTTAAGTGTAGCTTGGCCTGCACAATCGCTTCTCCAAGCTCGTCTTCGTAGTCGCGATGAAGATAGATTGCCCCTCCAATTTCTTTTCCGATACGATATCGGGATGACCTAGTTGGAAGCTTGCTTTTCACGAAATTGCATTTAAAAAAGTGTATCGACATTCGGCTGACTATTTCACCGCCGGTTACATCTAGGATTGTATTGAATTCTTTCAAAACAATCGAGCAAACCTGTTTTCAGCTCGTTCAATGAAACTGGCGAGCCATAGTAACATGATGCCGTTTAGGATTTAATGAAGTTGGAGTTCTTCGTATGGGGCTCGTAAGGCATATTGGAAGGGCGATTTACGTGGAAAACTACCGGGACGACAGCGTAATTCCAGATGATATTTCTCGAGCAGAAGTCTTAAAGGGGATCAAAGAATTCTTGGCGGACGGATTTCCAACAGGCTTCAAAAAATCCCACACTTACGAGTTGGCTCATGAAGATGCGAGATATCCACCGCCAGTGATCCTTGCCTTAGCAATCAAAGCAAAAACTGGCTCATTACCAGCGACCAAATTTCGAGCGGGGGAAAAGACTAAGTGCTTTGAAGTCCTTCGCAGTTGCGGGTTCGAGATAGTTCGAATCGCAGATGACGACAAGAATTAAAAACCCAGTTGTGAACTGGGTTGGATTCCTTTCCGTTTTGGCTTCATTTCTGCTTCTGCCCCTGAATCTGTCGGTACAGTTCCTGGGCCGCGAAGGCCAAGGTAAGCAAGTCGATGTCTTTGAAGCCTTTTGCTGATTTCCATTTTTTGTCTTCGTCATCATAGTAACGACGCTGAATGGTAACGCCATGGCTGGTGAAGGTCTCACCGTCCTTGGACTGTTCGTTTTCCCAAACCGCTGCTTGGATCTGACCGCCGCCGGGGCAAGGCAGATTTAGCGTGAGCTTGGGTTTTGACTCTGAACTCATGGTTTACTCCTGTGTTGGGTAGTGATATGAACCGACGATCGGTTCGGATTAAGCAGCCAGAAGGTTCTGGAACTGCATGACTTCGTAAGCCGCGCGATGCGGATATCGACGCTGGCGGTCTTTTGCGACGTGAGTAAAGGCCGACAACATCGACCAGCCATTTCGCGGTTCGAACTCCTCAAATGAAGGATTTCGCCATTCGTCCAAGAGCGGACGAAGCTTGCGGGAACCAATCAGCTTTTTGTCCCAAGCTTGTAGCATCAGGGATTCGGCTTTCGTTTCGGACAGCGGCAAGTGTTGCAACAGTTCGATCCGTTTTGCCTCAAGATGTTGATAGCTGGACAACTGCCCAATTGCTTCAGCAATGCCTTCGCGAAAACGACTCTCTCCAAACCGAGTGTGCCGCTTGCTAATGATGACTTCGCTGCTGAAAGCGAGGTTGTCACAAACGAACGTACGGTTGCCTATACAGAAACCGATTGGAAACGTCTTGTCGTTTGAGTTTCGGATTCCGACTGAAAGCGAGACGCCATCAGCAAGCTCAGACTTAAGATCCAGAACTCCAAAGAATCGACAATTCTGTTTTGAAATGGCGAAACGGCAAGCTTTGATTTCAAAACTTGCCTCTTGAATCGTTTCTTCAACAGCTTCCAAAACGTCAAAATGACGAATCGGAAACCATGAGTCAGTAGGCGGGGGAGCTGGAATCCGCTCCAAGTCACCTTTGGTGACCAGACGGGCACCGCAGTGGTTAATGAGTGTGCCATTGGCCATGACAATGCTCCAAATGAAACCAGAAGTAGAAAAGAACTGATTTCACGTTAGCGCAAAGGCAATGCGAGCGCGAGCAGATTGTCGAGTTTGTTTTCTTTGACGGGAAATCGTGGCAACTCAACGTCGCTCTCGAATGCTGACGCATTCCTTGCGGCCAAGAACTATATGGTCGAGCACATCGATGCCTATTGTTCTGCCGACCTCGGTAAGACGATCAGTTACTTGAAAATCTTCGCGGCTAGGAGTCGAATCCCCTGATGGATGGTTGTGGACGAGAAGGATGGATGAAGCAGCGTCCTTTATCGCGGGGCGAAAGACTTCACGAGGGTGAACAAGCGACGCATCTAGAGTTCCAATGGTGATTTGGTGGCCGCGGAGAATCTGGTTCTTTGTATCCAAAGTGACAATGTGAAACTCTTCCTGAACTGCATCCATAATAAGCCGAGAAAACTTCACTTGGCAAAATTCGATGGCGTCAGACGAGCTGCTTATCTTGGTGATTGCTCGATACTCGGCTCGAGCTTCATGGATACGGCGTCCAAGCTCAATACTTGCCTGTAGTCGTTCGTATGCTTTGGGAGTTAGCTGAAGCTCATTGCGGTGAGCGTGAATCAGCTCGTCGATTGACATGTCTTGCAAAATGTCGTCCGCTTTTTGGTCTGAACGCAGCAGCGTCGCCAAAAGTTCGCGATCCGGCAGTCCGTTGATGTCGCTCGGTTTGTTTGGCATCGGATCCAAGCTTGCCGGAGCAACTCGAAATCTGCAACAAAAACTTGCGCGGATATTTGCCAGATGGCAGTGTGAACCAGAACGTCTACTTCGGGCGTTCCCGCAAATGCGGTTCGTTCATTTCAAGCGGGAGAGGCCAATGCTGGTTGATCTTGAAGATGGCTGTTGTCGCGAGTGCGAAGGACAGCTTGAGATCACACACTTTGATGACGCTTGCCTTTGGGTTTGCTGTACAGAGTGCAATAACGACTACGAAGTCGAAACCGATTTCTTTGGCGACGGCTGTGTCAAATATTACTTCACCATGCAATGCAAATCGCTTGGGCTCGATCCAAACGACATGCACCAATAGGAGGAGACGATGGATCCAGACGCAGCGTTTAGCCTCATGTTGGCTTCCTTTGCAGAAGACGAGTTCCTAATCGCAAGTGATGCTGCTCAAGCCGTATTGAATTGGTTGCGAGCAGGTGGCTACCCGCCAACAGTTCATGTTGCGGGCGGCGGCCAATTGCTGGAGCTTTCGCATGAACAATCGAACCGAGCTGTCGCGATCGCGGTGGCAAACGAGGTTCTTTCAAAGTCCAATCAAGCTTTGACGAGCCAATAGCGACTAAGCCTTGCCAGTGTGCAAGGCTTTTTTCTGGCCAAAACAACCGGAGAGTGTTAAAATATAAGCATGTCACACGACCTAAATCTATCACCGGAAATCGAGACCCGACTGTTCGAGTACGCGAAGGCGACCGGACAGGATGCCGTGCATTTAATGCAACTGGTTGTATCTCGGTTTGTCGAGCATGAAATTCCTCGCGATGGTGAGCCAGAGTGGACGGATGAATTGAACGCCCGTCGGGTTCACTTGATCGAGAAGGACGTTACTGGCGAATTGAATGTCGAAGAGAAGGTTGAACTTCATTCGCTTCAGAAGCGAGCAGAGCGATATTTCGACCATGTGTCATCGCCCGACATCGAAATACCAACTCAGTTGCTTGAGCAACTTCTAGCCAAAGCAAACGAAGCGAATGGCCAAGAGTAGTTCCATTGCCTTCGTTTATCCGAACAGCCCTCGCGAACGAAAGCACGGGCCATCGGGATACAAAGACGTCCAGTCGTTTCGTCCGTGGCTGAGAGACGAATTCGATTTTCGCTGCGTCTATTGCTTGAAACGCGAAAGCTGGGGAACGGCAAAAGAGGGCTTTGACATTGAGCATTTCGTGTCCTCAATGGTCGCTCCTGACAAACGATTGTCGTACAGCAACCTTGTATACGCTTGCCATGAATGCAATCTGCGAAAAGGAAGCACGTCCGTCAACGATCCGTTTGAGTGTTGCACGGCAAATAACATCGCACTTTTGGAAAACGGAATGCTGGTTGGGCTAAGCCGAAACGCTCGATTGATTATTGCTGTGGTTGCCCTGAATTCGCCAAATATGATCCGCTGGCGTTTGCTTTGGATGCAGATCGTCGAGCTTGCACAAACGCATGACTTTGAGTTGTTGAACCAGCTCTTGGCCTACCCGCACAACCTTCCAGATTTGACGGCACTGACCCCACCAAGAAATGAAAAACCGGAGGGCGTCAACGATTCGCATTACGCTCGAAAGCGAAACGGGGACTTGCCCGCAAGTTACATCGTCTAAATTAGAATCCGTTCAACTTCATCAAGCGTCACGGCATCATTGGATCGGTTGTACATGTTCGTCGTGCGACTGGAGGCATGAGCCGCCATTTGTTGCGCCTTTTCCAGTGTGCCGCCAGCCATCATGTAGGCGGTGATGCCTGTCGCTCTGAACGTGTGATTGGAAAACCGATCGCCGAGACCCGCAGCTCGAGCTCTGCGTTTCACCATCGCCCAAGCATCCTGCCGATAAAGACGGTTCTCGGTCAGATTACGACGCCGGTCGAGCGTTCGAAACAGGGGAGTCCCGGCTTGGCCGTGCAGATAGCCAGCGTCCAAGTATTCGAGGATTGCTTGTTCCGCTTTGTGATTCAGTGGCATTTCATGTTGCCTGCCTCCTTTTTCTTTGAGGCGAACCCACCATCGTCGACCGTTTTGGTAGACGTCGTCAACATTCACCGCAACCGCGGCTCCGACGCGTGCGAACGTAAAAAGCATCAGCGAAATCAATGCTCGGTCTCGGAGTCCGGATATTTTATCGGTCGGAATTGAATCGAGCAGCTGCCGAGCATCAGCTGGCTGCAGCACAGGCGTCTTGCCTTTGACGACCACATGTTTTGGGCCTTTAACGGCAGCGGCGGGATTTGTTTGGAGAATCCCGCCAGTCACGAAGAAGTCGAACAGCATCCGAATGGCAGCCAAGTGCTGCTTGACTGTCGGCTTGCTGTACGCGGTCAGCAATTCTTCAACGTACAACGCGATCATGGTCGGCTCGACAAGTTCGATTGTCACAGAGTGAGCGTCGCACCAGTCACAAAACAGTCGAACGGCACGCAGGTATGCAGCCCGTGTATTCGCATTTCGGATATTTGCCGCAAAGAACTGGACGAATCGTCGTCGTGTGGCTTGATCACTTTTCAAAATCAAGTTTGGCAAACGGCTCAACTTTTGATTAAAATGCTGAACCTGTCGGGATGAAAAGCCAATGGTAGAAAGTTGATTCTTGCGTTTCATTTTCTCGTTTTGGAATGCCCGACTTAAAGGACGTTATGTCTGGTAAATGATTGCACAGAACTGGATTAGAAATCAAGTAATGAGATGGATATTTTGGATAGTCGGAAACATTACTGTCGGAACGATCCTCGTTGCATCATGCATATTCTTAAGCGTTGACCGGCAGCAAACAGCGAAAGAATGCTTTGACACATTGCTGTTTTCTTTTTTTCTTAGAAGGTGTTTTGAAATTGCTCTGAGTTGAAAAAATCGCTACAGCCCCGTTTGCATTTAAACCGTAAACGGAAGGAGCCGTAGCGATGAGTATTGAGTATCCCAGCAGTCTCAGTGATGATCAATGGCGATTGCTTCGTCGTCTGATTCCGCCAGCAAAACTTCGCGGCCGCAAACGAATCGATCGGCGTCAAATTGTCGATGCGATATTGTATTGGTGTCGAACGGGCTGCCAGTGGCGGTTGCTTCCGGACTGCTTTCCGAATTGGAACACGGTTTATGGAGTTTATCGAGCTTGGCGTATTGATGGGACATGGCAACGCATTCACGATCGTCTTCGCGAAAAGGTACGCCGCAAAGAAGGCAGGAAGCCAACGCCAACAGCAGCCATCATTGATTCGCAAAGCATTCGCAGTGCTGAAGGAGGAGAATTACGCGGGTATGACGCGGCGAAACGAATTACCGGACGAAAGCGTCACATCCTGGTGGATACGTTGGGGCTTGTGATGGTCGTTGTTGTCCACTCGGCCGATCTACAAGACTACGAAGGTGCACATCTTGTTCTTGAAAACATCAGACAGAAGTTTCGTCGGCTTCGAGTCATCTTCGCGGACTCGATTTACGGGCGGGCTGATTTGCCGGAGTTCCTGAAGCAATGGTATCGTGTCATCTTGCAAACCGTTAAGCGTCCGGTCGAAGCCGAAGGGTTCGTTGTCTTACCCAAGCGATGGATCGTTGAACGGACTTTCGCATGGCTTGGAAAATTCAGAAGGCTCTCAAAGGACTATGAAAGACTGACTCAAAACAGCGAAACTGTCATACGAATCGCAATGATTCAATTCATGCTAAACAGGCTGGAAAAATAATTTTAAAACACCCTCTTAGTTTCCCCGTTGGATGGCTGGTCTGCCTCATTGTTGATAAGAGAGACTGGAGCTGGAGAAACCTGTAACAAGTCGACAACCACGTTGAGGTTGCCCGGATGTTGGCAGCATTTAACGGAAAGTTTAACCGCTCGAATTCAAAAATTTGACTGCATGAAAGATCTATTTACATTCACTGGACAAATGACAACTGGTTTGGTGCTTCTCTCACCTTGGCTGCTGGATCCTAAATATCAAGAAGGAGAAACACCGCTCATTTTGGGAGCCGTTGCTTGGGCGGTCGGAGCTTTTAGTTGTTGGCTAATTGACCGGCGTTCGGCTGTGTTACGGTTGATTGAGGAGGCGTTTTAATGGCAGACGAAGCCGAAAAAATGTCATTTGCAGAGTGGGTTGGAAGGCTGGTGCTGTTCCCTCTATCGTGGGCAGACCGAGCAGCTACAGCAAAAAGGCGGAGAACACGAGAAGCTGCAGAAGCCGAAGAAGCGGAGCGGCGTGAACAGGCTGCTGCGTTGCAAAGGCAGCAGGATGCAGCGCAAGCGGCGGCTCAAGCTGACGAGAGACGGCGTGCGGAAAAAGAGCAAGAAGCCGCTTTGGAGGATGCTAAGATTCGCGCAGAAAGAACCCGTTTCAAATGCCAACTCTTATACGACCAACACGAATACAAGATTCGCGACAAATTCCCGCAAGAGAAATTGAAACATTACTTTGAAGAGTATCTTGATGATGAGCTTTCAATCGAAGTGATTGAGCGTCGTGGTCAAGAGCTAGAAGCAATGATTCATGGGTTTCTCGATGATGGCAAACCGAAAAAGCCGCGGTCACGCGTAGAATTGAAAGCGTTTTTCGACAAGCAACGCGCTGACGCTAAAGAGGCTGGCTTGTCGACGGAAGTTCTCGAGGCGACGCTTGTTGATATCAACGTTCGCGAGGATCAAGCAATGATGGATTTTTTGGGTGACGAATGAGAATCCGACTAGGCAAAAACTCAGATTCGTCCGAGCGAATCTCTATCGATGATGATTTGCTGCGAACTCACATGCACTTGGTTGGTGCAACTGGGGCAGGCAAGACGACAGCAATCCACGCAATTTTGCGTCAATTGATGTCGGGAGTTGGTGATGACAAATCTTGCATTTTCGTAATTGATCCCATGGGGAATTTGTCGAGGGATTTGCTCAAGATAATGGCTTATGAGCGATATGTAACGAACAGCGCCCGAGAACGCTTGCTTTATATTGAGCCCGCCCGCGAGGATGTTGTCACGCCGTTCAACCCTCTGCACTACACCACCGAAGCCAACCGGTACTACCAAACGATGCGTGCGGTTGACTTAGTGCTTCGAGCTTGGGAAGCCCAAGATGTCGCACAGCAACCTCGGCTGCTTCAATGGACGTACAAAGCATTCTGCGCGGCTGCTCAAGTTGGCTTTCCCATATCTATTTGCAGATTTCTACTCCACCCGGGATCGGACTACCACAAAGCGATCATCAATCGAATTCCAGGCGAAATTGGAAATCAATGGCAGCAAATACTGCATGCGAAGGGTGGCGAGGCTGTCCGGATTCTTGAGTCTACGAGAAACCGACTTGATCCTTTTTTTGAGAGTCCCAATTTAAGGATGATGTTTGGCGTCCAGCAAAATCGCTTTGACTGCGAACGCATGATTCGCGAGCGGAAAATTGTCATTGTCAATCTCGCCAAGCAAGGTAACGTGCCGGGATTTATCAGTGACACGGTTGGTGCTCTGATGCTGAACGAGATTTTTGAAACCGCAAGCCGCCTTGCAGTAACTGAGGGGCGTTCAGTTGTTGAGCCGACTTATATTTTTCTCGACGAATTCCAGCGGTATGTCAGCGGAGATATCGAAGATGCCTTGCCAACAGTTCGTCAAATGGGCTTGCGACTTATCTTGGCCCATCAGTCGTTTGCACAGCTCGAGAGAGAAGACGTTGATCTTGAGCAAATGATCTGGCAAGCCAGAACACGTTTGGCTTTCGCTAGTTACCAAAAGGACGCCGACATCATCGCAGATGAAATTGCCAAGATGACATTCAACGACATGGAAATCAAAGACAAACGAACTTCTAAACGCCAGCTCATCGACGGGTACAAAAAAGAGATCTTGCGAAGTTGGTCCGAGTCAACCAGCGATAGCGCGAGCGAAAGCAAGAGTTCCGGACAAGCGAACAATAGCAGTCAAAATTCGGTGTATCCCTTCGGAGAATCTTCTCCCGCGTCTACCAGTCGCGGAAGTGGCAGTAGTGAGAATCGTGGCAGTGGGGAATCAATGGGGCGAACGGCTGGGCGCACTTCTGGAGAAAGTGAACACCTGACTCCGAACCATGTTACGTTCGATGAAGTTTCAAATGTTACTTATCGATCGTTTGAAGAACATTCGCTCCGATGGGGCAAACGCTTGCGTTCTTTGAAAGCTGGAGAAGCCATGCTTCAAACGCCCGGCAGCGCCGATATTAAACCTGTGAAAATCGATCACCTTCGCGTTCCCGACACTCCCGAAGTGCGGGAGAAGGTCGAGCGGCTACTTGAAAAAAACTTTGCTAGCGACTTCTTCATGAAGATGGAAGATGCTCGCCGTGAGCATGAGCTCTGTTTGCAGCAGATCGTTGACGGCGCTTTGCCTAAACTAAGTGCTGGAAAGCCTCAAGCCAAGGAATCAGATCCTCATAGGCCGTTTACGTTGTAGCCTGGATCGGGCATGGCAATTTCTTCGTGCCGTGCTCGCGCATTCGCTAACGCGGTTGCTTCTAGCAGTGTCATCCCGCCGTGCTGAGAGTTTTCTTGAAGAATTGTCATCAGTTCATCACGGTGTTCGCAACGGATACCAAAAGTGAACAAGTAGTCCATGTTCAACTGGTGTTCGGCCATCATATTGTCGATGCGGTCGCGGCATTCGGCATTGATTCGCTCTCGCTCTTGCACTTCTTTTTCAATTTGCTGCATGGCCGCGAGCATTTCGTTCGCATCTTGTTGTCTGGCAAGCTTGCCAACTTTGCTGTGAGCAGCATATTGACTGAGGAAGTCGTTTGAGATGCCGGTGAATCGTTCTTTGCCTAACACGCTTTTATACTAGCGCACTACTGAAACTTGCGCAAGAAAACTTCTGTTGCATAATCCTGTTTTGATGGTGCCAGTAAACTGTCCGTTGGGTGACCGAGAGACCGACCAATGCGTGTCCAACCCCGGTCAATGGGCGCTATGACGGAAGTCCCACTCTGGCAGGCATTTAGGGTGCAAGGGGCGTGCTCCGCAACCCCTTGCCCAAAGGGATTCCAGCCAACCCCGCTCTCAAGTTCGCGGATGTCTGACGCTACGCTAATCCCTTTGGGCAAGGGCTGGCTCCCGCTGGCTTTCGTCGGTTCGTTTCCACTCCCGTCCTCGGCCAATCGTACGCACAGCCCCTGCACCCATTTCGCTTTCGGGCCTCGAGCCCTCACTCGAAAAACCTTCGCTACGCTCGGCAAATGCCTGCCCTCCAAAATTTACTTGACATTCCGATCGCTAGTTTTTCTAATCGTAAATGAGCGAAAGCTCTATTTGTTTTCTTCCCCCATATCCCCATGAGAAGATTGTTTTCTCGGTACTCGAAACTGGTCACATGGTCGACTAGAACGAGGACAAAAGGAAAGCCCAGTTCCCTGCCAGGAATTGGACTTGAATTGAGCCTACTGGGCTCTTTTTTGGCGATTGGAGCTGGACAGCTATTGCTGTTTCTCCGATGATGGAAGAATGCCACAAGGTTGATTGCTTTGTCAATCAATTTTGAGGAAACTGGGCGAACTCGTCTGCGGAACCAGTAATGGTGTACCTGACGTTTTCACTAGTTGAACAACAGTCCTGCT
Organism: Mariniblastus fucicola; assembly: GCF_008087665.1. GTDB lineage: Bacteria > Planctomycetota > Planctomycetia > Pirellulales > Pirellulaceae > Mariniblastus > Mariniblastus fucicola. Next base: position 1,156,202 of record NZ_CP042912.1, read on the forward strand.
TGGACTGACTCCAGAGGAGCGACGTTCCGTCGCTCTCTCTCTTTAAGACAGATGCGGATGATCTGTCTGGAAAATGTTCGCCCAGAAAGCCCAACGATGATTCTTCAAGAACGAGATATAAAAGCACTTTCGCTGCTCTCTCAATATTTCATGCTTACGTCTCGTCAGCTTCGCGAGATGTGCTTCACGACTGATTCAACCGGACGCGTTACGCGCCGACGCCTGACTGGATTACGGCAAGCCGGTTATGTACGCAAACGCAATCTTCAAGTTGTGAATCCAAAGGACGGCTCGAACAGTCCAGTCTTTCATCTCACCCGTACCGGGCTTGAACTGCTGGCCGGACATTTCGATGACGATTCGATCCTCCGAAAGCCAGTAGAACCTTCGCAGCCACAGCACTTACAGCATTACACTGCCGTTTCCGAGACGCAGCGGTTGATGCACGCCGCCGTTGAAGCGACTTCGGAAAAGATTCGCATCGACAAATGGGTCAATGAAGATGAGGCGTTGAATCTTGATGAGGCCGACAAGCCGCGAAGATTCCTGCGCACCAAATTCGGCAACGTTGTTTGTATTCCTGATGCAGCATACGTTCTTGAATTCAAGGAACAAAAAGCCATCTTCTATCTTGAGCAAGACCGGGACACATTTTTTCATGACCGTGTCGCGGCTCGCAAGAGCCCCGGCTACCAACAACTCTGGGAGCAACAGGGACACCGACAGCACTTTCCCGAGACGAATGTGGGCCATTTCTATATTTTGTTCGTTGCTCCATCTGCAAAGCGTCGCGATCAGCTTTGCCGCGCATTCGCCAAAAAGAATGACGGTCACGAAGTTCAAAAAGCATTTCGGTTCGTCTCTTTCGATGAAGCCACGCCAGACAACGTTCTGTTTGAATCAATTTTCGCCTGTTGCCATCACACTGAAATGGTGCCGATGGTTAAACGTGGCGCTACACCGACCACCGAAGTGAAAACGACTTCCCTACTTCCGTCAGGGCAGAAGTAGCGCGTTTTCCAGTGGAACTATTTTTTACCCCAATTTTTTATGGCCAAAAAGGAAACTAACCAACCTGTAGAACGCTTTCAACTACGCGGCATCACAGCCAGTATTTTTGAAAACAAGTCCGATAGCGGCGCTGTTTTTCATAAGGTGAGCATCGCTCGCACTTACAAAGATGGCGATCAATTCAAATCGACCAGTGTTTTTAGTCGTGATGACTTACCCGTTGTCGAGGTTTTGACCAAGAAATCGTGGATTGCAATTTTGCAACGCGAAACGAAAAAAGACTCCGAGTAATCGGAAGAAACCATGGGGCCACCCTGATGGCTCCGTCGCTTCTTTGAAGCGGCACGTTGTGTGTTGACACGAGACGCCTCTGGCAGTCCTTGTCACGTCAAACGTGAATTCGTTGAACTTTGTTCAACATCTCCAACAAGGGCGCTCCGCCCTTGTATCTCTAAACAAAATCCGCCCGACTTGGTTGGAGCGGTTCTCAATACACCCAACACGTTTGTTGGCTCAGTTGCGGCTGAGTTCGATAGGCGTTGCGGGCCGTTCGCTTCGGCGATTTTTTAATTTCTTTCACCCCTAACCTATGGCAACACGTTCATTTATTGCTCGTTCACTTAAATCTTCATTCGAAGGAGTCTACTGTCACTACGACGGCTACCCTGAATACAACGGAGCAATTCTCCGGCACTATTACTCGGAAGCGTCTAAAGTCAAAAAGCTAATTTCTCTTGGCGACATCTCTACCCTTGGTAGATGTGTCGGCAGAAAGCACGACTTCAACAAACGAACCGAAGAACAAACAACCTACTACGGTCGTGATCGTGGTGAACTTCACTGTGGGAAACCGACTCCTTTCATTGAGTTGAATGACCTTGTCGTTCACGCAAGCGAAGCGGGTTGCGAGTTCATTTATCTGTTCGATTCGGGCAGGTGGTACTTTCTCGAGAGAACCATGCAGTTTTTTGGTTCGAATGACGGTACACCGTTCGGCGGATTTGAGCCACTGACACACGAAATGACCAAAGCCAAACCTTTTTGATCTTGATGACAGCCGCAACTGTCATTGATGATCGCCATGAGCGAACGCGTTTGAGTCTTTTGACCTTACGCCTTCATCATACAACCCGCAGTCTTTTCGACTGCCACTCCTGAACGCCTTTTCTCCGGGCGTTCATTTCTTTCCCGCCATCGCCATGTTGGCGATGGCTTCTATCTCAAGGAGAAAAATATGAAAGTTGTTTTGTCAAAGCGTCATGAACAAGCAAATTGTTGCTGGTGCGAAAAAGAGCGTGAATGCGTGACGGTCACATTTTCAGACGGATTCATCAAACAGGGATCACTTTGTTGGAAGTGCCTGCAAACGGCTTACAAGGTTCGCTCGCTTCACAGTGGGCAAGCCAGTTCTGAGCCCGAAAGCAGTCAGGCCTAGGCGATTGCTCGTCGGTGTTTTGCATCGACAAGTTATCTCAATTCAAAACCAACAAGGATCTAAAAATGAAATCAAATCAACCGGAGCGAGTCTTTCGACTTGGTTCAATTAGTGCCAGTGTATTCGTGAATTCGGTACCAGACAGCGATGTCCCGGAACGCGAGTTTCGTTGCGTCAGTTTGCAAAAGCGGTACTCGGTCGATGGTGAATCTCGATTCAGCTCGACCTTCAACTTGTCAGACATCCCTATTGCGATCGAGGTGCTGCGAATCGCGTTCAATCATGTAGCCAGCATGGAACTGGACGTGGCAGTGGCTCGAGACTGGCATGGCATCGCAGAACGCACTTTTCGAGCCACTGGCAGCCAATCTACTGCTGATGCTCAGGGAGGTGCGAAATGAGCCGGCGAAACGAAGGAGGTGTCATCCGAATCGATGAAGCATACAGCAAACGTTGCGTGCTCGATCGTCTCGGCGTGTCCCAGCGTTTTTGGGACAAGATGCTTGATGAAGGACTTCCCTACACCAACGTGGGTCACACGCGTTGGGTAACCGGCGAAGCGATCATGAACTACCTGAAAAAGTTTGCGCAAACCAAGCAGGTTCAGGCACAGTAGCTTCATGGCTCGTTCTCCAGAAATTGGCAACGTAAAGTTGTACCCAAATCGGCCTTTGCGTGATTCCGATCGCGGATTCGTCTTGCAGTTTTATTGTCCTATTCAGGGCAAGCGAGTTCGAAGAAGCACCGGAACGCGCGATCGCCGTGAGGCTAGAAGAATGCAGAAAGAATGCACGAATCGCTTAATCAGCGGCGAATACATTGCGTCTGGCGGTTTGATAACCGCAGAGCAGGATCTCACGAGACACGGTGTTGGTCGTGTTCTTGCAGGTGGAATGCACCAAGAGCAAGCGTCAGAATATTCGCGGTCATGGGACGAGTGCAAAGATCAGTATCTTGCTTACAAGAAGACCCGGGTGCGTGACTCGTCCTTTGCTGACACAACTTCACGCCTGAATATTGCCGAGAGAATCCTGACGGGAAGACGCGAAGACCAAGGTCTGGTCGGTACTGGTTCAATCAAAGAATGTTGTACCCTTGGCTCACTGGAGTATCTACAAGACCGATTGCTTGCCGGCGACGAATGTCGCTACGACTGGCGTTCACCGATGACGGTTAATTCCTCGATGGGCGTCATTATGGCGTTTGTTCGCTATTGCGCACGTCATGAATGGATCGACAAAGTCCCCTATCTCGAAAAGCTCGAAGTCGACAATCCAATGAAAGGCCGCCCAATTACCGAGGCTGAATTCGAGGCGATGCTCAAAGCGGTTCCCAAAGTTGTCGGCGAAAACGCAACCGGTTCTTGGCGTCGAGTACTACAGATCATCTGGACTACCGCATTTCGAGTTGGCGACGTTATGAATTTCTCATGGGATGACAAATCGCAAATCCACCCTCTGTGGCCCGACGACCGCCGCGAGCATCCCACGATCGCGATTCCGTCAAAACAAAAGAACCGAAAGAATCAAGAAGTGCCAATGCTGCCCGAGCTGGAAACACTCCTCGATACCACTCCTGAAGATGCGAGAACAGGTTGGATTGCCAATCCCCTCCCGATCGACTCGGAAAACTTCTTTGGGGATCGCCCAACGCCAAAGGAGTTGGCCAAACTCAAAAAACGACTTTCCAATGTTGCCATCGCCGAGCAGTTCGGCGTGAGTGAAACGGCAGTACGAAAATGGCTGGCAGATCCAAGTCGGTTGAAAGCAGAGAGCCAAATCAGCGAAGTACAGCGATTGACGAAAGAGCGTGTCGGCCGCGTTCTTGGCCTGATCGGTCAAAAGGCCGATGTCGTTGTTCAAGAAAAAGACGACGAGCTTCGCAAGCGTCTGAAATATGCTTCGGCCCATGATATCCGCCGCGGCTGTGCCCAGCGTCTCATCAACCAAGGCGTCTCTGCCGAAACTCTCAAACTCATTCTCCGGCATTCCGATTTCGCGACAACTGAAAAATTCTACGGGGCTGTAAAGAGCGTTCAATCAGCGTCGCTGGAAATTCGCAACCTCGATTCTAAAGCAGCGAATGAAGAAGCTTCACAATTTAATCCGTCTGAGCTTGAGAAGCTCCGCAAGCTTCTCTCACAGCTTTAGTTGCATCAGGTTGGCCGAACGAAACTCATCTTGGCCGCTCGACGAAGAGCACAACAAGGACTTACGGTCGCTTAGACGCTCGAATCTTTGCAATGGTGATCTAAACCAAGTTTTATATCCCGAAAATGTGTTTTTTGTTGACGGGCACGTTCAGGAGTTCCGGACTTAACCGATTGTGCGAGTTGTATTAGCCGCAATCTGCCCGTTTGAACTACCGCGAGAGCCCTCCCATGCATGCCCATTCGAAAGTCATCCTTGTTGTCTTGTCACTGTTCGTGGCGACACCAATGGCAGTACATGCACAAGGGCGAAATTTATTTTGGAACTATCCGCAAGCACCATTTGACGGTTTCCACCGAGGCTTGAATTGGCAGATCGAAGGCACCAATGATTCGCCTCTCGGGCTTGCTGACGCAGATCATCTCTTCTTTGACAAAGACCACGGCACGAGTGTAGCTTGGGATCGATATTCAGATCCTTGGCATTCTGACGTATTAAACAGTCGTTCTGCGAGTCTGCAAGTATCTAGGGGGCAAGTCCGAATGTACGGGACTCATGAGTACTCCATGACCTTAACGGGGCCCGACGCGATTCACGATGTAACCGGATCCGCGAACCTGCTGGGAGAAAACACCGTCCTGTCGATTGGTGACGAAAACAACCCTTTCAAAAGACAATTTACATTGAGCGTCGAAGATGATTTCGCGATCAATGAAAACGGTTCGCTAAGAATTTACGACAAAGGCGTCGTAAAAACCAATACACTTTCCATGGGCGACTCTTTCTACGCAAACCTGCATATTTTCGATGGTGGTGAAATGGAGGTTGTCGATACTGCATGGTTTGGAAAAACGAACACGCCTTCTCCCGCAGGCACTGGATACTATTCATATGTGACAGTGGAATCCGGTGGCCAATTCAGTAGCAAAGATCTTTTCATCGGCGATGGCAACGGTGCTCGGTTAAATATCAACGGCGGATTGGTTGACGTGGGGCAAACCGTTGTTGCGAATCAGGACAAAAGTTTGGCTGAGCTTCATGTCAATACCGATGGAATTTTACGAACCGCCGACCTGACCATCGGCAACTTTGGTGTTGCAAGTGCTACTGCTGGACAGAACTCTACCATCGATGCGAAACATACAGTTATCGGCGGAGAACTTGGGGGTCGAGGCACGTTGTTGACAAGCGGAACAGACATTGACTTCCAGACGTTGACCTTGGGAGACAAAGGGAACGGCTTCCTGTTGTTGGAAGAAGACAGTTTCCTGACGACAGGCGTCGCTCACCTAGGAGTTGAGTCAGGTTCGAGCGGAAAACTCAATCTATTCGACAGCGTTTGGAATTCGACGGAAACGACCATCGGTGAAATGACAGATAGCAACGGCACGGTTGATGTTTATCGCAGTCATTTTGAAACGGGCGATCTTCGCGTTGGAAAAAACGGATTTGGCCGACTACGAATTTTTGATGGATCAGTTATCACCAATAGTGACGTCTATGTTGGCGGTCGCGATCCGGGTGATCCTCCAGCCGGGGGTGTCGTAATTGGAGCGGCCTATGGTACTGGAATTATTGACGTTGATCTCATCGACACGACCAATGGAGAAGCTGCGTGGACGATGGATTCGCTGAACATTGGTGCTCGTAGCGACATCGACGCCAATTATGGGTTGGTCCGAGTAAAAGCTCGACTTGCGGAGACAGAGGATTTGACAGTAAACAACACGGGGACGCTCGAGATCAACGGCGGGCTGTTTGCAGCGAATGGAAAAACTCTGATCCGTGACGGCGGCAAAGTGCAACTCAACGCTGGCGTCTTCAGACTCAATGAAATCTCGCAGGAATCACTCGATCGAGTTGAGCATTATGGAGGGCGGATCGGTTTGCTCGGTGACTATGACTTGGTAGACACCATTCCTTCAATGATTCTTTCCCGCACGGACCTCCTTGAAAGTGGGCGCGGATTTGAAATTGACGGACAGGCCCACATTAATAGCTCGACTGTTGTAGATATCGATGGCGGAACATTCAGGGCTCGCAATCTGGAGAACCACGGTGTCATCAACAATTTTTATGGGAGTGTAAATGACTTTGCCACTCCTGAGCAAACAGGGTCTGCATTTCAAAACTATGGCACGATTAACAGCACGGGAGGTTCATTCGAGTGCTCAGTCATCAACAATAGTGGCGGCGTGATTCACACACATGAAACAACTGACCCGTTCAACGAAGTTTCCCGCTTCAAACATGTAGAGAACCATGGGGCACTCAATATCGATGGCTCTACCTCAATAGAGATGAACAACTTTGGCAGTGTGACCGTCGGCAGCGGCTCAATAAACCCAAGCAACCTTGTCGTTTCTTTAATGGGTGACAACCGAGGAGTCCTTGAAGCATTTTCAGGCGCCTACGTCGATCTTGCGCCGACACTCTCCATTGACCAGGGTGAGTTTAGAGTGGGGCGTTTCACAAACCACTCTGGCGGAACAATCCGTGCCAAAGAGTTTGCGGCTTTCGATGTGAACTCATCTCTTGTCGGCACGGCGATGGCATTCCATACAGGATCCAACTTGGAAATTGAACGAAACGCATACTTTGGCATCAGCGGGAACACGTTCTTCCAAGAGGGTACCATCGTCAGCGGAGACGGGATTCTGTTCATCGGAGATGCGGTCGAAATTGGAAGTAACCTCACAACAGAAGAAATCCGCATCAACGCTGGCGGAATAACTCTTGTTGGAGAGAAAGTGGATATCGACAACAGTGTGTCAGCTCAAGAATTTGGCACTCAGGTCGAGATCGGCACTGAAGGCCGATTAGTTGTGGATATTCGACGCAGCAACGGACGCGACAGCAATTTTGAATACGACCAGTTCATCTTTGACAAGGATGTGTTCCTCGATGGAACTCTCGAAATACGGTTTGACGAAGCGTTGCTAGTCGGACCGGAAGTTGGCTTTGATATTCTTGAGTATCGCGGGGGTGCATTTGGACAATTTGCTGAAATCGTGACGAATGCTCGATCATTCGGATTCGTAGCTTCTGATTTAGAATTGTCCTCGTCCGGACGCCTGACCTTCTCTACGGCTGCCGTGCCGGAGCCGTCAGCAATGATAGTCATGCTTGGAATCACTTTGTGCGTTGCCAGTTCAAGGCATCGACGCAAACATATTCAACGATAAACACCTAGACTGATTCCTGTTGCAAGCTGCCACTTTATCGCCAGTGAATTTTGAATACTAAACCTAACTACAACGTTCCCAAAATTTCGTAGTCGCAAGTTCGATAGTTAAGGTATTTGACGAGCACCTAACATAGCACATATGCTAGACAGTCGCAGATCGCGACAGCGTCTAATTATCCGTTTTCTCGCCAACGGTCCATCTTGAATCACTTACCCGGATCGATCACCAAAGCAATCACCGATATTGGTGAACAGGATCAGTCAGCAGCTGAGTTAATCTGGCGACGCTTCTTTGATCGGTTGTGTAATTATGTGAAGTCGAAAATTTACGATCGCCACCGGCGTCTTATTTCTCCTGATGAAATCGCATCCAACGCGTTTCTAGCTCTGTTTACTGGTCTGCACGAAAAAAGATTTAATAAAGTTCGCAACCGTGATGAGCTTTGGCAGATGCTTACCTTGATCGCTGCGCGTGATGCTATTAACGAACAGGAAAAAATCCACGCACAAAAGCGGGGAGGCGGGAAAATTTGCGACAGTTCTGCTTTCGGGCCGCAAGGCATTGGCAATGTGCAGGATTACGTGCAACGTGATCCGCCGCCGGAAGTCTTTGTTGAATTGGAAGAACTAAGCCAACGGTTGTTGCGCAATCTTCCCAGTGATGAAATTCGGAACGTTGCCATTTGGCGCATGGCAGGATATAGCAACGTCGAGATCGCGGAAAAGCTTGGAAAAACCGAGCGCACTGTCGAGCGAAAGCTAAATCTAATCCGGAAGATTTGGTCAAAGCTTGCAGACAGTTGACTTTTTCATTCTGCACTGCACATACGGATCTCATGAAGATGCTCGTTTGTGACGCCGAAATTTGGAATCAATTTTTCACAATTTCACGAAAGGCCTGTCGGGTTGCAAGTTTTTTGTCGGACCAATGAAGGGAACGTCTACCCTTGTCTTTCGCTAATGCAAGTTGATATATGAAGCCACCCTTTGATACTCGCCATCTTTTTTCGTCTCTTGCCCTATTTGGAATTATGGGCTTGAACAGTTGGACTTACGGCCAAACGCTAGACATTGGAGCCGACGAATTCGTCGATCTCATCGGGCAAGACATGAGATATGCCGAACCTTATCGTGACATAAGCATTCACGACGGAGGGCGGCTGAGAGTGGATGAGCTCGATTGGCTGAACGATCCTTTTGCATCACCACAGCCTGCATCAATCACCGTCACAGGCACGAATTCCTTACTGGAAACTCGCCTGTTTCAAAGCAATGATTCAAACGACAACAACACTCTATTCTTAAGGTTTGGCACGACCGGAGTTAAAGACGGCGGTAGAATCAGCGCTTGGCAGTCGTTTCTATACGGAACTGTGATCGATGTAGAAAACGGAATTTTTGATAGCGGCATTGCGCTTTCTTTGGCACCCGACTCCACTGGCAAGGCGACGTTACTGACGGCTTCCAACTCGGTGATCGCCGCAAGTAATGGCCGCCTGAGTAGTGATGTGGAGTTATCCAGCGGTTCGAGGATGTGGCTTGCAACTTCAAATATCGGGGGAGACTTTGGGCGAGGCGAAGTCACCTTAAGCGGAAATTCGACGCTAGGAATCGGAACCACCAAGGTGACCTTGGATTCTTGAACATCGGCACCTCGCTGAAAGAAAACTCCAATATATTTCAAGTGACGGATTCGACCAGTCGACTCTCGGCGAACGCAAGCTCAATTCATTCTCGATCGACACAGATTGGACACAGATTGGACTCAGATTGGACTCAGATTGGACTCAGATTGGACTCAGATTGGACTCAGATTGGACTCAGATTGGACTCACTGAACGGCAGTCTACGTTGGATGAATCGCTCTCGGCCTTTTGCCAACGGGAAGTGGTTTTATCCAATAATTCTTACTGGTCCAATTCGGATGGAATCGACATAGAAAACGGTAGAGTTACAGCAACCAACAGCACCATTGAAACAGAAATCTTAAACGTCAATGCCGACGAACGATTTAGCGCCTGCTTTGAAATGTCTGGTGGATCCTTGGTAGTTGCCGAAAATCCGAGTGGTAACTACTCTGGATCGTCCCCCGGCTCATTGTCGGTTCGAGGCGGGAAATTTCATGTCACGAACGATGCGATTGTTGATCTTCAGGCGACGTTTTCAGTTGGTGAAACGAACTTAAGTAACATCACGGCACCAATTCCTAACGAATTGTCGGATATTAAAATTTCAGGAGGCTCAAAGCTCAAAGCCAATAGTTTAAACGTCGAAGCAGGCGTGGGCGACAGCAGAATAACCGTCACAGGGGCTGACTCCGCAATCAACGTGACAGCAACTGTTTTCTTTGACACTGATTCTTTCGTGTTTCCAACAGCCGGCGAGATTGGTGTCGAGGTGCTGGATGGAGCATCCCTAACTGGTGAATCGATCTTCTTGGCTGGTGGAGCAACGTTTGTCCAAGTAGCCGAGAACGGCTACCTTGCCGCCGATCAGTTTGTTACGGTTGCCAGTGGGGCAAACCTGGAAATAGGAGTTGATGGGTCGTTGCGAGCGAGCGTTTTGGACTTGTCTTTGTCCCCAGGTGAAATTGAATTGTCAGGCAGGCTCGATATCGATGAAGTGAAAGGTAGTCTCGACCAACTGGGCGGGGTTCTTGAATTCGGCCAAAATCTGGGAGTTACGGTTTTCGAAAACGACTACGAGCTTGGCGATGCTGCTTCCATTGAGTTCGATATACATGGCCTCTTACGAGGCGAAGATTACGGCTCTGTATCAATTTTGGGTTTAGCAGAATTAGATGGCGTGCTTGATATCAACTTCGTTTCCGGATTTAATGCCAACTTGGGGGATACCTTTCAACTTTTCGAGGGGCAAATTATGGGGGATTACACGTTCGATTTTTCCGATGCGTTGTTAAACAAGGGGCTGGCGTTTGACACTTCTGAATTTGATAAGACTGGCTTCATTGCCGTAGTTTCCGCGATACCAGAGCCAAATTCAGCAGCTGCTATTTGTTTCTTGCTGCCCTTCCTCTGCGTCGGCAGACGTCGGATATAGTGGTTGTTATTGATTGTTGAAATAATGAGGGTCGGAGTTCTGAGGCGCTTTACAAAGTTCCGTTTTCCAGCCAGTTAAGTTAATCATTCTTTCGACGATTTCAGGTGGGACTGCGGGTTGCAGCAAAAGTAAAATCCTAAAGCTGTTTGTCAGACATTTGATGAGTCATACATCTGGGCAGAGATTTCTTGATGAGCCGTGATTTTCAAAAAGAACTTTTAGTTGATTCAGCTTGTGATGATTTCGAATCAAGGTTTCGGGACGGTGGAAAATTCCCGAATGTCAAAACATTTGTCGAAACGTTGCTCTCTAGCCCGTCAGCACCAAAGTTAGGAGAAGCAAGAGACTCTTTCAAAGAGGAACTCACTTTTGAGCTATTGTGTGTGATGCTGGCTTTGGACGAATCCACTGGAACTCAAATAGTCAATGAGCAATTCCCTAAGTTGGCTTCGCGATTGCAAAATGAGCTTGGACGGACTCGATCTGAAGGTAGCGTAAGTGGGCTGAGGCCAGCCGAATCGAAACTTGCAGATCGAAAATTGATTTTGCATGTTGGCCAGCGAATTAGAGAGTTCGAGCTTGTCGAGCATCTTGGCCAAGGCGGGATGGGAACGGTTTGGAAAGCGTTCCAATCCGATCCTGTTAAACGTGACGTTGCCATCAAGTTCGTTCGGGCTTGGGTTACCTCGCCATCCATGCTCGCCAGGTTCAAAAACGAACAGCAGTCTTTGGCGATCCTTAAGCATCCGAACATTGCACAAATTTTCGATGCTGGTGTGACTGAAGAAGGGCACCCCTTTTGCGTGATGGAACTGGCTGATGGCCCGAATCTGGTCGAACATGCGAGCGTCTTAGATTTTGATGTGGGGGAACGAGTGAAGTTGTTTCTTACCGTTTGTCGGGCGATTCAACATGCTCACCAAAACGGTATTATCCACCGCGACCTGAAGCCATCGAACATCTTGGTTGCTAACGATGGCAATAAATTTCGTGCAAAGGTGATTGACTTTGGGCTGGCAAAAGTTGTTCGGCCTGAAAGCGATTCCGACCTATTTCAATCTTCTCCGACGGTTGTCGGACAGGTTTTGGGGACACCAGACTACATGAGCCCGGAGCAAACGAGCCTCGGGAGTTCGTCGTCGATGTCGGAAGTTGATACCAGAGCTGACGTCTATTCACTGGGTGCGATTCTTTATGAGCTTCTGACGGGATCGAAAACTTTTGCAGAACATCGGCTTCATGAGATCACACTGGAAGAGGCTGTCGAGGTAATTAGGCATCAAGACCCGATGCCTTTCCGCAAGCGGAAGTCTGAAGGGACAACTCTTGCGTTGGTCTCGCGTGAACTTGAGTGGATCACAATGAAATGCCTTGAGAAGAATCGCGATAGACGATATGACACCGTGGCACAGCTGGCTGACGACTTGCAAAGATTTCTGGATGGCGAGCCCGTCGAGGCTGCTCCGCCTTCTCAGCTGTACAGGCTGTCGAAATTTCTTTCCAAGAACAAAGTGCTAACCACGTATTTGCTTGCGGTGACGCTTGGACTTGGATTGGTAACAGCAATGGCAGGATTGGTGCTATCCAAGAATCGTGAATTGGCCGGAGTAAATGCTCAGGTAGTTGAAGCACGCGACAAAACAGAGCTGGCAAAAACCAACGCGGAGAGCGTAACTCGCTATCTTTCATCCGTCTTTCAAGAGGCCAGTTCGACACGGTCAGGCAAAGAGCTCAAAGTTGTCGATGCACTATCCGAAGCAGTAACAAATCTTGATGAAGACTTCCCTGAAGACAACGAAACAAAGGCAAGCGTTCAGTATGCCATCGGCAAAACGTTTTTGGGGCTTGGGCAGGCCGAGCTTGCCTTTCCGCTGCTTGAACGTTCACGGGAGATTCGTCAACGGAAATTACGTCCAGAGGACCCGAAACATTTTGAAGTTACCTACGCGCTAGCCGAGGCAGCTTACTATCTCGAAAAGAAGCCCTTTATCATTGACATTCTTTCCCAAGAAATGATGCAGTTTGTTGAATCCGGTAAGGACAACTCGTTCGAGTTTTATAAAACTAAATGTCTTCTTTCCGTCGTGCGCTCGCTCGGCCGTGAATTCGAGTATGTGGATGTTGCTATCGATGCAGCGGAGCGAATGGCAGAGCTTCGAAGCTGGGAAGACGAAGACGTTTTGTCAGCCCAAGTGTATGTTTCCGATTGCATTCACAAAACTGATAACCGTGAAATGACCACAAAGTTTTTGAGGGCCGCGGTTGAGAGACTCGAAAAGGTCTACCCGAGTCGGCACGTTTCTATCCTCAAGGTCAAAGATAATTTGGGGCAACACTTGTCAACTGCAGTTGAAAAGCAAACGCGACTTGAAGCCATTGCGATTTTGGAAGAGTTGTTCAGGGACACGCGAGAGACGCTTGGTGACAAAGATCAATCCTTCATGGAAGCGGGCAACAGTGCTGGGTTTGCATGTTACCGCGGTGGAGCATTCGAGCAGGGCAGGCAAATTTACGAAGAGCTTTACGAAACCATGCTGAAGTCGGCTGAGACTGACAATCCAATGTGGGTGTATGCGGAGAACAACTACGGAGAAAGCCTGATCAAAACCTTTTATTTTCAAAAGGCGTTGCTGTTGCTAAAAGTAAATCGGGAACGCCGAAAAAATAGTTACCCGCCTGATGATGCGAGAGTTTACGTGGCCGCAAAGGATTTGGCATTAGCCGAACTGCGACTTGGCAAAATAGAAACAGCGACGGTTAGGATCGAAGAAGTGTTGAGGGCCATCAACGATCCTGAGTACCAAACGCATCTCTCTCCCAGCACAATGAATCGTTTCCGCCGACAAGTCGAGTGGGTTCTTGGGGAGTGCATGCGGGTAAGTGGTGATTTGGAATTGGCAGCAAAGATTCTTGAGGAAAATGTCAGTCATGACGCTGATACGCCTTCTGCAGTTCCTCCTCATCGGTGGCTTTCACTTGGTAAGACGCTAGTACATCTTGGCCGGACAGATGAAGGATTTGCGGCATTCGATACCGGAATCGCAGTAGCTCGAGAAACGCAAGTCAGCAACGAGTTCCGGTTGCATCTTCAACGCGAAAAAGCGGGAGCGTTTCTTTTCGTTGGCAATCAAGATGAGGCGGAATTGCTTCTCAAGGAAACCGTCAAGGAATACGAAGCGGCAATTGAATCACAACAGCTTCCTCCGGATTTCCTGCCCTATCTTCTCTGCCGCCTCCAGCAGAAGATGCTTGCGAAGAATTCTAAAGCCGAGGCCGATAAGACAACGACGTCCGAACTGGTTTCGACGCTAACTAAAGCCATGGGCAAGGACTCACCTTTACTTCTGGAGGTGCTTTCCGGCTTGAATTGAGATCAGTATTCTGTCAACCCAGCGAGTGAGCTAAGAGTTTGCGTTTTGCACATAGGCGTCTGCTAAGATGCATGTTTATTCGCTCCCGGCCAAAAGACGAACCGCGATTTCATCGACCCACTAATTCGCAAAATGTGTAACTGGTGGACGCATTGTCGAAGAGTCGTCAACGAAGAAATCCCGTAAAAACAAGGGTTTGCGAAACGATGTCAAAGCCAAATCGAACCCCTGAAAGACTTCGTGCCTTGTGCGTGACGCACACTAACGACGATCTCCCCTAGTTCCATGTTCAGATCAACGTTTGATACTTCCCAGGGCGACTCAATACCAAGGATCTGTTGATAAAGTTCGGTGTCTTGCATTCGGGTTCTCCTTCACAGAGAATTCTACAAGACCCACAAACTTCCGCGATGGACCCTTTTTTAACTCGATGGACACCGATGGCAAACACCTAACTACGAAGCAGTCGCTATAGGACTTGAAAACCACGCTGAAACCCGAGCGGATCCAATTTTTGATCCCAAAGCGACGCCAAATCCGACGCTACTTTATCCGCGATAAGACTTGAAAAGTTGTCTTATCATCTGGCATCTCCGTTCATTGTTTGCTGGCGGGACGGTCCATATCGAGGCGAAGTGCTGTCTCGCAATCAGCGAGTTAATTCTTCAAGCAATACGCGCTGTTGATAAATTTCTTGGGCATGTTTGTGCCCATTGTTGGCCGCTCTGCCAAACCATGCCATCGCTTTCGAATAGCTTGGCCGAACACCGCGTCCCTTATCATACATTATGGCAAGTTTGTACTGAGCCCAAGCATCGTCTTGATTGGCTGCCTTGCTTAGCCAAACAAACGCGTTTTCATAGTGACCGTCTGTAAAGGAAGAAGTTATTCGTCTGCCTTCGTAGTACATAGTCCCCAAATTATATTGAGCTGCTACGTAGCCTTGCTCCGCCGCTTTTCGATACCACTTGGCAGCCTCAGTGTCATTCACGCTCAAACCGTCACCTCCGACATCGTATCTGTAGCCAAGATTAAATTGTGCGCGGGCGTAGCCTTGTTCAGCTGCTTTTAGGTACCATTTCATCGCTTGCTTTTGATCTTTCTCTATCCCTTCACCCAATGCATAGGCTACGCCCAAATTGTTCTGAGCGTCAGCTTGTCCTTGTTCTGCAGCTTTCTGATACCACTTTACGGCTTCCAGCGAGCTTTTCTCAACACCCTTACCCTCTGCGTAGCAGAGTGCGAGTTCGGCCTGAGCTCGAGCATTTCCTTTCTCTGCGGCCTTGCGGTACAAACTCACCGCAGCCTGAATATCCTTCTCGACGCTGAATCCTACTTCGTAGCAATTCCCCAGCCTCGTTTGCGCATTTGGAAATCCCAATGAAGCATGTTCTTCAACAACATTCAGCGGCGCGGATTCGTACTCTTCGTAAGTCTTTAGCTCTTGAATGTCATTTGGTTTAACTATTTCCGTAGTAGCTGCTGATTCATTTTCATCATCCCGTACCGACTGCCTGCTTGGCGATTCAGCATCTGGTTTTGAAAGCAACCAATCGGAGTGGCTGACCAACGTAATCTCTTCGCCGCTGGATGGAGGTGAGGAATCGCCGTTCTTTTGAGTCGAATCGCAGCCGCTCAGGATGATCAATGCAAGCAAATACCATTTTGGCACAACTGCAATTGGGATGACTTTCCCGATTTGTTCATTGATCGAAAACATACAACTGAGACTCAATTTTTGAATTGAATTGACTGTCATGTGAGCACTTCCTCTATTCTGCATTTGTGAAGTTGGCTTTCTTAAACGATTGTCAAAAGCCTTCACTTGAGAGTTACCAACTCAGCACCGAGATTTCATTCGTTCTGCACGAATTCCAAATGCGGTAACTTTTATTTGTGCGGGATTGGAGACGTGCAGTATCGAATGTCAGCAGCGAACAAACTTCGAGGCCAAAAGAAAAGCTGCAGCAATGGAGCCGCAGCTTTTCAAAATATTGTTTTGGTTCGACACTAGATCCAATCGATCCATTCGAAATTCCACCACTCGTGATCTTCGATCAAGTTGTCCATGTGGTTGGCATAGATCACTGTAAATCGATCTGCGCCGCTGTCTCCACGCAGACGGTTCTTTCCTTCGCCCCCATCAAGCAAATCGTTGCCCTCGTGGCCACGCAAGTAGTCATCGCCCAAGCCGCCGAACATGGAATCGTCACCAGTTCCGCCTTCGAGGCGATCATTGCCCGCTTGTCCAAAGAGCTGATCTCGACCCGCATCACCTAGAATTCGATCGTTCCCGAGATCTCCGTAGAGAACATCGTCGCCTTCGTTGCCACGAAGGAAATCATCGCCGATGCCACCCGTCATCCAGTCATTACCTGCGTGCCCGTAGAGTTTGTCGTTACCGGCGTCACCGAAAAGGCTGTCGTGCCCTTCGTTTCCGTAAACTCGATCGTTACCGTCGCCACCCCGAAGGATGTCATTTCCTTGATTGCCATCTAAGCGATCGTCTCCGGAACCACCGTAAATTGGGTCGTTACCTTCTCCGCCAAGGAGTGTGTCGTTGCCAATCCCTCCAAAAATCCAATCGTTGCCAGATTTGCCAACAACGTAGTCATCTCCACCATTTCCAAAAAGAACGTCGTGCCCAGCACCGCCGTGAATGAAATCGTTTCCTAATCCACCCTCGATTCGATCAGCGCCGTTACCGCCACCAAGGTTGTTGGTTCCCGATACAACGAGGATTCGATCGTCACCATTATTGCCCCGAACGGTTGAATCCAAATTGACGCTTCGATTGATGAAGACATCATCAAACTGGCTTCCCAAAAATGTGACTTCAGATAGACTCGCAAATGTGGCTGAAATGGAGGCGCCAACACCCGATAATTCAAACCGAACATTCTCTCCTACGTCGGTTGCTCGAACATTCTGTCGTTGGTTGGCATGGATATAGATAGCCCCGTCGTTAACGGTGACAACCCGGTCGCCGACTTGGTTTAGCGGCATGGAAAAATTGTCAGCTGGCGCCGAGAGAACACCATCTACGATTGTGACTCGGCCATCAAGCTCAAGTGGGCGGACGGCATTGAGTGCACTGGCGACATTCAAACGGCCGTCGCTGATAGTGTAACCTTGCTGGACCGTGTCGGCAGTCTCCATCAACGCCTGTTTCGCCTCAAAAAGCCCGAGGTCTGGCTGTGCAGCAAACATGATGGCCGCCGCACCAGCCACTTGCGGTGCAGCCATACTAGTGCCATTAAAACTTTGATAACCACCACCTCGGACTGTGCTTACGATGCCTACGCCGGGGGCAGAAAGATCTACGGATTGAGTCCCATAGCTTGAAAAACCAGCAAGGCGGTCCGACTGATCCGTCGCCGCGACAGTAATGACGCTGTCGACATCAACATTTGCAGGACTATACGTGTAGCTGTCGTTGTTTTCACTTTCGTTGCCCGCCGAAACGACGCTCAGAATGCCTACTGCTTCAGATTGAGCAAACGCATTCTCCAAGGCTTCACTTGCAAACGCGCCGCCCCAACTATGATTGGCAACTCGAATGTTGATCCCATATGTAGCTCTCATCAGATTCGTGTAATTTATGCTTTTGAGAGCGTTGTCCAGCGATCCTCGTCCGTCAGCGCCAAGGAATTTGACGGCCATGATATTGGCTTGACTGACTCCGACGATTCCAACATTGTTGGAACGATCTGCAGCGATAATTCCCGCAACGTGAGTTCCGTGGTTGGCGTCATCATGTGGATCGCTATCTCCGTTTGCAAAATCAACTCCGAAGATATCATCGGTAAATCCATTGCCGTCATCGTCGATGCCATTCCCCGCGATCTCGCCCGGATTCCGCCACATGTTGTGTTGCAAGTCCGAGTGCTGATAGTCAACGCCCGTATCTATTACGGCGACAACAATTCCAGTGTCATCGAATCCGGCATCCCAAGCCTCTGGTGCGTTAATCTTGTCGAGAGCCCATTGTTGATTGGAGAGATCTGAATTGCTTGAGCCCTGATCCAAGCCAGCAATCGTCAGTATTTGCACTGGCTCATGTGCAGAGATCGCTGGGGAAGTGGCGAAGGCGCGTTGCGCTTGATCGAAGCCAAGGCTTGACCGAACATGTAGTTGTCCGATCCTTCCTGTCCCGCCAATAACGTCAACATGTGGCATTTCTGATTGGATTTCCTCAACCACTGTCGCAATTGAGTTGTCTTGAAGAGTGTTGTCGGCCAATTGAATTAGCCACTCCCCGGACTTCACTTCTGTTTGCTGACCGCCCCAATCCTGTTTCGAAACTGTATTTTCAGCAGTTCGTGCTGTTTGTTGTTGGGCTACAGGCTCCTCAAAGAACCAGTCCGCAGACAAATTGGCGGAAACAAGATCTCCCGCCATTAACTGCTTGGGTTCGAGCTTTTGAAAGCCAAATCCTGAACGTTTTCCTGTTTTTCTTCGCTTGGCCATAACTTGCAACCCTGTGTTTGGAGTCTATTGATTGGTGTTCAATAGTGGGGTTGCGAAGAAGGCCAGCGGATTTCAGCCTTTCTTAAATATTCTCAAACTACTGTCAGTGTTGCAAAAACAAGCGGGCTACTTCGGTTCGAAAACATCTTGAAGCTCAAGCATTTCACCGTATTTTTTGAAGAACGCTGCACACTCTGGATCTCCTTTTCTGCCCTTAGATTGAATCTGCTTTTTGAGCTCAAGTTTGAAAGTACCAGCCGCTTCTTTTTCACCCAACTTGTTATTGCAAGATGTCAATATTGCCAAGTCGATTGGGTGTGGGCTTCGCCATGACTTTTTGGTCAGCGACAAAGATTCTTTCGCAGCCGCCGCTGCTTCATTCCAGTTGTTAAAGGTGCACTCAGCAAGTGCAAGCGTGTTGATAAACTCTTGCCGGGGATGTTGCGCACAAACTCTTCGCATTGACTCCAATGATTCTTGCGAAATCGATTGGGAAGGTTCGGATTCAATAGACATCAATGCAGTCCAAACACGTTGGTTGATTGCCTGTCCTTCTTTCAAAGAGACTCGACTTTTAACGTACTCTCGAGACTCTGCGATTGCAGTGTCTCTCAATTCTATCCACATGGACTTTGGCGTTTCATTGGTATCAGCAAAAGCAATCCCCCGTTCCGCCATTCTTGCGATCTGCCAAAGACGGTGATCCGGAATTTCACTTCGCAACGAATTTGCCTTATGAAAAAGTTCTTTAAGCTGTTCGCCATCTTGAGATGCAGTGCTGCCGTTTGATGAACTGCATATCTTGCTGATACTTAAGGCACGAAGTAGATCGAATCCTTTCAACTGTCCATCTTCGAGGGCGCCCTGTAGTTCTGAGAAAGCCTCCCTGTTGCGATCCAACTCAAGCAGGCAGATCGCCCTATGAAGCTCAACACTAGCCTGCCTTGAGGCGCACTCGCTCCAGACATCACATTTCTCAAGTGCCGCTTCCCAGTTCCGCTGTCCAATAGCAACTTCAACAGACAGTCTCGCAAATGCTTCATTATTTTGTCGCGAGGAACTTCTGTTTTCCACTAAGAACGCAGATGTTTTCTGCGCTTTTTCAAAGTCCTCCTTGGCCATTAAATTTTGGACTTGGCCTCTTAACGCATTCATCGCCATATTTAATGCGTTGGTTACCCCATGTCGCTTGGCGTCAAAAATGTTGTATCGCTGCTCTGCAATCGGCTTTAACTTGCAGTAGATTGTTGCCGCATCCTTATATCGCTCGGCAAGCATATACGCCCCAGCGAGCGTAGCTTGCGCACCGAAAGCGTCTTCAGAATTGCTGGAAAGATGCGAAGGAGCTTCTTCGAAAAGTGGCTCAAGGGTGCTAATGGCCTGTTCCGATTGCCCAGCGATACCACAAGCGTTGCCCAAGTTAAGCGCTGCACCAAGAACCCTAGGATTCGTGGGCTGAAATCGCTCACGACACAATTTGTAAACATGGGCGTAGTTTTCTATCGCTTCTTGAAGCTTCCCTTGACTACTTTGAGCTTTCGCGAGAAGGGTGAGAGGATGCACAATCTCTGGATACGCATCACCACCTAAATGCCGTTCGATCAACTCGATACAGCTATGACACATCTGTGCTGCGTCAGCAAACTTTTTTCTCGCTAACAGGCTTTCACTGTAGTTGGACATGCTGTCAATTGTGTTTGGGTGAGCCTCTCCAAGTTGGGAGGCGCAGAATTCATATACTTCCTTTCGCAACTTTTCGGCTTTGCTGTGTCTATTGAGTTTCGAATAGACGAAGGCGCAGTCGCTTTTTGCGGCAATTGTTTCAGGGTGTTCTTCGCCTAGGTACTTTTGGTTCATGCCAATTGATTTATCAGCCTCCTTTAATGCATCGTGGTACTTGCCGAGACCTGCCAAAGCCTGAACCGCTTTCCTTGACATGCTCAAAGTGAGCTGGTGACCTTCGCCCAAACAATTCCTGTATTCATCCGTTAGCTTTGTGACCAGCTTCAATGCATCTTCATGGTTTTGTTTCTCGAATAACAGTTCAAGGTCAACGCTCTTTAGTGCAAGTGTAATTGGATGTTGTTCACCCAAAAGTTGATTGGCATACTTTTCATTTTCATCCAGTGTTTTCCGCACCTCGTTGAACTTGCCTTCTCTCACTAAGCTGGCGGCCAAATCGATACTTGCACCGATCGTCGATGGATGCACGATGCCGAATTTTCTAGTTTGGATATCGCGGATTTCCCGACGCAAATTACTGCACCTTTCATACTGGCCGCACGAATATTCAAAGCTTGCGAAACCAGTTTTTATCAAAATGGAATCTTCATCATCTTTCGCCAGTTTTTGATCTGCGAGTGTAAGTAGATCCGAATAGACTGTTCTCGCTTCCGCAACATCGCCAATCGCGTAGTAGCATCTGGCCAAGAGTACTTTCAATTTTGGTTCGAAACTTGCTTCACAGGCTGGCGAGACAATCGCGGCTTCGATAATCGGTACTGCTTCATTGTGGTTTCCAGTTGCTTCCATTGCCTCCACCAGGAAAACAGTCGCTTCCATCGTTTCTTTGGCGCCTTTGCCAAACATATTGCTCGTCAATGCGACCCGCTCTTGGCAGACATTCTCAGCCGCATTGAATTCACCTAACCCCATGAAGGCACCGGAGAGCACAGACAAAATCCGGTCTTTCGAAACATAGTCTAATTCTGAGTTTTGGGTTTTCTCGAACGCAACTTCAAGAACGTCTTTGGCAGACATCTGCTTCGCACCAAACCGAGGATCAGAGCTTTTATAAGAATCGGTCATTATTCCAAGAGTCGTGTTTGCTTGATGCGCAGATGCTTCTGCGTTCAAGCGAGCTCGGTTAGCCTTTACCAAGCCGTAGCCTGTACCAATAATTCCGCCGACCATGAGAGCGACTATCGCGGTAGCCGAAGCCACCACTCCGCGATTTTTCCGAACAAATTTTCTGACGCGATAGACTGCTGATGGAGGACGTGCCGACACGATATCGTGTGTTAGAAAATTACTTACATCTGACGCGAGCTCTGACACAGCTTGGTATCTGCGGTCAGCTTCTTTCTCAATAGATTTCATGACGATCCAATCGAGATCCCCTTCAACAGTTCGAGTTAACTTCTTGGAGTCGAGCTTTCGATTCTCTGAAATATTTTCGATGTGCATCGACTCGGTCTGAAGTCTTCTGCTTGGAAGTAAAACTGAATCATGCTTGATCGAATCAAGCGCACGTTGGTACTCATTCTTACCGAATTCGCTACGGTTGAATGGAGTACTGGAAGTAAGCAATTCATACAGAATGACACCGAGTGAATAGATATCGGTCCTTGTATCAGTCAACTCGGGGTTCAAGGAGGCTTGTTCAGGGCTGATGTACTCGAGAGTTCCTGCAAGCTGACCAAACTCAGTCAACCCATCCCTCCTTTCGGAGGCGCGAGCAAGCCCAAAGTCGATTACTTTCACTGAAAAGGATCCGTTTTCAGCGCGGCTGGCGAGAATATTTGACGGTTTCAGATCGCGGTGAATGATACCTTTCTGGTGAGCGTGTTGGACGGCACCACAAACTAACTCAAAAACCTCCAGTCGCTCAGTTACGCTCAATTTCTCTTCGTCACAAAACTCGGTCAGCGGTTTACCGTCAATCAATTCCATGACGACGAAGGCTCGTCCGTCTTCGGATGTGCCGACGTCGAAAACGCGAGCAATGCTTTCGTGATCCATTGTCGCCAGAGCTTGACGTTCAAACTCAAAGCGTTGAAGAGCGCTATCATCGAGCCGGTCGGACTGAACGACCTTAACTGCTACCTCACGTTGAATTCCATCTGACTGAGTCGCACGATAGACAACTCCCATCCCGCCACGCCCAATTTCCTCCTGCAAGGCATACTTGCCGAGCCATCCCAGCGGTGCGGCTTTTTTCGGCTCTCTTTCCCAGGAAAGATCCGAGATAACGCCTTCGAATTCAGGAGAATAGGCGTCCTCTATCTCTTGCTTGGTGATGGGACGTCCGTCAAGAAGGCAATGTCTCAAGGTGAGTTGCAGTAACTGCTCAAACAATGCCTCTCGAATTGTGACTTCGCTGGACGGATACACTGACATTGCTTTTTGAAGTGCGTGCAGTTCCTCTCCCTGAGCCACTTCTGTTTGCAACACATTTTCAAACTCATCGCAGGCATCTCCCACTTGAGCCATTGCAATAGATGACAAAGCATCGAACCGGTGATTGACAACTTCTTTCACGACTCAGGCCTTTCTGTCAAAGAGAGCGAATTGCAAATTTCAAAAACGCTATTCATCTTTTGAATCAGGAGAACTAATAGACTCGGAAACGGATTTCAGTTCTTCCTGCAACTGCCCCAAAAGCTTCTCGGTGACGTCGCTCTGTTCACGTTTTCGCAGATTGTCACCAATCTGGGCAAGCAAAGACAATTGAAGAAACTCAGGATTTTCTCGGATGATAGCACGCGAGTTTCGAATGAGAGTGTTGGCTCTACTTTCCAGGACTTCTCCTTCGAGGCCTCGCAGACAATCTTTAACAATCGCCTTCGAAAGTGCGGGATCGCCAAGTCGAACAATTGCTGGAAGTGCGTTAAGCTGATTCGGCGGCAGCGTTCCATAGCGGCGCCTGTACTCCAACAGGTCGATCGACGTGGAGGCACGGTCATCGAATTTACTGGAAGTAATTTGAACAGCCGCAGAAAGAAACCCGCGAAGAAACAAAGCCTCATCATGGATCATTGGAAACGGGCAAGGTAATTCAAGACAAGCATCACAGGCAGCGATTGCTTTTTGAAACTCATGATTCCCTGCGCGAGGGTTCTTGGGATCTTGCGGTGCCGCAAGGAAATAGAATACCGCTGCCGCAAAATAGACTTTGGCGTCATCATCTTTTTCTGCCATTTGGAATAGCGTCTGAGCTGTTGATTTGTTGCCCCATAGTTTGCTCATGAGTATAGTCCGGCCAACTTCTGAAAGTTCTTTGCTGAAATAGCGTGGTGGCATGGGAAGGGCTGAGCCTTTACGATCAGGCGAGTAAACAAGCTGCAAAATCGTCTTTGACAAGTTGTTGAATTTTGCAAGTTCTGTAGGAATTCGCCATTTCTTAAAACTGTCGTTTGCTTGCTTCAAAAGTTCGACGACCTTTTTCGCCAACGCAAACTCCTGCGAACTAGCCCTTCCTTTAAAACGAGCCAATGCTTCCTGATATCGGTCCGCATCCTCTGTCAACGCCGACACCCAAAGTTCGGCAAAATCGCTAAATGGATCATCGGGATACACCTGCCGCATTTGAGCAGCCGTGTACTTCGCTTTATCAAATTCTCCGAGCCATAAATACGACTGCGCCAATAGACGCCCTGCAGGAAGATGCAACACGTTTCGAGCATCGGCCCAAACTTCTTCGAGAGAATCTATTAACTCGGCTTTGTCCAATGTTGTCATTGCTGTCGCAACAAGTCTTGCTTCGACGTTGGTGCTTGTCGAGTTCGCGATGGCCTTCAGTCTCTTGCTGCTCACCTTCTCACCGTTGAGAAATCGAAAAACATCAATGACTTCAGAATTCGTTTCATAGTCTGGATGCTGAATTACTTGCGACATGGCTTTGGCCCGCACATCAGGATCACTCATCGCGTCAGCGGCCTTTAGCTTTAATTGAAGCAACGAGAACGAAAGATCGCTTTCTGATTCGTAGGATTTGATACCATCTATCAACTCGCCCCAGCCACCATTGGAGGCAAGGATCATTGCTTCTTTCTCTTTCAGTTTGGCTGCTGCTTCTGCCGCTTGAGTTTTCCGCTGCAATTCCTTTCTCTCAAGTGTGATGGCGGCTATTTGAGAGTCCTGCCTTCGTTTTGTTTCCACTCTCCTGGTTTCCGCCTGGGCACGTTTGCTCGCAAGCCAAAAACCTGTTGTTTCAGTGAGCATGATCAAAGTCACTAATGCAATTGCGACACTGCCTCGATTTCGCGAGGTCCATTTTTTTACCCGATATCCGACAGATGGTGGTACGGCCAGAACAGCCTGCCCCGCGTTGAATCTTGTGATGTCGTCGGCCAATTCGGCTGCGGACCGATATCGCCGCAATGGCTCTTTCTCAATCGCTTTGGACACAATCCAGTCGAGGTCGCCGCGAACTTTTGAGCGAAGTGCAAGCAAGTCTGATTGACGAAGCGATGCTACCTCGGGATTCGACACCGACGAATCACTTAGTCTTTTGCTGGGAACTGGCGGCTGACTGTTCTTGACTGCTTCAATGACATCTCTAAAGCTCGAACCGGAAAGCTGATCCTTCCCAAGTGGAGTCGTTCCAGTCAGTAGTTCATAAAGCAATACGCCCAGTGAATAGATGTCCGTTCGTACGTCGATCTTGTCAGGGTTTAGGTCCGCCTGTTCTGGACTGAGATATTCCAAAGTTCCGAGTAGTTGACCAAACTCGGTGAGGCCGCCGCTATTCGTTGACTTTCGGGCCAATCCAAAATCAATGACTTTGACCGCAAAGTCCCCATCCGGGCTACGAGATGCCAATATGTTTGAAGGCTTCAGGTCGCGGTGAATGATTCCTTTCTGATGTGCATGTTGAACTGCACCGCAAACCGATTTGAAAACTCCAAGTCGTTCGTTGACGGTGAGTCTTTCGAAATCGCAGAACTCGGTAAGTGGCTTGCCACGGATCAACTCCATGACGACAAATGCTCTGCCATCCTCGGAAGTGCCAACGTCGAAGACGCGCGCGATCCCTTCATGATCCATTGCAGCCAAAGCTTGCCGCTCGACTTCGAAACGCTGACGGGCTCCTTCATCAAGCCGTTCGGGCCTGACAACTTTTATAGCTACATCGCGTTGAATACCATCTGATTGGGTTGCTCGATATACAACCCCCATGCCACCACGTCCAATTTCCTCACGCAATGTGTACTTGCCAAGTTTCCCCAGAGAGGCGCTCTCGTCAAACTCTTCTTCCCACAAAAATTCCACAATCACATCTGAAAAATCAGGCCAATCAGATTCTTGGAAGTCGCTTTTGATCAATGACTGCCCATTTCGCCGACAATGGTCTCTAGTCAAAATTAGCAACTGCTCGAACAGCGCCCGTCGAGTCGCGTTGCAAAATTCTACTTGGCTACTATCAAACGTGGAAATCGCAGTCTTGATGGCTTCCAGCGGCTTGCTACCATTCGATTCTTGACTCAAGAGCTTCTCGAAATCGTCACAAGCGTCAGCGACCTTGGACATTTCTTCTGAACCCAAGTCACCAAAACGATCTACTTTCGACATATTCAATGGACCTCGAGCCTGTGTTTCAGCAAGTACACGGTTTCACACCAACAGATTGCAAAGTGCCGTTGGAGATTTCACCCAATTCAGAATTTTTACACTTGGACCTAATCAGAGCTTTCACTGAATTCACTCAGTGCTTTTCTCAGCTCTTTCAGCCTCCGACAGACGGATGCCTCACTGAGCTTTAGCTCCCGTGCGATCTCCTTGGAGCTGACGCCCTCGATCCTCAATTGAAGTATTTGCTCGATATCGCCACTTGCTGACTTGGTCGCGTAGGCTTTTAAAAATTGCATTTGCTCTTCAATCGAAGCAAGAACCCACGGTTCCTCGCTGTTGTCATCCTCAAAGACTCTCTCTTGAATCCCGGAACGTTCAATATCTCCGCCTCGCTTGCCCGCCTTTTCTTTACGATTGGCGAGCAAGGCCTTTTTCTTTGCAATGCCGAATGCGATTGGCCAAATCCCGTCTTTCAACTCTTCGTAAGAGAAACCTTTTTGCGAAATGCCATCCGGATCTGAGGGATCAAGTTCGTTGACGTATCCGATCAAGCTCATGAAGGCGACATTCTTAATGTCTTCCGAATTCATGATCCGTCGCGGAGCGGCTCCCAGGTATTTACTCGCAATACCTTGAATTCGACTTCCATAGCGTTCCCACAGTTCGTTGATCGCATCCTCATTGCCATTGCGAATGTCGGTGAGCCTCTCAGGCGGTGTCTCTTCCTTGTCGAATCCCATTTCGAAAGATCTCTCTTAACTACGTACGGTCAATAAATTTTATTGTAGTGGCAAC
This sequence comes from Mariniblastus fucicola, assembly GCF_008087665.1. Classification (GTDB taxonomy): domain Bacteria; phylum Planctomycetota; class Planctomycetia; order Pirellulales; family Pirellulaceae; genus Mariniblastus; species Mariniblastus fucicola. The sequence continues at coordinate 1,182,974 of NZ_CP042912.1, forward strand.
GAAAATGCGTTGCAAAGTTACGCAAACCAAGACTGATTCATAAATCGCGAGCAGATAAAAATCGTTCAAAGACCGCGCGAAACTATCGAATTCACAAAAAAGAGCCCACTTCAGACGCACGGTCATTTCAGCCGCTAACGACAGCATTTTTCTCAAACGTATCCAACTTAGAACTACATGGATTAGCGTTCGGCTTTTCTTCGCTCGGGGATTTCCCGGTGTTTGTTTGGATTGGCCAATAGCCATTGGTATGGCAGTAAGCCAGTGAGATCGCGATCGAACGCATCGCTCGCTAGGCGAAGTTGTTGGATCGACAAGTCGCCATCCGCTACGTAGCGATTCAATGCTGACCACTGATTCAGCTTTTAGTCGCCGCTTTTAATGAGACGGCGCAACACGTAGCAGCGACGCCAACTTGAGCTTCATCTCAGTTGACAGACCGAAGGAGAACTTTCCAAACAAGTGGCCGTCACAACTGCAATTGCCCATTGGAAATATTGAAAGATATCTGAAATGTCCTCGGACGGATCGCAATCCAATTCCTGAGACCCATCAGTCCTCGAATTCCCATCTTTATGGCGGTGACAGATGCTCTTAGACGACTGAAGTCCATTGTCGCAGGAATGCGGCGGTGGCAAGTCATGCCCAGTTTCTATAGGAGATTTAGCCTTGATCGAAATCAACCAATACCATGACAGTGCCCTGCCACATGTCAATCACGCTTATCAACCCTCGTCTCCCGATGAGGAGCCGTTTCGACTGGAAATGACTGGGGCGGGTCAAACGGTACTCAATCAATCCCGGCCAAAATTACCCATACTTGAAGCCGACATCAGGCGATATCAATCGTTGCCTGGTGACGAAGGCAAGCAGGCCGTTCGCGAGTCCGAAGGGCGAAGGTTTGATGACGACGAAGTTCGTCAACGCCAATACCGCGTCAACGCGACAGCTCTCGAATATCTTCGTCAGCTGAAAACGGGTCACGAGCAGGTCCGTGCCCAGTGGAACCTGCAATGGCGAAATAGCCATCGCTCACATCGCAAGCTTAATGGACTAGGAGTAATTCGTGTTGTTTTGGGAACGGCGATTGGGCTGCTCCTGTTCGTCCTGATTGCCGACGGAAGCAATGCGGTCAACACAATGAGTTCATCTATTGACGAAATGGAAAACAACGTCTTCGGTATCGTCTGTTTGGCGGCCCCGATCATCCTGTTGATTCTGGTTGGACTCGAATACGCTCTTCACTGTCTCGATGAAGCACATCGTCGCAGGTTCGAACGGGGCCTTTCCTGGCTGGTGCTACCACTGGGTTTAGTCGGCATGGGCATCTTTTCGTGGAAGGTCGGGGCGTTTCAGGACCTCAACCTACTTACCGAAGGTGACACAGGTCCGCCTTTCTGGGCGCTTACGTTGACAGGAATGATTGCTTCGTCGCTTGTGGCATTCATTGCATTGCGTGCGATCAGTGAATCGGCTGCCCAATACTTCGGCTATGAATTGGCCCAGTCTAAAGATTACCAAGCGGCAGAATCGTGGGCCAACCGTCACAACATCATCGTGGCTCAAATCGAAAGCCGCATCGTGTGGCATCAGGAATTCAATGAGTCGTTGAAGCGCGAACGAGGCAGCTATATCGAAGAGTGCCTAGCCGTGCTGGGAACGTTCCAGCGACTTGCAGCCCGTTCACTACAAGCGGCCACTGCGGAAGCTGAACTTGCAATCGCAAGAGATGCCTTTGCCCTGCCCACCGAAACGGATGTGCCGTATCGGCAAAATTCGATGCTGTCCGGTCACGAGTCGTTGATCTCACGGAATGGCTCGCCTCCGCCTGCTCGCACTGGGAGTTGAGCTGAACTTGCCAAGCCCGTTGGTCACAACACCTGACTATAGATTTCTTAACTGCATCTTTCTGGCTCGATTCGTTCTCCGTTGAATGTCGAGCCAAACAATCAAACTCAAACCAAAGAGAGAAAAATGAAAACCTTTATCCCCATTGTCCTGTTGGTCGTATCGACGTTCACAGGGCCAGTCAGCTGCTTCGCGCAGCAAAGTAACGCCGCTACCAACGGCCGCGACACGATCATTGTGATTGGGTCGGGACTTGAAGCGGAGATGAATAATGACATTAAGTCACACGTCGCCAAGTTTGTTGGCGACGCAAACGGTGGTGACCGGATCCACGTCTATTCAGGATCGGAACATTCTCCAGTTGCGACGATTTCCATTCCTGAAGCAACCGGACGCGCCCGCCTTCGCGAGCGCTCGCTCATCTCGAGCTTCAGAAAGCTGTCCGAATTCTTGGAGCAGAACACCGGCTCGGAAAATCCGGGGCAGTTCGGCTTTTACCGTCTGCCGGATACCTACTGGTCGGTATCAGACGGTAAGAGAGATTGTCAGTTCGTCTTCATTGGCGACCCGGTTTTTCATGAGCCACGTCGAAACGGATTTTGGAGCTTTCAGGGAGGACGCTTTCCTTCCGACAACTCTGTAATCTCAGCTGATTCCACCTCGCCTTTTATTAACAGTCAAAAAAAACCAGTTCCTCATTCCGTAGACGTCTCCATTGTTCCAATTTCGAGTGACTGGGGTGACTCGAAGCTGCATCGCGAGCACATTATCCGGTTTCTTCGATTGGCCATGCAGCAGCAGCTTGGCGGACGGATGGATCGTGTCACTGACAAGATGAGTGTTGCACTGGATCCTTCGACGACGAGCATCTTTCGTCAGGAAGTACAGCCCGACGATCACCCGATGGTTGGAATATGGACGATCAAAAACGGAGTTCATCAACTTATCACGCCGGGATCAGCACGAAACGAAAGTGATCGAGTCAGCCCCTCACCTGTCGAGGGCAACTCTGGCAGCAACCGTCAGCCACGGAACGCGTCCCGATCAACGACCGGCAGTACCGAAGAAACCTCGCTTGCTCCTGGCGAGAGTTCGCCGTCGTTTGCAGGGGTGGACTCGACGCACGATTCTTCCGGAAGCCGACCAAATGAAACCGAGGTCACTGCTGATCGCGAAACTTCAGATTCTGGAACGTCGACTTCGCCCGAAGAAGTATCGGAACATACACAGCCTGGTCTTAGTCTCGGACAGGTTGGATTCGAGCAAGTTGTCGATGAACCGTTAACCACCGATGGCATGGGCGCTGCGCCTGTGCAGGAACAAGATGACACGAGTCGAGAGGAAATTGCAACTCAACGGCGAACGATGAAACCGTCTATAGATCAGATCGACGCCTCGAAAGGCGCAGGAGCAGAGAGTCACGGCGATGTTGAAAAGCTTCGCACGCAAAACAGTGATTTGCAGGAAGAACCTGAACTCGCAAACAATCGCTTGAACGAACTTGAAGACATGTCTTCACGAGAAGCATCTGCGATCGCCAACGGTACCGAGCCAAGTGTCATCAAAACCAAGTCGCCTGTTCTTTCTCAGTCAAAGGTCAACACATACCGCGAAAAACTTGCTGCTTTGGAACCGGAAATTCAGGAGGGCGTAAGACGCATTTTTGCGACACGTCCCGATGCAATTGTCATCCTTCATCAAGCCTACACGAAGTGTTCTCACGCAGATGTAGATCTTGTTATAGAAGGTCCGCGAGGCTCACTGTCCAAGAACTCAGATCCCGTTAGTTTCGGGGAGGTCATTCAAACAAAGCGTGGCTCCATACCCAATGGTTCCATTAGCTTGCGGGAAGTCCAAACGTTGTTCGCGATTTGGCCTGAAGACGTTAACGAAGTATCTCTGGCGTCAAACGTCGTGTTCTCTCACTTTCCTGTACGCACCAAACTGATCGCGATTGCCAACGATGCCTGGGCAGAGTCCACGTTTGATCAGCAGAAACAGCTTGACTCCGCTACCTCTCGGAAATCTTCGAGCGCATGGGAACGCATTGGTCTCGTTTCCATGTTTCAAACGGGTTTCTCGATCTACGAGTAGCCGATTATTCCTCACTTTACCCCTACGGAAAAAATCATGAACAAAACCAATCAAGCGTTGAATTCTGTCAAAGCCCTTTTGCTCGGGTTGCTCCTCTTTGCCGCCGGTTGCAACCAAAGTGGTTCAACTTCCACTACGAACATTCCACCTTCGGTTGCTGTACATTCGCTCTCTGCCGTCACCGTCGTGGATTCACCAACGGAGTACTTCTACCTTCTCGCGGATGGGCTCGAAGCTGGCCTGAAGGCGGATATTGGTTCGCTAATCGTCAAACACATCGAGTTTGCAAAGCCTGGTGACATCATCCACTTTGTGCGGACTCCCGACAACAAGTGGTTAGGAACCATTGAAGTGCCACAGAAGCACGGTCCAAAGCGTTTCAGAAACCGGGAAATCCTGGACGCCTTCAAGCCAGTCCTTGGATACCTCAAGGACGAGTCTGACGTCCCCGACGACTTTCGCGGGCAGTTGAATTTGCCGAGTCTCGTCGAGCGATATTGGTCGCTTCGGAAGAGCGATGGCGACCCGATGATCATCCTCGCCGGAACGCCGTTGTATCACGAACCCGATCAGCCCCAGTGGAGTTTTCGCGGTCGCCGTTATCCATCTGTCTCGTCCATTAACGATTTCACCAGCACATTGCCGTTCCGAAATCCAAACCTGAAGCCTCTCCCGGAGACAGCTCAGATTCGATGGCTATTGCCATCGAACAATTGGGGAGACAGCAAAGAACACGAGGACAGACTCCTCGAATTTTACCGCCGGATGTTTGACCAAGAGATCGGGGGCGAATTGATCCGCTTCACCGCGAATCCGCAGAGCTTGTTGGGACAAAGTGACGCCTCCGGCTTCCTGGCTCTGCCGGAATGCAATGACCATTATCCACCGAGAATTCTGACACTTCCTGAGTCAGAGCCGACGGTCGCGCCCATCGGTACGACCTGGAATGCTCCAGCGGAAGTTGAAAGCGAGATTCAACGGGTGTTGGATTCGCCAAGCCAAACGTTGTTCGCAATCAACTGGCAATCCGGCTCTGCAGACACAGACATCGACATCTGGCTCAACGAAAAAGAAGCGCACGAACAACTCAATTTTAAAAACATGAAAACTTCGTTTGGTCAGTTGGTACGTGATATCCAACACACAGGTAGTGCGAACGCGAATGATAGCGAATTCTCTTCGTGGGAGTTAGCGATCGTGGACAAAGATATTCGCTCGCTAGATGACTTCGAGATGTGGCTCAATTTTTATGACGGCGGCGGGCCTGCGAACGTCCGTCTCATAACGGTCTATCGCGGAACTCAGACTGCTTCCGAATTTCGATTTCCGGGCCGAGTAGGCGACCGCGCTAACGGTGAAAACCAGAGAGACGGCAACCCAAGTTGGCTTCCCGTGAATCTGACCAACATTGCCCGCTACCACCGAAGCCTGAACTAGCAACGTTTTTTCTGGCGGCAATGTTGCCGCTTTCCTTTTATCCAATCTGGAGAATCCTGATGAGATCCTATTTTCCGTACCCAGACCTCGTAGTCGTGGCTGGAGTCATGTTGGCAACCGTTCTGACAGGGTGCGGCGCGCAAACAACAGAACATCAAGTGGGCTATCAAACAGCCTCTCAACGCTATGAGCGGCCAACTGAAGAAGGTCCGCAGCTTGCAGACGACAGCGAAAGTGAACCCTCTGGTGAACTTGGTTCCGTTTCCGTTCAGCCAGATCACTCGCCGGAGCCGGAAAGCCTGAATCATGAACATGTTTCTCCGGAGCACAGTCCCACGATTCTGGAAACACCTGACCGGAACGCGGAATCGCTCGCGTTGCAGCAACGAATAGAGGAACTGGAGAACGAAAATCGCAGACTTCGCGGGAACTCGGCTGACCGTCGATCCACATCTGCGGGTACTAGCGCGAACCACGAAGAAGCCCCATACCCATCTGCGGAAGAAATTGATGAACTGGATACGGCTACGGGCGAGTATCAACAGTTGTTGACGGACCACAGAAAGTATCTTGATCGCCTTCTTCGGACATATCAACGAAAGCGACGGATGTTCGCCAAGGCAGAAGCCAGTTATCGCGTGGATCACATGATGACCGGATTCAAGTTTATGGAGTTGTTGTTTACCGGAACGCCGAAAGCTTTCAATACACTACCGGAAAAGGATATCGTTGCATTCAACGAATTCGTCGAAGCTGCAGAAGACCTTTCTCCCGAGCTGGAAGCGTTCCTGCAGGAATATGGTCTCGATGAAATCGACGACTATGAGCAACTTGTAAAACTTAATGACGAACTCGAGGTCGTTCTGCAAATGGATGAGCCAACAACCGGAAATCGTCTCTTGGATTACTTCAAAACTCTTGAGGAGCTGGGACAAGAAGCAAACAATCGACAAGGTGCGTATCAATCGGGAGGTCAGCAATGAGGACCATTTTATTTTTCATTGGATTCGCTGTTAGTCTTTGCTTCCTTGATGCCGGGATTGAACAGGCAAATGGTCAGGGTACTAAATATCGACCAGTTCCCAAGAAAAAGTCGAGAAAGTCGCAGAGCCGTCGGAAACCGAAAACTAATAAATCGAAACCTCAAAAACAATACGGAAAGTTCTCGAAGAATGCATCCCAACATCGTGGATGGACGAAACCTCGCAACAAAAGTGAGCGGCAAGCGCTTCGCGAAGCACTGGCCGGTCATGGGCGAGCCATCATGACTCATCACAAGATCAATGACCCGAGATTTCAGGCACGCGGTTGGGAAAAATGGGCTGTAAAGGTTCGAGAACCTCATCGGATGACCATCAAGAGTAAACAACTCAGGCCACCCGCGATTCAGGTTCACTATATGCGGAACACGATCACCGGCGAGCGAGTTGGCTTCAAGTTTAAGCAAGGAGAGAGAAAGGCAGGGTCGAGAAAACGTTAGCGTGAAAACGATCCAACTTGATGCTTGATGCCGACAATCAAGTCCTGCGCATCTATTGCATTGGACTTTTTGAACTTAGCCAATGAGTTGTTCACGAACATTTCAATCAATATTGGGGCGCTCCCGAGCCTTTGAGACAAGTCAATTGGCCTGAAAACGAAAACGGGCGTCTCTTGCTTTGGATGATGTCGAGTAACTGCGGCTCGTGGCATCCCAAATTTAAAAAAGATCTTTAATAACCTGAAATCGAGACGCACCCAATGCAACTCTTTCATTGAATCCGAAGCGATTGCAAAGCAGTTCTTCTTTGTGAAGCAATCGACCAAACAATATATCAATGGTTACAGGAGTGAAGTGTGGAAAACATCAATATCAATGTTGGCGGAGTTATTGGCACTGTGGTTGGCTTAGTTCTAGTCGCTGCTATCTACGGACTCAATCATGACCCGGCGGCAACAGAAGTACCGTGGTGGGTTAACAATTTGGCCGTAGTGACTTTCCTGTTCTGCCTCTTCGGAGGGAATAACGCATGGGCGGCTTCATGCCACCCGGAAGAGAAAAAGAATAGTGAAATCGAAGCCTAGCACTTTCTCCCAAAGGCTCTTCCAATGCAAAATGGGAGAGCCGCTTCTTCAATTTGCATTTGACTGTTGGCCTGTTGCCGGATGGCCATTCCCCTGTCACATCCGACTACCGCTGCAAATGAAACTACTTTCCAATTTAGAATGTTGCGAGCGGTCGCTATCGGACTTGAATCACCGTTCTGAAACCCGAAAACTGTTCGTTTGCGAACTAAGAGCTACGCCAAATCCGACGCCGTTAGAGCATTGGATATCAGGAATCGATTCCAGCCACTTCAAAGTAGTGATCGAGGCTAATTCATTCGACCGCGATCTGAATGTGAAACGGCGATTTCATCGACCCACTAATCGACCCACTAATTCGCAAAATGTGTAACTGGTGGACGCATTGTCTAAGAGTGGTGAACGAAGAAACCCCGTAAAAACAAGGGTTTGCGAAACGAGCTCAAAGCCAGATCGAACCCCTGACAGACTTCGGAACCGAGGGTTGCAGGTTCGAATCCTGCCGGGTGTACTTTTTGAGACGCCAAAAACCGAGGTCGAATATGACCCTCGGTTTTTTCGTGCGCAGTCCCCTCGTCTTGAACGACCTACCAATCGCGCCTCTGGCCCAGAGCCTATCCATCGGAGTGCGAGCGGACGTTTTGGCTATGAGGCGAGGCGATTCGGTCGAAGATTGGCTTTCAAGTCGATACCCAACGGAAGTTATTGACTGGAACGCGTTGACCGTTTGGATCGCTGACTTGATCCTGATCTGTTGCGAGAGAGACATGCGTCGTTGCGGTTTGCCTCATGATGGAGCGCGGGCTTTCTGGAGAGCAAAGCTGACGATTTCGATTCGCGTGAATACCGGTGGCGCGACGGCAAAGATGTCGATCTTGGGCAGATAATGGCATTTCGCGTCTGCTCGGATCAGAAGAAGCGGCAACAGCTATTTGTTTGCATACACGCAAGGCATGTTGTGCTCTAAGCCTCAGGCAACCCTCGAATCGTTGGGCTCAACCAGCGAACTAGCCAATTGGGATGCGGAAACAAGTCGATCGGAGTGCGCTGACCGACTTGAGCCTTCAACCGGAGTTCGCCAAACGCCAACAGGCGGCCGGCGGGAACGCTGTTTGGAATTGGCATTCTGGCGAATGCTAGTGCGGATCGGTAGTCGCGAAAGCGGATCAGAATTTCCTCACCAAGAAACTCAAATGTTGTTCTTTGGTCAGCGATCGCGACATCCAGTTCGCCGACCATTAGGACTTTGGGGAATCACCTACGTTGTTGGTCCTAATCTTCAAGGTGCCGTTGAGTTCCCAATTGGCGTGCTCGGCCGATTCTCCGGTGCCGCTAGGGACTTTGACTTTCATGTCCTCAAAACCATATGTGATTTCAGCGTTGGCTCCGGTCAATCGATCGTAAAGACCAATTGCAAGGTCAGGCCAGTTCTTTGTGTGCTCAGCGTTCATCGTAGCGGTCCTCAAAAATAAAATCTGGTAGTGTTCAAATTGTAGATGGACGACGTTGAATAAACTTACGGCCGACCGGGATTTGATACCCTTCGACTTCGCCCCCTCAAGCGTCTCCGTGTCGACTAACCGCGAAGAGTAAAGTTCTGCAACGGTTGGCGTTTTATTTTCCGAAAGTCGTCCTGTCGCAAACGTCGCCGAGCAAACGGATGGGCGCCAACAGGTTGTCTCGCATGCGAACTTTTGTTTCTGTAAATCGGCCGAGAATCAACGTCGCATCATCGTCGACCAGGTTGCCAGAAGCCATCGCACCAATGTGTTCTCTCAAGAATGAAATCACATCGTCCGGTGCGTTGTCGTTGTCATTGAGAATTCTCAGCACTCCTTCAATTCCCAAAGGCGAATCATCATCGTTGCTCTTCGCAGATTCAATAAAGGCATCCGAATACAGCAGGAACATATCGCCAACATCTGTCTTGATCTGCCGATGCGGGTAGTTTGTCTCATCCACGATCCCGAGTGGCATGTTCTCGAAGCTTGCATTGGTGCTGGCTGGATCGAGGTGAACCCACTTCTTTCTAGAAGCTTGATAGTAGAACGGGTACGGATGACCCGCGACGGTAATGTCCAAGGTTTGAGTCGGCTCAAAGAAAGTCGCCACAACAGCCGTGGCGAAACCGCAGTCGTCGCCAAGTTTTCCGAATTCCTGATTCATTCCGACGACGAATTTCTTTTGGTTAATTCTGTTGACGTTTTGCCGCATCAGGTCACGTAACGTTTCCGCCATTTTCGACGCAGAGTCGCCGTGGCCGCTCACGTCCACTAAAAGAAACCGGGAGATCCTGCCCGACGCACACGACGTCAGGTAATAGATGTCTCCACCCGCGTCGTCGTTCTGGAAAGGTTGGCTATGCACATAGATATCCAGCCCAGCAGCTTCAAAGCTTTGTTCGATCTTCTGGTTGCCGCCCCAAATTTCCATACAGCTCATTCGTTGGCGGGGAATCTCTGAAAGTTCGTTCATGGAAATTGGTTCTTTTGATTTTGAAACGCAATGTTGGGCGTTAGGGGGTCGGATGTTAACCGAGATTCAGGTCGCGGAAGGCTCAGCGTAAAGTTTCTCAATGTTGCATAAATGAATGCAGGCTTCAGGACATTCTGACGCAGGTCTGAATCGCCGCCTTCGTGTTCGACGTTTTTCCGCGAAAACTCGGGTGAATCGTCACCGAAGCATCGCTGACGATGGTTGCAAGCGTTGCGCCAATGCGGTTACCAGCGGAATACCGCAAACGAAAACATTTGCAAACTTTCCAGAATGCATATCCCGTTCCACAAAGCCGAGATTCCTCATGAGCTATGCCCGTTCGCGACTTTTGCTGGGAGTCACTGGCGTCGGGTCGTTGGTGACGATTAGTTTTGCGGCTCTGCTCTCCGGCTTACCGCAGCGTTTTATGAGCGGCGAGGAGATCTATGGAGTGAGTGAGTTCCTACAGCTTGCCATCGTCACCGGAATGTTCATTCTCTGGCTGATGCCGCTGGATTTTCTCGGCGGTTTTCTGTTACCGAACATGTTTCAAAGGTCGAGCCAGTCGTTTCAGTCCTGGTTTCGCAAGTACGTTCGCGCGGTCGCATCACAAGGCTTGCTCTTTCTGGTTTTCGGTTCACTCATTATTTTCTTCAGTCAAATCTTCGGATGGCTGGGGGGACTTATGGCAATCAGCTTTGCGATTGCTGGTTGCTTCTTTGTTCGCAATCGCCTGTTGCTTAATCGACAAACTGATTCCGAGAGTTCGTCTGAGAAATTGGTTGAAGCGATCGGGCTAATCCAGTCGTGGCAGGTGTTTGTGCCAAGGACCGTCGTCGTAGAGCACGGAGACATTGGTTTCACGGGAGGTATCGTCGGCTTGGGGGAAGATGTCAAAATCGTCATCCCTCATGCGTGGCTCGAGTTCGATACAGAGCAACTTGCGACCGCGATTGCTCGGCGTGCAGCGGCGATCGATTCGGGCAGCTATTCACGTGGCTTGATGTTAGCGTTTGCATGGAACGTTGGCGGGTTCCTGCTCTGCTCATTGCTGCCTGGAGCAGGACTCACTTCTGTCGCTGGGCTGGTGACGACGGTCTGCGGTTTCACGCTCTGGTCGTTTCTTGGGCTGTTGATTTTGCCGACGGTCAGTCGAAATGCTTCGTTGCAAATTGATCGGCAGCTAATGCAGCAAGGCATGCCAGTGCAGTTGATTGTTAACACGGCGTCCGAGCTGGATCAGCTTCAGGATGGTGAGCCGGAACGTCCCCGGTGGATCGAAACCATTTTCCATCCGGTGCCTTCCGTCGCCAGTCGCGAACGTGATCAGCCCGTGCGGGGAATCGCGGCATGGAACGTGGCAAGGACGACTCTGTTTTTCTCCTGGGCCTGTCTGGGATTTCTGTCGCGATCAGTCCACTGCAATGTCGGGCGACCAGAACTATGGACGATGCTACCCACCGATTGAATTCACGTCAGAATTTGGTGTAGCTTTCGGGGACGCTTGTGACTGACGGAGTTTATCTCGATCAACTGGTTTCTCATTTTAGATCCGGTCTCAAAAACTTGTGGCTGGGGCGAGACGCCCAGCCGCACCTTCACAGGAGGTTTTGAAACCTGCTCCAACAGTTCACTGGTCATCGCGACCGGTGCTTCGCGATTTTGAAACTTCCAGAGCTTTTTCGGATCGGTGACATCCGTCCATCGCCAGCACACTGGAAACGGTCGAAACCGCATAGGGGACAAACATCGTCAGTAAAGACTGAACCCAAAACGTTCCGCACAACGTTCCACTGCATATCCGGTTGCCATGGTTGATGCCGATCAGGATCGTTCCAACGATCAACGACATGATGGCGGCTCTGCGCACGACAGCGGCTTCGAAAGCGTGAGCTCTAAGCTTGGCAAGAAACTGGATGATGCTATTCATGATTTTCGTGAGGCAGATCTTGGCTTTGGTGACTGACTTTCCGACGACTTGGCCGTCCGTGGCCGGTTCCGCTTTGACGTTGAACCGACCGGAACGTTAGCCCGCCGTGTTCGCGCAGGCCACTTGGCGATTCTGACGTGGCATTTTCCGACGAATCTTGACTAGAGCCTGATCCACCGAAGGATAGATTTCAAACAGACGATTGAGGCCAAGAAACCCAAGGATTGCGATGTCATCGTGAGTAAGTTTGGTTTCGAAGTCGATCATCTTGTGTCTCCTCTTCTAGTTGCCTAACTGTCGGTAAGACGGAATATCGCCAGGCACCTTACGCCATGAAGATTTATTTCCAGAATTGCCAGTTGGCATCGAGAAACCGTTTTCTTCTCCGGTTGAACTTCTTCGAATGCGTCAGCACTTTCACGCCAAACTCTCGACAGACAACGCTGCTTGACGGCTGCTGTCAGTTTTTTGCCGGTCAAGTTTGTGACACGGTGCGTTGGCACACCATTTAGCGAAATCGTCGTAAGGAAAAGAATTCTTCTCTGTCATGATTAAAACGTGGCTTCGGTCGCAAACTTTTGTACAGGAAATCAGGAAGAAACATGATGAATATGAAAATCACGCGTCGCCTCGCAATGACTTCGTTCGCCTTGGTCACCTTGGCCTCGTTGCCGGCAGTTTCATTCGCCCAATCAGCCGATAGCGGACTTGAAAAGCAACCCGCGACTCAAGAGCAAACCGAGATTGGCCTGGAAGGAAATTGCCCGGTTTGCTTCATCAAGCATGGCAAGTGGGTTAAGGGAAGCAAAGAACACGCTGCCAGTTTCGATGGTGTGACTTACCTGTTCCCGAGCGAAAAAGTGAAAGAAGTGTTCGAGGAAAACCCGATCGCATACGTTCCCGCGTTCGGCGGCGATTGCACGGTTTGCTTCGTGAATTCGGGAAAGAGAGTTCCGGGCAAAATTGAATTCGCAACCGTCAGCAACGAACGGCTTTTCCTTTTCCCGGGTGACAAACCGCTCAAGGCATTCCAGGAGTCGCCTGAAAAATACGCCGACGTTGATATCGCGCAAGACGGCAACTGCATCGTTTGCAAAGTCAAAGCTGGGAAAGACGTTCCGGGCGATAAAAAATTCACCGCTGTTCACAACGGGCTTCGCTACCTGTTTCCTTCGGATCGTGAGCGACAGGCATTTGTTGCTTCGCCGGAGAAGTTCTTGGCAGCGACTGAAACTGCCAGCGACAAAACGGCGAAGACTTCGGCAATCCGGATTCAAGGTCGTGCAGCATGTGCTGCTTGCGAATTCGGAGTTACTGCAATTAACTCACCAGACCAACTTGGGTTCGCAGTCACAACCGACGATGGTCGCGTGTTCGTGATCGAAGACGTGCATACTCGCTGGCCCCAGCTTTACAAGGATCGCTACGACGGAAATCGTGTCGCTGTTTCCGGAGAGGTTATCAAGACAGAAGGTAAATTCACGTGGATCAATCCTGAATACGTGAAGCCGCTCTAGTTGCCTGTTGGTCGCCCGATTCGGATCGCAACTTGATTCGAAATCGAGTGGCCGATGCACCCCGCCCTGCATCGAAACAGGGCTGGACGCATTGTCCATTCAAACCAGGTTACACGAAAACAAAATTTTGGAGACGCAATGACTGCCTCTATTTGTTCGACTCGCAACGGCGTTCCAAGCCAGTTGATGGCGTACTTCGCCGCACTCATTTTTATCTTCGCAATCTCGGCCAGTGCGGATGCCGCACCTGCAATTGCTGAAGACGTTTCCGTTTCGGCTTCGGTCCACGTTGCAGCAGCCGAAGGTGCCGAGCCAGAGGCAAAGCTGGTCGTGACAGCCCATATTCCTGAAGGGCTGCACATCTATGCCCAGACTCAACCCAAGCCATTTCTGGCGACCAGGATTTCCGTTGACTCAAGTGAAGATGTTCGTCTGACAGAAGAATTTCGACCCGTTCGATCGCCGATCGTGATCAGGCACAAGTCATTGAAAATCGAGCTTCATGAATTCGAACATGAAATTAGCTGGGAAGCACCGATTGAAATCTCCGCTGGCGTCGATGTGGGCTCACTCGTCATCAAAGGGGAAGTTTTTGCTCAAGCTTGTGACGCTGACAGTTGCTTTCCACCGCAGACCTATCAGTTCGCGGCCGAAGTGAAACTTGTGGACAGCGCCGAGTCCTTCGTCTTCGCCGAGCTTCCGCCAGTCGAAGCTGATCAAGACGACCCGCAGCAAGAAAACAGTCAGGGTAGATCTACCGAAGCCGCAACAGCATTCAGCCTCGATAGCATCGAAGCGAAATCGTCAACAGAAAGCAGCGTTTCCATTTGGGCGATCTTGCCGTTGGCATTTGTCGCTGGCTTCATCCTCAACTTCATGCCTTGCGTACTGCCGGTCGTCGGGCTCAAAGTGTTGTCGTTTGTTTCCCAAGCCGACAATGATCGCCGTCGCATCTTCATGCTCAACCTGTTTTATTCGTTGGGCATCATCAGCGTGTTGCTGGTTCTGGCCACCCTGGCGGCTTTCGCCGGTTTGGGCTGGGGCGAGCAATTCAGCAGCGTCGGCTTCACCGTGGTGTTGGCATCGATTGTTTTCGCGTTCGCGTTAAGCTTCTTGGGCGTATGGGAAATCATGTTGCCAGGCTTCGTCGGTTCCATCGGCGGTGCGGCGGAAGAAGAAGGTCTGACCGGTGCTTTCTCAAAAGGTGTTCTAAGTACAGTTTTGGCGACACCGTGCAGCGGTCCCTTCCTTGGATCAGCACTTGCGTGGGCCGTTATTCAACCAACGCATCTGACGTTTCTTGTTTTCGCAACAGTCGGCCTTGGGATGGCGAGCCCTTTCCTCGCGATCGGATTCTTTCCCAGCCTGGTCAAGTGGTTGCCCAAGCCCGGACCATGGATGAAAGGATTCAAGGAATTGATGGGCTTCGTTTTGATCGCAACCGTGATCTTTCTACTTAGCTTCATCCAGATTCCGGCACTGGTGCCAACGGTCGCGTTGCTGGCAGCAGTCGGGATGGCATGCTGGTGGTACGGCGGTAAGAGTCTCAAGAGCTCAAGCAGCGAATGGTGGCGGCTCGCAACGTCGATGGCGATCGTTGTCTTTGGAGCCTGGTTGTCGTTCGGTTGGTTGTATGAAGTTTCAACAGCAAGGTTTGATCGAGCAGCGAACCGACACGTAGTTGATCAAGCAGGGCAAGCGATGCAAGTCGCCGAGACTCCGGTTGGAGAAGATATTCCGTGGCAGCCTTATTCTGAGGAGTTGCTTGAGCAGTCGATAGCCAGCGGCAAAACCGTGTTCGTAGACTTTACGGCAGATTGGTGCCTGACTTGCAAAGCCAACGAATCAGTCGCAATCAATCAGCCCGCTGTCGCAGATCTGATTCAGCGTGAAGGCATCGTTGCGATCCGAGCCGACAAGACAGCACCGTCTCCTGATATCGATCGTTTGTTGAGAAAGCTCGGAAACAACAGTGCTTCGATTCCGTTTTATGCCGTGTTCCCGGAAGACAGCCCAACCAAACCGGTTACGCTCGAAGGGATCTTCTCGTCGCCGGAAGCATTTGTGTCGGCGCTGGCGACACGGAAAAGTGGGTAGCGTCTCGTCGACTTTCGATCCCGCTCAGGTTTGCGAAGAGTTGCAAACGTGCTCCGGATGTGAAACGAACACATTTCACCCCGACCCACGATTGAGAACGCGGGCGGGAAGGAAATCGGGCAATGTGTATCAACTGACATAAAGTTGAACTTTGCCCAATCGCCAACCGTGACGACGAAGAGTCGAGCTCTACGAAACGTCGTTGTTGATGGCAACTTTGTAAGCTTCTGCGATTTCATCAGGCCCGGTGATCGTGGCTTGCATGTCGCGAATCAAGCCGTCCTGAATTTTGTAAATCCATCCGTGAACTGCCAGTTCCTGGCCTTTCGCCCAAGCTTCCTGAACGACTGTCGTGTGGCAAACGTTGTGGGCCTGTTCGACAACATTCAATTCGCAAAGACGATCAAGGCGCTCTGCTTCGTCCGAAATGTTTTTCAACACAGCATCGTGCTTGTTGCGCACATCACGGATGTGACGAAGCCAGTTGTCGATCAGTCCCAGGTGATGATTCTGGCTGGCTGCCTGAACGCCACCGCATCCGTAGTGACCGCAAACGATAATGTGTTTCACTTTCAAAACGGCAACTGCGTACTCAACGACGCTGAGGCAATTAAAGTCCGTGTGCACAACAACGTTTGCAATGTTCCGGTGAACAAACACTTCGCCCGGCATAAGCCCCACGATCTGGTTCGCGGGAACGCGGCTATCGGCACAACCGATCCAGAGATATTCCGGCGTCTGCTTCTTGGCTAGCTCAGAGAAGAAGTTCGGGTCTTCGGCTGAGACGCTGTCCGCCCAATTCCGGTTCTTTTCAATCAGTTCGGGTAAGATTCGCATTGTGATTTCCGTAGTGAGTGCTGCAGTGCTGCAAATGCCAGATTGGCGTCCTGAATTCAGTCCTTAACTATAAGGAATGGTTCTGGATTCGCAAACTCCGCTATCGACTTGGATTTCAACAAGCTTTTTACGTCACAAGCAATAAATTTCAGTTCACGCCCCTCAATATAGTGGCCGTTGAAAGTATGCATTCGATCGATCCACGGTAGGGATCATCGACTATATCGTTGGAACAAAATGTTCTTTCTTCAGGACTTCCACCAGTTCAGTGCAGACAGAATTAGGATGTTTTTCAGCCAGCTCGTTGCGACAATAGTCAACGATTTCGTTGCCGATCGGACGTGGTACGATTACTTCGATTTTTGTCATCCTGGTTGCAGAAGGCAGTGAGCCTTGAGCGTCATGGATTTGATGTCGCCCGACGCCCTCAACGTTTGTCAACGTATAGCCCGATGCTCCCAGTCCGATGACGTTGCGGCATACCTCGTCCTGAATGTTTGCCGAAACAATGATTGTGATTCGTCGCAGTTTCTCGATGGCCCGTTTTCTGGCTGAATGCTTGTGCTCCGCCAGGTGCTTGTGCTCATCCAGTCCGACGACTCGCAGCTCCAGATTCGCATCTGAAAAATCGCTTTCGAGTTCGTGTAGTTTTTCCATTACGCTATGGTCGACCAGTTGCGTGTCGGACATGTCAAGAATCACGTTGCGGCGCTCGTTCAGTCCTTCATTGACCAGCTTGCTACGGAACTGAATCCAGTTGCTGAAAACGGCCGATTTGTGAGCCTGTACCAATGCGGTGTTGTCATCCTTGATTGTGATGTCGAGGTAGGGTTTGAACAGCGAGGAAACAGGGACTCCATTCAGCAAATGAATAAACATTTTCACGCCGATGCCGATCGCGATTCCAATTAACAGGTCCGTAGCCAGAACGCCAACCAGCGTTGCTACGAAAATGATCAGTTGCTCGGGCCCGGTTCGATAGGTATGAACAAACTCGGTTGGATGCGTCAGCCGGAATCCTGTGTAGATCAACATCGCCGCCAACGCCGCCAACGGAATGCGATGGAGAACGGTAGGTAGCAAGGCAACACAAGCCAACAAGAATAATCCATGCCACAGGTTGGCGAACCGCGTTCGGGCGCCATTGTCGATATTGGCCTTGCTTCTCACAATTTCCGAAATCATCGGCAGGCCTCCAATGAAAGACGCGATCAGATTGCCGACGCCGACAGCAATCGTGTCGCGATTCATATTCGTTTTTCGCTTCCACGGATCGATCACGTCAACTGCTTTGGCGCTCAGGATGGATTCCAACGATCCAATGACAAAGAACATCAAAATCCAGACGATCGAATTGCCCAAATGTTTGGGCGAGTAGGCCGCAAAGTCCGGTGTCGTAATAAAGTCGAACATGCCGAACACCCGGTCTGGCATCTGAACCAGAAACGATTCGCCGACTTTGTACTGGTGTCCATTGAACTCATAGCCATGCTCATGAAGCAGGTCGAAGTACATTCCCATCGGAACGGTCACCAGTAATACAACCAGAGGCGAGGGAACCGCTTTCAGGATGGCGGTCGATTTTTGCATGATCGGCCAGAGGAACATGATCGCCAGCCCAATGACGCCGATCAGCGCGATCTCCGGATTGAGGTGTTGAATATAGTGAGGAATCTCCTGCAGCATCTCCAACGGCTCGCCTTTTCCCCCTTCGTATCCAAGCGCGATCGGAAGTTGCTTGACCATGATGATGATGCCGATCGCTGCGAGCATTCCATGGACCGCGGCCAAGGGAAAGAACTCGCCCAGAATCCCGCCCCGGAACATCCCGAAAAGAATCTGCAAGACTGCGGCCCCAACACCGACAGCTAACGCAAGCTTATAGGCCTGCATGTCGATTTCAGTGAATCCGCCCATCGCTCCGTCACCGCCGAACGATTCAATGCAACCAATCGCGATCACGATCAGTCCCGCAGCCGGACCTTTGATCGTCAGTTCCGAGTCACTGATAAATGTTGCGACTAGCGAACCCACCACAGCGGTAAAGATTCCAGCGATCGCCGGATAGCCACACGCCAAAGCGATTCCCAGACACAGCGGCAACGCGATCAGGAAAACAAGGAAGCCTGAAATCAGGTCATAACGCAAGTATTTGATGAACCCGTTGACATTGCCGACAGGTTTTTCAGTTTGAACCGAATTCAATTCATCAATTTGTGAGTTCATCTCAAAGCGCTCGTATCAAAAATTGGAGGGGATGCTTTTAGTTTTGAAAAAGTTATTCGACCGTTAACGTGTGGCTGGCTTGTTCACGTTTGGTCGGGGCAATCATGTCGTCGTCCGGTATTGCAGATAAGGTGGCGTGTTTGTCGGTTTCAGCTTGCGTATGCGTTTCTCGCCGAGACATGATTTCTTTCGCCGCGTGAAACCGGGACTTGACTCCAGGCTGGGGCCAGATACCGCCACCAATAATCAGGGCACTAAGAACAAGGATGCCAACTCGTTCCGGCCAACGGGCTTCCATGCAAAACGACGACTGGTAAATCGTGCCGGTGAATAGGCGGAAATAGACCCGCATGATTGCAATACCATTGAGAGCCGTTGCGATCACAACCGCCATGCCGACGTACGGATAGACTTCGACGGCTCCTTCGACGATCAACTCAATTCCGGCGAACCCAACGGTGCCCGGAAACCCAACGGTCGCAACGCCGGTGAGTAAAAAGAAAGTCGCCAGCAGAGGCATTTGAGAATACAAACCGTGGTAGTCGTTCAGCGAAAGTCGTCCCACGCGCGATTCGATGGCTCGCAGCGTCAATCCGAATCCTGACAAAGACAAACACACCGCGATCCAGGTGCTCAAGGCGCCGGTCAGTCCGATCGGTGTGACGACTTCCAGTCCGACCAGGACAAGCGATGCGTTGCTCAAAATCAAATAGCAAAAGAACCGCCTCGACTCGGTCTGAACCAGCGCCATTCCTGCTGAGTAAACTGCCGTGAACAGAGAGGCCAATGCCACGATTCGCATCGCCCAATCTGGAGCGACGGGCAACAGCAAACGAACTGCCGCGTAGGCACCGATCATCGGAGAGACGAACAGCAACGACGAACCCAATGATGCTTTTTCAAACAGGTCGGTCATCCAACAGTGCATTGGAGCACAACCGCTGCGAATCAGGATCGCAAGCGTCAACAGCATGATGGCCGCGATCGAGTGTTCATGAGACGGATCTTCCAAATCAATCATCGACCAGCCACCAATCAGCAGCACGAGAAACAGCCCCATGTGGATGACGAATCCGCGAGATGATTTGCCGCGTGTGCGCAACTCCCACACAATCGGCAGCGTTTGCAAACCCATCAGTGAAATGATGATCCAGGGGCCGCGACAGGCGAGCGTCGAAAGCATCAGGAACTGCGAGATCAGGTTCATGCGAAACGGAAATCGTTTGATCTTTGTACGCAGCGTCGCCAGCGGCGTCAGAAAGAACATCAGCGATGTCAGCGCCAGTAGTGGCGCATTGAATTCGTCGATCACGACGACGTCTGGCCCAAATAATGGTTCGACGAGGTCCCAGCGATCGTGGGCTTCGAAAACTTTCAGCGTATTGAAGTCTTCCCATGCGCCGATTCCCATCGCCAGCGACAGCCCCGAAAACACAATCGCGACCAATCGGGTTTGCTCAGCGTTCTTGTTGAACAGCGACACAACGACACCGACCAGCGGAGTCAAAATCGCAAGTTCCAACCAGGGTAAATGAAGTTCCAGCACGGCTATACCTTTAGCTCTTCGATGATTTCAGGTTGCGTCGTCACGTCGTCTGACTCTCTTGATGAATCTCCGGAGAGAAAATTTGTCCACTTGCGTTCAAGTGCGTCAAAGCAGCGAAAACACCTTACGAAGGGCCGGACGATGAATCGACTGAGCAGCTCATCCAGAAAACCACGCTCCATCGCGAATAAATAGCACCATTGCTTCCACCGCTCCGGAACGAGGCTTCCGATTCGCGACCCAGACGCAGGCAGATGGCCATCAATCGCGTTTTCCAAAACGTGATAGTCGTACAGCAACGAAGGCGCCCTCAGCAGTTGCAAGGTACGCATCAGCGCGTGACCGACAATGTGAATCAGCGCGATGTAACGCAGCCCCAAACCGATCTCCACTACGATGATTCCGACTTGAGTCAGCGACGCGTAAGCCAGGCTCGTTTTGATATCCGACTGAGCCCGCCCTGTGATGGTCGCGAAGATCGCAGTGAGCAAGCCGAGCACGACAACGGTTCCCGAAAGCCACATCGACAGCTCCAAAATTGGGCTGATCCGCAGCAGCAGAAACGCCCCGAGGTGGACCGATAACGCCCCGTAGAAAATTGCACTTGAGGAAGTCGGCCCCTCCATCGCACGCGGTAGCCAGCCGGAAAATGGGACCAACGCAGACTTGCCCGCCGCCGCTACAACCAATAGCAATCCGACCAATAAAGCTTGTGAGTGGGTGATTGTCGCCACGCCCTCCGGCCAGGCCCCCTGCCCCATCAACAACTCAAAATCTCCCGCCCCGGTCAGGTGATGCATCAGTACGGCCGCGATCAGGAAAGCCGCGTCCGCGATGCGGTACACGCACCAAGCCATGAATCCGTTTCGCACCGGGTTTCGTCGTTCGTGAAAAAACGCGATCAACAACGCTGAAGAAATGCCGACTAATTCCCACCCGAAAAACAGAACTTCGATCGTGCCCGCGAGACTTGCGAAAATCATGCCGGCCATGAATAGCGAGAACGCAATGTAAAATCTGACGTAGCCCGGTTCGCGGTGCAAGTATCGACTGGTGAACGCACCGATGGTTCCGCAAAGTACAAATGTCAGAATGGCAAACGGAACGCTCAGTCGGTCAAACACAAACTTCAAGTGGAAGTGAAAGTGTTGTTCCGGCAAGTCGATCCAGTGTCCCAGTTCGATCGGCACATGGCGATCGCCAGAGATCAACATCGTCGCAAGAATTCCAACTGAGGCGAACAGTCCGATCCAAACGCAAAAGTAAACTGTGCGCGCGATCATCTGTTCAGAAAACGGCCTTGAGAACAGGCATGGAATTCCCAGTACGGCCAGCAACACCAATGGGCTGGCGACTGTTGTGATGCCAAGAATTTGATAGAGCAAGTCCACTATCGGCTCTCCTCTTCGAATCGTTTTCCGATACTGGCGAACTGCAAATTGTCTCGCCAGCCGCGATACCAATCGAATGAGCTTGGCGTTACCGGCAGCTGAGCCGTTTCGGGCTTGTAGGGCACGAATTCCTTGTCCTTATACAGCTGAATTTCATTGCTCCCGGGCTTGATGACTGCCAGTTGAACCCAATCGCCTTCACACAGCTTTCGAATCGGTTCATTGGCCGCGATGATTCGTTGCATCGCCGCGGGTGTCGTCTCGATCAGGAACAGCAACCGCATCGGTTCGTGAATTTCGATCATCTGGCAGTACAAGCCCGGCCTTAGATCACTCGCGGCGCCATCCATCACTCCGATCAGCGACACGATGTTATGCGGCAGTTTGTTTCCGGCTCCGTAGCCGACGTGGTCGACGCTGGAAAAGTAATATTCAAGATTGATGCCTGCGCAAACCGGGATCACCGCCTGTAAGATTCGTTCCAGGACGCTGCAGTTTTCGTCGTCATTTTCTGGCTCATATGACTGCAGGAAAGCTCGTCGGTCGAGGAAAAGATCCCGGCTCCATTCTCGGCGGCCGACGAAACACAGAGCGTTGGTCGCGTGATTGTATTCGGGGCGAGCTTGCGAAAGATCTTCAGCGCGTCCCTCGACATGGATCAGGGCTTCATCAAAGTCCAGATCCAGAGGTGCCGAAGCGAACCGGCGACATCGCTCGTGGGCGTCGTGCTTTCTGGCCAAGTTGATTTTTTCGACTGCAGATTCAAATCGCGGTCGGTGCGAATCAGGAATTCCATCGAGGTCGAAATACGAAACATTGTCGTCGCAGGTGTTGTGATAACATCCGATGAAGATGGTATCGTCAGGAATGTTGATTCCGTTATCGGCGACGATCTTTCTGACGCGTGGGTCGTTCGCCATTTGCGCGAACGCTCGTGCGTTGGGACCGCCTCGACCTCCCGCACAAGCGCCGCAGTTATAGGCGGCTTCGTGAGGATTGTTGAGGCTTGACGATCCATGTCCGCAAATGAAAAAGATCGGAGCGAAATTCTCCGTCGCACTCATGTCTTCAAGTAGTCGCTGGACCGCGATTGCCATCTCATCAACCGTCAGGCCTAACTGATGAGCCTCTGGGCCTGGAGGCTCTGCTGGATTACGTTCAAGCTTTAAGTGTGTCACTTCCGGTGGACGAACGAGGCTGCCAATGACATCTTTCAGGCGTGCCGTCAGACGCGGAAACAGGACACGAAAAACGAGCGGGAAAGTTGCGAATGATCCAAGGACCGTCGTGCCGATCCAGCCTCCAGTGAACGTTCGGCTGCCAACATGGACGCGTCGTGCAAAGGTTCCGATCGTCCGTCGCGCGTGAGAGCGTTGCTGTTCCTGACGCTGCAGCGAGTAGGCGACTTCCTCGCGAACATAATGCTCCGGAATCACACTGGCTGGGCAAAGCGGCAAATAATCTGCGTCTGCAGCTCCGCGATAATACATCGGCACAGCAAAAAATCCCGCGGCACCAAACGTTTCGCAATCTGGTTCCAGCTCTTCGAGGTAACGCCGAAATGATTCTTCCCGATCATCAATGCAGCAAACAATCTGGAAGCTTGGTCGAACCTGAACGCCCGTTTTTTGGCTTTCCAGTCGTTTGACGCGATCGGCGTGCACGTGCACGGCGTCGAGGATTTCGTTGCGGAATTTACGCTCGTAGGCCAAATGAAAAACCGCGCGTCGGTCGATTCCCGCGAACGAATCAAGTTCGTCAACCAGTTCCTGCCATTGATTGGAACTCAGGCGGGCCAAGGTGTGCGGGTGCCAGCCCAGCAATTGGGCAAGCTCGAAAATTCGATACGCCCGTCGCTGCTGTGTCGCTTTTTTTCCATTTGGGCGACTGCTCAGTTCGCGCTTCGCCCAGTCATTGAACTCGCTGATTGAGCCCTTGAATCCCTGGATTTTGCTGACCAGATGTTCCGCAGCCAGTCGATCAAGAATCAGCCGAACCGCGAGGAACTCTTGCAGAGTGTCTGCGGGAATCCCACGAGTTACGCGATCACCACGCGTTTCCAGTTGCCAGATCATTCCGGCAAAACCTCGCAACGCCAGCATCGTGTCTTCAATGAACCGGTCGGTATCATTGGAGGCAATGTTGAGTTGCTGTAAGGAATCCTGAATGGATCCCAGTGACGTCAAACCTTGCTTTTGCTGTCGGCGGAGTTCCGCTGCAAGTTTCTGCTTCCACGGCGACGCGAGCCAATCGGTCTGACTGTAGAGGTTCACGAAATTCTGCAAGAAACCTTCTTCCGGATGCGCCATCGGCCAATCACTCAGCCCCTGGTCAAGAAACGCGGCACAGAACTGAATCAGCGTTTCGTGAACGAGTTCGTCAGCGTCTTCGCCTGTTAGCTCAAAAATCCAGTCACGCTGGCGAACGAAATTCTGTTCGTGATTTGGGCAATCCAGTTGAGTAACTCCTGCCTCACAGATTTGCCACAACAGATGTAACGAGAATGACTCCCACGTCGCGTCTGACCACGATTCAATTCGCTTGCTGCCAAAGAGCCTGAACAGCTCTTCCGTTCGCTGAATCAGTGCTTGTCCTTCGGCATTAGAATCTTCGCGATGCTCGTTGCTTTCGACCACATTGCGCAAGTCTTGCATGACCCAGCGTTTGGTCTCCGCCAATAACTGCTCGCGTGTTCCTGGTTCGGCGTCTTCGCGATACCGCGTCAAAGCATTCGTGTCGCCGACCACCCAACGCACACTGACCGAAGGCCCGTCATGCAGGTCGTGATTCAGAATCGCACGATACAGATTAAATCGGGTTCCCAGAAATCCAAGCAGTTCATCCGCACGATCCCCTAGAGTTTCCAGGAGCACAGCATCGATGTCTTCCGGGCGAATTCTTCCGGTCACAACACATCTGCGGTATTCGGATTCCGGCAAATAGGGGTGGCATCCAAACAGTTGCGCACCCTTTCGGACGGCATCATCGAAAGCCAAATCTTCGAACGCATGGAGCGTGTTGTGATGGACGAATGCCGTGATCGGGCCCTGCGAAGGCAGCAAATGAGCCACGTGTTCGATCGCGTCGAGAACAGATCGAGCCGTCGTTGGTGAGTGTGCTGAGGCAGATTCTGGTTGCGAGATCGTTGTCGGTGAGTTCATTCTGCCGCAAAAATTCAAAGCGATTTTGTAAGGGGATGGTCGATTGCTTTCCTACCATATCGACAATTACGTTTTTTCGAAGAACGGAGTTTGCTTACAATTTCGACAGGAAACGACCGAACTCCAACGAGGCGTCACACGCGAAGGGCCGCCTGTTCAGCGTTTACTGTGGAGCACGCGATCGGTTCGGGATACTTACAATTTCGTAAGCTTGAGACGTTCGGGTATCGTCTGCCGATCATCAAAACTATGATCTAGTTCCACCATTGAACACGTGTAGTTAGTGACCATGAATATTCTTGTCATTGAAGATGACCGAACGATTGGTAAATCGTTGCAGAAAGGGTTTGTCGAATCCGGCTATGAATGTGTGTGGGCAATCAGTGGCAAAACTGGGTTGGAGAAAGCGTTGACACAACAGGCGGATGTGATCGTCCTTGACCTGATGCTTCCCGAAGTCGACGGGCTTGAGGTTCTTAATCAATTGCGAGCCAGCGGAAACCAGACGCCGGTCGTGATCCTGACTGCCAAAGGCGCGGTCAACGAAAGAGTTGAAGGACTGGAGGCCGGTGCCGATGACTACATCGTCAAACCATTCGCTTTCGTCGAACTCAAAGCCCGCGTCGAAGCAGTCTCGCGGCGCACTTCGGTTCGGCCTTCAGCCAGCCTTACTGCCGGCGATCTGTCGCTCGACTTGAGCAATCATCGCGTTGTCCAGAGAGGCCGCGACATCGAACTGACGCCAACGGAGTTCAGTATTCTTGAGCTGCTGCTGCGGCACGTCGGCCAGGTCGTCACACGTAAAATGCTCTGCGAACATGTTTGGGGTTTCGAGTGGGATGGGCCGACGAACGTGATCGAAGTCCACATTACACGACTTCGCAAGAAACTCGCCAACGATGGGCCAGTGACAATCAATACGGTTCGTGGTCGCGGATACTCCTTCGTTAGCCCGACGCGATCGAACGGGGCGTAGCGTGAGCCTGATACAGCGTCTCAACACCATTCGATGTCGGCTGACTGTGTGGAATTCACTGGTCGTGATTGCGCTGACTTTGCTCTCTCTTTTCGTGGCCCGCCAGGCGATGGTTTATACGCTGGAATATGAAACGAAAGATTTGTTGGAAGGCGAGATTGTCGAATTGGAACTCGCCACGAAGCAGTTTCATCCGGACATGCGACTGGTCGAAGAAGAATTCAGTCGCAAAATTCTCAGTCATAGCCGCAACGAATGGTTCGCGGGACTGTTCGATGACACTGGCAAACTGATCTGGAAAAGCGAGCTGTTTCCCGACTCCTTCGAATCCGATCAGGCGACTCTGAATCCGTCAGACCAGCCGCACGCGGCGAACGAGAAATTTGCGTTTCGGCAAGCGGACAACGCAATCGCCTGCTGGCATTCGTTTCAGTTGGACTCCGGCGACGTGTTCACGATCGTTCTCGGGGAGCCGACGGACTTCATCGGCCGCGATCTGTGGAGCCTGACGAAAGTTCTGCTATGGATCGGGCTGGCTGTCGTCGTGATCGCGCCGGTTGGCGGATATTTGCTGGCGAGAAGCTCGTTGTTGCCCGTACAGGAAATCGTGGAAACAACACGCAAGCTTGAGCCATCCCGACTTGAAGCGCGATTGCCGATCCGGGGAAGTGGCGATGAGCTGGATCAGATTTCGGGCGAGATCAATTCGTTTCTTGATTTGAACGCCAGATACCTTAACAGTCAGCGTGAATTCATTGCCAACGCTGCTCATGAATTGCGGTCGCCGTTGACAGCCATTCAGACAAGCGCGGAAGTTTGCCTTGCGAAACCGCGAACGGCTGATGACTATCGCGAGCAGTTGGAAACTGTCAGCGAGCAATGTCAGTTCCTGCGACATCTGGTCAACCAGCTGTTGGAGTTGGCCGAATCGGATGCTCGGCTGAAAGTGAATAAGGTGGACTTTGATTTCAGTGATCTGGTTCAGAAGTCTGTCTCCATTTTCGAAGGCGTCGCAGAAGAAAAAGGCATTCAACTCTCTATCAATGTTCCCGTAGCAATTTCTTGCAGTGGTGATCCTCAAAAACTGATTCAAGTGCTCAACAATTTGCTCGACAACGCGATCAAGTTTTCGCCGCCCGAAGGAACGGTCTCGGTAAATCTGTCGAGTCGTGATCACGAAATTGATTTTCGAATCTCAAACGAAGGACCCGGCGTTGACTCGCTGTTGCTAGAGCGAATATTCGACCGTTTTTACCAAACAGATCCCGCTAGAACACACGAGCAGACCGGAAACGGGCTTGGTTTGAGCATCAGCAAAGCAATTATCGAGTTGCACGAAGGCAGAATCCGAGCCGAGAGTTCTGGTAATCTTCTGGAGGTCAGCTTCCAGTTGCCCAAGTCGAAAATCTGAACTTGGCAGCCAGTTCATCTTGCTTCGCACCGCGAAGTCTTTTCCGTGACAACCGGTGCTTAAAATGGTAACGTTGCCCAAAGATCATTTGGCATCGAAACTTGGAGCATCAATTGACTGATACGCAAATGAGTCGTCGTCGTTTCGTCGCAGGAGCATCGGCTGCGGTTGGCGTCGGAACGCTGCCATCGCTGGCGCATGGTAAGTGTTTGCCCAAAGAGAAACCGTACGAGTATTGTGCGTTTATAAAATTTATCCAGCAACTGTCTTACGAAGAGCTTGCTGAATCCTTGAAGTCGATTGGTTTGGATGGCGCCGAAGTGACGGTCCGCAAAGGCGGATACATCAGACCTGAATCTGTTGCCGACGAGCTGCCAAAGCTGACAGAGGTCTTCGCCAAACACGACTTGAAAATAAGCGTTCTGACGACAGACATCGTCGAGGTCGGGTCGCCAAATGCTGAGGCTGTTCTCAAGACCGCGGCATCGGTTGGTGTCCAACGTTACCGAATGGGTTTCTGTCGCTACGACCTGAACGCTCCAATCCAATCGCAGCTTGAATTACTCAAGCCAAAATTCAAGGATCTTGCGTCACTCAACCGCGAAGTCGGAATCTCCGGGGTTTATCAGAATCACGCTGGCGGCCAGTACCTGGGTGCCAGTTTCTGGGACCTGCTGCAAGTGCTCGGTGACATCCCTGTCGAGGAGATCGGAAGCATTTTTGACATACGTCACGCCGTCGCGGAAGGTGACGGAGTCTGGCAGGTCTACTACGACATCATCAAACCGCACATTGCGGCGCTGTCTTCAAAGGATTTTCGTTGGGGGCTCAGGAAAGCAAAAGACAAACGACTCTCACCTGTGAATTGTCCGCTAGGCGAAGGTCAGGTTGACTATCGAAAGTTCCTGAAACAATTCCAAAACGATTTCGAAACCGCGCTGGTGACACTGCATGTCGAGTACTTGCCGGACGCCGACGCGAAAACCAACCTTGCGGCTATTGAAAAAGACCTCGCGTTCCTCAAGAAAACGATGGGTGTCGAAAGCTAAATCGCGATCCATAAAGCAACGATTGAAATCGACCAGATTGCGAACGGCCTACCTGCCGACTTCGATGAACCGTCTGCCAGGACTCAACTTGCCACCGATATTTGGCGACCGTTTGAGAGTTCTTTTCCCGGAACCAGCAGTCGGAGTGATCAGCCGAACAGAAAAGAATCCGGACAGGTTGTTGCGGACAATTCCAACGTCTGTCGCGTTAACGCGTCGGTCACGATTGATGTCGAATTCGTTCACAACGTCGACTGTGAAAAACCCTGACAGGTTACCGCGAACGGCGCTGACATCGTTGGCATCAACACGAGCATCGGTTGTCGAAGTTCCGCATTCTCCGATCGCATTTCCGAAGTAGAACACGTCGTCAGCCGACAGTCCGGTTTTTTCATTGGCAAGAATTTTGACTTCCAGCCACTGATTCGCGATCACACCATCGTCCCACACAAGAGTGATTCTGTCCGAGCCTCCTGCACCGGCCTTTGCCGCAAAAGAAATTGAAAGCGGCGCCGGAGCGTCTTGCCAGGTTTCCGGGAAATCGTCGTTGCCAACGCGAAAGCTGAAGTCGCTTTCGTCCAGCCCTGACCACGATCCTTCCAGGTCGATCAGCAATCCATTGATGCCATGAACGTAGCTGCTGTAGTTCGCGAACTTCGCGGTTTGACCAAACAAAAGCGGAGTCTTGTCAGTCGCAATGGCGTCTGCATCGGACGGATCGGGAGCTGGATTGTTGCCGTCGAAATCAGATCCATTGTAAAAAATTTGGCGTGCCACCATTTCCGTTTCAACGGTCTTGCCGACGAAGTTGGACCAATCGCTGACGATGTCTTTTACGAAGATCCCTGAGGCAGTCAGCTCGTCGCCGATCAAGCCGTTGACCCCGAGATTGGGCAGCACCACTGCTGAGCCTTCGTCTTTGTCCGACACCGACCAGTTGGCGTGACACAATTCATGAGTCCGGCAGAAATCCATCCATGTGTTGACGGAACCTGTCGCGACTCCGCCGTTTCCATCAGCATTCACTGTTCCCCATTCGGTCACGAAAATCGCGACGCCATTGTTCATCGCCGTGATCGCGCGATTACGGAGCGACTGACCGTGCGTGCCGGCGTAAAAGTGAAGCGTGTACGCGACGTTGGGGTCGCTGATCGGATCGCTCGACGCCACGTCGACGTTTTGCGAATAGAAAGGAGTCCCGACGACGATCAGGTTGTCCGGATCGTTGACTCGGATCGCAGCGATGACCGTTTCTGCGTAGGTCTTGATCGTCGACCAACTCTGATTGATTGGCTCGTTGTAAACTTCGTAGATGACGTGATCATTGTCGCCGTAGAGACTTGAGATTTCGTCGAAAAACGCGACGGCTTCAGCTGTCGATTCTTCCGCGGCATGGCTGTGATAGTCAACGATGACATAGACATCGTTCGCGATCGCCGCGTCAATAATTGTTTTGACCTTGTTCACCTCACGCGTCGCGAACTCGCCATCGTTCCACGTGTAGCCGCCGAAATCTTCGACGCCCATCGACGCCCTGACGATTCCAGCGTTCCAGTCGCTCGCAAGCTTGTCAACAGTTTCTGAAACGTAGAACTTCGCCCCTTCGGAAAAGTTGCTCCAGAACAGCGAACAACCTGCCAGGCAAGCCGGGTCGCCAAACTGATTCATGACCCTGTTGCCGACGACTTGCAATCGCCCGTTCCTGGAAACAATGTATCTCTGTGCCGGTCCGCCGCCGGTTGAAGGCTCCGACGTCACGACGCTGACTCGCCGCACGACCACATCAAGCCGATCGGTAGAGCCAAACTCGCTCTGCAAGCCAAGCTCGATCAATCCATAGTTGATGACGCCGTCATCTGCGTCGGTCGACGATTCAAACTCGTCGAGGTTGAAGAACGAATTGTCCAGGCTGATGGTCAGGGTTTGAAACATCGAAGTCGAAAGCCCGTTCAGGTCCACTCGATACTGATAGACTTCTGCGATGTCGAGTGAATCAGATCCAACACCGTCAAAGTCCGTCATGTTGACGACGAAAGAGCCAGCCGCATTGTTGGCTCCGATCTGCAGTTCGACCTCAAGAGTCGTGTCGGTGTTCGAGAAATCGACTTGCGCCAAACCGACTTCCATTCCTCCGAACTCTGCAACATCGATCGCGATGTCGCCGGTTGACGTGTCGACTGCGCCCGAAACGTCGAATGCTCCGAATGTTGAATAGACGCTGCTCCCGTTGACTTCGGCGACCGTGGTCTGAGCCCCGAGTGCATCGTGGCAGAAATGGAATAGAATCAGAGCGAAAACGGTGGCAACAAACTTCATGATACGCTCGCAGGTGGGTGTGGTGGGACTTACATGGTAGACGAAAAAACGATGGAAACAAAAGACAATCGAAGCGGCTTTGCACTGGGCGTTTCCAACTTTTCAACTTCTGAGCCGTTGCTCAACGCGGAAAAAATCGTGGCTTGCGGCATGGATTTTATTGAGCCCGGATTGGCGAAAATTTACGCGATGTCCAGCGAAGATTTTGAAGCAGCAGCGCAGCGGATCGCCGGGAACAAGATTCGAGTCCAATCCGTGAACTGGTTTTTGCCACCTGAAATCAAAGTCACCGGTCCGGATGTCGACGAATCGAAATGCAGACAGTTCCTTGAATGTGCTCTTTCGCGAGCCGTGAAGTTGGGCGCAAAGGCTGTCGTGTTTGGCAGTCCCGGATCGCGTTCGCTGCCGGAAAATTTTTCCGAATCCGAAGGCCGCCGACAGATGGTGAGCTTTTGCCGTTTGTGTTCCGACGTGATTCAGGAGCATCACTGGCCGATCAGAATCGCCGTCGAGCACGTCAATCACACAGAAACAAACTTCGTCAACACGTTCGCACAAGCCCTCTCCATTGTCCGCGAAGTCGATCGACCTGAGATTGGACTTGCCGCCGACCTGTACCACTTCGCGATGGAAAACGAATCGATGGAGCTTATGTCAGAAGCCGGTGATCTGATCTGTGCGGTTCAGCTTGCCAATCCGAACGGGCGCTGCTTCCCCAAACCGGGCGACTCAATTCCTGGCCTTGAAGAGTTCTTTCGGCGATTGTTGGAAATCGGCTACGAAGGTGGCGTGTCTGTCGAAGCGACCGTTGGCGATGATCTGGAATCAGATTGCCGTTTGGCGGTCGAGCGACTCAAGTCATGCCTGGATTCGCTGGCCTGAAGAATTCTGAATTGGCCAGAAAGAAAGTGTTGCGATCCAGTCGAGCTCGAAAGCTTAATGGCCTTCGAGCGTCGGAGACTGGAGCAACGTAAACAGAGATGGCCAACCCTGCGGTTGATGTTTTTGCCGCAGGGTCGCAATTTTCGCAAATGTCAAATTCGCGTTTGCGAAAGCCAGTGATCAGAACTTGATGCTGACAACTTCGCCACCGTTTCGGCTCATCAACGCAGCAAAGGTTGGAGCATCAACGTTGTCCTGGATGAAATGAACGCTACCGTCGCACATGACGACGTTTGCCCCACCAGGGTGAAAACTGAACGTTTCTTCGTTGGGTCCGCAGTTAACGATATCCCAAGTACATCCCGGAGGGCCACCGACAGGATACGAGTTGTTGTTTACCAACTTGTCAACGTTGTAGGCGTTGTCCGGATCAGCCCACGCCCACGATCGTCGATCGGCCGACGTTCCGTCGTCCATGGCTTCCGTTTTAATAACCATGAAACCGCTGGTGGCGACATCGGCACGGCCAGCGTCTTCCGCCATGCAGATTGTGTTGCTGGTTCCATCGGTCACGGCGCCGATTTTTCTTTTGGAATCACCGTTGAGGGCACATTTGAAACGTGGTTGATTGGTGTCGCCGCTAAGTCCTGGTGCAACAGTTACCGGAGCAGAATAGTCGGTAAATCCATAGCCCTCAGAGTCCACCTGGGATGATCGGGATGTCGACGGGCACAGGAACGTTTTGACAGCGTGCTTGGCAGCTGTTTGATTCGTCGGAGCTTCCGGGCCTGTCGGCGAAATGTCGTAGCGGTAGTTGAGATTGTAAAATTGGTAAATGTTGTTTTCTTCGATGAACGGCAGAATGTAAGTCTGAACCGAATGCGAAGCGTCTGCAAAGCTCTCAAGATCGCCTTTCGGAGTGAAGAAAACGTTTTGTCCAGCATCGGAACCGGTGCCGCCACGTTTTGCCTGCCCTGCACTTGGGAATTGCATATGTGCTGACTCGTAGTTGTGGATTGCCAGCCCGATCTGGCGAAGTCGGTTCGCACACTGTGTACGACGAGCGGCTTCGCGGACCGCCTGGACTGCAGGCAGCAACATGCCGATCAGGATGCCAATAATGGCAATGACAACAAGCAGCTCAACGAGCGTGAACGCATTGCGGGATTTCGGTGAAAAGGTTTTCATGTGGTTCCGTTCCTGGGGAGGAGGTTTAGGGGGCAGATCCAATTCGAGCCCGCGGGTCCAATTTGGGTGCATTTAATCGCAGCGAGTGAAAGCTTAAAACGGTTGGGCAGGGATGCGTGATTCGAGGACTGGGTTGAGGTTTACGGCCTCGAGAAGGTCAATCCTGAAGAAGTGGATTTGTCGCGTGGTAGCGGCCAACGGGTTTCATCCATTCTCGGTCACGTCGAAGCTGTAACACATCCTCATATGAACCCGTAATGAGACGGGAGAATGTCGTTGGAATGTGTGTATTGCCGAGCTTTAAACATGGCGGGATTCTAGTTATCGCGGCTTGCTACGTAAAGCACTTACTGTCGAATGTGCGTTTCCAAACAGCCCGCGAACGTGGATAATTCACGACTGCAAGTAACCCCCAAATGGTGCTGCTGCCGAAAGGGTTTTGATCGTCAGCGGTGGGACTCAGCGGCGCACGCGCCGGCAGTGTTGGTCGTTAATGAAACGAATTTTCGCCGAGTCCTATTTGGGATTTCACTGCTGGCAGCGGCAAGGCGGCTGAACTACGATCTCGACTTTTTTTAGTGGAACCGCCGCACCATTTCGTGGAACAGGAACGTTCTTTGTCCGAAAATACACTTTCAAAAGTTGACCCCAAACACGCTTTCCTGATTCGAGTCGGCGAAGTGCTGCATCGACACGGCACGCCGTCTCATCGTTTGGAACGCGTGTGGACCAAGATCGCAAATAATCTCGGCGTGGATGGGAGTTGTCTCTATACGCCAACTTCTCTGCTGGTTTCGATCACCGATGAAAACGGAGAGACGACCTATCTGCGACGCGTCGATTCTGGAGCTGTAGAAGTTGACAAACTGATCCGGTTTGATCAAACGCTCGAAAAGCTCGATGCAAAACAGATCTCAATCGCCCAGGCAAGCGAAGAACTGGAAGCCATTGCTGATTCCGGGTCACCGTTTCCGATGTGGATTTACGTCATCGCGTGTGCCATTTCTTGCGGCGCTGTGGCTGTTTTTTTCAAGGGGACACCTTCGGAAGTCGCTGCTGCGGCGGTTCTGGGTTTGGTCGTTGCGTTGCTGGAGCTGCTGCCAGTGCGGCTCAATTGGGATCAAGGATTGCTGGAGCCGATTGCCGGATTCGTCGCAGCCGTGAGTGCTCTGGCGATTGCGAACTTCGTGACTCCGATCGATGACCGGCTGGTGACTCTGGCCGCGCTCATTGTGTTGGTGCCGGGATTGAAGCTGACCTTGGCACTCAATGAGTTGGCTGTCGGGCATCTGTCAGCCGGAGTCGCCAGGCTTGCGGGAGCTTGCGTGAATCTGTTGACGCTGACGGTTGGCGTTGCCGTCGGCTGGCGAGTCGCTGCGGGGTGGCGAAATATTCCCGACCCGATTGACTGGTCGGGAAACGCGGTGTGGTCATGGGTCGCCATCTTCATTGCTCCGATCATGTTCGCGATCATCTTTCGAGCCCGTTGGCCTCAGTGGCCTGCAATTCTGCTGGTCTCGATCGCCGGTTTCACGGCAAGCCTTTACGGTGGCAGTCTGTGGGGAATCGAAGTCGGAGCTGCCTTGGGAGCGTTGGCCGTGGGATGTGGTAGCAACCTGTACGCGCGACTTCGCGATCGACCCGCGCTAGTGACGCTAACGCCAGGCATTCTGGTTTTGGTTCCGGGCTCGCTGGGCTATCGATCATTAACTGCTTTTTTGGACAACAACACGATCGCGGGAATCGACTTTGCGTTTCAAATGGTCATCGTCGCAGTCTCGCTCGTCGGCGGAATCCTGACCGCCAATGTGTTGGTCCCGCCGCGGAGAATTCTGTAGCGGCATGTGCTTTAGCCATCGCGGAAAGTCACCCGAACTTTTGAGAACTCGCTTTCCTTCCAACCATTGAGAATGTGAAAGTAATACGTGATCCGCTGGAGTGGCCAGGCTCTTGAAGGCTGCTGAGTCCGGCTGAGCGGCCGAATATGGTTCACGTTCTGCTACCAGAGACATTTCCATTCGCAAAATGCAAATTTCTTTGCAGCACGTTCGAATCCAAATATGGTTTAATGGTGACGGGGACTTGAGCCCGTTGTCCACCAGATTCGGATGCCATGCAGAACAGACGATCAATTTTTCTTCTAACACTAGCCATGTTTCTGACGTGCGGAGTTTGTTTCGCGCAAACCGAGATGACGGTAGAAACCATCTCGGGGCAATTGTGCAAAGGCACACTAGAAGCCGTCGATTCTGATGGCTCGCTACTCGGCAAGGGCGGTGAGGGCGGTGAGGGATTCGAAGGCGTCAACATTGAGCAAGTCCTTTCAATTTCCACGAATCGAAAATCAAGCCCGCCGACAGGTGCCGTAAAGCTGCGTTTGGTCGACGGAGGATTGCTGTTTGTCGATGATCCCAAAGTCGATGGTGAAACGATTACGTTCGCCAAAACCGCCTCGGGCCTGGATTCGATTTCGATGCAGGCCGTCCGAGCGATGGTCTTTCGTGAAAGCAATTTGATCCGCGAAGCCGTGGCTCAACCTGCGACGGATCAGGACACAGTGATCGTGACAAAGGGAACTTCGGTGGCTCGCGTTTCAGGTGTGCTCGAATCGCTCAATCCTGAAAAGTTGATGCTGAACTTCAAGGGCAAGTCACGTCCGATCAAGACAGAGAAACTGGCCGCTGTTGTGATCGCCGATCTGGGACTCAGCCCACCTCAAGGTTCAATGGCCACGGTTGCCACGATCGACGGTTCGATGATCCGGGGCGTGTTGACCAGTTACGATCAGAATTCGATTTCATTGCTGCTCACGGGACGACAGACAGTCACGATTCCGGTTCATCAATTTGTTCGCATCGATATCGACTCGGACAGCATCGCATATCTTTCCTCTCTCGAGCCCGTTGAAGTTCGACAGCGGCCACAGTTCACCGTCGCGCGGCAATGGCAACGCAATCGGAGCGTCGAAGGCAATCCGATTCGCCTGTTGGTTGGCAAAGATTCAGCGGGCTCAGATGGTTCGCTGACGACCGACGGTTTGGCTCAGGTGCAAACGTTTGAAAACGGAATTGGTACTTCTTCATTTTCTCGCATCGTTTTCGAGAACACGAAAGACTTCAGCCGATTTCTCGCAACCGTCGGTATCGACGCTGAAACCGAAGGCCACGGCGATTGCGAAATGCGAGTCGAAGGAGACGGCATCACGTTGTGGTCGCAACGCGTCCGAGGCAGCGATGTGGCGGTGCAAATCGATGTCGATATTTCTGGCATCAGCCAAATTGCGTTAGTGGTCGATCCCGGTGAGCAGTTCGATCTGGCCGACCACGCAGACTGGGCCCGCGCCCGTTTTCTGAAAACCGAGTAGAACAATCCAACAGGCGGCGTTCCATGAATCAGCTTTGGAAAAACGTGTCACGATGGTCTACGTTGTGCGACACACTTCAATGGCCGATCTTCAAACGTGAATCCTGGCGAGCAGTCCTGATCGGAACGATGCTTGTCGTCGCATCAGGTTCATCAGTCGCCACGGCGGACGAACTTACCGACACTCAAATGCAGGCTGTTCTGGAACTTGAGCAGCAGCGAATCAAGGCCATCGATCGTGTCATCGGTTCCGTGATCGCCATCTACGGCAACGACCGGTCGGGTGGAGGCTCCGGCGTGATCATTCACCCGTCAGGCATCGCACTGACCAATCACCACGTCATCATGGGCGCTGGCGTCGCTGGCTGGGGCGGGATCTCCGACGGCAAAATGTACAAATGGAAGCTGATTGGAACCGATCCGGGTGGCGACGTCTCTGTCATCCAAATGGAAGGCCGCGAAGAGTTTCCGTGGACTCCGCTTGGGGATTCGGACACGGTTCGCGTGGGCGACTGGGCACTCGCGATGGGCAATCCGTTCATCCTGTCAGAGGACCAGTCTCCTACCGTCACGCTGGGGATCGTCAGTGGAGTCAACCGCTATCAACCTGGAGCCGGTCAGAATCAGCTGGAATACGGCAACTGCATTCAGGTCGACAGTTCGATTAACCCGGGGAACTCGGGCGGGCCGCTGTTTAACTTTCAGGGCGAAGTCATCGGCATCAACGGTCGCGGAAGTTTTCAGGATCGCGGACGCGTCAACGTTGGGCTGGGCTACGCAATTTCGTCGAACCAGATTCGAAACTTTATCCCGGAGTTGTTGGCCACGAAACTGGTTGAGCACGCGACGCTGGATGCGAATTTTTCAAAACGCGATGGCAAGGTTGTCTGTTCGGACTTGATCGCTGGCGCGCCGGTTGCCAAAGCCGGTTTGAAGCTGGGCGATGAGTTGCTGGAATTCGAAGGCGTTGATATCAAAACGGCGAACCAGTTCACGAACCTGATTTGTACCGTTCCCGAAGGCTGGCCGGTGTCGTTGAAAGTTCGCGACAAAGAAGGCAAAGAAAAATCAATCTGTGTGAGAGCGTTCGGGCTGCCGTATTCGAAACCACGGGCGAGGCCCGGGCGAAAATCGGACAAGGAGAAATCGCCCGAGGAGAAGGCAAGGGAGAAGCAGCAAAATGCGATGGTCGAGTTGTTGTCGGCGCCTCCTGGCGAGGTTCGTCATCCGGATATTAACAACAACTATGCCAACCTGGTAATTGGCGAATGGCAAAAGCAGCATGTCACGGACCAAGCGAAAACGGGTGCGTGGAAACTAAGCTCAACGGTTTTCGACGTGGCTTCAGGTGACAGCAAAGCGATCGGCCCAGAGGCGTTGACGGTGTACCATGACGGCCGATTCCTTTTGGAGATTCCCGGGGACGACCCGCAAAAGTTTGCGTTTGACGGTGCTTCTTTTTTCAAACTCGACGGCGAGAAACATTCGTTGCTCACGGCGGTGGAAGCGAAAACGAATCCACGTTTGATGGCGGCGTTTGGGATAGCGGCTCCGTTGTTGAAAAACAGCTTCGAGCCTCTTGGCAAGCCATTGATCGATGGCAGCGATCGGACAGACGACAAAGTTGCCTGGCGGTTTCGAATTGACGATGCGGACCAGGATCCGACCTTCGTGTGGTTTGAGGTTAATCGCGAATACGGACAGTATGAAACGGCAAAGCTGCTACGAAAGATTGCTCCCAACCTCGACAGCTTGCAAGAAAGTGGAGTTCTGTTCAGCGACTACAAAATGGTGCATGGGTTAGCGATTCCGCAGACTCGCGTTCTGGTTAACGGCCTCAATGAACATCCAAATCGAAAAATCGCGATCGATGACGTGACGTGGCAGGAAAATTTCGACAGCTCGATTTTCGCGACTTTGCCAAAGAAGAAAGTCGAGAACGACTCGAAAACGAAGGGTCCGGATTCGCAAACTGAATCGGCTGGCGAAGACGAATCGTCCGAGAGTGAACAACCGGAAGACGCGAAGAAGGAGAAAGAATGAGAATTGGTTTGTGTTCGCTGGTTTTGGTTTGCCTGCTGGTTTCGCTGTCCGTTGCTCAAGAGCCGTCACCGAAAGTTGAAGCTCGGGAAACCGGTTTTTTCCAGACGCTTGCCACCGAAGCGCAGCCGAAGATGGTCAAAGTCTTTGGCGCCGGAGCAGGCCGCGTCGACAGCTTTGCGACGGGGATTATTGTTAGCGATGACGGCAAGGTTCTGACAATGCAGGGTGTGTTTCTCGATGGTCGTGAGGTTCGAGTCGTCACCAGCGATGGCGTTTCGCACCCGGCCACGATCCTTAGTCGCAATCGCGTTTCGCAAATGGCGCTGCTGAAAATTGAACGTGGAACACCGGACTATTTTGAGTTGACCTCTGATCCGGTCGGCGAGAAAGGTGACTTTGTAGTTGCGCTGACCAATGCGTTTAAAGTCGCCGATCACGAAGAACCACTTTCCGCGACGGCAGGTGTGATCTCGCTGCGATCTTCGATTGAAGCCTGGTTGAACAAACGCGATTTGGCCTACGCGGGCGAGCTTGTTTTGATTGACTGCATCACCAGCAATCCCGGTGCTGGAGGCGGCGCGGTCATCATGGGCGACGGTCGACTGGTCGGCATGGTGGGCAAAGTTATCAACAGCAGTGAAACGAACACGCGGCTGAATTACGCCATTCCATCTTCAGTGCTGCTCGAATTCGTCAACGGAACGCTGAAAGAGGAAACCCAGAAACAGACGGCCAACGCGGCGGGCAATGCGGATCTCGGGATCGCTTTGTTCAAGCTCGGCGGTCGCAGTGATCCGGCTTACATCGATCGCGTCAAGCGCGGAACACCCGCAAAAAAAGTTGGTCTCAGGCCAGACGACATGATCGTGCAACTTGGTGGTGAAAAAATCGCGACGGTGAAGGCTTACGAGCAGGCGTTGTCGAAACTTCGTCCCGGCGAGGAGATTTTTATCATCGTGAAACGCGGACGTGAGCTGAAACGAATCGCGATCACGCCGGTGGAGAAAAAGAAATGAACAATGCAGCCCCAACGATCGCGAAGAACCTGAACGATATAACGAATGTGTTGCGAACTGAAACATGGATTGCGTTTCCAGTCGCGATACTGCTCGTGGTTCTGTTCGCGAATCCATACGTTTTTGCTCAAACCGAAGGTCAAGTGAAAACCGAAGTTTTGGCGAAAGTTCAAACCGAAACGCCGGACGCGTTCGAGTCCATGATGTTGACGGCAAAAGCGTTCCGTGCCGCGACCGAAAAAATTCAACCGTCGCTGGTCACTATCGAATCCTACGGCGGCGTCGCTGCCGTTCAGGGACGCATCGGTGGAATACGAAAACAGGGCGAAGGCAACACGACCGGGATCGTTATGTCGCCCGATGGCTATGTCGTCACCAGTACGTTCAACTTCATTCAAAAACCACCCGTCATCACGGTCGTCACGAGCGAGGGGAAACGACATACGGCTCGGCTGATGGGGCGCGACAGTATTCGAAAGATCTGCCTGCTTAAAATCGATGGCGTTTCGAACCTGAAAGTTCCAGAAATCGTCGACGAGGCAGACGTTACCGTCGGTCAATGGGCGGTGTCTATTGGCGTGGGCTACGGTGATATGAGTCCTGCTGTTTCGACGGGAATCATCAGTGCCAAAAACCGCATCGGCGGCAAGGCGATTCAAACCGACGCCAATATCAGCCCGGCGAATTACGGCGGGCCGCTGGTCGATATTCAAGGCCGCATGATCGGCATTTGTGTTCCGATGGATCCTCAATCCCAGGCCGTTGGCGCTGGCGTACAGTGGTATGACTCAGGGATCGGGTTCGCAATTCCGGTCAAGCCTGACAGTCCGGCGATCGAGCGGTTGAAAGAGGAAGGCGTCGAAGTGACTCCTCCGTTTCTGGGCTTGAAACTGATGCCCGTCGAAGGAAGCAAAGGGCTGTGGATTGAAGAAGTCGTTCGGGATTCAGCAGCAGATAAAGCCGGAATTCGCCGGGAGGACTTTCTGCGAGAGATCGATGGGGAAGAGGTTTCCGACATGCTGAAGCTTCGCCAAATCCTGAATCGTTTCGAAGCCGGGCAGGAAGTGGAAGTCAAAATCTGGTTCGAGGAATCGAAAGAAGTGGAGTCTCGAACTCTGCTTCTTGGCACGCCTCCCAAACCCAAAGATGGTCCGCCCACCCTCGAACCGCCGAAGATCAAATAGCGAGCTGGCATCGTAACGCTACAGTCGTCGCAAACCGTCTTCGGTCATCGGAGTCGGGATTTCGAAGTCAATTTTGTCGATTCGAGCCATCGTTTCATCGTCCAGAATCAGATCTTTCGCGGCCAGTGATTCGTCGAGCTGTTCAAGGCTGGTCGCACCGATGATGGTTGAGGCCACGAAGTCGTGCTGGCGACTCCAGGCAACCGCCAGAGCTGTTACCGTGACGCCGATCGAGTCCGCAATTTCGGTCAGGCGTCGAGTCGTCTCCAGGGTTCGGCTATTGACGAATCGCTCAGCCATCTGCTTCTGTCGCTCGTTCCCTTCCTTCAAATACGCCGTGAACCTGGCACCTTCAGGAGCGCCGTCCTGGTACTTGCCGGTCAGAACCCCGCCGCCAAGAGGCGAATACGGCAGTAGGCTGATTCCCTCTCGCCGACAAACCTGAGCCAGTTCGCTTTCGCAGCGACGATTGATCAAACTGAAATTGTTCTGCACCGTTTCATAGCGATCCAGCCCCGCACTGTCCGCGGTCCAACAGGCTTTCATCATTCCCCAACAGGTCTCGTTGCTCGCCCCAACCACACGGACTTTCCCCTGATCCCGCAACTCTGTCAGCGTGCCAAGAACTTCCTCGTAAGGCATGCCGTGGTCGGGCCAGTGAGTTTGGTACAAATCGATATAGTCCGTGCCCAAACGTTGCAGCGAGTCTTCGCAGGCGCGAATGATCTGCCTTCGGTCCAGCGACGTCCGACCGTGACGAACCGGTGGCGTGAACCATCCGTGGCCCGGTCCTGTGACCTTTGTGGCGACGATCACCGCGTCGCGAGGCTTGCTGCTTAACCAGCGTCCGAAGATCGTTTCCGTCAAGCCAAACTTTTCTGCCGTTGGCGGAACGGGATACACCTCGGCGGCGTCGAAAAAATCGATCCCTGCATCCCACGCCCGGTCGCACATTTCGTGGCTTAGTTTTTCATCGCACTGCTGACCGAAAGTCATCGTTCCCATGCAAATGTCCGTGACGACAACTCCGCTGCTGCCCAATCTTCTGCGTTGCATTGATGAGTCTCTTTTTAGTATCCAGGGTGTGGCTTGAGGGCGTCGCATGTCGCGCGAAAAACGGACCGCGAGAAAACCGCGTCGCCTGACAGCAGAACTTAATGTTGAACTGTTACACGACGTGCCGTTTCGTCTTCGTGAGCCTTGACGTTGCCGATCACCATGGCCTCATGTCCGGCCTGCTCCAACATTCGCAAAACCGAATCGGCGTAGTAGGAGCTCACGATCAGCGTCATGCCGATGCCCATATTAAAGACGCGAAACATCTCGTCGCGATCGACGTTGCCCAGCTGTTGCAGCCAGTCGAAAACGGGATGTGCCGACCAGGCGTTAGCGTCGATATCGATCGAAATTCCAGGTGGCAGGATTCGAGTAATGTTCTCCTCCAGTCCGCCACCGGTGATGTGAGCGATGCCGTGCACGACCTGTTTGACACGATAGTGGTTCAGGACTTTGCGAACGGCTGATGTGTAGATCAAAGTCGGCTGCATCAGCACGTCGCCAATCGTCTGTTCCGGCTGCGGTTCAAACGGGCTGTC
Organism: Mariniblastus fucicola; assembly: GCF_008087665.1. Taxonomy (GTDB): domain Bacteria; phylum Planctomycetota; class Planctomycetia; order Pirellulales; family Pirellulaceae; genus Mariniblastus; species Mariniblastus fucicola. Next base: position 1,224,620 of record NZ_CP042912.1, read on the forward strand.
AACATCCAGCTTGGCCACATCGAAAACGATTTTCCGCACGAGGCTGAAGCCGTTTGCGTGAACGCCGTTGGACGCGATTCCAATCACAACGTCATCGGGAGCAATCGCTTTCCCATCGATCAGATGTTTCTTGTCGACGACTCCAACGCTAAAGCCGGCCAGTTCATAATCGCCAGGTTTGTAATGGTCCGGCATGATCGCGGTCTCGCCACCGAGTAACGCCGAATCCGAAGTCACGCAACCGTCGCTGATGCCTTTGACCAGCTGCTCCAGCAGGATCGGATCATCATGCGACATCGCAATGTAATCCAGAAAGAACAGCGGTTCGGCTCCGCAGCAGATTGTGTCGTTAACGCACATCGCCACCAGATCGATTCCGATCGTGTCGTGCCGACCGAGTTTCTGGGCGACTTTCAGTTTCGTGCCGACTCCATCAGCGCCAGAAACGAGAATTGGTTGCTCATAGTTTCGACGAAACAGATTGCAGTCAAAATCGAGCTGAAACAGACCGGCGAATCCGCCGTCGAGCTGTTTGACTCGCGGCGAGAAAGTGCGATGCATTAGCTTCGGCAGCCGCTTCATCGCGTCGTTGTAAACGTCCAGGTCGACGCCTGAATCTTTGTAGGAGACTCCGCTCATAGGTGGTTTCGGGTGTGCGGTTGATGGTCTGAAGTGAACTTTTACGTGATGGCATCGAGCCAAAAATTATAACGCGAAGTGTGAGCAAGGGACCTGCAGCAATTCGCCAACGCTCCGGATCGGGATGCCCGCTTCGATGGAGGGTCTGCACCCGTCGCGCGATTCGTCTGTTGCAATCCGTATTGTCGCTGATCCGCGTCTGAGCGGAACGGGGCTGGAAAAATTCCGCTCCAATTTTCGCGGACGCCGTTGGAATCCCGCAACGGATCATCTCGCAGCACTGTGCCGCAAGCTGTAACGGATCGGCTGAGGTTTACAATTGGAAAACTGTTTCCGATAGAATGGCTGGGCTTGATCAGCCCGTTTCTCTCAAGGACTTTGCCTCTCAAACACGAACAATTCCAGATCGGATCGGTAATGCCGCGATTCGGCGGGTAGGGTTGAATTTACGACTGCCAGATTTTCATTGCGTTGGCGGGATTGTAAAGTTTGAGGATATCGACGAATGTTAATGCATATGCGACACACTCAGCCCGAACTTCAGTTTACCCACATGCTGCCCTACGGCGCCGTCATCGGCGATTCCGGAGTGCAATTCGTCGTCTTCAGCCGCAGCGCTACAGAAATGCGTTTGCTGCTTTACGATGACGTCAACGATACCGAGCCTGTCGAGATTCTGAACTTCGATCCGAACCAGAATCGATGGGGAGATATCTGGAGCATCTACGTTCCCGGATTGCAGCCCGGACAGCTGTATCACTTTCAAGCCACGGGGCCTCATGATCCGGCACGCGGGCTTCGCTTCGACGCCAACGCTCGATTGATCGACCCGTACGCCAAAGCGCTTGCGGGGACTTTCCAACCTTCAACGGATGGCATCATTCGTCCGCCTAAGTGCGTCGTTGTCGATGACCATTTTGATTGGGCCGGCGATCGCCACCTGAAGACCGACATTTCCGAAAGCGTCATCTATGAGATGCACGTACGTGGATTTACGAATCATGAATCCAGCGGAGTCGAACATCCCGGTTCCTACCTCGGCGTGATCGAGAAAATTCCTTATCTGAAATCGCTGGGCGTGACGGCTGTTGAACTGATGCCAGTTCACGAGTTTCCAATTCACGACGTCCAGGGGAACAAGCTCGAGCGGCCGAACTATTGGGGCTATGACTCGATGGCTTTCTTCGCGCCGCATCGCGGCTACGCGTGGGACAAAACGCCTGGTGCGCAGGTTACCGAGTTCAAGCAGATGGTGAAAGCGCTTCACGAAGCCGGCATCGAAGTCATCCTCGACGTGGTCTTCAATCACACTTGCGAAGGCAACGAAAACGGCCCGGTATTGAGCTTCAAGGGGCTCGAAAATCCGGTCTATTACATGTTGGAAAACGACGCTCGCTACTACAAAAACTATTCCGGCTGCGGCAACGCCGTCAACGGAAATCATCCGATCGTCCGGGAGATGATTTTTCACTGCTTGCGGCATTGGGTGCACAACTATCACATCGATGGATTCCGTTTCGATTTGGCATCCATTCTCAGTCGTGATCGCAGCGGAAATCTGGTTCCGAATCCTCCGTTGGTCGAAGCCATCGGCGAAGACCCGCTGTTGGCGGACACGAAAATTATCGCAGAGGCGTGGGACGCGGCGGGTGCCTATCAGGTGGGCTCGTTTGGCGACGATCGCTGGGCCGAGTGGAATGGGCGCTATCGCGATGATGCTCGTGGATATTGGCGTGGCGATGGTGGAACGCGTGGCGCGCTGGCGACTCGTTTGTCCGGATCGGCTGACCTCTATCAGCCTGGCGGCCGTCCTCCGTGTGCGAGTATCAACTTCATCACATCGCACGATGGCTTCACGATGAACGATCTGGTCAGCTATCGCGAGAAGCATAATCTGGCCAACGGTGAAGACAATCGCGATGGCGACAACAATAACCACAGTGAAAACTTTGGTGTCGAAGGCCCGACGGATCAGCCGATCATCGACGCTCTTCGATTGCGGCAAATCAAAAACATGCTCTCGACGTTGTTGCTGAGCCAGGGTGTTCCGATGCTGGTTGCCGGTGACGAGTTCCGGCGAACGCAAAAGGGCAACAATAACGCCTATTGTCAGGACAATGAAATTTCGTGGCTGAACTGGGCGCTGCAGGAGAAAAACACGGAGCTGATTCGGTTCGTTCGTGCGTTGATTCAATTCCGCAAAAATCAGCCTACCGTTCGGCGGCGAACTTTCCTGACAGGCGTTCCAAACAGCGTCGGCTGGGCCGATGTAAGCTGGTACAGCGCTCTCGGAACCGCGGTTGACTGGCACTCTTCGGAGCTGCCGATCATCTGTTTGCTTGCGGCTCCGACTCCGGAGGAAGATCCAACTGGCTGCGGACGCGATGTCCTGTTGATGTTGAATTCCAGCTCCGTCGGATGCCGATTCATGATTCCAGCAATCGCTCGCTCGCTGAAGTGGCAGATGTTCATGGACACGTCGCTGACGAGTCCCAAGGATATCTATCCGGATCTCAATGGCCCGCTGTTACCAGAAAGCGGAAGCTACACGTTGCCGCAAAAGTCGATGGCGGTTTACGTCGCGAACTAATCTGTCCAAACCGTCGCTGACAAACCGTAGAATTGAACTCCTTCAGGTGGAACGCATCACAATGTTGCAGCTGTTGGTTTCAGCATCAAAGTGTAGTTCTGCGTCGCCTGTTTTCAGCAGTCCGTACACGTCAGAGATCCGTTGTGCGACGTGGGTGTAGTCCGTTCCGTCTCGTGTTACGAACTCCTCGACGATCGCCCGAAGCGCCTCCGCAGAGACCTGAGTGTGCGGTATTTTCATGCGTTTGCTAGGCACGCAATTGAGAGTCAGGGAATTTCAGAATCGAACCGGGGGCTGTTTCGCTTCCGTCGGTGAGATAAAACTGCCCATCTCTGAAAGCCTGAGCCAATGCGGATTGGACGCTGGCTTCTGCGCGGACGACTTCCGCTCTTTTCTCCGTCACCAACGCACTCATTTCAGCCAGTCTCGCGCCGGCGTTGGCGCGTCGCATTTCGGCTCCTGCCCTCGCAACGCGAGTGTCGGCCTCAGCCTGTTCTGTTTGCAGTCGTGCACCGATGTTTCTTCCAACGTCAATCGACGCCACGTCGATCGAAACGATCTCATAAGCCGTGTTCGATTCGATTCCCTTTTCGAACACCTCCATGGAAATCCGATTAGGCGCTGAAAGGGCCTCGGTGTGCGAATCCATGGATCCGACAGTCGAAACGATTCCCTGACCGACACGAGCGACAATGGTTTCTTCGGTCGCACCACCGATCAACTGATCAAGATTCGTCCGGACGGTCACGCGAACCTGAATCAATAGCTCGACGCCGTTCTTGGCCACCGCGCTAAGACTGCGAGACGGATTCGAAGAATTTGGATCCGGACAGTCGATAACCTTGGGGAAAATACTCGTGCTGACAGCCTCGGACAGGTCTCTGCCTGAAAGATCGATTGCAGCTGCGCGATCAAAGTCCAAATCCAATCCAGCACGGTTTGCAGCGATGATGGCAAGGACAACCCGATTGACGTCTCCTCCGGCAAGGTAGTGTGCCTCCAACGCAGACGTGCTTGAGCGGGCGCCTTGCGAGATCGTCAGTCCCGCCTGGTTTGCCATGACTTGAGCATTGACGATTTGTGAAGCGTTAACGTTTCGCAAGCTCATCCCAATCAGGCTTACAATCGAAACGTCCGTGCCAGACATTTTCGCCTGAAGCCACAGTCCCCCATACTTTATCGCCAGCAGAACAGCGACCAACAGCATCGCTGATGTGAGCAAAGCAAGCGCGATGGTTAGCCAGTCAGGCAGGCCAAGGAAACCGACAAGGATGTTCGAAATCATACATCGCCGCCGGAAAGGGAATCGTGGGAAGGCAAACTTTCACTGCTCGAAGCACGTGATTCTCTTTTGATCTTTCGCTGCATTCGGACAAGCTTGTCACTGGCCGATCGCTTGATCTTTGGAAATGATTCGGGCATCGCGAGAATGGCTTTCAAGTCCAAAGTGGCCTCCTCCGGTTTGTTGGTCGCGGTGTAAGCCAACGCACGATTGAACATGGCCATCGCCAAAACGTCGCGTGGCGTTTCTGACGATGCGATGACGGCAGAGTAAATGTCGATGGCTTTGTCTGACTGGTTTTTATTTGCCAATGCCATTCCCTTTTCAACTTGAGCCAGTGTTCGACCTCGTGTCGTAAAACTGCTGGTGAACCGTTTGATAAAATTCATCGTTAAACCTTTGTCTCAGCAACAGGGTAGCTGTCCGCTCACATCGTCGGTGAGCGAGACTTTGATCGTGGCAGCAGACTCGCGCGAGACCGGGACGTCAATCAAAACGAGTATTTCAAACCGAAGCCGGCTTACGTGTATCCAGGCGTGTCGAAAAACTGAACCAATGCCTGCAAGAGAATCAGGCGCCTGTTGGTTACATTGGAAAGATCGTTGGCTGTGCCCGAAAAGTGTATTCGAACACTGGCGTGCGTCCTCATTGGCAAGATCAAAAGAGCTGTTCCGTGAAGACATCCAACGACGTCATTGTAGCAGTTGAAGTATCGTCGCACTGCCAAAGCCGGCGATTCCACCGTATTGCAGGCTTTTATTTGAACACTTCGCCCATTGACTCCGAAAGCGGTTGGGATAGACTTCCAGCGCCTTGCAGCCGATGACGTTTCGGTTTTCCTGCGGCAGCTATTTTCTTTTTTGCTTCGAACTTGCTGCTCGCACGCTGGCTACTCTGCTCCTCCGAAGCTTCGCAATCAGAACGTCGATGTTTTCACTGTTGCTGTCTCAGGCGAACTTTCCTGCGGATAGCATTCTTCTGACCTATCAGGAAGCAGGCCGATTCGATGACACAACAAACCCTTGAAGCCAGCACCCCGTGCTATCTCTTGAAGCATGGAAGCCAGCCAATTTCAGTACCGATCCACCCGGACGATCCGAACGCTAACTGTGTTTGTGTCTACGGGTTTTCGGACAAGCCCGTCTATGACCAGTTCGTAAAAACAGCCACGCGTTTGTTGACTCCCTACCCGTTGGTAAAAGGCTATCTCGCCAACCAACTCGCAACCGACAGCATTTCCGCCGACACCATTTCTGAAACTGAAACCGTTTTGCGGCGGCTGGTGGTTCTTGATGCAACAGATGAATCGCAAACAGTAGTGTTGGCAGCTTCTATGGCTTCGGTTCTGGCGGCACAACAGCAGGGAGCCAAACGAGTTTCGGTTGAGTATGAACTGACCTTCGATCCGTCAACGAAAAGTTATCGTTTTTCAAATACGGTTGCTGCAGCTGCGAACTGACTGCTGACCGGCAATGCAATTTGTCACAGATGCATGTGGCAACAAAACGACCGGTACTCGTAAAAAGCTTTTAACCACTATTTTTAATTCAGGAGATCAACGATGGGCGACAAAGGCGGAAGCAAAGACAAAGGCAAGAAGGAACAGCAAAAGAAAGCGAGACTGACTCCGAAGGAAAAACGGAAAGCGCAAAAAGAGAAGAAGAACAAATCCAATTCGGATTAAGGTCGTCGCTCAATCATTGCCGTCCACATATGGCAATCGTCGCGGTGAGAATCAGCCTGTCACGCAGCTTACATGACTAGGCCAAGTCCAACGGTTTCTGCCATGAAGACTTGAGCTTCGAAAGTGGTTCCGAGATCAAAGTCGTGTCGCCGCTGGTGATCGTGACCGAATCTCCATCGGTGACTTTTCCAAGCCGAACTACTGCGACGTTGTTCATCGCTGACTCGAAATCAGCCTGATTCTCAGGAGTCACCTCCACGACGAATCGACTATTGGACTCCGAGAAAAGACGAGCCAAATCGACGTTAGCGGCTTCCACTTCGATGCCAGCGACGTCGATTTCTGCTCCCAGACCTCCAGCAAACGCCATCTCGGCAACCGCTGCCGCAAGGCCGCCTTCACTAAGGTCGTGGCAGCTGCGAATCAATCCGGATTTGATCGCCGCGTGAGTCGCGTTGTACGTTGCGATCGCTCCGTCGATGTCGACTTGAGGAACGTTCCCACCAGACGTTTCGGAAACCAGCGACCAATGCGATCCACCAAGCTCATCTTTTGTCAGTCCGATCTGATACAGCAAGTTCCCAGGCGATTTCAGATCCATCGTCACACAAGTCGCCACGTCGTCGACCTGGCCCATCGCACTGATCAACAGCGTCGACGGAATCGAAATTGTGTGGCGGTCTCCGTCTTCACCGGTGTAGCTAAACTCGTTATGCAGCGAGTCCTTCCCCGAGATGAACGGAGTCTGAAACTTCACCGACAGATCGCGGCAGGCAAGTGCGGCTCGAACCAGCGAACCCAGCGTCGCCGGACGATCCGTGTGTCCCCAGCAAAAATTGTCCAGGATCGCAATGCGTTTCGGGTCGGCTCCAACAGCCACACAATTGCGAATCGCTTCGTCGATCGAACTGGCCGCCATGTGGTAAGGATCGTGGTCGCCAAAGTGTGGGTTCATGCCGTTTCCGATCACCAGTCCGCGGCGCGAATCGAGCACGGGTCGCACGACGGCAGCATCGCCAGGTCCATCATTGTCAGCACCGACCAGCGGTTTGATGACCGAGCCGCCCTGGACTTCGTGGTCGTACTGACGGATCACCCAATGCTTGCTGGCAACGTTCAGTGAACCCAAAATTGAACAGAGGTCTGCACCGAAATCGCGACCAGAACTGTCGAAAGCAAGTTCGGTTGCAGGTTTTGATTCGTAGATGGCTTCTCGGATCACAGGCGGGCGACCGTCGTGCAGGAACGCCATCGAAACATCGCTGACGACTTCGTCTTTGTACTTCAGTTTCAGATTGCCAGTCGGTTCGAATCGGCCGATAACCGTGGCTTCAACTGACTCCGCCGCACAGATGGCTTCGAATCGTTTCCAGTTCTCCTCCGGGACCGAGAACACCATCCGTTCCTGAGCTTCCGAGATCCAGATTTCGGTATACGAAAGGCCGTCGTACTTCAGTGGGACTTTGTCGAGCCAAACTTCGGCTCCGATGTCTTCGCCCATCTCCCCAACGGCACTTGAATAACCTCCGGCTCCGCAATCCGTGACCGCCGTGTAGAGCCCTTCGTCGCGGCACTTCAACAGCACGTCCATCGCCATCTTTTCGGTGATCGCGTTTCCAATTTGAACCGCGCCGCCGGAAGTAATGTCGCTTTCTTCCGTCAGTTCGGCCGAGCTAAACGTCGCGCCGTGGATTCCATCCCGCCCGGTTTTGCCACCGATGGAAACGATCAGATCATTCGGCTGCGGCTCCTTGAACGACATCTCTTTCGGCAAAATGCCCACATTGCCGCAGAATACTAGCGGATTGCCAACGTAGCGATCGTCGAAATAAACCGCTCCGTTGACCGTCGGGATGCCCATGCGGTTTCCGTAATCACGAACTCCGGAGACAACGCCCCGCATGATTCGACGTGGATGCATGACGCCCGGCGGAAGTTCTTCAAACGGCGTATCCGGATCGGCAAAGCAAAACACGTCCGTGTTGCAAACCGGTTTGGCTCCCATTCCGGTGCCCAGCGTATCGCGGATCACGCCGCCGATGCCCGTGTTGGCTCCACCGTAGGGTTCCAGAGCCGAAGGACGATTGTGCGTTTCGACTTTGAAAGCCACGTTGTACTGGTCGTCGAATTTGACGATGCCCGCGTTGTCCTTGAACACGCTGACGCACCAGTCATCGTCGCCCAGGTCTTCGCGGATCTGAACTGTCGCCGCGAAAATGGTCTCCTTGAGCATGTTGTCGAATTCGATCGTGCCGTTTTCGTCCTGATACTTGATGCGGCCGGCGAGCGTTTTGTGACTGCAGTGTTCGGACCATGTTTGGGCAACCGTTTCCAGCTCGACATCTGTCGGGTCACGATCAAGCGAAACGAAATGGGCCTGAATCGTTTTCATCTCGACCAGCGAGAGGCTCAGTTGCCATTCTTTGCTGATCGCAACGAGCGCATCGTCGTCAAGCTCGGCAATCTGGACCAGAGTTTTCTTGAATTCGTATTCCCGCCCAAGGTCCAGCCGGTCGAGCTGCAATGTGCCTTCGACGATGGTTTCAATCGAGTCGTTGCAGAGCAGTTTTTGAGTCAGCGTTTCGCGATGGGCGTCGTCGAGCGATGAGATCCAGTATTTCTTCACGGTGCGAACGGCAGAAGCGTCGAAGCCCAGCCCTTTGATCGCCCCGAGTGCACTTTCGGCTTGCGGGTCAGTGACTCCGGGAAGCGGCATGACATTGATCAGTCGATCGAAGCCGTTTGGAATTTCAGAGAGGACTTCGCTTCCTGCTTTGGCGACGACACAGTGCTCAACGACAGGTTCGACCAGCAGCCGGTTTGCGATTTCCTGCGCCTGTTCTTTGGAGATTGAACCCTGGACCAGGAAGGTACGGGCGGCTTTGATTTTCAGGTCGGCGGGCAACCCAAGGTCAGCAGCGTCAGCGAGGACGTCTTCGGCGAGTCGGTCCGGGATTCCGTCGGCCGGAAAGAGGTCGATTTGCCAGACGGACTGGTCGCCCGGCTGGGCTTCGGATGACGCGTCGGCAGAAGTTGCTGTGGGGACGTTTCGTGTGACAGTTTCAGACACTTGCAAGCTCAAAATGGAAACAGACGGACCGTTTCGAGCATTCTATCGGCTGTGAAAATGCTTCACAGGGGCAATGTGGTTGAAGGGGTGGAGGGCAATGTGGTTACTGGAGATTGGATGTCAGTTTGGTGCTGAAGATTGGGTGATGTCGCTTACGGGATTGATTGTCAGATTGGTCAATGAGATTGATTGTTTAACGGCAAGCCGTAGGCGACGGTGCCAATGGAGTGCGCAGTCGCCTACGGCTTGCCGTTAAACGATGCCAGTGGCGATGCGGTAACAATCCGGATGGCCGTTGAGCCCTATCGAGGCAACGAGGCGAAAATACTGCCGATGAGAGCCGCAGCCACGGACCAGCTCTATTCGACCGTCACGCTTTTCGCCAGGTTGCGAGGCTTGTCAACGTCGCAGCCACGCAGAACCGCGATGTGGTAGGACAACAACTGTAGCGGAATCGCAGAAACGATCGGCTGTAAGTACTCCACCGTTTGCGGAATGTAGATCACATCGTCGGCGACTTCCGCGATCCGCTCGTCGCCCTCGGCCGCAATCGCAATGACCGGGCCGCCGCGAGCCTTGATCTCTTCCAAATTCGACATCACCTTTTCGTAAATGAAGCCGTGAGGCATCACGAAAACGCTTGGCGTTTGCTCGTCCACCAACGCGATCGGCCCGTGCTTCATTTCTGCGGCTGGATAGCCTTCGGCGTGGATGTAGCTGATCTCTTTCAGCTTCAAAGCTCCTTCGAGCGCCGTTGGGAAATTGTAGTGACGACCAAGATACAGGAAGTTGTTGCAGTCCTTGTACTTCTCGGCGACTTCGCGGCACTTCGTGTTCGACTCAAGTGCCTTCTCGACCAGGTCAGGAACTTCCTTGATCCGCTCAATCATCGCGCGACCCTTGTTGTAGCTCAGGTGCCGCAAGCGACCGAGGTACAACGCCAACAAGGTCAACGCCAGGCACTGCGAAGAGTAAGCCTTCGTCGACGCGACTCCAATTTCCGGACCGGCGTGAAGGTAAATGCCACCGTCGGCTTCCTGAGCGATGCTGCTTCCGACCACGTTGCAGATCGCCATCGTCGGATGGCCTTTCCGCTTCATCTCACGAAGTGCGGCCAACGTATCCGCTGTTTCTCCGGACTGCGTGATCGCAAAGATCAGCGTCGATTCGTCCATCGGCGGATTGCGGTATCGAAGCTCGCTGGCGTATTCGACTTCGACCGGGATTTGAGCAATCTCTTCGATTAAATATTCGCCAACCATCGCGGAGTGCCAACTGGTGCCGCACGCGGTGAAGACGATTCGTTTGACTTTCAACAGATCCTGTGGCGTCAGATTCAAGCCACCGAAAACGGCCGTCGCCATGTCTTCAGACAGTCGCCCACGCATCGTGTTGCGAAGCGATTCCGGCTGCTCAAAAATCTCCTTGAGCATGTAGTGGTCGTAGTCCTTGAGTTCGACCTGATTCGATTCGACATCCAGTTCTTTGACATCGTGAGCCACGACGCCGGAATCTCGATGCGAAACCTGCAGCGAGTTCGCGGTCAGCACAGCGACCTGATGATCGGCGAGGTAGACGATTCGATCCGTGTAGCCAATCAGCGGTTGGGCATCACTGGCCAGGAAATGCTCGCCTTCGCCGACTCCGATTACCAGCGGGCTGCCGAGTCGCGCGGCAAAGATCGTTTCGGGTAAGTGGCTGAAGATGATCGCCAGACCGAACGTGCCACGCAGATGGGCAATGGCTTCTTTGATCGATTCGATTGCGATCTGGGTATCGTCTTTGTTTCCGTTGAGAGATCGGCGACGGTCGACGCATTGAGAAATGAGATGAGCGACGACTTCGCTGTCGGTGTCCGAAACGAACTCGTAGCCTTCTGTTTTAAGCTTCGAACGAAGCTCTGCGAAATTTTCGATCACGCCATTGTGGGCGATCGCCAGATTTTGAGCTCCGCCAATATGCGGATGGGCATTCGTCAGCGTTGCGGCACCATGAGTCGCCCAGCGGGTATGTCCGATTCCGATGCCAGCCGGGCACGGTGCGGCAGCGATCTCCTGAGCCAGCGTCGCAATTCGCCCGACTGATTTGGTTACGTTGAGTTTTTGTTTGCTGTCGATTGTCGCGGTTCCGGCGCTGTCGTAGCCCCGATACTCAAGCCGACGGAGGCCCTCAAGCAAAAAGTCCTGGGCAACGCGAGGTCCGATATAGCCGACAATTCCGCACATAATATTCTCGAAGGGTGGAGGTGATCCTGGTGCTACCAAATCGGCTCAACGGGCCGGTCTGGGGATGGAGGGGACACAATATTAGAAACAGATCGGCTATTTCGCCAGCCGATTCGATTTTGAGTCTGAAAATTCCGGTTTCAACCGCGTCGACGACAAAAAATCGCGTTATGGACTTTTGGTCAGACCTCTTCAGAGGCCGCCGCTTCCCGGTTCCACTTTACCAGATCGCTATAACGCAGGCCGAAACCGCCGAAGAGATCGAGTGCACTGCCGACCGTCACATCCAGCCTGCCCTGGCTGGCCGAATCAATTTGAAGCAAGTCATCCATGCAGGCAACGCCGCCGGCATAAGTCAGCTTTCGGTTCTCAAATCCTGACAGCAGCTCAACAAGCTCGCGATCCACGCCGTCGCATTTTCCTTCGACGTCGGCAGCGTGAACCAGGAATTCGCTGCAGTAAGGAGCCAGTCGTTCCAGCAGTTCGATCGAAACGTTGACATCAGTTACGGTCTGCCATCGATTGGTCGCCACACGCCAACCGCCTTCGGCGCGTCGGCAGCTCAAGTCAATCACGATTCGCGACGAACCGACTTCCTTGGCAAATGAGCGAACACGTTCCCAGTCCAGCGTCGGGCCATCGAACAGCCAGGACGTAACGATCACGTGGCTGGCTCCAGCCTCGATCCACGACTGGCCGTTTTCGATCGTGATTCCGCCACCGACTTGAAGACCACCGGGCCACTGCGAGAGTGCAGATCTGGCAGCGTCAGCATTGCCGGGACCAAGCATGATCACATGTCCGCCGACCAATTCGTCATCGCGAAACTTGGCGGCATACCACTGAGCCGGTTTCTCGGAGACAAAATTCTCCTGAAAGTCAGGCTGTTCAATTGTACTGCCAACGATTTGCTTGACCTTGCCGTGATGCAAATCGATGCAAGGTCGAAACCGGGATTTTGGGCGAGTCATGGCGCGAACCCGTCTTGAATAGGGAGACGGATATTGTAGCACCAATTGCCACGGTTTTGGAAAGGGGGTAGCGGCATCAACGAACCGCTGTGCGTTAAGTTGCTGGCTATTCGGTAGTTTGCATTGGCATCGTCGTTGCGATCGAAATGTTGGGAGCCAGCGGAGTTGCTGCATTGTTCCGGATCGGTTCAATCGATCGATTGAAGTATCGTCGGAACGTCACCAGCGCCGCCATTTCAGCAGAGCTGGCGATTTTCAGCTTTTCATAAGCCGTTCGGCGGTTCTTTTCGATCGTCTTGATCGACACCTCAAGGCGACGCGCCATCGACTTGTTGGGGACACCGTCAGTTGCCATCGAAACGATCGCCAGTTCGCGTTCCGACAGGTTCGCAAAGTAGCTTACCCGTTCCAGCATTCGGCACAGATTGGTCGACCACCAGATAGATTTTTCAATCGCATCAATGACGGCCTTTTGCGTATACGGATATTGGATGATCGAAACGGATTCGACCAGTTGAGGCAGGGATTCAGGACTGTCCGTTTCGGAATTGCAGCGATCAAGCACAACAATCGGCAACCACGGAAAACGCTTTCGAGTTTTGGCAACCCAATCTGGCACGTCGTCAGAGAGGGATTCAGCGCCCGCAATCATGCATACCGGAGTCATTTGATCGACGGCTCTATCAACCGCCGCCGCGCATTCGCTTTCGTGCTTCAGGCTGACAACTGTCAGACCATCGAGTGCCATGCGAACTGGTTCTTCCACCAGAAAGCGGACATTGTCTCCGCCAAGTAAAAACAGTTTCCCACTGTCAGATGTCTGTTGTCGCATGCTCATCCCAACTCGTTAATTACTTTGAAAGATGCGTTGAACAGAATTGCCGATGTTGCTATTGGTCCATTTCCCAAAGCACCTGTAACACCAGGGCAAACCTACTCGCCTCACCTAGTAATTGAAAAAAGGAAGCGGCAACGCAAAACAAACTGGAAAAAAAATGGCAGGCTCAATAACAGGCTGGTTGGATTCAGTTCGTCAGGGAAATGACGAAGCTGCGAAGAACATCTGGGACCGTTGGTTCGATCGACTTTGCGCAAGGGTTTCCCCGCATTCAGGCCATCTGCGGATACATGACAACGAAGATATCGCTTCAGATGCGTTTGCAGATTTCTTTCGCGCGCTGCGAGAAGGGAAATTTAGCGCGCTGCGAAACCGTTCCGAGATCTGGAAGCTTCTGGCAACCATCGCGGTTCGGAAATCGGCGGCAAGCTATCGATTCGAACAGGCCCAGCGCCGCGGCGGCGGGCAGAAGGTTTATTCGTTCGAAGAAATGAAGCAGCACTCGTCGGGAATGACGGCGCCACGAAAGCCGGTGACTTCGAACACGATCGAAGAGCTGATTCAGACCATCCGAATCAAGAATCCGATTTTGGCGCAGGTTGCCAGAATGAAGATTGAATGTCTCGACAATCAGGAGATCGCGAACGAGCTCAACTGCTCGGTTCGTCGGGTCCAATACATGGTGAAAGATCTGGAGAATGAAATTCTTGGTCGGAATTCGATTCTCGAGGCGTCGTAGCGAATCGACCTTAAAAAGTGCTGGCGCACAAAAAAAGCGGCAAGGCCCCTTTTTGGCTTCCTAGCCAACCCTTGCCGCCAAGCTTGCTCGTTGCTCCCCAGCACAAGCAAGCTGCGAAAGCATAGGTCGCTGGGGCAGCGAGTCAAAGGACTTTCCCGCAAAATGGCCACGAACAATCTCGCTCGATAAAAACCGGTGTTTGTCAGTTGGCTGCCGCAAACCCGGGGCTCTGAAAAGCCATTTCCGCGGCCCTCGCAGGCTCCGCTACCTCAATGTCCGTGTCCGCCGGAAAAACTGAAGGTGGATTCAACGCTTCAGGAACGGAAGAAACTGACCTAGGTGGAAAATTTCGCGTGGGTTAGATTTTACCGGCATACGCAACGTGCACGCCAGGAAGGCAATACCGCTACGGAGTATGCAATGAAGTTAAAGGAGTTGACCGTCGAGTTGTCAGGGAACGACAACGCCCGCGTCCGGTCTATAAATATCGGGCCGCTAACCGACGGTCTCAATTTTATCTACGGCGAACGTGGTGCCGGAAAATCAACGATTCGGAATCTCGTCAGCGATCTACTGCTCGATTCCTGCGAGCCAGGTGCACCGCAGCGCACTGCGGTTGGCTGCAATTCGATCGGAATCGTTATTGAATGTGAGTCCGGACGCTATCGGATCACTCGCGATGCGGCCGGAACGCTGAACTCGACCCGAATCGGCACCTCGAATGGATCTCGACTGTCCTACGATTCGGCGCATCATGCCGTTCAGCTAAATCACGATATCGCCGATACGATGTCCTTTGTCGCGTTCCGCAGTTCAAATCAGCGGCAGGAGCGACTTCATTCGACGCTGATGAATCGTTTCCACGTGCCACTCGGGCCCGACGCCGCGATGGAGAATCAGGAAACTCCTCACCTTCGCCAGCAGCGTTCCGACGCACATGAGCAAACAGAATTGCTGCGCAGCGAACTGGTGCGACTTCAATCGCAACGCGCATCCATTGAGTCCGAACCGGTTCAGTTTTCAGACATTGATTCCAGCGAACTTGATCGACAGGTCGCCAATCTGACCACGCGTTTGGCGGAACTTGATCCCAACCGGATTCGCCTTGAAATCGATTCGCTTCAGCAGGAAGCCTCGCGGTTGCGACTGGAAATTAGCAACGCAAATGCAACGACGACAGAAGTCGTCGAGAATCAGGAGCCCTCTCGCTATCTGGCGACACTGTATCTGCTGTTGGACGAAGTCGAGCAACAGATTCGCGAAGTTCGCGCCATCCAATCCAACGTTCAGCGTCATCGCGTTCGTCTGAAAGAAGAAATGGAGATGCGAAACAGCCTGACGGTCGATGAATCCAATCATCCGTATCATCGGGCTCGGGAAATTTTGCGTCAAATCGAGGGCCGAATCGACAACGCGGATACACGCGGTGATCAGTGGCTGGAAGACCACGGGACTGTCGACGCTCAACAGGTTTCCCGGTTTCTTGACGAAACATGCCGGTCCGTTCGCGACGATTTGCAGTCGCTTTGTGATGAGCTATCGAATCAATATCGCGAGCTTCGAAACCGTTCCGCGACCATCGAGCTTAAAGAGCTGCGCCACAACTTCACGCACCTGTCTGAGCTTATCCAGCAGATCCTTGGCCGACGAGAGGCTATTGTTCGCGAGATTCGAATCGCAGATCCGCCCGGCGGCGAAGCGATTGATCGGGCGGCACCAGATTTCTGTCAGCTCGCCGTGACGTCAGGCCACTTGATGGCTCGTCAAAAGTTCGTTGGCCCGGTTGTCGATTCAGCAGGTCTCCGCAAACCGGTCGTGACGCAGGACACGTCGCTGCAGCAACAGCAGCTTTCAGCGCTCGAGAACCGGCTGGCATCGTTGCAGTCGTCTCTGGGTATTGCGGATACCGAGTCCGTCAAGATCTCTCGTGAAATTGAAGAACTGAATTTGCGAAGGGCCAGTCTGTCGACTTTGTACCTGACGCAAAAGCACGAAAGAATTGCTCATGTCGACGAACAGATTCGCAGCACGGAATCGCGTCTGTTGGCATTGGCGGAGCGACTGCAGCAGTTGCCTCAGCGTATCGCGGCACCGCATACTTTGTTGGTCACCGCTGGCAATATCCTGCAACATTTGACCGGAGGAGACTATCTTCACGTCTGGCTTTCTGCGGACCGTGGCGTTTTCGAAGTCCGGGACCGTCAGCTGAAATCGCATCGGGTCGACGACATTCCGGAACGCGGACTTTCGCAATTGGTGCATCTGTCGCTGATCCTTGCGGCCAACGAAAGTGATCCGTCGCTGCGGACTCCACTGATTCTTGACGACCTGTTTGCTGATCTGCAAAGCACGCGAATCGATCGCACGCTGGATAGTTTGTCACGATGGAGCAGGCAGAATCTGCAGCAGGTCATTGTGCTGACTCAGCATCGTTTCCTTTCCGATCGCCTGCCCGACGTTTCGGTCTGGGAGATTGAGCCCGAATCGAATTCTGCACATTGGCGACCAGCCACTCAGGAAACGTTGAGCCATATCGACGGTGTGGCTCCGACCAGGGTCGAGGAGATACAGTCCTGGGGGCAGCAGGAAGCAGAAGTTTACGTTGGCGAGTCAGTCGCCGAGTACCCGCGCAGCCCTTTGCCACGTCCGTATCCGCTATCCAAGTATCCACGTACCAGCGATCGTGACCGATCCGGCGAACTTGAACAGTTTGAGCAGTACGAGGTGTTTGCTCCGCATGAGTTTTCGACTCGAGTTGTCGCGTCCAGCCAGATTGGCTCAGTGCCCATCGATCCGATTCGCAAAGCGGCCGTCGTTTCGCCATCGGTTGTTGGCGATCCCTTGAACGTTGCGTCCATCAATGAGTCGACTCGAATTGATTCGATTTCGCTATTCGACAGCGTTCAGCTGCGATGTCTTTCTGACTGCAACGTCAACACTGTCGGCGAGTTCCTGATGCTGGATTCCGAGATGGACGACGCTGAATTTGTCGCGTGCTATCTGACGGGCGAATCACTGGAGCATCTACAGGCTTCTGCATGGCTGATGAGTTGGGTGCCCGGACTTTCGGCAAACGATGCTCAGGCACTTGTCGCTTGCGGCATCCTCGATCCAGAACATTTGCTGACTTCCAACATCGACACGCTGTTCGAGCGAGTGTCCCGATTCCTGCGGTCTCCCGATGGGCGTCGTTTCGGTTCCTCAAATCGATCGCTTGACCGGGAAACGGTTCAAACGTGGCAGGAGCGTTTGCGAAACAACCGCAACTATCGACATCAAAGCCGTCCGCGTTCGTCGTCAAGGCGTTCTGGTGTCCGGCGCCATGCGTTGCGTGCCTGGAGTCCAGGTGATCGCTCGAATTCACGTTCCAATGAACGGGCTTACAGTGACCAATCGGATCGCGAGCGTTCTCCGATTCGCAAGACGAACGAACGGGAAGCAATGCCCGCAAGAAGCCCCCGGATGCGGACGCCTGAACCCCGAGAGCCTCGCAAACCTGTTCCTCCACTTGCTCCTCGCGAAAGACGCAGTCCGCGGAAGCCGGATGCAGTTCGGCACTCTTCGGGACGGCAGTCGTTGACGGCTCGAGACAACGCTCGATCCGCGGTTGCGAGCGATTCGAGGAACTCTCGCGACGGAAACACTGCGAGTCGCGCCAGCGAAACGGACAGTTCAAAATCCAGCAAGACAACGGATTCGCCAAAGCTTCGGTTCTATCTTGATTTGACCGACCATATTGAGGCGGCTCCATCGATCGGGCCAAAGACGGGATCTCGCTTTGAAGCCATCGGTGTTCACACGATCGCGGACTTTCTGAAGATCACTGCGGAATCTCTCGCCGAGAAGCTGAACTACAAACGGCTTAGTGCAAAAGTGATTCGCCAATACCAGAATCAAACGCGTCTGGTGTGTCGAATCCCGAACCTTCGTGGTCACGATGCGCAACTGTTGGTTGGCTGCGGAATTTTCGAAGCAGAAGAACTGGCATCGATGCGACCGGAAACGCTGTTTGCGAAAATCGCTCCGTTCTCGGATACCAAAGAAGGGCTGAAGATCATTCGCAATGGTAAGAAGCCTGATTTGGCAGAAGTCACGGACTGGATTTCGTTCGCCCAGCACAATCGATCGCTGCAGGCAGCATAGGTGGCGGCATAAAAAATGACCGGTCACCCAAGAGGCGACCAGTCATCATTTTGTTTCTGCCTAAAAGGGAGACTTAGTTGTCTTCTTCAGGAGCAACGTCAGTAGACTCAGCGGCTGCTGGAGGCTCGACGACATCCGAAGTAACGGTGCCGGCGTCCGAAGGAGATGACTGAACTGTCTCTCCAGTTTCAAGAATTGTTTCGCCTGAAACGATCGCGCCATCAACTGGAAGCGACTCAGTAGTCACAACAGTTCCTTCAACAGGAACTCCGTACTGCATTGCAGGAGCAGCCATGACAGTTCCGCCACAGCAGCTGCTCATTGGAGCAGAGATGACAGGAGCGCTCATCACTGGAGCCGAAACAACGGCAGGTGCAGGAGCTGGAGCCGTAGCAACGCCACCACAGCAAGGAGCTGGTGCTGGTGCCGGAGCTGGTGTGCCACAGCAAGGAGCTGGAGCAGGTGCAGGTGCTGGAGTGCCACAGCATGGAGCTGGAGCAGGAGCTGGTGCCGCGCAACATGGTGCAGGAGCTGGTGCTGGAGCGCAACAGGCTGCGTTACGTCGACCCAATACTCGACCTTTGAAAAGCTGAGCCGTCGCGGCTTCGCTAGCCATGCTGACGACGGCGACGACTGTAAATACAGACAGTAGAACTCGATTTTTTGACACGTGTTGGACTCCCAAAATCGGTTTAAGTCACCCGGATCTATATGGTGACGAAGAATCCGCTCCGGTCGGGTCTGACCAGGCGGTAGAAATTCAACCCCTCAGCGTGACGCATAGTTGTGTAAACTTCAAGCAGCCAACAAGGTTTTTTCCGGGACTTCGAGGCAATTTGAACAGCAAGCGCCCTGAGCGGCGTTTTCGTGCGTCAAAAGCGCATAAACTATTGACGCGGTCTGTGAGCTGTTTGATAAAAGACGGAATAACGCCCATTTTCGACAGGAATCTCTGCTTGAACACCACCGCTCTGAAGATTGAAATCGCCGACCAACAGCAGCTGAAGGTCAATTTCGATCCGCTGATAAAGATCGCGTCAGCGATTCTCGACGACCACGGGGTTTCGAAAGGCGAACTGAGTATCGCGCTGGTCGATGACCCGACCATCCGGGAGCTTAACAATCAGTACCTGCAACACGATTGGGAAACCGACGTCATCAGTTTCGTGCTGGACGAGGGCGAAGGTTGGCTGGCTGGTCAGTTGATCGTCAGTACCGATACGGCGATGCGGATCGCGAAAGAAGTCGGCTCGACGGTGGAAGCCGAGTTGGCTTTGTATGTGGCCCATGGAACGCTGCACCTTGTCGGGTTCGACGACCTCGACGAAAATTCCGCAATCGAAATGAAGGCTGCGGAGAAAGAGTATCTGCAGTTGTTCTCTATCGAATGCATTAATCGAGAGGCGTGAGCTTGCTGTACGCTTGGCTAACATTCGCAGGACTCGCAATCACGACGCTGGCTTCGACCGCCAATCGTTGTCTGTACGACATCGCGTGGCACGAGCTGGAAATGCTCTGTCAAAAGTACAAACGCGAAGAGCTCTTCGGGCGTATCCTCGACTTGCGCGAACAGCTTGAGTTCGGCGTTGGAATTTTGCAGGCTGTCGCCATCTCGCTGACCGCCTGTTTCGCTTACATCTGGCTGATGGGAGACATGTCGACCGCCGGTGTTTCGACGTTCAACATGGCGTGCCTGTTCATACTGGTTTCGTTTGCCCTCGTCGCCTGCTCAGTTTGGATCCCGTGGGCCGTTGCGAAAATTGGCGCCGAAAAGTATCTGTATTTTACGTGGCGTTGGTGGTGGCTGGTTTCTGTCGCTTCCTGGCCGTTGCTGATCGGAGGAAAGTTTGTCGGCACGGTGTTTCAACGCGCAAGTGGTACTGAAGATGACGAGGAAGATGAAGAGGATGCGTTTGAAGAAGAAATCCTGTCGATTCTTAGCGAGGCAGAAAATGATGGAGTCGTGGAGGCGGAACGCGCCGACATGATCGAGGGCGTGATGGACCTTGATGACTTTGATATCACCAAGGTCATGACGCCGCGTTCGCGAATCGATGCTTTGGACGTCTCAAGTTCCTGGGAGAAGATGTTGAAGTTCGCTGTCGATTCAGGGCGGACTCGAATCCCGGTCTTTGAGGAGAAAATCGACAACGTGCTGGGCGTGCTGTTTGTGAAGGACTTGCTGAGCGAGTCGCTGCGGAATGAGAACAAACGTCGCCCGCTACGGAAACTGTTACGCGAACCGATTTTGGCGCCCGCAGCAACCAAGCTGGACGAAATGTTGAAGACTTTCCTCGCGGGTCGCATGCACATGGCGGTCGTGACCGATGAGTACGGTGGTTTGGCGGGAGTCGTTACGATTGAGGATATTCTCGAAGAGATCGTCGGTGAAATCGAAGATGAAACGGACAGTGCGCCTCCTCAACCGTTCAAAGTCATCAACATAAATGAGGCCGAAATTGCTGCTGAGCTTCCGATCGACGAACTCAATGAAAAACTGGGCCTGACGTTGCCGGAAGAAGAGGAGTACGCGACGGTTGGCGGTCTGCTGATGGCCCAGAACAATCGGATTCCCCGCGTCGGTCACGAAATAGAAATCGACGAGATCAAGTTCATCATTCTCGAAGCCAACCGCCGATCTATCCGACGGGTTCGAGTCGTGACGCCCACTGAGTGACCCGAAGGATGACCAACCCTGTCACACCGTTTGGGATTTGTTGACCATTCTGATGAGATCACTCTTCGTTTGGCTGGCGTGGTGGCAAATTTTACTCTGTCGGCACGCGATAATACTTGCTTAGTCTCACAACGCAGAACCCGATCAGCCCGGCGATGAACACAATGGTGCTAATCCAGGTCGCAGTCGAGTTGAGCCCTTTCTCGTCGACGTTGGCATCAAGGGTCAGCCAATAAACGACCATCAGAAAAACCGCCGTGCCTGCCGCAATCCAGGCCATCATCGATGCGGTTTCCCTCAAGGTACGATCTCGCCGACTTTCCGCCAGCCAGTATTCCCGGTTTGGGATGTTGATCATCGATGTCGGCAAGACGCGGATCAGGTAGCCCACGCCCAGCATCATCGCAGCGACTCCGACTTGTGTCGCCAGCATGACGGCAACGAATCCAGGCTTGGACATCCAGCCGTTCGCTTGCCCGCCAGGGCCAAAATGTGAAGCGACTCGGGCCGGCAGTTGGTCCCAATAAAAGAAGGCGAGCAATGCTGTACCGACAAGAGCAGATGCGAGCATGGCCCATGGTACCAGCCGGGTCATGACGGATCTCCGAACGCTTTCTTGCTCAGCCAGACAACTACCAGGCCTGTTGCCGCAATCGGTGCGCCTTCAAATGTCGTCCACCACCATGGCATGCCTGACGTGACATCAATGCCGATCATGACGACTCCGATCACGAAGTGCAGCCATCCGAAAACAGGCATCAAGTCCGCATGTTTTTTCACGTTTCGCCCGCAGATAAACATCAGGGCACCGTGGATTCCATAAAGCATCGACGTTGATCGAGCGAGATAAAAAGTGATCGGTGCATCTGGTAGTTCGCCGAGCCCCAGCCATTCGTGCATGGACGCCATTTGCTGAGGCGGCAGCAGCATAAACAGGAAGGCCACCATCAGCCCGCAACCGACGATCATCATCAGCCATGAGAGAACTTTTTCTGCGTTCATGTTGAGTTGAACTCCGCTTGGGTAAATTGGCGCGCATCGCATGGGCATGCCGTCCAACTGTTGAAGCCACCGTAGAGCAATCCGCACACGAACCGACTACTCCTTCTTCCGCCGCCACTTTTTCTCCGGGCCGGCTTTCTCTGACAGGCTCTTCGTGTCCACCAGCATCTCAACGCCCGAGGCTCCCAGCAATTCCTGCAACCTGCCGCAAAGCTGCTCGCTAACTTCGATCTTGCGATTCGAATCGAGCTGAACTCGCATCCCGTCTTCCAGCACCAGTTCAATCTTCAGTTGCCGATTCCCGGGATAGCCGCGGATGATTTCGTAAGCTGTTTTCAGTCCGTCGTGGCCGTGCATGTTCTGGTCGATCATAATTTTGATCCCCGTCGTCATCGTCGAACCAAGGTCATCGATCGGCACCATCTTGTCCACGATCAGGTTCGGCTCGTCTCCGCGATAATCCAGTTTTCCCTGGACCACCACAACCGCATCCGGCTTGATGACTTCGCTGACCGAAGTGTAAGTCGACGGCCAGGCAATCGTGCGGATCGCGCCATCGACATCCTCAAGATCGAACATCGCATACTTCGTCGGATCACTTGGGCTCTTCTGGTTCTTGGTGTGAGCCAACCTCAACGACGCGATCATACCGCCCATGCTGACTTTATCGCGGTGCTTGCTGCCTTCAAGTTCACTGGTCTTGTGCGAACAGAACTGCTCCAGTCGATCAACGTATTCGGCCAGTGGATGGCTGGTCAGGTAGAAACCTAAAACCTCTTTTTCAAACGTCAGCTTTTCACGCTCTTCCCACTCCGGAACGTCGGGCATGTCGACTGTTTCCGGTTCGTCGTCGGCGGCAGGTTCCGGCGTTCCAAACAGATTCAATTGGCCGCTTTTCTTGTCAGCCTGCGCCGAAGCACCGGCTTGGATCGCGCGATCGAGAGCAGCCATCAACTGAGCCCGGTGTCCGCCAAAGCAATCCATCGCGCCGGCCTTAATCAGGCTTTCGACCGAAGAGCGACTACATTTACTGGACTCAACGCGTTCGCAGAAATCAAAGATGTCCTTGAAAGGCCCGTTTTCGGTGCGTTCATCAACGATCGCCTGCGCCGCCGACGCCCCGCAGCCTTTGATCGCCGACATCGCGAAGTGAACTTCGTTCTGTTCGTCGACTTTGAAGTGCACGTCTGAAGTGTTGACGCTTGGCGCGACCACGTCGATGCCCATCCGGTCGCAGTCTTCCATGTGTTCGACCAGAGCATCTTTGCCGACGAAGTTTCGCCCTGGGATGTCGCCCGTCAGCAACGCGGCCATGAACTCAATCGGATAGTGGCATTTCAAGTAGGCCGTTTGGTAGGCGATCAACGCGTAAGCCGTCGAGTGACTTTTGTTGAAACCGTAGCCCGCGAACTTCAGGATCATGTCCCAAAGTTCCTGAGCGTCTTTCTTGGAAAGACCCTGCTCAACGGCGCCCTTCATGTAGCCTTCGTAATTCTGGGCGATCAGTTTTTCTTTCTTTTTACTGATCGCTTTAATGCACGTGTACGCGGAAGCCAGCGGGATCTTGCCGACGCGATTCAGAATCCGCATCACCTGTTCCTGGTAGACCATCACGCCATTGGTCTCTTCCAGAATCTCCCTCATCAGCTCGATTTTGTACTCGGGTTCCTTGCGACCGTGTTTCACATCGATGTATTGATCGACCATCCCGCCTTCGAGAGGTCCCGGACGATAAAGAGCCGCCGTCGCGATGATGTCCAGGAAGTGGTCAGGCTTCATCCGCTGCAACAGGTCGCGTATCCCGCCGCTTTCCATCTGGAAAACGCCTTTCGTTTCGCCGCGTTGCAGCAACGCATAAGTCGGTTTGTCGTCGAGCGGAAACTCGTGGATGTCGATTCGCTCTCCACGCGTTTGCTCAATGATGTTCACCACGTTGGACAAAATCGTGAGGTTTCGCAGCCCCAAAAAGTCCATCTTCAGCAGACCAGCGGCTTCGACGTCGTTCATCGACCACTGCGTGATCACGTCATCCTTGCCGGAGACTTTTCCCAGCGGAACGTAGTTGTCCAGCGGGCCGTTTCCAATCACGACGGCCGCGGCGTGAGTACCGATGTTTCGCGCCAGCCCTTCCAGCTTCATCGCGAAATCGATTAGCTCCGTAATTTCCGGATCGCCTTCGTAGGCAGCGCGAAGCTCGTCGCTTGTTTCGAGCGCCGTCTTGATTTTGATGCCCAGCACATCCGGGATCATCTTCGTGATCTCGTTCACACGAGCCAGTGGAATTCCGAGAGCTCGGCCGACATCCTTGATCGCGGCTTTGGCTTTCATCGTGCCAAAGGTTCCGATCTGTGCAACCGATTCTTCGCCGTACTTTTCCTTCACGTACTTGATAATGTCGCCACGACGTTCCTTACAGAAGTCGATGTCGATATCAGGCGCTTCCAGGCGATTTTCGTCCAGGAACCTTTCGAACAGCAAGTCGTATTTGATCGGGCAAACGTGGCTCATGTAGAGAGCGTAACAGACAATTGCACCGACGCCTGAGCCACGAGCTGTCGTCGGGATGTCGCGAATGCGGGCCTGTTCGACAAAGTCCCATACGATCAGAAAGTAGTTCGCGAACCCAAGCTTGTTGATGACGCCCAGCTCTCGATCAAGTCGGGCTTGAACGATTTCGGTTAGCCCGCCGTCCTCCGTGAGCATACCGGGCGTTTTTGCGTAGCGTTCTTTCAGCCCTTGTTCGCAAAGCTCCCGCAGTTTACTTTCCGGCGTGTCTGTTTCCAGCGGCAGATCAAAGACCGGAAAATATCGCTCGCCGAGAGTCAGTTGAATGTCGACCGAATCGGCGATTTCCTGCGATCGCGACACGGCGTCTTCGAGGCCGACGAAATTGGCATACATCTCTTCCGGCGGACGGAGGTAGAACTCGTCAACATCCATCTTCATGCGGTTTTGGTCGGTGCGAAATCGGCCCGTGTTAATGCATAGCATCACATCCTGAGCCGAAGCGTCTTCGCGGTCGACGTAGTGGCAATCGCTGGTCGCGACCAGTGGAAGGCCGACTCGTTTGGCAACTTCAACGGCGCCTTCGAGTTGTTGACGCTGAATGTCCAGCCCGTTGTTCATGATCTCGACGAAGTATCTTTCACCGAACAGATTGCGAAACCACTCAGCAACGCCGATCGCATCCTCAAGCTGCTCTTCCGCACCGTTGCCGCCGTTGTTGAGGATCGCTTTGCTGAACTCGCTCGATACGCAACCGCTGAGGCAGATGATGCCTTCGCTGTGGGCTTCGAGCAGTTCCTTGTCGATCCGCGGCTTAAAGTAAAACCCTTCGAGCGCCGCGGAGGACGCCATTTTGATCAGGTTATCGAAACCCGTTTTGTTCTGGCACAACAGCGTCAGGTGATAGGACGAGTTCTTTCGTCCGCCTTCGCCCTTAACTTTGCGACTGCCGGGCGCGATGTAGGCTTCGTAGCCAATGATCGGATTGATGTCGTTCGCACGACAGGTGTTGTAGAATTCGAGCGACCCGTGCATGTTGCCATGGTCGGTCAACGCCAGCGCGTTCATGCCGTGGTCTTTGGTCCGCTGAACCAGTTTCGGGATCGAGCTGGCTCCATCGAGCAAAGAGTAATGGCTGTGACAGTGCAGATGCGTAAATGGGCGGTTCGACATGGGCTTCCGTGATGCGTGTGAAATCGGAAGCTCATTTTACGAAAAATGGAGCCGTGCAGTAGCCGTGAAATTTGCAGGAGTTGATGTCGTTTTTGCTCTTCGGTCCTTGGTCTTCGTTTAACGGCAAGCCGCAGGCGACGGTGCCGCCTTAGCAGGACTACGTGCCACCGTCGCCTACGGCTTGCCGTTAAACGAACCGTTTCGACGCTCAATGTTTACTCATTGATACGTGGTCCAGCCACCCTTTTCGATTCCTGCGAACGGGGTCACAAATGACCAGCTCTGTATTCGCTTTCCTTCCTTCTCCGGATTTTCCACAACGTAATTGATTGCGTTTTCGATCGCTTCTTCAGAATCCAAATACTGTTTCCAACCTCTGGCTGCCCACATCCGAGGCGGCCGTTGACCTTTCTGGGCAAACGCCGCAAGCGGATGCAGTCCACTTTCAACAATGCTGGCCGTGGCTGCACCTTTGAGCAGATTCGTCACTTGTTCAACCTTGTACGAATGCCTAGCCAACACAAAGTGCGTGTGCTCAGGGAGAACTGAGCAGGCCCAAGCGGTGTAGTTGCTTTTCTCGATCTGCTTTGCAAATCCCTGCGAAATGGCCAATGCCTGAACTCCTTCGATCGACACCGATGGATACTTGAGCGAATCGATGGCCAGGTTCCGATCCCGGAGTTCGGAATCGGTAAGCGATTCGATGTCCTTGCGATCGAGCGATTTGCTGGCGTGGCCATGTTTCGCAATCTCAAATTTCCTCACATAGTCCGACCAGGCTCCGCGCGGATCGTTTGGCAACCAGAAACCGTACATCGGCATGATCACGTGATAGCCATGGATCATGGGGCAGCACTTTCATTTCTTCGTTTAACGGCAAGCCGTAGGCGACGGTGCCTCATTGCCAAAACCACGTGCCACCGTCGCCTACGGCTTGCCGTTAAACGATCAGAGTAGCACTTGGATCTTAGACCATTCCGCCGTCAGGCTCACGATCCTCAATCGCCACAAAGTCTCGTGAGCCAGGACCGATGTATTCGGCTCCAGGGCGGATCAAACGGTTGTTGCTCCGCTGCTCAATAACATGCGCCGCCCAACCAGAAACGCGCGACAAAACGAAAATCGGCGTGAACAGAGCCGTTGGAATGCCCATGAAGTGATAGGCCGACGCGCTAAAGAAATCGAGGTTCGGAAACAGTTTCTTCTCACGCCACATCACATCCGCGATGCGTTCAGAAACCGGATACAAAACTGTATCACCGACCTCTTCGCCCAATCGCTTCGCCCATCCCTTGATGACTTCGTTTCGAGGATCAGAAACGGTGTAGACGCGATGCCCAAAGCCCATGATCAACGACTTGTTGGCCAACATCTCCATGATGCCAGCTTCCGCTTCGTCCGGCGTCGAAAATTTTTCGATCAACTCCATCGCGGCTTCGTTGGCTCCACCGTGCAGCGGACCACGCAGCGTTCCGATGGCTCCCGTGATCGCGGAATGCATGTCGGAAAGCGTCGCCGTGCAAACGCGAGCCGTAAAAGTCGAAGCATTGAACTCGTGCTCGGCATACAGGATCAGCGAGCAGTCCATCGCTTCACGCATCAGGTCCGATGGAGCTTTCCCGTGAAGTTTTTCCAGAAAGTAACCCGCGATGCCATCTTCGTTGGACTCGAAATCAATCCGCGTTCCGTCAGTGACGAATCGATGCCAGTAAGCCAACATCGACGGAAACGTGGCGAGCAAACGCTCTGCTGTCGGCAACTGATCGTCGAACGAATTTTCCGGTTCAATCACGCCCAGCATCGAGCAACCGGTTCGCAGCACGTCCATCGGATGCGCCGTCGCAGGAATCTTCTCCAGCGTTTGAGCAACGGCTTCGGGGAGCGCCCGTTTGGATCGCAACCGAGCCTTGAAGCTGTCGAGTTCCTTGATCATCGGCAGTTCGCCGTAGAGCAGCAGAAAAGCAACTTCCTCGAACGTCGCATGTTCGGCCAAGTCGAAAATTGAGTAGCCGCGATAGTCGAGCCCCTTACCTTCGGTGCCGACCGTACAGATTGCGGTCTGGCCCGCGACGACGCCTGCGAGTCCGCCAGTTTTCTTTTTCTTGGTGGTCATACGTTTGCTTTCAATGGTGATGCGGGAGACTCAACTCCCACTGATTATTACGGAACGGACCGGGCTGCAAAGATGAGGCGATTTCAATTGACCGATTTCTGGGTGTCAACAGATCGCTCAACCTCAAAGGCTTTCAAACAAAACGCACATCGCGCCGGAAGGATCCTTGATTACACAGGTCTTTCCGTAGCCGCTGATCACGCGAACGTCGCCAACTTTTTCGCCACCCAATTCGACGCAGCTATCGAGGCTGGCCTTGAGGTCGTCGACGTGAATGTAAATCATCCAGCCGCCTGGCGTGTCAGCGTTGGGGCCCTTGTTGTGGCAAATCCCTGCCACAGGCTCGCTGCCGCCGCTGGGCGTAATCACGAAGTCCTGATGATCCTCAACAGGGACGGCTTCCGACTGCCAACCGACCACGGATTCGTAAAACGCGCGAATTTGGTCGGCGTTTTCCGTCGCCATGTCGATCCAGCCAATCGTCCCGGGGGCTGGCTTTTTGTTTTCGCTTTCAGATTCACTCACGCTACACTCCTGACAAACTGTGTTGACGCGACCGGTGAATTATCCACAATCACGCAAGTCACATTGTAACGCTTCCCCAGAATGACTTCTGCCATGCTCCGCATAACTTCTTACGTTCTGTTCCTGTTTCTGATCGTCGGACTGGTCTTTGGAAGTGGCGACCAGCCCAGCCAAGCCGCAATTCCACAGCAGGAAGTCGCAGAAAAAGTTGCTGACGATGCCGAAGCGGCCGCAACCGACGACGAACAGCATGGCGTCAAGAGTGCCACGGACAAGCACAAAGTCGGCTCGATCGAAGGCAAGACTTCAGGCGGTCTGGTCGGGAACATCATCACACTGTTAATGCTGGTTCTGCTGCAAGCCGTCCTGGGCCTGGACAACTTACTCTACATTTCGCTTGAATCGAAGCGTGCTCCGGAAGACAAGCAACGCATGGTGCGGATTTGGGGTATCGGTTTGGCAATCTTTCTGCGGATCGCGTTGCTGTTTGTTTTAGTAAACCTCATTTCCTATTTCCAGGATCCCTGGTTTGAAACGCCGCCGTCATGGGTGAACTGGTTCGACGGGCATTTCAATTTGCACAGCATCATCGTTCTGCTCGGTGGTGTGTTCATTCTCTACACTGCGGTGAAAGAAGTTTGGCATATGATCCGCCTCGAGCACGACGATCACGCAGAAGAGAAACCGAAGAGCGTTGGCTGGGTGGTGTTCTGGATCGTGTTGATGAATGTTGTGTTTTCATTCGATTCCATTTTGAGTGCGATGGCTTTGACGGACACGCTGTGGGTGATGGCGTTGGCAATTGTGATCGGCGGCGTGTTGATGATCGTGCTGGCCGATACCGTGGCTAACTTTCTCAAAAAGAATCGGATGTATGAAGTGCTGGGCCTGTTCATCCTGTTGATTGTTGGAATCATGCTGCTGAGCGAAGGCGGCCATCTGGCTCATCTGAAATTCCTCGGCAATGAAGTCGTTGCCATGTCCAAGGCCACGTTTTACTTCGTGATCGGAGTGCTGGTGGTGATTGAGATCATTCAGTCGCGGTATCAAAAGAAATTGCTGGCCAGCAAGAGTGCTCACTAGGGGCGCTGTTTGGCAAATCGATTTTCATGCCGTCAACGCAACCAAACATGAGCGCCTTGCCGCTCACATTTACAAAACAGTGCCTGGTTGAGTCGCTGTCGTGAAGGCGTTTGTGGCTCGCGCTGCTCGTAGCGACGGCTTCCAGCCGTCGTATTCAGTGGTGGTCATCTGTGGCCAAACAACTGCCGCGGAAATTCAACGGCTGAAAGCCGTCGCGACCCCTAACTAAACGATCACGCGATGCTCGGCTTGTCCGTGTCCCGCTCCATCGATCTTGAACACGAAACCGGCTTGCGGTTGCGTGCCTTTGACCTCATCCGGCAAGTGGGCTCCGGCGGTCGTCATGAACAAGGTCGAGAAATCCAGGCCGCCAAACGCCGGACAAGTCGGCTGTAAAGTCGGAATGGTGTGCGTGTCGATCAGTTCTCCGGCGTCTGAGTAAACGGCGACTCGCGACGCACCCCACTGAGCCGACCAGAGCCTTCCATCCGCGTCGCAAACAGCGCCGTCAGGAGCAAAACTCTCGCCTCGAAGATCGACGAACTCCGTACGATCACCGACTGGCCAACCTTCATGATCAAGTTCAACTTTCCAGATGATTTTGACTTCGCTGTCCGTAAAATAAGCCCTGCTTCGATCCGGCGAAAAACAAATCGCGTTCGAAATCGTGATGTCGGAAAACAGCTGCCGCAACGCGCCTTTGTAGAACCGATAAATCGCCCCCGCGCCGGGTTCGGCGTTGTAGCCCATCGTCCCGATCCAGAAACCGCCAAATGGATCCGCGCGGCCGTCGTTCGAACGAGTCACCGGGTTTTCGGATTCGAGTTCGCACAGCACTTGCTGGGAGCGTTGTTCGAGATCGAAGACGAACAGATCGTGCTCGGACGCAATGAGCAATCGCGACGAGTCGATCAACCCGGCCGCGGAAACCGTACGCTCAAAGCGATACTCTTTCCGAAGAGCTTCGGCGGTCGCTGGGACGCCGAACGGTTTTTCGAACATGACGCGATTGTCGATGTCGAACCAGAACAGCGACTCTCGATCTGGATGCCAAAGCGGACCTTCTCCCAGATCGCATGGTTTATCGTCGAAGACTTCGGCCATCAGCTACTTTGACTCTTTTGATTTCGCGTCTTCGTCGGCCGCAGCCGCTGCGGCAGCCGTCGTGATGTTGCCGAACATGTGGCCGCCGACTTTTCCGTGAGCCCAGGTTCCAGCGTACATGCCTTTGCGAATGATGACTCGCGAGTCAAACGTTCCCATGCCGGGAATCGTTACCTGATCCAGCACGATGACAGGCGTGCGATCGATCCACTTGATCGACAAACCGACTGGAACCTTCACGTCCTTTTTCATGTACTTGATCTTCGCCACCAGCATCCACTCGTCGCCGGTCGGTTCCTTTTCAGCGCTAACGATCTCGTATTCTTCGGTGTGCAACTTGTCTCCCGACTTGCGCATCGTGAACGTGCCGTTCCACTTCGAACCTTCAAGAAACTTTTTCAGATTGTCGATCGCTTTTTGATCAGGCGCGGAGCCGATGTCTGCAGCTTCTACGGCTTCGACGCTGTCCTGCTTGGCCGCAGTTTTTTCCTGCCCGATGGCGAACGTTGGCACGATGCAAATCGAAACGAACAACAAAACCCGGAAACACTTCTGAGTCATCACATCACCTGAATTTGAGAAAAACGAACCCCAATCCGTTCTAACAAAATTCAGCCATCCGTGCAGGCATTCGCAAGCGTTTCGTCTGCGATCGGCTTAGAAAGCGTGGTCGACGCCAAAGTACAGACCGCCGACGATGAAGTCACTGAAAGCCTTCGGTTCGGCAACCAGATCGATGTCAAACAGGCTGTCTTCCAGCTGACCGGCTGCATCCGCCACGTTGGTGACCACGATTCCGCGGTATCCGAAACGGGCTCGCGTCCGCGGGCGGAATTGGTAAACGACACCAAAGTCCAGCTCTCCCAGGAAAGCAAGTTCGTTGTCCTTGCCGCTGAGGTCAAATTCGCGGCTGGCGTCGTCGCCGTAAAGCACCTGTGCGGTGGTCGTGCTTCCATCGTCAAACTGAAACTCTGCACGTTGACGGCTTTCTACCCGATTGTTGTAGATGCCGACTCGTGATCCGAAAGTGTATCCCCAGCCACGTTGAAGCTGTCGTTCCAGCCGCCCGCCGATTTGCAAACCGAACAGCGAGTTCTTGACCTCAGAGGAATAAAACGCTGATCTTGGAAACAGTCCTGACTGCGTTCCAGCCGCCGTAAAAACGGTCGTCTCGTTAAAAGCGACTCCACGCAAACCGCCGAAGAACTCCACCATCGAATTTCCGCATGACAAACGGGTTCCACCGGCACTCGCTCGCAGAAAATTGAACTCGAAGCTACCGAACTCGCTGTCCCGAGAAACGCGATGATTGCTTGCGTCATCAAACACATCAGCCATCGTAAAGTTCGCGGTTCCGATTCCAGAGAGACCGTAGGTTTCCGGAATGCCTTGCGGGATCGTGCCGCCCCAAGTCGTGGGATCATTAAGGGGAGGCGTGAGCCCGCCCCAGGCCAATGTGGGATCTCCAGACGTAACATCGGTCGTCGATCCTGGATCGAAACCGATGTAGCGCATCTCCCAACCGCGTCCGCCGGATCGACGTCTGCCGTAATTAATATCGACTCCGGTAAAGTCGCCTTCGTCAGGACCATTCGCCAACAGGTTGGGGCCGCCGTTGCTTAAGAGTCTACCTTTGCCACGATAGTCACGGCCCAGCGAAAGGAAGGTTAACTGACCGACAGCGTGCACGCTTGGGTCGCCGGTGGACAATCTTGAGTTGACTCCGCCGAGGATGTTTCGAACGGGCGTTATCAATTCAGGAGCTCCGTTTTCCACGATCGCCGGACGTGCAATTCTTTGCGGTAACGTTGGTTGGACTGGTTCGCCAGCGTCCAACAACGGCAGCGTCTCAGGGCTGTCGTCGATGATGCTTCGACTCGAGCCGTTGCTGAACTCAAACGACTGATCCAACGGCGCAACTCCATCGTTATAAGCAATAGGAGCATCGACGCAGTCGAGTTCAAACGGTTCGTCTTCGCAGAATTCAGGAGCCAGCGGAATCGATGGAACGTCACACGGTAGAGGCAACAGGCTGGGCGTTTCCAGGCTGTTGCTTGGCGACTCCAGTGGCGGAACGGTTGTTTTAGCCGAGTCCGAAGGGCGCGATTCGATCACGGATTCGGCAGATTCCAAAATCAGGCTGGACGGCGAATTCGTGTTGTTTTTCCGCCTATTTGCTTGTTCGAGGACCTCATCTATGGAATCTGAAGGCGATTTCTGGTCCGGAGTTTGAGGCGGTGACCACTGCGGCGATGTCTGCACGTCGGTGACGGGCGGGACCCATGCATTGGTGGAACTGGTCGGTTCCTCCAGCAACGAAAACGGTTGACTGGGGATTGACCCCGGAGTGAATCCGGTCGTCGCGTCTTGCGCCATCGCAGCAGTTGTCAGCAACGACAGACCGGCAATACCAGCGGCCGCGAGCTGGATCGAGCCGTGGGCGATTCCCGTAATTGTTGTTTGGATTTTCAGTTTCATTTTTGCCTCAGCACAGCACTGGTTTCGTCGTCGGTACGACCTGCATGAAAGTGCTTTCCGGTTCAATTCTCATCACAGTCATCGTCACTGCATCTATGCGTTGCCATTGAAACTGGATCAATCCTTACGACATGAGCGAGGGCGGCTGGAGCAATTGGTACACGACTGACAACCGGATCAAACCTTGAATCAGTTATCAAAGTTCAAGTCTTCGAAATCGGTACAGCCGGACTCGAGTGTCAGCGGAAAGATGAATGCTGCTAGCAAGCAAGCTTTAAAAACGCCGATGTTTTCGACGCGCATCGCTGCCTGTGTGGAGAAGTTTGGATTAAATCGGTCGTACTGAAAATTTTGTCTAAAGCACTATTGGCGAAATGGGGGGGTTGATAGATATTGTCGGCTCCACGGAAGAAACTTCTCTGACATTCAAGGACAGGAAACAACAATGAAGCTTCAGTATCTTGCGCTGTGCGCACTAGGGTTGGCGATACTGGTTCCCAACCAATCCAACGCCGACATCATGGCTCTGTACGAGTTCGATTCAACTTACGTTGATGGTTCTCTTAATGAGCGAGGCAACTCTCGAGATCTCAATCCCGATATTCTTGCCGGCGACTACAACACTCGCACCAACCGGGTTGCGGCTGACAGTGATGGCGGAATCGCACCGCCACAATCAGACGTGCACGCTTTCGCGCGTACAAACAAGACGCCCGACGACATCAGAATTGGGCCAAACAATGTCTACCATGAATTCGACGTCACCATTCTTAACGGAACGTGGACAATGGATTCACTGCACTTCGAGTACTGGGTGAATGACTCAATTGCTGGTCAGGAGTATCGTGCCACGGTTTATTCTGACCTCGTTGGCTATGGTACCGGTCAGGAACTGGATACGCAGTCATACGTTCGCCAAACAAACCAAATTCCAGAAATTCACACGGTTTCTATCGGTGGATTGCAGTTTCAGACTGCGTTCCAGGAGATCGCCGAAGGCACGACAGCAACTTTCCGCATTGTGTTCTCGGACAACGTGGACTTGGACGATGTCGTTCACCGAATCGACGATGTCGAACTGCGTGGATTCGAAGTTCAGTCAGTTCCAGAGCCGGCGGTTGGATCGATTTTGCTCCTCGTTGGAGGATTGCTTTCGACACGTCGCCGCCGACGCTAAATTCCGGAAATTCTATCGAGAGGCAATGGCTTTCAGAGAAGTTCGTTTCCGATGACGCTACAAAAAAAGAACGGTGAGCTTGTTGCTCGCCGTTCTTTCTTTTTTTAATGGGCGACGGTCAAGCCGTTTACTTGACGTCATTCCAAAAGCTGTTGACTTGACGCTCCTGGCTTCTGGCCGGTCGCTGTTTTTGCAGCGAACGAACCGTGACACGTTCAGTCGCAACTGGTTGGCTATAGCTCGCAAGCCGAACTGGAGAGTAGTTCCAGTCACGTTGCACCGGCGATGCAGATGCCGAACGGTTGATCTCACGCTTCAAATTCTGTGGAATGGAAACCTGAGGTCGCTGGCTCGTACGAGCACGTCCCACTGTGTTGTAGCGTGCTGTCGTCGATAGTGTGCCGCCAGGCGTTTGAATGCGCGACTGCGTTCCCGAAATTGAAGGAGCACTATCGGCTGGCGTTCCCGGAAACGTAGGCGTCTCAAAGCTTGATCCGCTTGTTGTTGGGGCAGGAGCAAGTGTTGGAGTCGGAGCGAAACCTTGAACAGGCGCACCCTGGTAACCAGTGCCACAAGTGTTGCAGCCCGTATTGCATCCACCGGTCGCACAATCGTTGGTGATCGTCGTTACGGGAACCTTGTAAGTTTCAGTACGGTACACGGGACGCTGGGTCGTGTATGGAACTCGCTGCATCTGATACGTGTAAGTCGTGCAAGGACGCATGCAAGTAACGGAGCAACCAGTGCATGGATCCGAATTGGTCACGGGCTTGTATGTTGTTACCGGGACGCGTTTCCACGAGGTTCGGTACGCTGTGTACGGCACGTAGTTCACGACGGTGCGCGAGCATGTTTGTTGGCACGTTTTCATGCACTGACCGGGCTGCAAGCCGTAAGCGTTTTGCGCCGCTGGCGGATACTGCGCCGTTGTAACTGGTGCTTGAGTGCCGTAATAGTTGTACGCTGGCTGCGGTTGGCATGTATTGCACGAAGAACGACGGCCACGAAGCCAGTCGAGCAAAGGACCTGCCTGAGCGTCTGATGCAGCAAAAAGGTGTGCTGCCAACATCGCGGCGCCGAGCAAAATTGTTTTGGTACGAATCATAATTGACTCCAGAAGGGTTCTGGACGGCAGAAGCTTTCCGCCGCAATTCACGCATAAAGGTAAGACGCGGATAGCCGCCGAAAAGGTTAAAGAAACGAAAAACCGTGCGTTTCAAAAAAATGACGTTCGGGTTATGCCGGACGTCAGTACCAGCGAAACTATTCAGTTGAGCAAGTTCTTGGAAAATCCTGGAATTTGCACCTCCACCATGTCCCGTCGCAACGAATACGCGGGTTAACTTTGGCAGAGCCGCAACAGTTACGCAGTCGTCGCCCCCATGGTTCGGTATTATTTGTCACGACAGACACTACTTATATAGATGCTCCGTTCGAATAAGATTGCAATGTCGACACTGTCAGGGATGCCTCTTTCGAAAGCTGTATTTCGGGAAATGTTTTTTGCCGTATGACCAACAGGTTTGGAAACGCAACTCGTTGGATCGTCAACAAGCCTTGGATAACGGCGGTTTTGCTCGCTGCTATCACAGCGGTTTCCTGCATCGGACACTTTTCACCGGACGCGTTTTGGAGTCTTTTTCGCGAGGCTGAACCAACTCCGGAAGTCGTTACAGAATCAGATTTTGAGTCGCGACCAAACGTCGAGTCATTTCAATTCTCCTCACACGGAATTCTTGTCGCCCAGTCCGAAGATTTCTTCACCAGCGAAGGCGTCGCGGCGATGCGAGCCGTGGTCAAGGCTCTCGAAGACGAGCCTTTCATCGATGGCGTTACGTGGATGGAAGACATCCCTGGATTAAACCTGTTTGGTTTACCAGAACCGGTTTTCCCAAAGCGAACAGCCTCTGAAGAACTGTACAGAAAAGCAAAACGTAAGGCGCTCGAGAATCCTTTCGTACGAGGCCAACTGTTGTCTGAGGATGCCAACACGATGGTGTTGTTATTCAACTACGACTTTTTCATGTTGGAAGATGATCAGCAGTGCATCGCCGGAGTCCGCGAAATTGCTCAAACCGCGTCGGAGCAATTCGATGTAGAGATCGAGTTCGGTGTCACAGGGCCGTTTCCGATTTACTTGAGCATGATGGAGCAGCATGAAGCCAACAACTTCTTTTATCAGATGGTTGGCTATAGCGTCATTTTTGTCATGAGCCTGATCCTGTTTCGTGGGCTGGTTGCGGTTTTGGTGCTGGGCGCCGCGCCGGCCCTTGGCGTTTTCTGGACGTTGGGATTTGTGAGCTTTCTGGGATACGACAACAATCCTTTTATCGATGTTGTCCTGCCGATTTTGGTCAGCCTGGTGGGGCTGACGGATGGCGTCCACCTGTTGGTTCAAATTCGAAAGCTGCGAGCCAGTGGACTCAAGCCGCTAGCCGCTGCAAGAGAAGGTCTTTCGCAAGTCGGGTTGGCTTGTGGTCTGACATCGCTAACGACGGCGATCGGTTTCGGGTCGCTGGCTTTGGCGCGACACGAGTTTGTACAGCAATTCGGTTATAGCTGCGTGATTGGAGTCATCTGTTGCTTTGTCGCCGTCATTACTGTGATTCCGCTGGCCTGTTCGACGTGGATCGGAAACTTCATTCAGTCTGCAGAGAAGACCAGTTTGATCGATCGAAATCTGGATCGAATCTCTGGCGTGATTGATTTCGTATTGCCGCGAAAGCTGCTGTTTAGCCTGATCGCGATTGCCGCGACGATCCTTTTGATTCTGGTTTCCACAACGCTGCGGCCTGACGAGCGACTTTCGAGCGCAATGCCGGCAAGCAGCGAACCGGCGATCGCGTTGGCGAAACTGGACGACGCAATGCAAGGACTCGAGCAAGGCTATGTGCGGATCCTTTGGGATCGCGAAATCGAAGCCGACGCCCCGGAAGTGATGCAGGTGGTGAAGCAGGTTGATACGTTGCTTGCGAAAGAACCGTTGCTTGGGAATGTCGTTTCAATCCGACATCTGATCGATGCATTACCAGGCGAAGGTCCGCCGGAGACAAGAATGTCGATGCTGGAGTTGCTGTTGCCTCCGTTCAAACGGGTCTACTACGAACCCGAGTCGCGCTACACGGCGGTAAACTTCCGCGTGCGTGATTTGGGGATTTCGCAATACAACCCGGTCTTCACTCGCATGATCGCGGGCATGGCAGAGATCGAAAACCAGCATCCGCACTTCACGCTCTATGCTGGCGGCAAAGCTTTTAACCGGTGGGAGAATCTCTACAAAATCGTGGTCGATTTGGCGTTGAGCCTGGGGACGGCGTCGCTGATCATTTTTGCGATTCTGGCCATCGTCTATCGTTCGCTACGTATCGGTCTGATCTCGTTTGTCCCCAATCTGTTTCCTCTGGCATTCGCGGGCGCCTTTCTCGTGGTCACTAGTCAGTCGTTGGAGGTGGTGGCGGTTTGTGCGTTTACTGTTTGTCTGGGAATCGCAGTCGACGATACGATTCATTTTCTGACACGATTTGAAGAAGAGCGAAAGATCTGCGATGCCGATGATGAGGCCATTCGCAAAGCGTTCACTGGCGTCGGGACCGCGCTGATCATGACGACCGTGGTGCTTGTTTCGGGATTCGCAACGGTACTGATGAGCGACTCTCGCGATCATTTCATTTTTGCTTCGATGGGTGCGATCACGATCGCAGCGGCGCTGTTTGCAGATCTTGTTTTTCTCCCTGCCCTGCTTTCTCAGTTCGCCAGAAAGAAACCTGAATGAAGGTTTTGGTATTCGAGTTCATGGTTGGGGGAGGAGTCGCTGACCAGCATCCATTCGACGCTGAACTGCAAGTGTTCTTTCGTCAGGGGCACGGAATGCTGCGTGCAGTTTGCGAGGACTTGCTGTCGCTGGGCCATCAAGTGATCGTGCCAGTCGATGTTCAAGCCGAAGCTGAACTTCCTGACGACGTCGAGCGAGTCGATGTCGAACGCGAAAGCGACGTTGATTCGGTGCTGTTGGCTGCAGCCTCAGAAGCGGATCGTATTTTGCTAATCGCGCCGGAAACCGATGGCTGTCTGGAACGTCTCGCCAATCTACTGAACGATTTTGCGCACAAGTTTATCGGACCCGACGTTGGGTTGATTCGTTTGGCAGCAGATAAATGGAAATGCCATCAGTGGTATGTGCAACACAAAGTGCCCTGCCCCGATTCAATTCTGTTGACGGATGAGGGTGTCGATCCCCAACTGCCAATGGAATTCTTCCCCTGTGTCGTAAAACCGGTTGATGGGGCGGGAAGCGAGGGTGTTCGACTTATTTCGTCGATGAGCGAACTTGCGGTAGTTGCGCGGCCACTGCTGATGCAAAAGTTTGTTGTCGGCGCTCCGGTTAGTGTTTCCGTGATCGTGGAATCGAGCGAAGCAGTCCACTTTCTCGAACCGGGGCGGCAAATTTTTGACAGCGATCCGTTTGGAGTTCATTTGCGAACCCAATATCCGCTGGAGTCAGGCCTACGTGAGCGGGCTCTGTCGCTTGCCCGTCACGTCGTCGAGACAAGCCCGCAGTTCGTCGGATATGTCGGAATCGATATGGTTTTGGCGGAGGACGCGGCCAGTGACGTTTTGATTGAAATCAATCCGCGGCTGACGACTTCGTATTGCTTTCTGCGAGAGTGGTCGAAGCAGAATCTTGCTGAGAAGTTTCCCTCGCTTGAGTCTCGTTAGCCGAGTTCTCCATGTTCAAAACGAAAAACGAAACGCGGACCGTCAGCCTGTGAGTGCATCGCTGATTCTGTGACGAATCGAATTAATGCGCTGTCTATGCAACGAGACGTTAGTCGCGCCGCTGCAGCTCAATCGAACCACGCATTCCAGGCTTGAGTTCACCTGTTGCGTTCTCGACTTCAGCCCACACGATGAAATCCTGGACATCCGGATCAATCTCCGGACTGGTGAAAACGACGACCGCCGGATATTGCCGACCTCGATGAGTGAACGTCGCTCGCTCGGCAATAGATTCAGGCGACGCGTCTTCCAAATAGCAGCGACATGAAACGCGGAGCTTGGACAAATCGATCACGCGAGCTATCGGCTCGCCAGGCTGAACCCACTCGCCGACTTGTTGATAAACTTGCACCACCATGCCTGAGGTAGGCGATCTAATTTCCCGGTTCCGCAATTGAACTTCAGCCAACTCCATTTGCGATTTTTTTAGCTCAACCGTTAACTCATTCACGACTGCCGACCGTTCGGCTTGTTCGCCAGAAAGCCTCGCACGTTCGTATTCAAGCTTCAATCGCTCAAGTTCTGTTTTGGAAACGGACTTTGCGAATTGATTCGCTGCGTTGACCGAACGTTGGTAGACCTTGCCACTGACGTCTTTGGATACCTTTGCGTATCGCAAGTCGATATCGTTTTCATTTTCTTCCTTCGCGATGTCCAATTCGCTTGCGGCAACGTTCGCGCTTGCCATGGCAGATTCGCGGTCCAGAGTGGCGATGGCGTCCCCGGTTTTTACCAGGTTGCCTTCAGTGATATTGATTGACTCAACGATACCCGCGTCTCTGGCGGCAACTTCGACGTTAACAATCAGTTGCAGCTGAGCCGCATCGATCTTGATCTTGTCTTGTGTGGCACTTTCAGATTCAGCCGACGCGGACGGGTCTGCCTGGTCATTTGCCGTAGTCTGTTGCTCTTCGAACAACTGGACGCTGGGAGATTCCTGAGCGGTTGAATTCGAGAGGGCAATCGTGAGGGCGAAACAAGTTGCCAGAAATGCACGCATGGAAAGAGTCCTGTTCGAGGAATTTATTTCCGTCCAGACTAGTTAAAGAACGCTCGGCGACACGGAAGCCGAACTTTTTTCCAGAACGCGAACCAACACCTCGCCCGTGCGACGCGCCATAACCGTTGCATTCCGATCTTCGAAGACGCGCCCCTGCCCTCGTTGCCCCAACTCCAGTCGAAGTTCCGCATCCAGCGACAGGCTTTCAATCGCTTTTTTCAGCGACTGAACATCACGAGCCGCGAAAAGCCGCATGCCGTTGGTGCTCCGAGACAGCTCTGGAAAAGCGCCGTGGTCGGGCGCGATCACAGGCACGCCAGCAGCCAACGCTTCGAGTGCGTACAGTGCCTTTGGCTCCAGAAACTCTGTCGGCACCGAGAACATGTCTAACGATCTGAGAAAATCCAGCTTCTGAACCCGCTCGATGGAACCCAGATATTCGTAGTGCGAATCCAAACCGGCATCCTTCAGTTTCGCAAACTGCGTTTCGGCGTACTCTGTGTTCTGCGGACCCAGCCATCCCGCGATACGAAGCTTCAGCGAATCAAACTTTGGATCTTTCTTGACTTCAATGAACGCATCGACCAGATGGTGCAGACCTTTCTCCGGTGCCAGTCGCGCAAGGTAACCAATCGTTAGATCTTCGTCCGATTCAATCGTGGGCAATTCCCGAAACGCATGGAAGTCATCCAGTTCCAGGCCCAAAGGCGTCACGTGAAACTTTGACGGATCCAGCTTCAAATACTCACTAATGTAGTCTCGATAGAATTCAGAATGAACGATGAAAGCGTCGACGTGTTTTCCGATCTGCTCGATTCTTGCCAGGGCTTGTGTGCGAAAGGGGTCCTGTAGCGAATCGAGAAACACGTCGTCTCCCTGAAGCGTGACAACGACCGGAAGGCCAAGCTGTTTTTTGATTTCTTCAATACAGCCGCCAATCAGAATGTTGCTGAAGATCATCAGTCGCGGCTGCGTCATGCTCAGCCATTTGCAAATCCGAAGAACTTCC
Organism: Mariniblastus fucicola; assembly: GCF_008087665.1. GTDB lineage: Bacteria > Planctomycetota > Planctomycetia > Pirellulales > Pirellulaceae > Mariniblastus > Mariniblastus fucicola. The sequence continues at coordinate 1,265,423 of NZ_CP042912.1, forward strand.
TTTCGTTGATTCCCGTGTGCACCTTTGAGCATCGATACCGCGAGCTTGCCCAGCGTCCTGGCATCGGTGTCCATTGCTTTGGCCGTGACGCGGCGGATCAGTTTTGGATTATCCAGAAACCGATCCAGTGACGCCGGGATCCAGCGAAAGAACGGGATCTTCTGCTGCAAAAACACGTTGATGCCGCCAAAGAACACCTGGTCGACACTCGCGTCCTGCTCGTCAGTTCGAATGGGCGTGTACGTTGGGATCAGCTGAATGTCCCAGCCCGTTTTCTGCAGCGAACGCGAGAGTGCGTTGTCGTGCATACAACTGCCGCAGAACATTCCGCCAGCGCCCGCCGTCAAATAGACAATTTTTGGTTTGTCGTCGATGGCGGACATGATCCTGTCGCTCGGTCTGACCCAGATCGAAAATGATGACGCGCGAGTCCATCCCAGACTCGCCTGAAATTACAAAGCTTCGATCTGCTTTGCGATTTTATCAATGAACATCTGATTCGTCTTATGCTTGGAGAGATGCTTGGTCAGCTCGCTCATCGCATGTTTCGGATCATTCATCGACATCAACGTTCGCCGCAACTTCGTAATCGCATCCAGGCTTTCCGGGCTGAGCAACAGCTCTTCGCGACGCGTACCAGATTTGGCAATGTCGATCGCAGGCCAGATTCGCATGTCAGCAAGATCACGGCTTAGGACCAGTTCCATGTTACCGGTCCCTTTGAACTCCTGGAAAATGAGTTCATCCATTCGGCTGCCGGTATCGATCAGAGCCGTGCCGACGATCGTCAGCGAGCCGCCTTCTTCAAACGCACGCGCCGAAGAGAACAACTTCTTTGGAATGTCCATTGCCTTGGTGTCGATACCGCCAGACATCGTCTGACCACGGCGACTGGAGTTGCTGACCCACTTGTTGAACGCACGAGCCAAACGAGTGATCGAATCCATCAGCAAGAAAACATCGCGGCCCATCTCGGCCAGTCGCTTACAGCGTTCGATCACCAACTGCGAAAGACGCACGTGGCTCTCGATGTCTTCGTCCAGGCTACTTGCGATGACTTCGCCACCAAGAACGTTACGCTTCATGTCGGTGACTTCTTCAGGACGCTCGTCCACCAACAACACCATCAGTATCGAATCCGGATGATTCAACGCGATGCCCTGGCTAATATGTTGCAGCATGACCGTCTTACCGCTTCGAGGCGGAGCAACAATCAATGCACGCTGGCCTTTGCCAAGCGGAGTCAGCAAGTCCATCACTCGCGTCGTCAACGGTTCAGGTCCTGCTTCGAGCTTATACCATTGCTCCGGGTTGATCGGTGTGAGCTCGTCGAAACGTTTGACGTCGGCGTAATCTTCAGGCGCCATTCCATCGACGTCGATCAGTTCGCGTAGTCGCGGTCCCTGTTGACGCCGACCGGGTTGAACCTTTCCGCGGATAATCAAGCCTTCACGCAAACCGAACTTTTCGATCATCGTGCCGGGAACGAAAGGATCGCTGCGATCACGTGAGTAGTTTTTCGTTGCGCTACGCAGGAAACCGTATCCGTTGGGATGAAGCTCCAGCAAGCCAAAGCCTTCGACCAATTCCGAATCATCAATCTCGACAGGCTCGCGATTTCGGTCACGATCACGTCGTCCGCGATAGTTACTGTTGTTATTTCCACGGCCACCACCGCCATTATTTCCGCGACCGCCGCCGCCAGATCGGCCGCCGCTGTTACGGCCTCCGCCGGATCGACCGCCGCCGCTGTTTCCGCGTCCGCCGCCAGAACGGCCTCCACCGCTGTTGCGGCTTCCGCTGGATCGGCGTCGTCGCGAACCGCCGCTATTTCCGCCGCTGTTACCGCCGGTATTGTTGCTTCTGCGCCCGCGGTCTGAACCGCCGCTGCCGCCGTCCGAACTATCGGAGTTGGAGCTTTCTGAGCGACTGGAGCGTTCCGAACGGTCTGATCTTTCCGAACGGTCTGACCGGTCTCTATCTCTATCCGAACGGTCTCTGTCTCTGTCTCTGTCGGAGCGGTCTCTGTCTCGATCAGAGCGATCCTTGTCTGAGCGATCGGACCGAGACGAACCTCGGCTGCTTCTTTCGGAACGTGAGTCAGACCTGGAATCGGAACCCGAGTCATTATCATCGTAATTGCGGTCATCGCGATCAGAGTTCGATTCGAAGTAGTCCGATTCGAAATCAGAGCCAGTGTCCTTGTCCTTGGACGAAGAAGAGCTACGCCGCCGTTTTTTTGCCATCAAAAATGTCCTGATAGAGAATCCAGGTTCCAATTGGTAATACCGAAAAGGACTCTGTGGGCACAAACGCGCCACGCAAATGCTGCCCAGAAGAAACGGACACCAGATTCCAATTCCGGTCGATTGGTTGGCACCGTTGAACAGGGTGCCAATCGGGGATGCGGTAACGAAGAGTTGCCGCGAACGTGAGTTTTGAGTGAAGGGGGTTGTTAAGCTCTCACCCGAACAAAAAACGAAGCGTTAGCGAATCACAATAAATGCAAAACGCCGGCTCGCGAAATCGTCTGATGAAAGATTTCATTTCGATCACGAGGATTGAAGAGTATCCGCATGTTCCAAACGAAACTGGAACAATCGCACTCTACGCAAAAGTAGCAACGCGGTTCACCATGGAAGTCGACACGGGAAAATTCGGCGAGATACTCGAAAACGAAACCCACCCAGATTCCAGCTCATGAACGTGACATATGCCATTTCGTCCAAGTTGAGGCAGAAACCTGAATCCCGGAAGAGACGTCCAGAAGACTCTGAACCAGCTGCTCGGCCGAAAGCCGGAGCACAGATACTCGATCAACGAAGCTCGTTAACCGGTCCAAAGTTTTGCTCAATCAAACACAGCTGTCAAGCATAAATAGAAGCATGCACCTATTTTGCCCGCACTTTCCAGTTTGCCAGAAAAGCCAGCAAAGCCCGTTAATTCCGGATAAACCCTCAATTTTCCGTGGCTAGCCAACCAACGATTGTCGATGCACAGACTAGCTGTACATAGACAAGGAAACTGCGGTGCAATAATGAAAATCAGCCCAAACAACTTCGTCACTCGGATCTTCCCGGTCGTCGCCTTCGTCATGCTGGTGACTTTCTTGCCAGCGATGGTTGAAGCCCAGGCAACAGGTGAGATTCAGTGGCTCTCAAATGTTGAGAAAGCCAAAAAGATCGCTGCGGCCCAAAACAAGCTGGTATTGTTACACTTCGATGCATCCTGGTGCCGTCCTTGTAAAGCTTTGGAGACTTATGTCTACCGAAGCAGCGCCGTCAAAAATGCAATCGCCGAAAACGTCGTTCCGGTGAAGCTCGACGCGGACTATGAACTGAATCTGGTCAACGAGTACGACGTCTCGATGGTGCCCTTTGATGTCATTATCACACCCGGCGGACGTGTGATTACCGAACGTCGGTCCCCTGCCGATGCAGAGAACTATGCGAAGATGATTGCCAATACTTCGTCTGCCAGCAGAATGCTGGAGAAGGAAAAGTTGGGGCCGATTGCCCATCAACGCAAGTTGGTCAAAAACCGTACACTCGACGGACAGGATCCAACCGCGTTTCGCGCGGAAGGTCCTGTTATCGAAGAAGTCGGTTTGTCCAAGGACGGCAGCCTGTTGCAACGCCGCCAAACGGCAAACACAAATAGCAAATCAGAAACAACGTCGAACCCCTGGGTCGATCAGGGCAGCAATGCGAATTCCGGAATGCTGGCTTCAGCCAACACAAACGAGATCGGTGTCGATGACCTTGAGCGCAATCAGTTTTTGAATCGGGAGCGTCAATGGGTTGCTCCTTCCTCGCAAACGCGTCGTGCCAAACCCGAGCGAATCGTGAACGACCGCTACTTCGAGGCACTTGCGGATAGCGAGACCCCGCAGCGATCCAACACTCCGACCAAACCCGGTCCTTTCAGCCTCGCTTCCAACAGTCGTTCAGTGACTCTTGAGCCTGCTCCTGCGGACAATGGAGGCTTTGATTTGAGCCTCGATGATGGTGCGTCGAGTGCAAGTCTTTCGGTTCCAGTCGATATTTCTTCTGACAGTTCAGGCCACGGAGATTTCAAAGTCAAACCAACGACTCAGGGAACGTCGCTCAACTCGGTCGTTGAAGTTGATCCTTCAAGCCCGGAACTGATTATGGTCGGCTCAGAGCCTCCAAAAGCGGATCCCGGAAAATTCTGCCTTAAGGGAAAATGCCCGGTCACGCTGATCACAGAAGGTCGTTGGGAAGATGGCGACGCTCGCTTCGGAATCGTGCATCGCAACCGAACCTATATTTTCGCGAGCAAGGAAAAACTTGCTGTGTTCCGTTCGAATCCGGACAAGTACAGCCCTGTTCTGGCTGGCTTCGATCCCGTCGTCTATCACGAGCAGGGCAAGCTGGTTGAGGGCTTGGTCGAGAACGGCGTATTCATGGGCCAGACTCCAGAACAGAAAGTCGTTCTGTTCCGGGACGCAGCGACTCGGAGCAAGTTTCAGTCTTCGCCGAAAGAGTACCTGCAGACGATTCGCCAGGCGACAAATACGGCTGGCAGCACTTCGATCACGCGGTAACGCAGTCACGTGATCGGCTGCAATCGCAAAGCTGTTGGCATTGTGAAAGCCAGTCCAGCAAATCGGTGGTGGTAAATCTGAATTGACGATCCGCCAAGACCGCACAACCGCTGAATGTCGCGCAGTTGTACGGCCGGGCAGAGGTCTTGCCTCTCAATCGGATGTTGAAATTTCAATTTCCAGATGCTGCGATTCGCCAGTGTTGTCGATTGTGTAGCGAAGCGGCGTTGTCTGAATGTTGTTGTAAATCTGCGGCACGATGTGTGTCACAGCTCCCTGTCGAAATTCGGGTGTGAAGTTGCCGTCTCCATCCTCCTCAGCCGACATTTTCGGAGTTGAGTTGAGGACTTTGTCGACGATAACAGCGACCTTGTAATCACCCGGAGGAAGTCCGTCGCCCGGCTTGCGATAAGAAATGGTAAACGTTCCATCATCCTGAATGACGGCGTTCGCAGTCCGACCGCCGCTGACTGGATAGAACTCGATCGTGCCCGCCGAAGATGGCCTGCCATCGACCATCACGATGCCGCCGGCTTTCTCAAGCTTCTCGCCGCTGAGGCAACCCGTTGAGCAGATCCCGATCAACAGAAGTAAAATCGTGGCTTTGGTGAAGCCGTAATGAATATTCACGTTGAAACCTGTTTTGAAATGCGTTTATGAAGAAGCAGAGCTGGCCGCAACAGGCAACCGGCCCTGCATTTACACGGATGGCAGCATCAGCTACAGGCTGCCCAGATCGATGACTCCGCCGCTGTTCATGGACGCGGCCTCACGATAAACCAGGATGTCAACGTCGTCCGAAACGAACCCAACGTGACCATCGCTGAACGCGAAGTTCGCCCCACCTGGATGTTGGCTGGAGAACGGACTCCAGTGATACCAACTGGCCGAGTTGTACTTGTCACCACCTTCGAAGAAGCCGGGGTCATTGATGGGGCTGTTCGCAGTGAGCACGTGTCGTGCCGGGTTAGCGAACATGTTTCGTGCCGCACTTAGCCCGTACATGTTTCCGGCTGTACCACCGCCCCACCACCATGGAGCCAGGCCGGGTTGAGCGCCGACCACCATTCCTGAGGAGCCGATGTCGGCACCGTAATGTTGCTTCAGATAGTTTTCGCCAAGGATTAGGGTGTTCGAAGTTCCATCGGTGATGTTTCCAATCGTGCGTCCCCTGTTCACACCAAGAATTCCGTCATCGTGAACCGGGCCTCGCCCCCAGACGTTTCCATACTTTGCGTTGTCGGTGAAACCTTCCTGGCCACCTTGCACACCGAAGTAATCTCTGGCCCACTCCGGCGATCCGTTAGACGGGCACAAGTTCATGCCAGTTGGCGCAAGATCTCTACCGTCCCTGATGCCATTTCCATCGTTATCAATGTCAAATTGAACTGCGGGACTAACTAACGAGGAAACATCATTCCAGTTATAACCAACCGTTGTGAGAACGTTATTTTGTTCCATGTAGGGAAGTATTTGGATGCACCAATTGCTACCTCGGCATGCCTGCCCATTGGTGCGCAACTGGTTTGGGATCAAGTCAGCTGCAGGAAATGTCATCCTTGCTGACTCGTAGTTGAAGCACGCTAACGCCAATTGGCGAAGGTTATTTTGGCACTGCGTTCGACGAGCTGCCGCTCGCACCTGCTGCACTGCCGGCAGTAACATTCCGATCAGGATTCCGATGATCGCGATAACGACGAGTAGTTCCACCAGCGTGAAGGCTTTTCTTTTAAACATACTTCGGCCTCTAGGAAAAATTGATTAACGGGGCTGCTGTCATCCTCAGGTGCGGTTCTAGGTGGATTCTGCGCCTCTGTGATTTCAGATGCAATCAATTTCCAAAGGGTCTCAGTGCAGTTTTGGAGCTGACTTTACAGGTTGCGGTTTGTATTGGGGGGAAGGCACGAACACTAAATCTTGACGACCAATAAATGCTCAGGAAAAGCCAAAATAGAGAATCCGGTTTCAACTTTGCAAATCGCATGATGCAAAAGTTTTCTACTTATTGCGAAGAAGTTGCGGCTATTGGGGCCCGCAATTGGCTGTTTCGCAAACCTGATAATGTAGATAGTTTTCGGAGGAGGCGGCTATCAGAAAACGCATCTGGACCGGAGTGAAAAGCAGGTGCGTGACACTGACAGACGCGCCCTCGCAAGCCGCTCGGGATCTCATTGGGTAGAAGGTTGAAACAACGTTCAGGGTTAGCCCGGCAGTGCTTCGCCGGCTGAAAATCTCAAAGCTTGTGTGACGTGCTTGGTCGTCCTGTGGGTTGTTAGAAACCACGGGTGGCGTTGGCAGTGAACGCGAGAGCATTGGTGGTCATCGGCCAGATGCGGATTTTGACGATCTGGCTCGATACACTTTGTCGGAGCTCGCAACTGGTGCCGTTAGCCGGTGAACAGTTCGGCCCAAGCCGGGTTCATCACGATGTGTTGAGCGATGCGGTCGCTCAAGGCGGCGATCGTCATGAAAGGATTCACGCCCAAAGCGGTGGACATCAAGGATCCATCAGCCACGTAGAGCCCGGAGTGAACTGCAGCTGAACCAACCCCGCAAGCCGAGTTGTCGCCGACGTAGCCTCCGTTACGACCGTCGTAGACTTCGCCCAGATGGTTGGTCGTTCCGTAAAGCGGATTGTCAGACATGCCGCAGCCGCCAAGGGGATGGACGGTGACAAGATTGTCGCCGAAAGCTTTCAACCGCTTGTACTTTCCGCCATGAGCAGCGGCAAGCCGTTCGAATTCGCCGAACACCATCTTGCGATACTCGCTGCCTTTGAGACCTTCCCATTTAATCTGCCAGCGTCCGGCCTTTTTGACCAACCGGCCTTCCGCGGAATCGTGTCCCATCCCCAGCATCACCATCGACTTGTTGAGCGCAGGGTCACGAAGCAACGCCGTAAACAGATTGCTTACTCCGCGTGGAATCGCAGCATCCTGGATCAACAAGCGTCGCTTCAATTCTTTCTCTTTGTGGAAATGCAACGACGACTGAACCGTTGGGCCGACGGGCGGTTTGTCAGTCGCGTAAGCTCCCTGTCCTCCGATGTTGGTTCCGCGTGCCATATCAGTGATGAATCCAATAGCGTCACCATTGCTCGACCAACCTCGCCCCAGAAATGGAGAGAACTGAAAGTTCGGAGCCTGTGAATCAAGCAAAATTCCCGCGCTGGCAGGACTGCCGGCACCGACGACCACGATCTTTGAATTGATCGATACCGGGTGTCGCGTCACCTTGTTGTGGCGATCATCGACATACTCCATGTTGACCTGGTAATAGCCATCCATCTTGCGGATCGATTTGACTTCGACCTGCGTGTACATTTCCGCGCCATTGTGTTTTGCAACGGGCAAATAGTTCATTGCCAAGGTGTTTTTCGCGCCGACGTTACAGCCATTGATGCAGTCTCCGCAGAGCGTGCAAGGACGTTGAACCATGCCCTGGCGATTACGCAGGTCCTTGTCGAGATGGCGATAGTCGTACATCACCGAAACGTTGGAACGATCGTAGAACCGCGGATCCCTGCTGATGCTCTCTGCTGCCATTCGGCGAACGCGAACTTTTGGAGTCTGGTCGAACGGAGTCCGAGTCAGGCTGAGGTTGCGGGCGACGGATTCGAAGTAAGGCTGGAGCGTTTCGGCGTCCCGGAGCGCTTCTGGCCACTTGGCCTGGTGAAATACTTCTGCGTCGGGTTTAAGTGCAATGCTGGCATTGATCAGTGAACCGCCACCAAGTCCGCTACCACTGAGCACGTTGACTTCGTCGTTGAACATCACGTTGAACAGCCCCAGAGGCTGAGTCACCTGTCCACGCGTTGGGCCTGCGATATTTGCTCGCGACAGGTTGCTCACGTTAGCGAATGTATCCGGGAACGTGCCGGGCACCCATTCTTTTCCTCGCTCGAGAATACAAATCCTCTGGTCATCGCGAAGATGCTGTGAAAGTTTCGCAGCCATGATCGAAGAGCCGTAGCCAGAACCAATCACAACAACTGCAAACGGGACTTCTGACTTATTCTTTTTCGCTGTCAGAAACAGATCGCGGATCGGATTGGCCAGCCGTCCGCCATAGCCCGCCAGACTTCGTTCATAGTCCATCGTGGCTTGCTGCTTCAGCGGCGAATCACTGGTCTTGGTGCGTTTGCCGATCTGGACCAAACCGCTGGGGGCTCGTTGTTGCTGCTGAGCGGTGGCGGATCTGGAGGCCGCTAGCGTCGTTGCCGCAACGGCTGCTGATTTGAGAATCGCACGTCGGCTGGGGGTGCGAGAGTTGTTGGAGGCTGGTTTGGGAGCGTTCATCGATCCGTTCGCGGAAGGCACATCGTCACCTTCATTTATCGAACCAAACGGGATTCCGATAATAGCCAAACCGTAGACTTTTCCAAATGTGACGGTTTTCTGCCTTCGCGATCCGCGCGCGTCTGGGCTGTTTGTAAAGATTAGGAACTGTTTTCGGATCAGCGATCTGCAGAGCGGCCCAAGTTGCAGTCGATGCCATAATGTCCACGAATTTGTTCAACAGCAACCTAATTTAAATCAGCAGGGTCGTGTCACATTCATGCACCTGCCGCACTTCGATTTCCACCTACCGCTCAACTCCTTCCCGCCATTCCGGACCGCCAACCACGATGAATTCCAACAGTCGCGACGTCGATAGAACAGTTCACTGTCCCGAAGAGGCCGACACGGTCGAATCAGGTGAGAGTAACAGCGAGAAGTTGATTGACCGAATCGAAAAGTTGACCGCGTTGGTCCAGGCGAACGAGCGCAACGAGCAAATACAACGAGCCGTTTTCAAAATCGCTCGCACGTCGACGACTGCCGAAACGATGGATGCTTTTTATCGGTCAATCCATGAAATCGTTGCCGAGCTGACTTCGATCGATGCGATTATCATCGCGCTGTTTCATCGCGACGAAGGCTGCATGAGCTTTCCCTACTACGTCGATAATTTCGATGACGAGCAACAGGGGGACGAATCGCCGCTGAACAATCGCGAGAAGATTCCAGTCGAAAAGTGCAAGGATATGCTGTGCTGGAAAGTCATCACATCCAACGAAGTCATTCGCTATCAAGCTCGTAACAATCGAGGTCTGGTTCCGTTCGGCAAACATTCTGAAGACTGGGTTGGCATTCCGCTACGTCTCGACGGGCAGCCTATCGGCGTGTTCTCAATTCAGAGCTATCAGGCCGGGTTTGAGTATCGCGAAGAAGAAATCAATCTGATGGTGTTTATTTCGCAGCACATCGCCAGTGCCCTACAGCATCTCAGAGACCGTGAGTCATTGCGGCAATCCAACGAAAAACTCAAGCGTGAAATCGAAGAGCGTGAACTGATCAGCCAACGCATGGTTGAGCTTTCGCATCAAGCCGGCAAAGCAGAAATCGCGACCGGGATTTTGCACAACATCGGCAACGTCCTCAACAGTATCAACGTTTCGGCTGGACTTGCAGAAGAGACGTTGCGGACGTCGCGAGTTGGATCTCTGAAGAACGCGGCAAACCTTTTGAACCATCAGGAGAACCTTGGCGAGTTTTTCACCAACGACAAACGGGGTCGTGCTTTCCCGAAATTCCTCGGTGAACTGTCGGAAGTTCTTCACGCGGAACGCGCGAAGATGAAATCCGAACTCTCGATGCTAAGCAGTCACCTCGAGCACGTCAAAGTTGTCGTGTCGATGCAGCAGGCCTACGCTGGCCTTTCCGGGCTACAGGAGTGCGTTTCGATACCAGAACTTTTGAGTGACGCCGAGCTGTTGATTTCGTCTTCGTTAACGCGTCACCAGGTCGAAGTCATTCGTGAGTTTGAGCCGATGCCGGAAGTGATGTTGGAAAAGCAAAAGCTGCTTCAGGTGATCGTGAATCTGCTCAAGAACGCGAAGGACAGCATGACTCTCGGCCGCGCCCACGGCAGAAAGCTGATCATCAGAGTCTCCCTTGCGGCCGACAACATGTTGCAAATCCAGTTCACCGACAATGGCGAAGGCATCGCCGCGGAGAATCTCACGAACATCTTTTCGCATGGATTCACGACGAAAAACGACGGCCATGGTTTTGGCTTGCACAGTTGCGCCAACGCAATGAAAGAGATGGACGGCGAAATCTTTGCTCGCAGCAGTGGATCCGGAACCGGCGCAACGTTCACGCTGCGGTTGCCCTGCATCCCCGCCGACTCGCAAGAGTAAACAACGATGACTCGATAGTTCATCGACGCCAGGGCAAAGCCAAGCACCACGTTGCATGTTTGCCTGGTCACGACCGGGTTTGTCGCCGCAGCAGATCAAGTGCGTAGGTGAAAACTTCTGTAGGAAGCTTCGCCACCGAGTGCAGCGCGGGCAATGAAAAATCAGGGCACAAAAAAAGGCCAGCGGAAACAAATCCGCTGGCCTTTAATCTCAGTGACCCCTACGGGAATCGAACCCGTGTTGCCGGCGTGAAAGGCCGGTGTCCTAACCGCTAGACGAAGGGGCCGTCCAGTGTATTGGTGATCGGCATAGAACTGACGATCGGACAGAATTTCTCCGGCAAAATTCCGGAAGGCGAATAGTTGATATCAGGGCGACGAAATCGTCAAGCCCTTTCGTGAAAAACTCAAAAACAACGCCAGTGAAAGTCAGAGCGTGCCCGTTTGGACGAATAATGCGGCGGTAATACCTAATTATTCGGTAGGGGCAGCGTCAATATCACCGGCTGTTTGCTGTTCCGATTCGGCTTTCTTGATTGCATCGTAAACTTCGCGGCGATGAACCGGAACTTCCTTCGGTGCCTCAACGCCAAGCCTAACTTTGTCGCCGCGGATCTCCACGACCACAATCGAGATGTCATCGTTAATTACGATGCTCTCGTTCTTCTTTCGGGAAAGTACAAGCATTTTCCATTCCTCTCCATGGATCCTCAAATCGCTGGCGTCTCCTGTGGAAGCGGCGTGCGATTCGTTTTTCTAATCAATTTAACTGTAAGTGCCCCACTTGCTGAGTCAACAAATCGGAGCCCAAATCCGGGTCAAACGTCGTCGATGCAAGCTTTTGGCTCAAGATCGCCGGTCTGAAAACCGACGAGGGACCCTTTCAGTCTGCCTCTGAGACGCATACACACAGAAAACGTTCGGAGATTCAGCGAATTTTTGGAATTTGGAGATTTCCAACGCCATCGTTTGGCTTTAGCGGACTGTCCAGCCGAATTCGGGAATAAAAGGTGGCTGGTGTGGCGGGTTAACAGGACACTTTGAGAATCGGACCGACTTGCGGCAAAAACGGCCTTCTGACGATCGCCGGGTTTGAGTTTTTATGGTTCGCTTGGCGCAACCCCCATAGGTATCCACAAGCCCCGTTCTATAATGAGTAAAACTTCGGGACCGGGATAGAGAACATGATTTCTGCCAAAGAGAATCAACTTCCAAATTTGTCACGAGACATCGTGGCGGCCAAGCTGACTTATGCGAATTCCACCATCCCGTTTCTGACGGTTGTGGTTCGAGAGATCGACCAGTTGGCTCGCGAGCATCGTTCGATCCGAACGCGGCTTGGCGAGATCGATTTGCATCGCCATCTCGATGGAAACGAAAGTCTTTACTCGGATGAGCTCAAAGCCGTCGAAGAATCGGCTGACAAACTCTGCGACCGACTTGCGGAATGCTACAAGGAAATGGACCAGGTTGAAGGCGTCAGTTTCGATGCTGCCGAGCCTGCCTATATCGATTTTCCTTTGCAGACCGATGACGGTGCTGTTCACTTTTGCTGGAAGTTGGGTGAGCCAACAGTCGCGCATTGGCATTGGTCGAACGAGTCCTGTGATCTGCGTCGTCCGATCGTTGGATTCGAAGATCAAACAGATTCTTCCGCGACGCTACTGGCTTAAAAGTGTATACCGCGTAAGCTCAACGTTTGCTCGGTTGCAATATGTCGCTGCTTTATAAATCGATTGTTCAAGCGATCGTTTAACCTGCTTTGCTTGTCTCAACCGAACGACGCGAGCGAACCCATACCACTTAAATTTGTCTGCCAAGTGATCAAGCCTCGCATGTTCACTCAGTTGAAAACCAATGAACGCCAAACAGGAATCGTGTGTGACAGAAAGTCCGCAATCAGAGTCTGAGCCCAAAACAGACGCCCGTCCCTCCGTCGAACACCACGCTTCTGGCGCAGCCGTCAACCGAGTAAATCCGAAACGAAGTCTTGAGCTCGCCCTCGCGGCGGCAAGGACTGCTGCGGAAAACGGGGGAACCGATCTGATCGTCCTCGACATGTCTCCGCATACCGCGATCTTTGACTACTTCGTGATCGCAACCGGAAGTAGTCGCCGGCAGCTTCACGCGATGAGCGAAGAAATCGATCATTGTCTTGAAGACGAAATGAACGACAAGCGAATGAATATTGACGGTTATGCCGAAAGCCGCTGGATCGTGTTGGACTATGGCACCGTCGTGATTCACCTGTTCGAAGAAGAAGCCCGCGAAAACTACGCGTTGGAATCTCTCTGGGCCGACGCGAAAAAAGTCGATCTGACTGACGCCTTGAAAAACGTCCGGTAGCCATCTGCTGCCATCGCTGGCCGGGTCCGGGCTGAGCAACTGGCCATGAGTCCGGTGCCCGAATCACGCCTGTCGTGACACTCTTTCCGATCGTCCTAACGTTTGGCCGAAATTGCGATTCGCGCTACTCTGACGCCGACATTTCAAGAGGGCGATCAGCTTTTTCGTTTCGCTGTTGAGCTGGTAAAAGCATATCGATTGTTCGGGTTAGGAAGACTGCGTAAGCCGCCCGCCTGGTTCGGGGCAATTTTCCGGTTTTGGATGCAATGCCGTGGCTTTGCTGACTATATTTGGGGCTGGAAAGTCCAAACAGTTCGCTTCGCAGTCTCGTTGCAAAGGTCTGTTTTGTTTGCATCGTTATTGCGATTAACCGGAGAAAAATAATGCGTCACTTGAGTCTTCTTTTTGTTGCCGTCCTGGCAGTCCCAACATTTCTTGCCTCAGCCCACGCTCAGGAACTGGCCGCCCCGGTCAATGGAAAAGTTTACATCTCAGTGGCTCGTAACAACGATTTGGATGGAGTCATTTTGGACCTTGAAGCTCTCAAGGTTGAAACTGAATTCGGTTCGGTTTCGATTCCAATGACCAAAGTCGATGGAATCAAAATGCATGCCGACGCCAAAGACAACGCAGTCATCGCTTTCAAAAATGGCGACCTTGTTACAGGCAAAGTCGTGCTTGATATCGTCAAGCTGAAAACTGAGTGGGGCACCGCTCACATTAATACTGAGAAAGTTGAAACGATCACTAACTCAAAGAACTCAAAGTTCTATTCGGACACGTCGACCGGAAAAGCCGTGTGGCGATTCACGAAAGCCCCGGTTCGAAAATAGTATCGATTGATTGAGGCCAGTCGGGGCGACTGGCCTTTTTTTGCAAGGAACGATGATGATGGAATGTCAGATGTTCGGGCGGATTCAAATCGCGGCGTCGGTTTTCGTGGCATGGTTCGCGTTCTGCGTTGATGCCGGATTCGCTCAGACGACGATTCTTGCCAACGCCGATCGAGCGACGGTGGTGCGATCCAGAATCGAGCCAGGGATGCTCAATGAGAACGGCGAGGAAATCGTCGGAAGGGCTTCCGGGTTTTCGGCCGTGATGACTCTCGACGACGCCAGTCTCAAGACATTGCTGCGCGACGGACGTGTAGAAATCGAAGTGCCCACACCGCTGATCAATAGTGTTGAGTCGGTGATTATCAAACGACCGTTTTATTTTAAAGACAAACACGCGTCTGACTTTGCAGATGCGAAACTGGCGGGGCATCGACTCGTTCTTAACGTGGACGATTCTGTCGTTGAGCGAATCGATTACCAACCGGTTGAGCTGAAGGTTTACGAAACGGGATTCACTTCCGTCGTGCTGAATTACGTTGGGAAAACTTCCAGTCTGACAGATCGAAAAATCGGCGATGCAGATGCGGACAGTCCGTTGCTAACCGTGAAGCTAAAATCTGGCAAAGGAATCACCGGGCGGATCAAAGGAATGAAGTCGCTCAAGATGGATTCGACGCTCGGTCGAATCACGGTCTCGTTTGCTCGAACCAGCAAGATTTTCGTCCGCGACAATGGAGAACTGAATATCGAAATGGCCAATGGCGACCTGATTTCAGGTACCATCGATGGAGGCCAAATCGAACTGATTAACCGATGGGGTAGCGAAACGATAGATATGTCGGACGTGGCAGCGTTGCTGGTCAGGCAATCAAACAAATAGCCATGGCATGGCATGGCGTACGGACGTCTCATTCTTCGGGGTGAACTCGTTCGCGAAATCCAACCTAAATCAACTATTTTCAATTGCAATTTACGATTGCTGGAAAATCATAGTCCAGCCGCTTAAACATAATTTTGGAGCAAAAATGAAATCCGCGAAACTCACTTCCGTTGTCTCATCAGCCATTTTGATCGTGCTGGGATTGGCTTCGGCCGTGTCCGCCCAGGACAACAGTTCTTACCCTTTGGTTCTGTCCACCAGCAACCTTGACGCAATGGTTCAGGGCCGGCTTTTGACTTCTCCAGTCAAAGCTGAAAAGCAAAACTCAATTGAAAACATCATCGTCAGCTACGAAGCTACCAAGGGCAACGCTCCTGTCGAGTTGAATGTCGATATGACCTACAGCAATGGCAAAGTCGATGTGATCGTCGACAGCAATCTGCTTGCCAAGATCAAAGGCCAGCCCGTCGTATTCGAAATCACGCAACGTCCAGTCACAGAAGTCGTGCTCAAGTACGATGCTCCTCCGGCGTCTGATCCAATCATCAGCGGCGTTGTCGAAGGAGCCGTTTTCGTGCGACTTAGCGACACCAAGCGGATGGCTGGAAAAGTCGAAGGCTTGACTGAGTTCAAACTGAAGACTGCGTTCGGCGAAGTCACTGTTCCGATGAGCGAAATCGCAGGCATCAAGTTCCACACTTCATCCGACGACAAAGCCGTTGTCATTATGAACAATGGCGACTCGGTCACGGGCATTCCAGACATCACGGCTGTCGAGTTGACGACCGATTGGGGCAAGGCCGACATCGACCCTGAGTTTATCCAGTCGATCACTTCGACTTCGGGAGCCAAGTTCCGCCAGGACAACACGGACTTCGGCGTTCGCTGGATCTTGAACACCGGAAACTCACTGGCTCCAGGTGCACTCCGCAACTAGTTCAACTATCGCAACGCTCGTTGTTTCGCTGGCACCTGCTCCGCCCCTTTTGGGATTGATGCCAGCGAATCTCGGGCTCCGATCAGCAACAGTTTGCGATCCTTGAGAAACCAATCGGCTGTCTGAATGACTTTCCAGTCTTCAGGCAGCCTTTTTTTAAGCTCCGGCCACTTCTCATCGGTCGTAATGATCAAACCTGACTCGCTCGAACCTGCAAACTGTCGGGGGCTCAGCCATGGCTTTCGCTGCCAGAACTTTCGGCCCGCGAGTTTCTGGTCAGCATCGGTTTCTTCCTGCCCATCGGTGCGCAATTCGATGATTCGAGTTCCGCTGTAGTAAACCCAGCTCGATTCCAGACAGCCGTAAGTTGCGACCGCAGCGGGAGGTTGCTGCCGAATCAGGTCCGCCAACGCCATGCGATTCTGCTGGCCGACGGACGCTGCTCCGGCGCCCAACAAACCAACGCAGAACATGCCTGCGACGACCGCCGCGCCGATGGCGAGATGGAATCGTGTTTCCGTCGCTTGGGATCGCGTCAGCACCCAACCGACGATTCCCAGCAGGATCGGCCCAGCCCCAACAACGGCAAGCCAGCCAGGAATGGGAGCATATTCGCTGGACGCGATCCACAGTCCGATCACGATTCCGACGCCAGTTAGCAGCATCGCGCCGTTCGCCAGACTCCAAAGCCAGGTCGGTGACTTGCTGTGCGAGCGAACCAGCCGCATCATCGCGTGAGCCGTCAGCATCGCCAACGCTGGGTAGCACGGCGTAACGTAGCTTGGAAGCTTTGTCCTGACGAACGAGAAAGCGACGACTTGAATGACGATCCAGCAGATCGCGAATCGCGAACCCGCATCCAGTCCGGGTTTCGCTCGCCCCGAATCAGGCTTGAAAGTTCTCAGCGTCAGGTCTGCTGCAACAGGTCCCCAAAAAACAGACCATGGAAAAAAGCCGACCAGAATTGCCAGTGGATAAAACCAAAGTCCGCCGCTGTGACTTTCGAGAACCTTCGTCGCTCGGCCAAAGTTTTCGTCCAGAAAGAATCGGCGGAGGAACTCACCATCGGTCGCGATGCCAACCGCGACAAACCATGGCGCGGCAACCAATAGCGCGACCAACGTCCCGGAGAGAACTCTCATCGACAGCAACGTTCGCCAAAAACGAGCCCGATGAAACGGAGCAACCACCGCGACAGCGATGCTGGACCATCCCCGATCAGTATTGTGGTCGTCGGCGAATTGGTCGTTCCTCAGCCAATCGCGTTGCAGCAGAAACCAGCCCATCACCGCCATTGGCAGCACGAATCCAACGGGTCCTTTCGCCAGCATCGCCAGCCCGAGGAAAATGTAGATGCCGAAAAAAATGGTTCGATTGGAAAACGGATTGCCCTGCCCTGCTGCTGAAGTTTCTGCATCCGTTGAATCGTCGCCTTCTCCGGTTCGTCTCGCGAACCCGCTGGCAAAGAACCACAACGCCATTGTCACGCAAAAAATCAGCACGGAATCCGGAGTCGCTGCTCGCGCGGCAACACAGAACATCAAACTGCTGGCCAGCATCAGGCTGGCCAACAACGCCGTCGCGCGATCGAAGAACGAACGGGTGATTCCCCAGGTTCCGATCACCGTTCCGACGCCCAGGAGTGCGGAAAAAAAGCGGCCTGCGAATTCGTTGACGCCGAAGATCGAATACGCCAATCCCATCAGCCAATAAAGCAACGCGGGCTTTTGCTGCCGTAGTTCGTCATTAAAGGTCGGCACGATCCAGTCGCCACGAGCCATCATTTCCGCCGCACAACCAGCGTTCCTTGGCTCGTCGCGATCCCAATAGGCGGCTTCTCCAAGCGCCCAAAAGAAAACGATTCCCGAAACCAGAATGACGATCGGGATCGCAATTCCAGGTCGGGCGATCGAGAAAGTTTTGCAGGAATTTTGATTCATGGCAAAGTTTAGCAAAATCGCCAACTCGACCCCAAGGTCAACTTGTCCGCTTCCGGGACTCCCACTGCGGCAATTGCCTGGCTATGCTGAACAGCGAATCAAAACTGGACCGCAAAAGCGACCTGTATGTCGACCGCGGTCTACCAAGCTCAAATTCAAAATGCTGAACCGAACGCGGTTCTGGGGATAAATATGAAAACGCGATCTTTGATCTTTGCTGTCCTGCTGACGTCGCTGTGCTGCCTAAACTCGGTTTCGGGACAAACCAGCGTTCCCGAAGGATTCGAGTCCGTGTTCAACGGCAACGATCTTGATGGATGGTACGCGATGCCAACGGCCGATCCGCGAAAGTTCGCGGAGCTTTCCCCGGAAGGTCAACAGGCCAGGATCGCTGAACTGGAATCGAAAACAGATGAGTTTTGGCGTGTCGAAGACGGTGTCATTATCAATGATGGCAACGGGCCTTATCTCACGACAAAACGAAATTTTCGCGACTATGAATTGCTGATCGATTTCAAGCTTGAAGCCGGTGGCGACAGTGGCGTCTATCTGAAGGCAACGCCTCAGGTTCAGGTCTGGGACACCACGCATGAACCGTCTTTCAAACACGGATCCGAAAAAGGATCTGGCGGACTTTGGAACAACGGGAAAGGATCTCCGGCAAGGTTCCCGACAGTCCATGCTGACAAGCCCGTCGGCGAGTGGAACACGATGCGAATTCAACAAGTCGGAGCAAGGACTTCTATTTGGCTAAACGAAAAGAAAGTCGTCGATCATCAGATCATGGACAACTATTGGGCTCGGCAACTTCCAATCATCGCCTCGGGACCAATTCAGTTGCAGACTCATGGTGGAAAAATGTACTGGCGAAACATTTTCGTCCGCGACATTGAAGCTCAGGAAGCCAATGAAATTCTCGCGACAAAACAGGCTGAAAAGTTCCAGTCTGTTTTCAACGGCACGGATTTCAAAGGTTGGGCCGGACCGACGGACAATTACGAAATCAACGATGGCGTCCTGCGTTGCAAGCCAAAATCTGGCGGCACGATCTACACGGAAAAGGAATACTCTGATTTCGCGGTTCGATTTGAGTTCAAACTTCCGCCGGGCGGAAACAACGGGCTGGCGATTCGCTACCCTGGAAACGGCGATACGGCCTACGTCGGGATGTGCGAACTTCAGGTTCTCGACAACACGGCGGCCCAATACGCGAACCTCGATCAGCGACAGTATCACGGTTCGGCTTATGGAATGGCGGCTGCTGCTCGCGGATACCTTCGACCGGTTGGGGAGTGGAATTTCCAGCAGGTCACGGTGGTTGGATCGACGATCAAGGTGGAGCTTAACGGCAATTTGATCCTCAACACGGATCTCAGCAAGATTGACAGCTTTCTTGCCGACCGGCCACATCCGGGAAAAGATCGAACTTCAGGGCACTTCGGGTTTGCTGGCCACAACGATCCGGTAGAATTTCGCAACGTTTCAATCAAGGACCTGAGCACCCAAGCGACTGATGAATAAAGCGATTCGAGAGCAAATTCCCAACAACCTTCTGTTTCGTTACAGGGTTCCGTGCCTCAAAGTTGTCTCGAAATCCAAGTCGAAAACTCCGAAGCCGATTGAGCTTGATGAGAGCTATCGGTTGCCACATTTTGGCGAATTCGATGACCAGTTCCAATTCGCGGACATGCGATTGGGCTGGTCAGAGTTGGGCGTTTACGTGACGTTGATCGTGAAAGGCCGCGAGCTTCCGCTGGAATGCCGTGAGACGGCGATCATGGATAGTGACAGTCTTTACGTTTGGCTTGACACCCGTGACACTCACGACGTGCACCGCGCGACCCGGTTTTGTCACTGGTTCGTAATGATGCCAGCCGGTGCCGGAGCGAAGAAGCAAAAGCCTGTTGCGACGCCGGTGAAGATCAACCGCGCCCGTGAGTCGTCGCCGGCGTTCAATCGCGCCAAGGTTGCGATCGAAAGCGAAGTTTCAAAAACGGGATACAAGCTGAGCGCAATGATTCCCGCGGCATCGCTAAACGGTTGGGATCCGAGTGAGCATCGGAACATCGGGTTCAACTTTATGGTCAACGATAGCGAGCTTGGCTATCAGACCTTGGCTCTGGGGCCCGACATGCCGATCGAAGAGGATCCAAGTCTCTGGCACACAATCCAGCTGATGGACTGAGCCCAGTCGCATGTCGATATGTTCGCGGGTGACAGCGACAGCATCGCTTTCGGCTGGGGAAACCATTCTCTGGTTTGGAAGCCCGCGATCTTCCCACGTCTGCTCGATCTTCGCCGCGCTAGTTGGCACGCGGCGAACATCGAAACGTTTCGTTAGGGTGAAACGAGTTCGTCAATTTTGCCACGAATTTCGTCAGGCATTTTTTTGTCGAACCCAACGTAACGTTCAACGACTTCACCGTCTTTGAGTACCAACACCAACGGAATTGAATTGGCTTTGTACTCTCTGGCCAATTCAGGGTGATCGTCAACGTTGATCTTTCCGACGACCGCGACTCCTTCGTACTCCTCGGCAATTTCCTCGATGTACGGGCCCAGCATCATGCACGGTCCACACCACGGTGCCCAGAAATCCAGAACCACCGGCTGGTCAGAACTTTTGACCATCTCTGCAAAATTATCAGTCGTGATCTCTGCAGAAAAATGCTTCTCCGCAGTTTCGGTCGCCGTCGCCGCGTTTGAGTCTTCGCTCGCAGGTGAATCATCATTGTCCGCTCTGTTGTTTAGCGTCACAAACAGGACTGTGGCCAACGGGATCAAAATGGCAATGGCGATAATCGAACGATTCATGGGAACTCCAAAACTGAAAAAACCTGTAGCGACAATCAATCAGCAGGCTGCATGAAGGATAACGCCTACTTCCATCAGATCAAATATCGGGTTTTAATTCCGGGAAGATTACGGAACTGAATTTTAAAATACACGAAAATTGCAATGAGCTACATCGAAAATTTGTTTTCTCTGTCAGGAAAAAATGCGGTCGTCATCGGCGGGACAGGTGAGCTATGCGGAGCCATGGCTGAAGGACTTGCTGCTGCCGGCGCTAACGTTGTGCTGGTCGGACGATCCGCGGAGAAAGCCGAAGCTCGTATGAAACGGATTTCAGACGCGGGCGGGACTGCCAGTTTCGAGCCCTGTCAGGTTGATTCCAAAGACGACATCGAATCGCTTTTAAAACGAGTCGTCGAAGCTCACGGCAGCGTCGACATTCTGGTCAATGGAGCCGGTATGAACAGCGCAACTCCATTTCTTGAAATCGAAGAATCGGAATGGGATCGAATTTTTGAGGTCAACATGAAAGGCGTCTTTTTGGCGTGCCAGACTTTCGCCAAACAAATGCTGACTCAGGAAAACGGTGGCTCAATCATCAACGTCGGTTCGATGTCTGGCGTGATTCCGCTCTCACGCGTCTTCACGTATTCGGCGACCAAAGCAGCCGTACACAATCTAACCAAAAACCTTGCTCGTGAATGGGCGACGAAAAAGATTCGCGTCAACACGCTGGTTCCAGGCTTCTTCCCGGCAGAGCAGAACAAAAAAGTACTCACGCCGGAACGCGTTGAGCAAATCATGGGACATACGCCAATGAACCGTTTTGGTGAGGCCAATGAACTGGTCGGAGCCACGTTGTTGCTGGCGAGCGATGCGGGGTCGTTCGTTACCGGTGTTGAGATGGTGGTCGACGGTGGTTACGCGGCAATGACGATTTAGTGGAGCCGTATGAAGACTGTTCTTTTTGATTGCTTTTTGATTGGCGCCGGCGGGTTTGTCGGTGCAATCTGTCGCTACGGAATCGCCGCTGCCAGCAAGCATTTCTGGGACACCTCGTTTCCTGTCGGAACGTTGATCGCGAATGTCGTTGGCTGTTTTTTGATCGGAATGTTGATCGGAAGCGGCCATGGCGAGCAAAACCGGAACCTGAAGCTGCTGTTCGGAGTCGGTTTTTTGGGGGCGTTGACGACGTTCTCAACTTTCGGGGCTGAAACGGTCGGCCATTCAAACGATCAAAACCACGGTCTTGCGATCGGAAACATCTTGCTCAACGTCGGCATCGGTTTGGCGGCCGTCATCGCCGGAATGTGGCTTGGAAAACGGTTCAAACTGGGCGGCTAACGTTGATTGAAGAGCCTCTGAACCGGGATCTTCTGGGCGACAAAAAACTTTTCGCAACGGTGCGATAGTTCACGTCTGAGCAACCATGCTCGCGTCATCGCCGGCCACTGAATCAGCGTTTGACGCCCTATCAGTCCCATTCCGAATTTTGCAGTTCCAGATTTGGACGTTGGATCGCCTCTTGCGAATCGACTTCCACCATCAAAACTGATTTGGAGTTGTACCGCTCGTGAAGTATTTCTTTTCCATCCGCAAGTTTGGATAGCACCACACGATAGCGCCCGTGTTTAATTTGCTTTGGTTTCCGAGCATCGACTTTGAGGACAAACTCGCCACGGTCGTTCGTGACGCCAGATGCTATCTTCTTGCGATCGGACTCCGGGCCAAACTGCTGCGGCACAAAAACCACTTTCACATTTGAGATGGCTTGTCCGTCAAGCGTGACGTGCCCCACGACGCCACAAGTTGACGTTTCCTGCGGCCAATCAACATCGCAGCCTCCCGCCAGCAAAATGAGCGTTGCGAATACGATGGCAGTGAATTGAGATCGAATCACTTCTGCGTGTCCTCCAAATTGAAAACACGGTTTGCGTTCGCAAAGGTCTGCGTAACAAGTTCTTCCACCGAAACGCCACGGACTTCAGCCAGGCAGTTGGCAGTATGCTCAACGTACATCGGCACATTCGGACGCTTGCTTCGCAATGGATGCGGCGAGAGATATGGACTGTCGGTCTCGATCAAAATTCGGTCGTCAGGAATTGTTTTGGCGACTTCGCGCAACGCCGCGGACTTCTTGAAAGTCACCATGCCGGCAAAGCTAATGTACATGCCCAAATCCAAACATCGTTTTGCCGTATCTTCAGATCCCACGAAAGAATGCATGATGCCGATGATTCGGTTGTCACGAGCCAGTCGTTCCAGCGTCTCGATCATCTCGATTTCGCACTCACGAGTGTGGATCACGAGCGGTTTGTTTTTCCTGAAGCTCAGATCGACGTGACGTTCAAACCACTTCTGTTGCACATCGAAAGGACAGTCGTCCCAATACTTGTCCAATCCTGTTTCACCGATCGCCACAACTTTCGGATGGTCAACGATTTCCAGAATCGCTTGCCAATGTGAATCCTCGAACTTCGCACAGTAGTTCGGGTGCAGTCCGGCCGCTGCGAAAATGTTGTCGTGAGACTTGGCCAGCTCCAGGCAGCGATGGCTCGACTTAGGATCGGTTCCAATCGCCGTGATCCGCATCGCCTCTTCGTCCACTTTTTTGAGGATTTCATCGAGGTGCGGATGGATTTGCTCGCTATCAAGGTGTGCATGCGTGTCGAAAAGTGGCATCAAGAAAAAGGGAGGCAAGGTTTGCGGGCAGGGATTCGTTTATGTCGGTAGAAACCGAACAGTTTGAGAAACTTCATCATAGCGAATGTCGAACGATTAAGAACAGTGTAGCCCCGGAATCCCGTGATGTGCTGCCCCATAGCGAATCGTCGATGACTCAACGACACAAATCTTACTGGTTCCTTGTTTGCTCGCTGCCTTGGTGACGCGGTGGTACCGCAGCCTTGGGTTTTGGAGCAATTGTTGCAGTGGAAAGATCGGATCAAAGCCAATACTTCTGGAGTAGCTGCTGACAAAGACCAGCAGGTGGAACAGGTGGAACTGGGATTCGAGATCAAGCTTGCAACCCGGATTGAGAGCACCGTGCGCCGTTTGAAAACCGATCTCGCCAGAACGAGCAAGCGAGTGAAAAAGGCGAACCCGATCCGTTTCTTGATTCGACAGAAATCGAAATGCCTGTTCCAGAGTTCAATAGATCATCACCATCGACAAGGCTCCCGAAGACGTGGCACTCTAGTCCGGCATGACGGCGCAGGTTGAGCCGTTGATCCGATGCTATCCCGATGTCGTCGTTCCGGTCCAAACGGTGGCCAGCCACAACGATAACAAGCACGTCTATCGTGAAGCAGCCCAGACGAAACCAAAAACGGTCGACCCCGAGGCTCCGCCAATGGTGATCGAGTCGAACCCTGATCCGGAGGCTCCGCCTACAGTCGATCCGAACGAGATTGGCGATAATTGATTTGGTCTAACGCTTTGGCATTCTTGGCAAAGCGATCTCCATCGTCGTGTTTCCTCGCGCCTTGGCATCCAGCACCTTTCGACCCGCGCACAAAAAAGCCCCGAACGTTCGGGGCTGGAGGATCGTTTCGAACCGTCTGATGCAGAACGAATTTCTAGGCTTCGTCTTCTTCGCCAGGACGAACCAGTTTCACATTGATCATGACTTCCTCGTCTCCGCGTCGCACTTTCACCGTCACGGTCGAGCCTTTATCGCGACGGATGACGCGGCGAAGGTCACGACGGTTTTTCAGCTCTTCGTCGCCCCACTTTAAAATCACATCGTCGGCTTTAAGTCCAGCAAGCTGTGCGATTGACTTGGTTGCGACTGTTGTGATCGAGAGTTGTTCATCTTCGTTGGTCGCAACATTGATGCCCAAGCGAAACGGGCCCGTATAGGAATACGACGGACGCTTCGGTGTATTACAAAGTTGGTCCATGAACGCTTCGGTGTAGTCGATCACTTTCACGGCACCTTCGCAATCGATCGTCGCGAAATCATCGTCCGGTGTGTGATACGTGTCCGTCAAACCAGTGTGGATAAATGTGTTGGGGATCTTCTTGTCGTTGAACGGAAGGTGATCGCTACCCCCAAAACCAGCTTCCGGTTTCTTCAGCGTCAGGTTGAAGTCCGTGTTCGCGGCTTCGAAAAGTTTGTCGAACTGTGCCGAAGTATTCCAGCCGTACAGCGTCAATTCATCGTCACGCAACCAACCGATCATGTCGAAGTTGATCATCGCCACGGTGTCCTCGAGCGGGAACGTTGGATTTTCAACGTAGTGACGGGCACCAAGCAAACCCATCTCTTCGGCGGTGAAGCAAATGAACACGATTCGTCGACCGGGTTTTTTGTCACGAGCCGCAAAACGCCTCGCAAGCTCCATCACGGCAGCCGTTCCGGTCGCGTTGTCGTCGGCGCCATTGTGAATCAAGCCACGCTGGTTTCCGCGAGCGCGCGATCCGTAGGCACCATCGCCAAGGTGATCGTAGTGAGCTCCAACGACGATCGTTTCGTGAGCGTTCGGGCCTTCGCCTTCGATGACGCCGATAATATTTGACGTTTCGATTCCACCAGTCTTGAACTTGCCCTTCGTCGCGACTTTCCAGCCCTTCATGGTCTGGGAGAGAGGCTCAAGCTCTTTGTCGAGTTGAGCTTCGACTTCCGCGATCGTATTCAGCTTCTTGCCAGATGCCGTCAGGATCGGAGTCTGGGTTAGCATCTCATCAAAGTCCGCACGTTTGATGTGCATGAACGGAACCGAACCATTGTCCTGGCCGAATCTGTCCGAAGGAATCAAAGTGTCGCCTTCTTCCTCAACCGTTACGCCGTCGTTGACCAGCAAGATTGCTTTGGCGCCGGCTTTTCTGGCGGCACGTGCTTTCGTTGCAATGTACGCCCAATCAGACAACTCCTGTCCATCGAACACGCTTTCGGCAAGTTTCTGTTGAGGCTCGCGGCGGATCATGACGACGACTTTTCCTTTGACGTCCATGTCCGCGTACTCGTCGAAATTTAGTTCGCTTTCGGCGCTGACTCCATAGCCAACGAACGCCAGGCCGGCGTTGACATCGAAGTCATTTCGACCCAGCAGCAAAGAATACTGTTCGCTTGGTTCCAGCGTGATCTCCTCGCCATTGGGGCCTGTCAGTGTCAACGAAGCCGAACCTTCGGCAACAAATTTCTTGCTGCCGACTTCGAAAGTTTGAAAGTACTTTCCTGTGTCCGTCGGATCGACCAGCCCTGCTTCGCGGTAGGCCTTGATGATGTGATCTTCGGAAAGTTTCATTTCCGGCGTGCCAGGCTTGCGTCCGCCAAGCTCATCAGATGCCAGATATTCGATATCGTAGGTGACTCGGCTAAGCGAATTTCCCGACTGTTGAACTTGGGCTTTCTGCGGAGCATCCGCAACGGCCTGTGCGACAGCAGCGTTTCCAAAACAGGTTGCGGCAACCACAAGTCCGCCGCATGCGAACAGGTCAGAAAGAAGGGAACGTTTCGGATGAAACATCAGGTATTCCTTTTGGGGTGAACTCATAAAATCATTGGCCTCAATATCAAACACCCGAGGCTTTATGAAGTTTCAAGTTACCACAAAACTGTCGGATTTTCGCCGCAACAATTCGCCAACTTGTTGCAATGCGGGAGCAATCTACAGAGGACGTGGACGCAACATCCATCGTTTGCGAAAGACCAGATTTGCGATTCACCAAACCACTTGAGCTTATGAGGGACACGCTGCGACAACATTGACTCGGATTTCCGCTATTTTGGTTTCCCGTCCTAAAAGAGGGTTTAGTGGTGCGTTAAGTTCCTCAAGGTTGCCGTTTTGGCCGTTTTCGGATATCGTTTGAAGTTCGGCGGGGACGGGTCATCGGTGGGTTGGCTCTGCATCCCGGTTTTTCTTGTATAAATGGGTGAACTCAAGACTCATGAGTAATTCGAACGCAGAAATGGCACCTGCTTCAACCGAAAACCGCGATCTGGAAAGGAATCAAAACGTGGCGTACGACCCAGTTGAGATGCTGAAACTGATGTACCTCAGTCGCGAGGGAGACCGTCGCGAAGGTGTGCTCCACCGGCAAAGCAAAGGCTGGTTTCAAGTTGCCGGCATGGGCCATGAAACGCTGGCCGTGGTCGCCAAAGCCATGAAAGAAGGCGACTATCTGTTTCCCTACTATCGCGACCGCGCCATGGTGCTTGCTCGCGGCATAACCAACGCGCAACTGGCAACGGCCTACTTCGCGAAAGCAGGTTCGTCGAGCAAAGGCCGCCAGATGCCCGGCCATTACTCGGACCGATCCAAAAACGTATGGAGCGTTCCGACGCCGACCGGAGCCAATGCACTTCCCGGTTGCGGTGTTGCGTGGGCGATGCAGCTGGAAGGAAAGCCAAACCTCGTCGTGGCGACCGTGGGGGATGCTGCGTCCCGGCAAGGTGAATTCTACGAAGCCGTCAGTTTTGCGGTCGAGCGGAATTTGCCAATCGTGTTCATCGTCGAAGACAATAACTACGGAATCAGCACCAATACCGAGAAATTTAACCCGTTCAAGCTGGGGATTTTCAATGACAATCTCGTGAAGCACGTCGATGCCCGCCATCCCGATCACTTGCACGAGTTCATGGTCCCGATACTTGAACAGGCTCGCAGTGGAAACGGGCCATCGGTCGTTGTTTGCGAGATCGACCGGCTTTGTTCGCACACCAGTAGCGACGACCACCGAGTCTATCGTCCCAAGGACGAGATCGAAGAGATGTTCGACCGCGACCCGATCGACATCTACTCTCGCGAGTTGATCGAGTCGGCAAAGCTGACTCAGGAAGAATGGGACTCGATTCGCGAAGAAATCAATCAGCAAGTCGATCAGGAGTACATCGCGGCTGAAAACGAACCTGATCCGACGGAAGCCGAACTGTTTGACGACCTGTTTGCGGCAGAAGAGCCTCAGGCCGTCGTTCCGCCGCTCGAAGGCAACAAAACGTGGCGGATGGTTGACGCGATCAATCACATTTTCAAACAGCGGCTCGCCAGCAACGATCAAACGATCTTTTTTGGCGAAGACATCGAAGCTCCCAAGGGCGGCGTGTTCGGGATGACCAACGACCTCTCGCACGACTATCCGACGCGGGCGTTTAATTCGCCGCTGGCCGAAGCCACAATTGCAGGCGTCGGGATCGGAATGGCCAGCTACGGCATGCGACCGGTGTTTGAGATTCAGTTTATTGACTTTTCCGGGCCGGCGATGAACCAGATCGGCCAGAACCTTGGGACGCTGCGCTGGCGAACGGGAGGTGAGTGGAAATGTCCGATGGTCATGTATGCTCCTTACGGTGCCTACTTGCCAGGCGGATCGCTGTGGCACTCGCAAGCGAACGAGTCCATTTTTGCTCACTTGCCAGGGATTCGGGTCGTCGTGCCGGGAACTCCAGAAGACGCGGCCGGGCTGATGTGGACGGCCATGCACGCGGACGATCCAACAATGTTTCTGGTGCCAAAACATCTGTTCCGGCAGCAAATGAAAGTCGAAGAAGTCGTCGCGGTTCCGTTCGGTTCGGCACGTGTTCGGCAGGAAGGTGAAGACGTAACGATCGTCACCTGGGGCAACTGTATTGAGCAGGCTTTCGAGGCCGCCAAACGTATGGACGAAGAGTGCAGTTGCGAGATCATCGACTTGCGCAGCATCCAGCCCTGGGATCGCGACACGATTCTTGAGTCCGTGGAGAAAACGGGTCGCCTGGTGGTGATTCAGGAAGACGGCCGTTCGTGTAGTGTCGGACAAATGATCATTACGGATTTATTGGCCGACGAAGAGGGCTTCTATCATTTCGTCAGCCCGCCGCAGTTGGTTTCAAAGCCTGACATCCATATCGGCTACAATCCGATCTACGAGTACGCAGCATTGCCAGATGTGGACGACGTGGTGGCCGCGATCGATCTCACGCTGCGTGAATAGATGCAGGCCGGGAGGTTGAGGCTCCTGTTAAAAATCGTTTGCGTTCTACCTGTCTGCGGGAACCTCGACGTCCCAGCTTTTCAGACGTTTGCACTTTCAGAAATCAGCTTACGGAGGCAACTGTGCCAGTAATTTCGGTCCGAATCCCACAACTTGGTGAAGGCTTGCAGGAAGCTCTGCTGGTCGATCTGCTCAAACAGCCTGGCGACGAGATCCGTCGTGACGAACCGATTTACACGATGGAAACCGACAAAGCCACGACGGACGTCGAATCGCCCTACGATGGGAAACTGGTTGAATGGCTGGTCGAATCGGGAACCGTTTTGTCGATCGGAACCGAAATTGCAAAAATGGAAGTCGCCGAGGGCGTCAAGGAAATGCCGGCCGGTCACGGGCCCGCGGACGAAAAACCGGCTGCTGCCAATGTGAGCCCGGCGTCGTCCGGATCCTCAAGCCAATCGACGAGCGCTGCCGTTCGATCTGGCGCGATCCGAATCCCGCCAAAGACGCGACGGTTCCTGAAAGAAAACAATCTGCTCGAATCGGCTCAGCTGATCCCGGCGGCTGGAGACAAGCTGCTGGTTTCTGATGTCGAAGCGTGGCTGGAGAACGCTCCAGCTGCGCCCGCGGTTTCCTCGGAGCATTTCGATGTCGTGCCACTCCCGAAATCGCAAATCGTGCTCAATTACCGGCTTAAACGCGGAGTCGCAGACTGCATTCCGGTTACTGTCGGCAATGAAATGTCATGGAAGAACGTGCTGGAAGCTCGTGCGGCGGTGAAGGCCGCTGGCGGCAAGGCGACCGGGTTTGCGATGGCCTGTTTTGCTGTCGTGGCTGCTTTGAAGAATCACGATCGCTTTCGCAGCACACTTTCGGCGGACGAACGTTCACTGCAAACCTTCAATGACGTCAATTTGGGTGTCGCGGTGGCGCTTCCGGGCGACGAAATGGTGACCGCTGTGGTTAAAGCCGCGGACAAGATGTCTCAGCAGGAATTCTTTGATGCACTGTCCGGCCAAATCGAGCTGGCTCGTGATGGGAACGATCAAGCAGATTCGTCAACGACATTGACCGTTTCAAACATTGGAAAGGCTGGTATGCGATTCGGGATTCCAGCCATCGTTGCCCCCGCCGTAGCCACTTTGGCGTTCGGAGAGATCTATCAGGCGCCGGTCCCCGAAGGTGACTCTTTTCGGTTTGAGCCCATGATTCAGGGGACTTTGTGCTTCGATCATCGACTTGCCAACGGCGTTGGCGCTGCGAATTTCATGAACGATATCAAATCAGGTATCGAGCAGTTCTCGCTTGATACGTAGCCGGAAGCCAAACGATCAATCGTGCGGCGAGCTTCTACTTTGTTGGCTTCATTTTCACATCCAATAACTTCGACACGTCACGCGTCACCGCGACAACTCTTGACAGTTTGCGGGTTTCATATCCTTCAGCGGATACAATGACGGCGTATGGTGCGCCCGAGATTTGGTGATCGAGTACATATTCTTTGGTGGTACCGTGTACAGTGACTCCTTCCCTCCTCAAGGTGGAGCTAATGCCGCCAGTACTCCGTGGATCGTCTTCCTTTTTGTCTCGACAGAAGTCAATTTTTACATTGAAATTTGGAATTGCATTGCCGGTCGTATCGTCGACAGCGCGAATTCGGATTACGGCCTCCATTTTCAAATCGATCTGCACTTCATTCTTCTCCCCTCTGACAACGCTGACAGGCAGGCGGTTGATGGGTTGATAGCCTTTGGGAGTGTAGACGGTTAGCGTGCTGCTTTCCGGTAGACCAGCGATTTCAAAAATGCCTTCGGCGTCAGAGTGAGTTCTGCCGCCAATGGGACCCGTTGCCCCAACTGGGCCGGAAAATCTGCTACCGAGATGACCTCCGTTGTAGTAAACCGTGACGTTGGGCACTGGTTTGCCGTCCGGGTAACGGATCATTCCCGTGAGTGTTCCGCCAGCTACAAGCTTGATCGTTTGATTTTTTGGTTTCTGTTTTGTGCCAGGAACGATGTAGAACTTTTTGCCGATCATTCCACTTGCGGTCACGTCGACTGAGCATTCATCGATCGAGCGATACAGGTTCTGCATCAATGCCTCTCCATTTTCATCAGTTGCCACTTGCCTCACCAGATTCGAACCGCTTCCTCTGTTTTTGATCGAGGCGTTTTCAATTGGGATCCCATGCTCATCGACGACTTTAAAGAGAACATCGCCGCCATAGGGAGTCTTTCTGCATTTGAGAGCAACTTTCTTTAGCCTGCCAGCCTCCGTCGCAGTTGCACGGTAGCTGCCGGTGTCGTAGCCGTCGATCATGGTCGTCAGACGAACCTTTTGCCCAACAGGAATTCCTTTGACGACAAACTCACCGTTGGAGTCAGTGGTTGGTGACTCGTAGTTTGGTGACATGCCAGAATCTGCTGGATCAATCCAAAACTTGGCACCGACAACGGGATCACCGTTGTCATCTCGTAGACTCACCTGTAGCGATGCTTCAGGGCCGAGATCGAACTGCAATTCCTCAACGTGCCCCAACTTTTGAGGCGAGGTCTTTCTGAACTGGGTTGCCAGACCATTGGCTTTGACCATGAAGTACCAGTCACTCGGCGACAAGCCTTCGATCAAAACGATGCCATCAGCATCCGTCCTGTATTCGCGTTCAATATCGGTCCATCCGAATGTGATGCGGG
Source organism: Mariniblastus fucicola (assembly GCF_008087665.1). GTDB lineage: Bacteria > Planctomycetota > Planctomycetia > Pirellulales > Pirellulaceae > Mariniblastus > Mariniblastus fucicola. The sequence goes on from NZ_CP042912.1 coordinate 1,296,512, forward strand.
CATCTTCGACTGGAAGTCCCGACAATGCAGACTGGACTTTGACCCGGTAACTGCATCCGACATGCAGATTTAGATCAACGTTATCAGAGCCCTTGGATTCATCAGACACACTCAGCCGAAGGCTTTTCCATTTTGACTTGAGCGATGTGAATTTTCCGGACTCTGCCCAAACGCCATAGTTTCCCGGCGAAACGTTTTCAAATCGATACCTTCCTTGCTCGTCGGAATTCGTTTGAGCAGGATACTTGGGCAGCGAACTGCTGCCATCACTTTTCAGCAGATAGACTGTGGCGCCTCTGATCGGTGTTTTGTCAGGGGCCAATATTAAACCGCCAATGAAAGCCGCAGCTGCTTCTTCATCGACTGCAACTTCGGCCCTGTCTTCGCTATCTTTTTCCTGAAGTGCCGTGTTCATTGCAATCGCTGTCGATCCAGCCGCTGTTAGCGCTGCGGGCTGTGGCTCGACGAATCGAACCACCATACACATGCCGAACACCAGGATTAAAGCTGAAGCGCATGCACGCCGCACTTCTATCCCAGGGGCATTAACTTTGGTTGTCGCGTTGTCAAAAAGCCACTGCGTCCGTGACTCCAACGAGCTTCCTCGCGGGTACATGGTCAGGCCGTAGATTTTCGGCTGACGCGCCAAGTCCGTTGTCGCCAATGCTAACAATGTCTCAGCGTATTCAACGGGATTCACCCGGTGAATTACATTCAGGTCACTAATCTTTTCGCAAGACTGATAAAAACGTCTGGCCAACCAATGCACCATCGGGATCGGCCACCATAATGCTTGGGCAATTCGAGTCACATAGCTCCAGAGGCAATCGTTCTGTTTGACGTGAGCACCTTCATGAAACAAGACACAACGGATTTCGTTTTTGTCGAGTGACCACGCCATTCTGGTCGGAACAAGGATTCGAGGACGGATTGCGCCGACGACAAAAGGAGATGATATTTTTTTGGAAGTCCGAACCGTCAATCGGCTGCGAATCTGCATCGCCTCTGAAACCTCATCAATGATTGGACTCCAGCTTGGCGGCTCGCTGCCTGATGCAGTTTTAACGAGTTTACCTGTTGCCCAACAACCAGCAAAAATTCTTGCCATCAGGAAAATGATCCCAGCAAGCCAGCAGGATGAAACGATTTGCGACCAAGGAATGGAATCGTAGGAATAGTCTTGCGGAGTAACAGTCGCCTGATCGTTTGACTCCGTTTGGGGCGTGGCTAGGCTGGCAGTTCCATTCTTCGCGACGGATGGGTTCACCACTACCGGCGGCGAAATGTCGCTGGATTGCTGTTCGTCGAATTCACTCGCAAGTATGCGAACAGGGCCTAACTCTGAAACGTTGTTGAGTGCTTCAATGTTGGTGGCGTTGGCTCTGTTCGGTGTCGGCAAGATTGCCAGTTGAAGAAGACCATTGGGGGAAAGCTGGTTCGTCAGCGATAGTGCGAGTGGTAGAGCAATCGTAGTGGCCAATGTTGCCTTGATAGAAAATGAAAACCATCCAAGCCGGCTGCGAAAGAAAACCTCGCTGATCAGCATCCCAATGACGGAAACGGCCGATGCACAAGCGAAAAGGATCAGAAGATTCATTGGTTTTTCCCTCGGGAGTTTTTCCTGTTTTCAGAAATCATTTTCCGGATTCGATTCGCTTCCTGTTCAGTGACGCCTCGATCGTCAAGCAAAGCCATCACCAGCTTCTCCGCCGATCCGGCGAAGGCTGTATCGACGAGTTTTCGAACGACATTCCGCATCGTCTGCTGCTCGCCGACCGGCGCTGTATAGAGATGCGTATTGCCCACCTTTTTCGTCGTTAGCCACCCTCGCTTCGCTAGTCGATCCATCGTTGTCAAAACTGTATTGCGAGCAATATTTCGCCGACCGGCCAATTCAGTCCAAACTTCGCTAACGGTGGTCTCACCTTGCTTCCACACGATCTGCATGATCTCAAGCTGAGCGTCACTCAAAGGTGGCAATCCTTCGTCGTTTCGTGTTCGTTTCGCCATGACTTCTTTTCTCGGCTGACACTTCTTTGTTTGCTTACGCCTGTAGGGTTTTAACTACACCTGTAGTTGTCGTCAAGACTGAGCCCCGGAAGTTGTTTCAGTTCGAAGTCCTGTCACGCCACGCTATTCGCCCTGACAACACCATTCAGTGGCGATTGCCGGTTTGTGAGTCTGTCGCGAACAAGTTCAAGCGGCAAGATTTGGGCGCGACAGCTGTCATCATTGCTGGCAAATCTGTTGCGTTAGAAATTTGCAACACGCAATCTGGCCGGCGACGTCGTGCTACGAGATGACTGGCGACTTGAGCGTCAGGGTATTCGCTACTTCGCCGGACCGACGGAAGCTAACCGCTGCCTAAATCAAACGAGGCAAAAAAACAGACAATCGCGTTGTTGTAAGAATGAAAACTGACTCGTTCTGGTCACCTGCTTACGGATTTCTACAAACGCCATTTTCAAAGCTGGCGCGGCCAATTGTGATTGCGGATCCAGGCGTATCGACCTCGCGAGCCGAGTACGGGGCTGTGCGGCAACGGAAGAAATTTCTTTATCGTTGATGAGAAAATGTCTTCGGTCTGGCGTTTCTTTCTTTTAAAATCTGCTTTGCAAATGACGATTCGAAGGGCGACTAAAGCCTTCACCAAGTTGTGCGATTGGACTCAAGCCAACCTATGTCAAGGCAGACGAAAGCTTCAAAGAAAGGTCGACTTGCGAGCGACTGGCAACGCATCGATTCGAACGCTGCTTCCGTCGAAGCGCCATCTTGGGCTCGGCTGAAAGACGATCAGCTTCTTGATCTGCAAATTAATGACTTGGGCGTCAGTCTCGACGACAATCCGCATCTGGTTCAGATGCGGGATCAACTCTACAGCGAGCTGTCCAGTCGCAACTTGCAGATCAAGCCTCACGTCTGGTTGAGCGACGAGTGGTTTGTTCCTGACGGCATTCCGGGCATTGCGATCCCTTTTTACATGGCCAGCCCGAGGCTGATGCGACTTGAACGAAAGCAAATGCTGGAAGTCGAAGGCGGATCGAAGCCCTGGTGCATGAGGATTCTGCGACACGAAGCCGGTCACGCGATCGACATCGCGTTTCGACTGCATCGCCGCAAACGATACCGAGAGGTCTTCGGCCGGTACAACGATCCTTACCCCGAATACTATCGCCCCAAGCCACGTAGCAAGAATTACGTTCAGCACCTGGAACCGTGGTACGCGCAGTCTCATCCTGCGGAAGATTTTGCAGAGACGTTTGCCGTTTGGCTGCAGTCGAAATCGAAACGACAGTGGCAGCAGAAGTATCAGGGCTGGAAGGCTTTGGAGAAGATAACTTACGTCGACCAGTTGATGCATGATATCGCCAACAAGAAACCTCCGGTGAAGTCGCGTGTTAAAGTTGATCCGGTCCACAAACTGAAACACACTTTGCGGGCTCACTATGAAGAACGGCACGCACGTTATGACATAAACTATCCAACGTCGTTCGACCAGGATTTGAAAAAGCTCTTTACCCAGCCTGCCAAAACTCGCCGAAATAAAACAGCAGCCGCCTTTCTGGAGCGAAATCGTCAGAAATTCTGCCGTCAGGTCGGGCAATGGACTGGAGAATATCAGTACAATATCAATCAGGTGATCCGCGTGATGATTGATCGCTGTCGGTCAATGGATTTGCGTGTTCCGGCTGACAATCGAGAACTCGAACGCGACACGCTGTTGATGTTGACCGTTCATACGATGAACTATCTGTATCGCGGCAATCACCGCGTCGCGCTGTAGCCCGTTTGCTGCCGCTGACTCGCTTCTTTTCTGCTGTAGATTGATCGCCATGAAAAAACTTCGTGCACTGGTATTGATGCACGAAACCCTTGTTCCACCCTCTTCGTTGGACGGCTATTCCGAGTCCGAGATTCTGGAATGGAAAACCGAATTCGACGTCGTGAATACGCTGCGGGAACTTGGGCACGAAGTCCTGCCGTTGGGTGTGTACGACGATTTAGGCGACCTCAGGCGGGCTAAAGAGGACTTCAAGCCCCACATCGTGTTCAATCTGCTTGAGGAGTTTCACGGCGTCGGCGTGTACGATCATCATGTGGTGAGCTATTTGGAGTTGTTGAAGCAGCCTTACACGGGATGCAATCCGCGGGGGCTGTTGCTGGCCCGGGACAAGCCATTGGCGAAGAAGATTCTTTCATGGCATCGGATCTCCACACCGGGATTTTTTGTCGTGTCTCGTAGCAAAAAGACACGCCGTCCCGCAGGTTTTGAGTATCCTTTGTTGGTTAAATCTGCCAGCGAGGATGCTTCGATGGGGATCACGGAACGTTCTGTCGTTCGCGACGATGACGAGCTTGAACAACGTGTGCTCAAGATCCATGAGGAAACACAAACGGACGCGCTCGTGGAAACGTTCATTGAAGGCCGCGAGCTGTATGTTGGTTTGATCGGGAACCGTCGAGTGAAAACGCTGCCGATTTGGGAAATGCATTTTCATAACGCCAAACCGGAGTCGACCAAGATCGCGACCTCGCGAGTCAAATGGGATCCCGAGTATCAGAAAAAATTGGGCATCGAAACAACGGAAGCCTCGGACCTGCCGAAGTCGGTTAAAGACGAGATCCAAAAAATTTGCAAGCGAACCTACAAGGCTTTGAGCCTGAGCGGCTATGCGCGGATGGACTTGCGATTGAAAGAAAATGGTGACGTCTATGTCATCGAAGCAAACCCAAACCCAAACCTGTCATTCGGTGAAGACCTGGCCGAATCTGCCGAGATTGTCGGGATCAATTATGAGCAGCTGTTGACGAAAATCATTTCGCTTGGCCTGAACTATCAGGCCGAATGGCGATTGGTTTAGTTAAGCCGTTGAGTTTTGGCTTTGCCTGGACTATCGGCTTTGCGAAGTCTTGGGATTGCTCAGCCGACCGGCATCGTTTGGTGCTAGGTACTTGTTTGACAATTGATTTTCATGTCGTCAACGTGGCCAAACATGAGCGGTAAGGCGCTAGCCGCCGGTATTCGCGGGCAACGGACCGGCGGCTTTCGCCTTAGCTGCTCACATTGACCAAAGCAGTGCCTAGAACGAATGGTCTTCGTCGGGAAACGTGTTCTCTTTGACTTCTTCGCACCACTGCCCTACCGCGCTGGCAATTTGTTCGGCGACGTTTGCGTAGGCTTTGACAAAAGAGGGCACGTAGCCGGTCGTCATTCCCAGCATGTCATTGGTGACCAGCACCTGTCCGTCGCAGCCTGCTCCAGCGCCGATCCCAATCGTTGGCACTCTCAATTTGCCCGACAACTCGGTTGCGATCTCTGCGGGAACACACTCGATCAGCACACAAAAAGCGCCTGCTTCCTGAGCTGCTGATGCGTCTGCCATCAGCTCGTCGCGATCTCGTTGAACCTTGTATCCGCCCATTGCGTGAACCGCTTGTGGACGCAGACCAACGTGAGCGATGACGGGGATTCCGGCATTCACCATCGCTCGGATCACGTCAGCCTGGTCAGCGCCGCCTTCTAGTTTGACTGCATGGCAGCCGGTCTTCTTCATGATTCTGCCCGCGGCCTTTACTGCTTCATGGATACCGTGATGGTTGACCGGAAACGGAATGTCGACGACGACAAACGCTCGCTTGGCTGCGCGAGCAACCATTTCGCCGTGGTAGATCATCTCGTCCAGCGTCACCGGGATCGTGTTCTCGTGGCCCTGAACGACCATCGCCAGTGAGTCTCCGACCAACAGCATGTCGACTCCGGCCGCGTCAAGCATTTTCGCCATGGCGAAGTCGTACGCAGTAAGCATCGAGATCTTTTCGCCATTGGATTTCATTTTCGCGAAATCAGTAACGGTGAGTCGTTTTTTGGATTTAGGAGTAGTCATCTGGATTCCACAAAGAAAAATCAACGGCTCAGATTGTAGTCGATGCGAAACCTGTTGCGGGAGATGCGCTTCGCCACTGTTCAACAACGGATCCAGACAGCTTCGACTCTTTTTCCCAAATTGCCGGACCGTCACGCGATGGTGAGCACAGGGATCTGTTGCCGATACAAAGAAAGTGTCATCGTGGGATACAGTTGCGTGAGGTTGTTGCGATGATCATCGGTGTCGAGAAACCGCAACACTTTCGAAGTCAATTTGATACTCAAGTTGATTTGACGCCACAGCTGCGACTGCCGAAAACCTCGTGAAAATAGTAACGAGGCCCGGTTTTTCAGATAGTTTTACCCGCAAATAGAGGGTTTTTTCCGCCAAATTGGGCGAAGCGCGAACCAAAGTGAAACGATTGGCACCTTACTTGCGTCTAGCCTAGTAAAGGTTGTCATATTTTCAGGTGGCCACTGGCCAGCTTTGAACTGGCAAGGACATTTCGTCCGCACAGGAGAGAGCGTCATGTTTCCAACTAAAGAGAACACAGAGAACCATTCAGGAACCGGTTCGGCTGCAGAAACGAGCGTCGAGCAAACATTCGAGTCAATCGAACAGTTCGCCTCATGGCTGGATTCGGAACTGGATGTTCTGGTTGAGAAGTTCGCAGAATTTGAGACGGACAAATCTGTTCGAAAATTCTTCAAGCGTTCGTAGGGACCAGTTGCAAGATTGATGTCGCGATCACACTGCGTGATATCTTTAGAATTTCGTTGCGGTATCTTTCGCGTTAACCCGCGGAATCGATGGGATGTCTGCCGGATCGTCGATGTCTTGTTCATGCGGCTTTGGCAGAGTCAAAGCATTTCTACCGGCTCAATGCGTTCTCATTGCTTTGCGGTGGTTTTCAGCCGGAGACTTTCGAAAACTGGTATGCAGATTTCACTCAGCGCATTCTGGTCTTCATCCGTCCACTGATCAAACGAGCCGAACTTTCCTTCGCTTCTAACCGCTCCCACATTCGACGGTGAACGTTGTTTTCTCGGCAACTCATGTCCTATAAATTTCTCAAGCGACGCAAGGTCCCCTGCGATCAAGTCATCGAAGTCCAGCCAAATAACTTCGCGTCCCGTGTCCTGCAACTGAACGAGGTCGTCATGGATTCGTTGGTTGATGTTCGCCCAGTAATGGCAAAAACGTTCCAACGGACACTGATTCGAATCACCGGCTAGTGTGCCGGAAAAGCGAAGGTTTGTCCGGAGGTATTCGGTGACGTTAGGCTTTGACATCGCAGAGCGGACTGCGTTGGCAGGATGTCGGAACAGGTGAATAAAACGCGCGGCCGGGAACGCGTCCGCCAACTCGTTGGAAAGGCTAAAGAGTCGATTGTTTGCTTCGAAGTAGACGTTGTGTCTGGTGTAGCGCAGCGTTCGAATTAGCTGCGTACGTGAGATTGGCGAGTCGAAATGGCGGACTCCAATTTCATTGAGGTCGGGCTCCTTCTCATGGAAGACACGCTCGACGCCGTTTTCGTTGAGCAGGTCCACGATGTAGTGTGAGCCGCACGCGCCGCTATTTTGACAGAAGAAACGCGTTTCGTTGCGGACGTTCTGATCCAACAATGAACGTTGCACAAGCCGCCGTAGCGTTCTCCAGCGTCCACGAAAACCGCTGGATGCATCAGCGTCAGCGGAGGCAAGCAATTCAAAATTTGGAAACGGCATAACGACGTCCTGGTCGATCAGGAATCGTCGGATTCACCGTCCGCGGAACCCGTGTCGTCAGCGCTATCACCAGCGTCTTCCGGGCTGGCGTCTTCATCGGTCGGTTCTACGTTGTCATCGGACGTGTCTTCGTCGCTGTCCTCAGGAGGTTGTAAAACCGAATCGGCATCGGAAGCAGCCTGTTCGTCTTCCAGCCAATCTTGAACCTGTTGGGATGTAGGCAAGCCATCATCGTTGCCAGTTTTCTTCCGTGAGTCGATGACCCATTGAAGTACAAAATCTTTCGGCCACTGCTTCCCGGCAAAGAAAAGCAGCTGACGATACTTGAGCATGGACTCGACCAGATTGTCGACCACCGGTGATTCGATCAGATCCGGATGCTGCTTGAGAAGCTCATCCCACTTGGAGAAAGCCTCTTCGTAAAGCGTCACGGCACCTGCTCTCAAGACACTTTTCTCTCCAGTTTCGTAATCGTAGACGTATTCGTCTTCGAGAATCGATTTGCGTCTCATTTCGGCAGCATCGTACATCGCCTGTCGGGCACGAACCATCGCATCGGTCGACTCGGCCGCATTTCGGCTTTTCCAAAACGAGTAATTAATCACTCCGCCGTCTTTGCTGATCGCCGACATCTTACTCAAAACATTGGCGATCTCGTCGGCCAAACGTTTTGCTTCGAGTTGGTCGTCAGGCTCAGCTGTCAACGCAATTTTCGAATCGAATCCCATTTCTGGAGAGTTGAGCATCTCGAAAAACATGACGCGTTTGCTCTGCTGCTCGTCATTTAGTTCTTCCGGCGCTGCATAGATAATCGGCAGTTCTTCTTCCGGCAATCCGAGACCGGCCCAAGTTTGGCTATGTTCGAGCTTTCTGGTTCCCGGCGTCAATTTGTCAAGCTCCGTGCGGAGTTCAGCAAGTCGGCTTTCGTACTGGTCCATACGCTCAAGCGTGAACGCGATGTCACGGGCATTTCTGAGTTCAACACTTCCGTACTGAGTCCACTCTTCACCGGCGTCCTCCCAGATTTCCCGGATGACTTCGTCAGAGCGAAACTCGTCGGCCAGAATCATCGCCTGCTGCCGCGTTTGCGAGGGGCGATTCATGCCAAACATCAGATCACTTTTGTACTTGCGGGCACCATTGTCGACGAGGTTTTGCGATTCGTCATACCAGTGCCACGCCATCTTGTAGCTGTCAGGGCCGTACTCGCGAGCGTCGTAGGAATCCGGAGCAATTTTGTCCGACATCTCGTTGTGAAAAACTTTGTCTTTGCGGAAGATCCGTCGGAACGGCATCTTTTCGTCCGATTTGCCGAACTTGGTTCCTGTAAAGAAACCCATGTTGTCCGTCATGCGATGATCGTCCGTGTTGTACGCGATTCCGCCTTTGAGAAAGTTCAAACCTTTCTTGATCCACTCATATCGATACTCGTAGTCGTCGAACTCCATCGAAACATTGAACGCCAGGTTGTGCCCCTGAAACTCCCAAACCTTGACAAAGTTCGGTTGGACTTTTGTCAGTGTTTGCAGCGTTGCAGCGAGTTTGTCATAGTCTTCATTTTTTTGATGTTCCAGGGCCTGCATCCACAGGACGTTCACAGCAACGCCACGCAGACCCATCGAAGCCAGTTTCATGGCTTCACTGGTTGGATCGATCTCGGAGATGCTTGCCTGCGCGAGTTTTTCCTTGCGGCGCATTTGTGACAATCGTCCACCGGGATCGACGACCTGACCGTTCTGGTCGGTGACTTCCGGGCGTGAGATGAAGGACAGCGGAATCAGCAACAAACCGATGACGGCGATGTAGATGATTTTGCGCAGGAAGGGATTCGTACTGTTCTTTTTCATTTTGCAATCTCCCGCGTTTTGAGCGAGAAGTAACCAAGCAATGTCAAACCGATGCAGAACGCAAGCGTGATCGCCAAAGCAACCAGGATTCGCTGGTTGTCGATGGAATAGCCGTAGGTCAGGAATTCCGAAAAATCGAGCTGCTTGAAGTTCGGAGCCAGATAAGTCAGATCACTCAGACGTTGACTGATGAAATTGTCCGACTCCTTAATGAGCGTAGTGGCGACGCCGGTCTCCAGGTCGACCTGCATATTCTTCTGAGTCAGAATCCTGATAAACGACTCAATCGGGCCGCCTCCATCCCGACCGACTTCAGTCAGGCTGCGGATGAAAGGAGTGAAGAACCCGATAATCATCATCGTTAGCACGCCCAACATGACGATCGGAGTTCCCAGGAACGTACTAAACGCAACCGCCATCGCGATAATGATCATCATCTGGCACCAAATGCCGACGTAGCCTTTGAAGTAGTTGAACCAGTACACATCATCGGAGGCGCGAAAGTACATGTCAGCCCGGGCAACACCCAGATACTGGTTTAGGTCGCGGCAACTGAGGCTTAATTCCAATTTTCCGTTCGCGGCGAAATCATCGAACAGATCGTACTCACCCTCCTCGATCAGTGTCCCGTCAGGCGCCTCGATTCGACCGATCACTTTTCGTGAAATCGGGCGGATCTGAAGCTGATACTCATTGGTCTCAAAGTTCACGGTTTCGGAAACGAAACGGTTTTCAACTTCTGGATTGTCGGGAATGCTCGCAAACTGAAGTCCACCGACGACTCGCTTTTGCATGTCGCCTTTATAAGTTCGAAACACGCCCAGCGTCATTTCAAGCGGGATGACGTCAGCATTGTTGAAGCGACTGGCAGTGAAATCCGAGTACGTGAATATTGCACGTGAAAGCGACGATCGCTTCAAGTGCGTCCCTCCGTCGATGAAGCCGCGATAGCCGCTTTCTTTACCAACATTTACCCCTGAAGCACTCGGCAAGCCGTCGCTGTTGAGAAAGCGAATGTCATCAGCGTAGACAGGGATCCGGGCGCGAAAGTAGCCGATCGCCGGGCCCAAGCTGATTTGTGCATCGTCGCCGGTGCCACTGATCGTGACTTGATGCGTGTGGCCTCCGACAGGCAAGCAAACCAGACGCCGGTAAACTGTTTTGCCATCCGTCTGCTCAACGCTGACAATGTCGGGCGACTGAAGAATCGGATCTTCCGCATCTTCGGTCTTGAATTCCAGGACCTCCAGGCGATGCATGTGCCCGAGCTCCATGTTGGTCTCGCCTTCCATGACCGCGTTGGGCGAAACACGCTTACCGGTCATCTTCGAGATTTCAGTGCCAGGTTCGATCGCGGAAAGCGAAGCGATCGTTTGCGTATCGCCAACGACCAGATGCGTGTGGTCGAGGTTTCGAGAGACGAAGAAGAAACTGATCAATCCCATTAACGCCAGCAGGATTGTTCCGAGAAAGCCAAACCCGAGAATGCGGCCAAGGATAATCTCGGTCGCACGCACAGGTTTGGTGACGATCGTATAAATCGTTTTGTTTTTGATGTCCTCTGGCAAACTGAAAGCACTGATCAGCATCACCGTCAGTAGCGTCAGCATTTGCGTGCCGAACATGATGGTGTTCATGAAGCGTTTTTCCGGGTTTTCCGTTCCGCCCATGAACCACTGCCCGAACAGCAACAGGATTGCAAAAATCGCGAACGCCACGATCAGGACTTTGCGGCGAAACGCTTCTTTCATCGCCAGTCGAGCCATCGCCAGCACGCGGCGAGGTGAGGTCCCAAGAAAATCGGGCACGGATTCGCCGACGACCTGAGCCACGATGTAAAACGCTTCGAAAGGTCCGTGTCGGAACGAAGCCACGACGTAGCCAACGAACAGGCCCAGCAGGATGGCGGCCAGCACGATTCCTCCGAACAGGATCAGGCCTGGAAGGAACCACTCGGAAAAGGTAGGGAAATTGTCGAGAACCATGGTGACTTGGGAAGTTGGTGCGAAGTTTCAGTTTCAAAAACGAAAACTTTTGGGATCAGGAGTCCGAACCGGAAGCACGCTGTCCCGGCCGTTGCTCGCTTTCGCGAACGATCTGCAAAAAGAGCTCTTCCAATGTGCTCTTCGGATTCTCGACGCCGATCAAATCGCCGCCATGTCTCTTGATGACTTCGCGAATCTCTTCCTGAGCGGACTCTGGCAAGTTCTTGGCACGAATCGAGGTCTCGTCAGAAACCTGCAGCAAACTGTCGACACGGCCGAGCTCTTTCAGGTCTCCCTGATAAAGAATGGCGATCCGATCGCAAACGTCTTGGACGTCGCCGAGTAGGTGAGAGCACATGACAACGGTTTTGCCTTCGTCACGCAACTTCAGAATCATGTCTTTCATCTCGCGCGTACCAAGCGGATCAAGACCGGAGGTTGGTTCGTCCAGCAGTACGAGATCCGGATCATTGATCAACGCCTGAGCCAATCCAATTCGTCGCGTCATCCCTTTGGAGTACTCGCGAAGCTGGCGACGTTTTGCGTTAGTCAGTCCAACTTGCTTGATCAGACTCTGCACGCGTTCTTTGCGAACCTCTGACGGAATGTCGAACAGTCGACCGTAGAAATCCAGCGTCTCTTCGGCCGTGAGAAATTTGTAAAGATATGACTCTTCCGGCAAGTAGCCGATGCGTTCGTTTTTGGTAACTTCGGTGGCGTTTTCGCCAAACACCATCGCCCGACCGCTTGTCGGAAACAGCAGCCCCAGCAATAGTTTGATCGTGGTCGACTTTCCGGATCCGTTGGGACCAAGCAATCCAAAAATCTCGCCCTTTTTGACTTCCAAATCCAGTGCGTTGAGAGCCCGGACTTTCTGTCGTCCCCAGAAGTCACGGTAGATCTTGGTCAAGTTCTGGGCCTCGATCACGATGTTCGGATCGTAATCGGGATTGGTCTGTTCGAGCTTCGAGGTTTTTTTGCTCTCGGAAGTGTCAGTCGCCATATTGAGTTGATGGTTGAATGGAAAGGGGCCAATCGGGTGACAACCCGTTGGATAATGACAGAATACCGGCCTATTGTAGACCAGAGTCAGGTTTGAGCCAGCACGGCAAGTTTAACGGATTCCGCGTATTTTGCTACGGTCAGACGACGCAAGGTAGGCTGTTTGAGACCGGAGTTGCAAAGCTCTTTCGTCGCTACGCTTCAAGTCGATACGAGGTTCAATCATTTTGCCAATTTGGCTTCCGCTTTTCCAAAAACGCGGCCAGTCCTTCACGCGCATCTTTGCTTGCGCGGGCCTGAGCCGAAACATCGATCGACTGGCGAATTCTCGTCACCAGCCCGTTGCCGCCGACTTCATCGAGATGCCGACGCGTGATCGCCAGAGCCTCCGGCGAGCCTGACATGATTGAATCGGCCAACGACGCAACGGAACTTCGTAGCCTTTCACGTTCGACGACTTCGTAAACCAGCCCTGTCGTCGCTGCAGCCTGAGCACTTTGTCGGCGTCCGGAAAGCAACAAATGTCCCGCACGTCCTGCTCCGACGCGATGCACCAACAGCGGCGTGACCATCGCAGCGGTGATCCCCCGTTGTGGTTCGGGCAACGAGACAAAGGCGTCTTCGACAGCGACGACAAAATCACACGCCAGCACCATGCCGACTCCGCCCGCGAGGACCGGGCCTTGCAACGCCGCAATCGTTGGCACTTTGGCGGTGAACAACGTCACCAGAAGTTCGCAGTAGTCTTTGGAGTCCTGAAGCCATTCCTTTTGGCCGTCAGCAGACGTTGCACGAGCCTGCATCTCGGCCAGATCCATTCCGGCGCAAAACACCTTGCCTTCGGCGTTCAGAACAAGGACTCGTGTCTGCGGATCGGCCAGAGTTTCGCTGACGGCGACCGATAGTTGCTGCAGCAGTTCGCGGCTAAGTGCATTTCGTTTTTCGGCGCGACAAAGCGTTACAGTCGCAACGCCATCCTGAATCGTGTGTTGAACAAGAGCCATAAAGCGTTCGGTGGGAAAGACTTCGAGAGTGAAGCTTCTATCCTACCGTTAACCTGACGGGGCTCAAACAGGCAGCGAATTGAGTTGGCTTTCGACTTCGTCCAGCGAAACGCCAAAGACCGCCTGGGCGATGACGTCGACTTTCTCGCGGTCGCCTTCGATTCGAGTCGTCCGTTGCGTATGCGTACGGGATTCACCGGGCGCCAACGCGTATGCCGGGCTGACTGTTTCCAGCTCGTAAAACCCGCCAAGCTTGCCGCCGGTTTCATTTGGGCCATCGTTGTATCCGTTAATCGCGTCGCCGCAGTACGGATCGTCCTGGTATTCCCAGAGATTGTTGGTGTAACCGTGAGGAGCCTCATCTGGCATGCTGAACTGGATCACTGTCAGAACGCCTCGCTGCGAATCCCAGCTGCCCAGGAAAGGCAAAGCGCGTTTCTCCGAAAGTCCCAGCTTGCTACGGTAGTCGCCGTCACCAAGCAGAAAGATCATGCCCAGGTCTTCATTGACCGCCAGGCGTTTGGAGTCCAGTTTTCCAAAATAGTCCGATGTAACGATCGTCCCCAGTTCGGATTCGTCGCCCTTGCGAAACGGGATCATCAGTGTCGCACCGGGAGATGGTTTGCTCATGCAAATTGCCCACAGCCCGATCAATCCAGTTTCCTTTTGCCAGGTTTTGTCACCTTTGTTCGTCAGCGTGTTGCGGCTTTCGTGAGAAACCAGGCTGACCCCATCCAGATCGGCATTAACGTGCTTTGCCGCAGTTTCGCGCGACAACAGTTCGACGGTACGCTTGAGTTCGATGTTGAATTCGAACCCACTCATGTTTTTCATCGACGTCGACTGTTTGGTTGTGATCGAAGTGTCGCTTTTCTCAACCACGTCGTAGGGCATGGAGTCCAGAATTGTCGGAGTTCGCCAATTGACATAATCCATGGACACGCCGGGATCAAAGAAGACTGAAAACTGGCTGCCTTCTGGTGAGATCCAGATCCGGTCTTCGCCGCCGAACAGATTAATCTGCGGGTCGTGTTCTTTTCCGAAAACCTCGTAGTTAATATAGCCGTAGCTCTGGCCGTTTTCGCCTTGGGAGGACGACGTCATCGTGCGTCCCTGAAGATCGGGAACGACGATCGCGCGTCCGCCTTCGGAGTTCTTCAGAACGTGGAAGTCGAAATGCTTGGCGAGAAAATTCGCGTCGTCCTGGAAGGAGTTTTCGGTCATCGATATGGCAGAAATAGGTGATTCAGGCATGACAAAAACCGCGAGTCGCTCGCACCGAAATTTTCCATCAGGCACCAATGATTGTGGTTCCGAACAGAATGCGGTCAATAGGTTTCACGGCTCACTATAACGGAAATTCGGGGCAATTTGCCATTAAGAAGGAATTCACGCCGCTCCTACTCTATCTTACGGCAACTCTCTCGGTTTTCCACGGACCAGAACCTCAGCCCAGCCATCAAGTTGCACAAAACCTACGATTTCATCTTTCCGAATTCCCAGCTCTCGAACCATGAAGAGTACGTAGCGGTTCTCCTTTTTGATCGGACCAAAATCCAGATAGCGATAGCGGAGTGAAAATTCGTCCCCGGCTTCCAAATCCATGGTCCGCGTGTCAGCAAGGTGCTCAATTCTTAAAACCGTGTCCGCATATTCGATGTTGTCGTACTGGTTGAAGCGGCTGCAGCGAAACGAAATGCTGCCACTTAAATAGCCGCCGTCAACATCCAGATCCGTCTCGAGGATTTTGAAGTGAGCGCGATCGGTGATCGATCGTTGCACCAACAGGCTGCCAATAACCGCCAGTAACATCAGAACGAAAAGCGTCCGCAACGAAAACGTTCTTGGTAGCAAGCCAATCCATTTGGTCGGACTCAGCCTTGAACGACGCTTCGCAGGTTCGAAGCTTTGTGGACTGGTGGGCTCAATCAAACAAGTCACCAATTCGTTCCAGGTTCGCGGACATTCGTTTGAAGTAACCATCGAAATCGGAATCGTCACTCTCCGGAGTCTCGATCAGGTCAATTGTCGCGTTCTTCGGCCAGTTCGATTTGACCAATGGCGCGAGCTCTTCGATCGCGTCGCCGGACCAAAGGAACAGCGTCTCGTTTGCGACAACCGCTTCTTCGTTGTCTTTGCCGCCGACTCTCGAACGCATCGCTTCCAGTTCGGATTTGGCCTGCGCTTCGTCACGAGGTTCAGTCCACTGCAGATATCGATCGCTCCAGCCCAGGCTGCGAGTCAAATATTGGATTTCCGGAGTCGAACTTGCGACGACGATGTCTGAATGATCAGTCATGATTTTTTCATGAGCCGATTCAAGGACGTCGAACTTCTTTTGCAATTCAGCAAAACCGTTGGCGAGTTGAGAACTGTCTCCGTAAGTCGAAACCAGGCGTTCGTGGCACAGTTTTGCTTGCCGGCGAGCGATCTTCGGCGACAACCAACTGTGAGCCACGACCCACGAGTGCGAATGCTCACCCTCGGGTCCGTGGGAGTGAACCAGTTGATAGTCTTTGACGACCACGAACTCTTCCAGTTTGATCGCGTCGGTGGTGGTGCCAAGTTTGCTTTCGTCGATCGTGACCTTGTCCATCCAGTTTGCGAACACCGCACCCGGACCATTGCAAATGATCAAGTCGACTTTCTGCAAATCGCGAATCTGAGCTGTCGAAGGCATCCAAGAATGTGAATCGGAACCCTGCGGTGGACCAACGTAAATGACTTCCTGAACAGGCCCACCGGGATCGCGGCAAATCGAGCTGACCATGCAGTACAGCGGATAATTCGTTACCGCGACGCGTTGGTGGAGCTTGTTTGCAGTCGCTTCGCCGTCGGTCGAACGTTTCGCCTCACACCCGGAATACACGACCAGGGAACACAGCGTCAGCAACACCGCGACCGCGAATCGACTGGCAGGGACTCGGGGAATCCACCCAGTTGCAATGCCCAGACCTCTCTCACCAGGCTTGCCGACAGATTTTTGACCAGAGAGTTGACGACTCAAATACTTCCACCGATGCATCGCTGTACTACCTCATCCGCGTAAAACCAAACGACCGACGAAGCGATCGCGACCAAACAGATTGCTGCCAGGAAAACGATTCCCAGCTCCGCAATCTGAATCCACAACATGGTGCCTTTGCTGCATCCCAGCCGAAACATGGTTTCCATCTCTCGTGCCCGCAATTTCAACGACAACATCACGACTAAACCCAAAAGAGCCAGCGTAGCGATCGCAACAATGATCGCATTGGCATCGAAAAAACGTTTTACCTGAAACACCAACGCCATCAATTCCCGGATCTCATTCGGTGGTCGAACCAGTTGAGCAGCGTCGTCGTCGCCAACGCGATAGCGGCCTTCCAAAATCGTTTCGTTCTTCAGATCAGGAGCATCGACGATCAACGCCGTGATTGGAAAGCTTCCTGGATCGCCATGGAAATGGAACGAAGCCATGTTTGATTCAGAAATCTCGGTGTACGGAAGCACTGCAGCGCTGGCCACAATGTTGTTCCCGTCTTGGCCCAAAACGTCACCTTCGTTCTCAGCATTCTCAAGGTCCTGATGTCCGTGGCCCAGACCTTCGATAACCCACGCAGTCTTCAGATCCACAAAGATCGCTTTATCATCCGCTGTATCGGAACGGCCCAAGACTCCAACGACGTTCAGTTTCAAAGGATACTCGCCAGCCAGATCAAGAACGCTGCCGCGGTCGGTGAGAATCTGGTCGCCCGGTTTGACGTCGAGGCTGTTGGCGACTCCTGAACCGACGACGCAGTCACCCAGCATCGCCAGCGACTCGCCCGATTCGATTTCGAGATTTCGATACGAAAAGTATTCCAGTGATGTCCCGACGACCGGAAAACCCTGAGCCTTGAATTTTACATGCAGCGGAATCGGTGTCGCCAAACCCGAATCGCGTATCCTGTCGACTTCGGCGAACGTGATCGCAGTCTCGGGGGCCCGGGAAAAGTAAATCGCGTGCAATGCCAGATCCAGCTGACTGCCTTTCGAGCCCACGACAACCGGAGTCGATTCGGCTCGGGCTGCGATCTGTTGGCTGAACTGTCGCAGCAGAATTCCCAAACACACTGGCAACACCAGCGTGAGAAAAATGCAGCTCATCAGAATCAGCGAACGCCCGCGATGATACAAAATGTAGCGTGAGGCCAGTTTGAGAGCACCATTCATGCGGACGCCTCCGCGGCACTGTTGGCGTGAT